>JBGAWP010000009.1:0-91362 GCA_044227505.1 Chitinophagales bacterium | reverse complement strand
CTGCCGACTGCGCCAGCGTCAGGCAGGTTCTGAGTTCTGAGTTCTGGTTTTGAAATTTTAGTTTATTGTAGAGACGCAATGCATTGCGTCTCTACAATAAACTAAAATTTCAATTCGGAGGCAGATCTTCCAATGCTTCAAACTGCTCACTGCCCACTGCCCACTGTTGACGGCTCACTGTTGACCATTCACTACTGACACGCTACTGACATCATCGCAATTCCTCATTTAAAGTCGCCACAATAACATCACACGCATCACGGATCTCTTCTTCGGAAATTATCAAAGGCGGAGCAATACGCAGACAATCCGCAGCAAACAAAAACCAATCTACCAACAATCCTTTTCCGATTAATTTTTTATTTAATTGAAGATTAAAATCCGAGCTATCAAAATGTATTGCGAAGAGTAATCCGCAATTCCGAATGGATTTTATTTTTGGATGGATTAATTTTTCTTTAAATAATTGCGCCTTTTTTTCTACCTGATCTATTAGGTTGAAATTCATTAATTCATGCGCAGCTGCTAAACCGGCTGCACAACAAACCGGATGCCCTCCGAAAGTCGTAATGTGTCCGAGAAATGGATTTTCGGTAAATACCTGCATTATTTCGCGTGATGAAATAAATGCTCCGAGCGGCATTCCCCCTCCTACTGCTTTTCCCAGAATTAATACATCGGGAATGATACTAAATTTTTGAAAGGCAAATAAATTTCCTGTTCTTCCAAAACCTGTCTGACATTCATCAAACATTAATAAGGCTCCTACCTCAGAACATTTTTTTCTTATAGCAGATAAATAATTTTCTTCTGGTAAAATCACACCAGCTTCTGCCTGAACAGGCTCCATTAAAACACAGGCAGTTTTTTCAGTAATAAAATTAATATCCTCAAAATTATTAAAAGTTAAAATTCTATTATCCGGTATTAAAGGTCGAAATGCATTTTTTCTTTCTTCCGTATTTCCTACACTTAAAGCACCCATAGTACTTCCGTGATAGGAATTTTTAAAAGAAATTACTTCTGTTCTACCAGTATATCTTTTTGCTAATTTAATTGCACCTTCTACAGCTTCACTTCCGGAATTGGTAAAATAAACCGAATCCAAATTATGCGGCAAATGATCTGACAACCACTTTGCATATTTAACTTGTGGCGACTCCACAAATTCTCCATACACCATAACATGCATGTATTTATCGAGTTGTGAAGTAATTGCTTCCTTAACCTTTTTATTATTATGTCCGATATTACTCACCGCTATTCCGGAAATAAGGTCGAGATATTTTTTTCCATCTACATCATACAACCAACAACCATCAGCACGATCTATTTCCAACATTAATGGAGCGTTGCTTGTTTGAGCGAGGTGATTTAAAAAAAGATTTCGCATAAAACAAAGGTAATGAATGTACCAATGTGATGATGTACCATTGAAATGATGTACCAATGTACCGATGAGATAATGTACCAATGAACAGCCGAGTACTGCTTCGGAGGAAAATTATTGCTTCGGAGGGAAAGGTAATTAGCAAATGGAACAGCCGCGTACTGCTGGGGAGGAAAATTTTTGGTTCGAAGGGAAAGATAATTAGCCAATCAGCAAATGGAACAGCTACGCATCACTCAGAGGAAAGTATATACTCCGAAATTAAATATCAATGTATTAAATAGTAAATCAGATTTTCAGGCTCCCTGGAGTTTGGCTGCTCATAGGTACATCGGTACATCTTTTGGCTGTTCATCGGTACATTCTCTACGCCCAAACCTTCGTTCCTTCGGTGCAATTCTTACAAATATCAATCTCCCCTCTTCCTTTCAATAATGCAGTTCTGAATTTATGGTATTTACCGCCTTGCCATAATTGTTTAAAGGATGTGTCTTTAAGATCGCCGAGCTGGTGGGTGGCGTCTTTGTCGAAACAGCAGGGAACTACTGTGCCATCCCAGGTAATTACGCAGGAGTGCCATAATTTCCAGCAGTGATTCGACATTTTATTTTTGATGGAATAAGTTCCGTTATTATTTTGCTGGTATCGGGAATAATAATCTATGGTGGGAATTAAATTAGAGCCATTTTCGTAGTCATAAATTTGCGCGGTTTTAAATGCAACTTCATCCACCCCAATTTCTTTTCCCAATTTTTTAACATCTTCAATTTGATGTTGATTTGGTTTTACAACAAGAAATTGAAATATTACAAATGGAGTACTCGACTTTAATTCTTTTTTCCATTTCACAATATTGCGTGCACCTTCTAAAACTTTTTCTAAGTTTCCTCCTATGCGATATTGTTCATAGGTATCCTGCGTTGTTCCGTCAATGGAAATAATTAATCGATCCAAACCACTCTCAATTGTTTTTTTTGCATTTGCATCATTTAAATAATGCGCATTGGTGGAAGTGGCGGTATATATTTTTTTATTGTTTGCATACTTCACCATATCCAAAAAATCAGGATTGAGATAGGGTTCGCCCTGAAAATAAAAAATGAGATAGGTAAGATCTTTTCCTACCTCATCCATTGTCTCCTTAAAAAAATCTTTTTGCAACATTCCTGTCGGACGCGTAAATGAACGTAAACCGCTCGGGCATTCCGGACATCTTAAATTACAAGAAGTAGTTGGTTCAAAAGATAAAGAAATTGGCAAACCCCATTGCACCGGTTTTTTGCTCCACATGCTATAATAATAACTCGATATCACCTTGCTCATATTCCAAATTCTCCGTGGAGTAAGTTTGGATGCATAATTGAGTGAATCGGTTATACTGAAGGGCATAATTTATTTGTTTGCGGATGGTCCGCGTAATTTATCCGCAAATCCTTCCAGCGATTGAAAGTTTTTTAATTCCAGTTGGCATTTTCTTTTTTCGGTGCTGCTTATTTCATAACAATAATCCAAAATAGGATTAAATGATTGCGGAATAGCAACAGATCTTTTTAAGGTGCTTCTTTCGTGATCACCTTCATACCAGAACATCTGCATGGTTTGACAATAATTACATTTCACCGGCCAATTTGATTGTGCCATCAGCTCGGCATTCATTTCTTTCACCATGGCCAGTAAAATTTTAAATTCCTCAGGATCTGTTTGAAAACAATAAACGCTGGAATCCAAACTGCTGATCATAAATTGAAAGCTGGTACTTTTTTCCATGATCCGAAATGAAACCACATTGAAGTTTCCATCAAAGAACATGAAATCAATAAAACGTTCGTTGTATTGCCGGAATACAATTGGCGGACCAATTAAAGTATCTTCTCCGATAACCTTAATACTATCTTCACCAAGCGTTGTTGATTGCCCAAAACTAATTCCTGAGGCAAACAAGGTAATAAAAAAAACAAATGCAATTAATTTCTTCAACATAATTTATAAATGCTCAAATTGTTTTAAAAATCGCAGATCATTTTCTGAAAATAATCTGATATCGTTAATTCTGTATTTTAGAATTGCCATACGTTCCAATCCGAAACCAAAAGCAAAGCCTGTATATTTTTCACTATCAATTTTGCAATTTTCCAAAACAACGGGATCTACCATTCCGCAACCTCCAATTTCTACCCAGCCTGTTTGTTTGCAAATTGCGCATCCTTTTCCGCCGCATACAAAACAGCTAACATCCATTTCTGCACTAGGTTCCGTAAAAGGAAAATAACTGGGACGTAAACGTATTTTTGTTTCCGCTCCGTATAATTCCTGTGCCAGATACAAAAGAGTTTGTTTCATATCGGCAAAGGTCACCCCTTCATCAATATATAATAATTCTATCTGATGAAAGGTGCAATGTGCGCGTGCAGAAATTGTTTCGTTGCGATATGTTCTGCCAAGTGCAACAATTCTGATAGGAGGTTTTTGTTCCTCCATAACACGTATTTGTACGTTTGATGTATGGGTTCTTAACAATATCGCAGGATTGGTCTGCACATAAAAAGTATCTTGCATGTCGCGTGCGGGATGATCTTCCGGCATTCCCAATGCAGTAAAATTATGCCAGTCGTCTTCAATTTCAGGGCCTTCTACAACAGAATAACCAATTCTGGTAAAAATATTTACCAACTCTTCTCTTATGATGGTAAGCGGATGACGCGCACCTGTATTTTTATTTGCGACAGGTAAGGAAATATCAATATCAAGTGATTTACCCTTATCTGCTTTTTTATATTTTCCTTCGAATTCGGCAAATCTATTTTCGGCAAGTTGTTTCAGTTCATTTACTTTTTGGCCGAATTCTTTTTTCTGTTCGTTCGGAACATTCTTGATCTCTGAAAAAACATCTTTCAAAACATTTTTTGTTCCTAAAAAACGTATCCTGAATAACTCAAGTTCTGCTGCATTATTCACAGCAAATCCTTCCACTTCCTTTTTTAACTCCTGTATGTTATCGAATTGGTTATGCATAGGTTCCATCCGCCCAAAATTACAAAATAAAAAGGGCGGCAAAAATTTGCCGCCCTTGTATAACTTATTGATCGTTTAATTATTCTATTACAAACTTCTCAGAATAAGAAGATTTGCCATTGCTGATCACAACGAAATAAAATCCTGCTTCTAAATTAGCAACATTCATTTCTATCATGTTTTCACCTGCAACAACAGAATTAGAAGTATTAACAACTTGTTTTCCAAGGATATCATATACTTGAACTGCAACATTCATATCTTCCTGAACGCTGTAGTAATCTACAGTTACGATATCACCAGAAGCAGGGTTAGGGAATACGGAAACGATAGCGTTATCGTATTCATCCATTTCCACGTAACTTCCGTCTGTTCTCCAGTTTGAAGAGCTTGTTGAGATCAAAAGATCATAGCAGTCACCGGCGCTAAATGCACCAGCCCAGCCGTAAACCTTAATATAACGGGTTCCTGACTGAGTTGTATTCCAGATAATTTGTTCGCTAGTAGTTCCACCGTTTTCAGAAATACCCTTTTGTACAACTGATTGATTGTATAATCTCACATCATAATCAGCAGGTAATGAGCTTAGGTTAATTTTGATTTTAGTATTGGAACCTGTAGTTGTAAATTTAAACCAGTCGACATCGGTTGAACTTGCAATTAACTCAAGGTAAGTAGTTCCAGCTGATAATGTAGCAGCTGTTCCTGAAGTATTATTTGGTTCGTAATTATCAACACAAGTACCACCGCCACCGGTAGTAGTGAATGTAGTTGATGAAGTATATGCACTTGTTCCGGCAGCACAAACAGTTTGAACCTGCCATTCGTAAGCTGTTGCAGCTGTTAAGCCGGTAACCGCTTTTGAAGTAGTTGCTGAAGTAGTATTTGTCCAGGTTGCACCTGCAGTAGGTTTATAACGAACATTATAACTAGTTGCACCTGCTGCTGCTGTCCAGTTGAACGTAGCACTTGTTGTAGCAACTAAAGTTGTATTCATTCCGGTTGGAGCATTACATGTTCCACCGCCGCCGCCACCGCAGCCATTTGAAGTTAAGAGGGCAGCACGTGATCCACCTACAGCAAATAAAGCCTGAGCTCTGGTTTTTTGACCTGCAGTAAATAAGTTCATACAACCATCATCGGTATAGTCCATGTAGTTTTGATACATGTCACCGTTTGGTCCATTTGAACAAGAAATACGAATGGTTCCACCTGGGCAACCATAGGTTTCATCAGCCTGGTTTGGAGTATCAGCACAAAGGTCAGAACCGGCACAACTTGTACCATCGTCACCCCATATATGATATAAATTTAGCCAGTGGCCAACTTCGTGCGTAGCTGTGCGTCCAAGATCGTAAGGTGCAGAACCTGCTCCACCAACACCAAAATAAACATAATCAATTACCACTCCATCTGTAGAAGCAGCTCCACCAGGAAATTGAGCATAACCCAATAAACCTCCGGAAAGATCACAAACCCATATATTGAGGTATTTGTTTCTATCCCAGATAGTATGTCCGTATGTAGCAAATTTCATATCATCAGCGGTGCTGAAAGCTGTTTTTGTAGTGCTTGTTCTAGTGATACCAGTAGTAGGATTACCACTTGGATCTAGAGTCGCAAGACAGAAATTAATTTCGCAGTCAGCAGCAACACCAGCAAAATAAGCAGGAGTTTCACCAACGTCTGAATTTAATCTTCTGAAATCATCATTTAATACATCTAATTGATTGTAAACCTGAGCATCAGAAATGTTTTCTGCAGCAACATTGTACACAATATGCACAACAACAGGAATAGTAACCACTGCTCTTTCGCCGCTGTTAGCTTGAGTTGCAATGTAGTTTTGGGTAAATTGTTCAATTGCTTCGCGATTTGCTGCGTACGCAGGATCTTCTGCCCTTAGTCTGGCATCAACATCCATAGTTGAGCAACTGCGCTGCGGGGCTTGCGCCATCACTAATCCTCCTAATAAAATAGAAAGGGCTGTGAAAAGTAACGATTTTTTCAACATTTGAATTAAAAATTTAGGGTTAAAAATTAAATAAAAATCTAAAACAGCGTGTATTGTTTGACTTGGGTCACTTAATTAACATGAGCGGGAATGAACAATAGATGCGTCGTGTCAATTATTGGTTGCGTAAAATTAACTTAATTTTTCAAATACAAATACAATTATTAAAACTTATTCCCATACCAAACGGGTGTTTGTCACGTATATGGACAATAAATCACCCGATTTTTCCCAAAAAAGCCCACAAACCTAATAAAACAGGCATTTGTATTATTCTTAAAAATATTTTTGACTGTCATGAAACTGCCCTTTCCTCTTGATTTACCATGTATGCAACATATTGAATTCCAATATTTCAATAATTATAAAAAAATTAACAAAATGAGCCATTTATTGAATAAAATGTAAAAGGATTTTAAAATTTTGGTTGAAGGTCTTAATCCTGTGCTAATTTTGCAAGGTGGATAAAATTTTAAATCAATTATTAAAGGAGAGGATTTTAGTGCTCGATGGTGCTATGGGCACCATGATACAACGGCATAAATTAAGCGAAGACGACTTCAGAGGTCAGCTATTTAAAGACCACAGATCTGATCTGAAGGGCAATAACGACATACTTTCGCTTACACAACCTCATATCATTAAAGAAATTCACAGGAAGTACCTCGAAGCAGGTGCGGATATTATTGAAACGAATACGTTTAGCGGAACCCGAGTTGCTCAGGCTGATTACCATTTGGAACATATGGTATACGAACTGAACTATCAGTCAGCAAAGATTGCCAAAGAAGTAGCTTTGGAATTTTCACAAAAAGAGCCTCATAAACCGCGATTTGTAGCCGGCGCATTAGGTCCGACCAATAAAACATTAAGTCTTTCCCCTGATGTAAACAACCCCGGATATCGGGCTATTACTTTTGATGAGCTTGCAGATGCATATTATGAGCAGGCAAAAGGTTTAATTGATGGAGGTGCAGATATTCTATTGGTTGAAACAATTTTTGATACGCTGAATGCCAAGGCCGCCATTTATGCAATAGAAAACCTGTTTGAGGATATTGAAAGAAAAATTCCTGTAATGATTTCCGGGACGATCACGGATGCGAGCGGAAGAACTTTGAGCGGACAAACAGTGGAGGCATTTCTCATTTCCATTTCTCATATTCCTCTGATGAGTGTTGGATTAAATTGTGCGCTAGGTGCAAAACAATTAAAGGAGCATATTAAAACACTTGCAGAAAAAACCGATTTTTTTGTTTCCGCATATCCTAATGCAGGTTTGCCAAATGCATTTGGAGAATATGATGAAACACCTGAAAGTAATGGCAATGATGTAGAGGAATATTTAAAAAATGGGTGGATAAATATTATTGGAGGATGTTGTGGAACTACACCGGATCATATTAAATACATAGCGGAGATAGCGAAAAAATATAAACCGCGAATTCCACGCACACTTCCAAAATTACCTTCCTTTTCGGGATTAGAACAATTTGAAATTTTTGAAGGAAGCAATTTTGTAAATGTTGGAGAAAGAACAAATATTACGGGAAGCAAACAATTTAAGAGATTAATAACAGAAGAAAAATATGATGATGCATTAATTGTTGCTCGGCAACAGGTTGAAAACGGTGCACAGATCATTGATGTAAATATGGATGAAGGGATGATAGATTCCGTTCATGTGATGAAAACCTTTTTGAATTTAGTAGCTGCTGAACCCGATATTGCAAGGGTACCTGTAATGATTGATTCCAGTAAATGGGAGGTAATTGAGGCCGGATTAAAATGTTTGCAGGGTAAATGCATTGTGAATTCCATTTCTTTAAAGGAAGGCGAAGACAAATTTATATATCAGGCGAAAAAAGCAAAACAATTAGGAGCGGCAGTTATCGTAATGGCATTTGATGAAGAAGGCCAGGCAACTACATTTGAAAAAAGAA
This sequence comes from Chitinophagales bacterium, assembly GCA_044227505.1. Lineage (GTDB taxonomy): Bacteria > Bacteroidota > Bacteroidia > Chitinophagales > BACL12 > UBA7236. Next base: position 83,003 of record JBGAWP010000009.1, on the reverse strand, counting down.
TTTCCATTTGCAAAAGGGCATATGATATATTGTTAAATAAATTAAATTTCGAACCAACTGATATTATTTTCGATCCCAATATTTTAACCGTAGGCACGGGCATTGAAGAACATAATAATTATGCAGTGGATTATATCAATGCTACACGTTGGATAAAATCAAATCTTCCGGGAGCATTGGTGAGTGGCGGAGTAAGCAATATCTCCTTTTCTTTTCAGGGAAATAATACTGTACGAGAGGCCATGCATTCTTCCTTTTTATACCACGCCATTAAAGCAGGAATGGATATGGGTATTGTGAATGCGGGAATGATAGATATTTATGAAGATATTGACAAAAATTTATTGGAAAAAATAGAGGATGTTTTATTTAACAGGCACGAAAATGCAACGGAAAATCTTATAACTTTTGCGGAAACGTTAAAGAAAAAGGATAAGACAGAGGTTACCACCGATGAATGGCGCGGTAAAAGTGTGGAAGAGCGATTGGCTCACTCACTCGTTAAAGGAATTACAGAATTTATTGATTCAGATATTGAGGAGGCGCGATTAAAATATACAAAACCTTTAGAAGTGATAGAAGGTCCGTTAATGGCGGGAATGAATATAGTGGGGGACCTTTTTGGCTCCGGAAAAATGTTTTTACCACAGGTGGTAAAAAGTGCAAGAGTAATGAAAAGAGCGGTGGCATATTTGCAGCCTTATATTGAATTAGAAAAAAAATCATCCGGCAATACTTCTGATCATCCGAAGGTATTAATGGCTACAGTTAAAGGGGATGTACATGATATTGGAAAAAATATTGTTGGAGTTGTTTTAGCATGTAATAATTATGAGATCATTGATCTGGGAGTAATGGTTTCTGCGGAAAGAATTTTAACAGCTGCTATAGAAAATAAAGTTGATCTGATAGGATTAAGCGGGTTGATTACTCCATCACTTGATGAAATGGTAAATGTGGCAAGCGAAATGGAAAAAAGGGGATTTACTATTCCATTATTAATTGGCGGGGCAACTACTTCCAGAACACATACTGCGGTAAAAATTGCACCGGCATATGCACATCCTGTAATTCATGTTACTGATGCATCGCGCAGTGTTACCATTGCCGGAAAGTTATTGGGCAAAGAAAAAGCTGCCTTTACCAAGGAGATAAATGACGAGTATGGCATAATTGAACAAAATCATAAATACAAACAATCCTTTAAAGGATATATTACACTGGAGGAAGCCAGAAAAAACAAATTCACTATCGATTGGAATAATTATATTCCTATTACACCAACCTTCACAGGAATTAAAATATTTGAAAATTATTCTTTGAAAGAACTCTCGGATTACATTGACTGGACACCCTTTTTTCAAACATGGGAATTACACGGAAAATATCCTGATATATTAAGTGATGATACAGTTGGTGTTGCTGCCAAACAACTTTTTGACGATGCTCAAGTGATGCTTCAAAAAATTATAACAGAAAATTGGTTGGAAGCAAAAGCTATTATAGGAATATTTAAATGTTATAGCGAAGGTGATGATATCATTTTAGTAGATGAAAACGGAATTGAATTTAACAGACTTTTTAATTTACGTCAGCAAAATAAAAAAGCAGATGGACAAGCGAATTATTGTTTAAGTGATTTCGTGCGGCCGGGCCCCATCTCGGTCTTCCCCATAGGGGAAAATGTGGATAGTCGGGAGGATTTCGACATGGAGGATAATTTAACTTCAGATGATGCGGAAGGTCCGATCTCGGAATTATCAATTGGGGAAGATGGTGATAGCAAAGAATTTACTGATAAAATTGATACATCGAATTCGCATGATGCTACGGGCCCCATCTCGGTCTTCCCCATAGGGGAAGATGTCGTAACGAGCGAGAATTTAGAAACCATTGATGAAATAAGTTCGCTTGATAACATTAGTACTGAGGAATTAATTAATGATGATGGGCAACCATATCAAACAGCTGATCCGCAAGTGTATAGATATTTGAAAAGATTTGCAAAAGATAACCGGACATTCAGTACTGATGCTGAAGCAATCCTATGGAGAAATCTTAAAGGAAAAAAATTAGAAAATTATAAATTCCGACGTCAGCACATTATCGGAAGATATATTGCTGATTTTATTTGCATAAAAAAGAATTTAGTTATTGAACTGGATGGATTAATACACCAACTACCAGAAAATAAGGAGTCCGATGAAATTAGAACAAGTTATTTAAATGAACATGGGTTCACTGTTTTGCGATTCACGAATAGTCAAATATTAAATAATATCGAAAACGCAATTTCGAAAATCTTAAAAACTTTAGAATCACTTCCAGATAATACTAGAAATTATCATGCAACCGAGTACGAAAAAGTCCCCTATGGGGATTTAGGGGCCCGTACGTTCGATCATATCGGTGCATTCACAGTATCCACCGGATTTAAAATTGAAGAACGGATATCGCTTTTCGAAAAAAATCATGACGATTATTCGGCTATATTATTAAAATCGCTGGCAGACAGGTTAGCAGAAGCCTTTGCGGAGAGAATGCATGAACGGGTGCGCAAAGAGTTTTGGGGATATGATAAAAATGAAAAATTAAATACGACAGATCTTATAGATGAAAAATATCAGGGGATAAGACCGGCACCGGGTTATCCTGCTTGTCCCGACCACACAGAAAAAATAACTTTATTCGAATTACTGGATGTAGAAAATAATATTGGAGTGGAGCTTACCGAAAGTATGGCCATGTATCCGGCAGCAAGTGTTAGTGGCTGGTATTTTGCACATCCTGAATCAAAATATTTCGGTATCGGTAAAATAGGCAAGGATCAGGTGGAGGATATTGCGAAAAGGAAAAATATTCCGTTTGAGGAAATGGAAAAATGGTTGCGAAGCAATATCAATTATTAGTGATCAAATTTCCGCTAAAATATTTTAATTGGAGTTCCGCAATTTTTGCATTTAATTCTTCTGTCAGGTATCTGTTTTCCGTATTTACCTTTTGCTGCTGAATTTCACGCAATTCAACGGAGGTAATAGCACCAAGATTGAATTTTTCGAGGGCTATAGAAACATTTGTTGTTGCTGCTTCAATATTTTGTTGCTCAATTTTCATGAGTTGAAGCGATGTTTCATATTGGTTAAATACCATTGCCAGATTGGTATTTACAGATAATTGCGTTTGAAGAACATCCAACTCCTGCATCTGTTGCATGATCCTCATTTGCTCAATATTTCTGGATACTGTAAATCCATTAAATAAAGGAATGGAAAGCGTTACTCCAGCACCCGGACCAACATTTAAATTGGATTCCACGAAACCTGCTTCGGAAACGGATTTTAAAAATCCATATCCTGCATTTACAGAAACTGTGGGATATAAATATGATCTATATTCCTTTACTTGTAACTCTGTAATTTGTTTATTCTTTTCTGCAATAAGCAGTGAGGTGTTATTAGCATATACATTCTCTTTAATGCCTGCAATATTTATCTTTTGATCCACAGAAATTTTTTCATTTACATCAAATGTAGTGTTTGCATCTCTTGCCATATATTCATTTAAAACTGCTTTTGTGTTTTTAATTTGCAATAGAATATTTATATAGGCAGAACTATCAGTATTCAGGTCAACCTGGGCTTGTAATACATCCAATCCGGAACCTGAGCCGATGATATTCCTTTGCTGCGCAATTTTCAATCGTTCTGCGGAAATTTCAATGGCATTCTCCATAACCTTTTTGGCATTTTCCAATTGAATAAGGTTATTCCAATCAATCATAAGTTGAACTGTAATTTCTTCGAGTTTTGCGCGGACTTGTAATTCGCCCAAAGAATACAATTGTTCCAATTTATCTTTCCTCGCAAACATTCCCAAACCGTCGAAAACGGTCCAGTTTAAATAAACACCGGCATCCAACGAATTAGCACCTGCATTTTTTTCTGAGCGCGTATCTCCGTTAAAATATTGTTGCTCAGAATTGGTGACCTCAACATTATAATTCGCAATAGCTGAAACTACCGGGAGCATTCCGGCATATCCTGCATGGTTTTGAAGATCCGTTATTTGAAGCTCCTGATTTATTATTTTAATCCCGTAATTATTTTCCCAGGTTATATTCAACGCCTGCTGAAGTGTTAATGTTTGCGCAAATGAAACAACAGGCATACTGATAATAAATACAATTATTATTTTAAATAACTTCATATTTTCAAAACATTTAATTTTCATCACCAGATGGAATTTTCTTTTTTGAAGAGGACATATAGGTGTATAAAAGCGGAATTACATAAAGTGTAAGAATGAGGGAAAATAATAATCCCCCTATAATTGCAATACCCATAGATACTCTGCTTTTTGAGGAAGCCCCAAGTGCAAGTGCAATGGGTAATGCACCTAATACAGTTGCAAAACTTGTCATAAGAATTGGACGAAAGCGTTGAGATGCTGCTTCTATTGCAGCTTCAAATTTATTCAGACCCGATTCCTTGCGCTGATTGGCAAATTCCACTATTAATATTCCGTTTTTTGTTACAATTCCGACCAAAACAATAATACCGATCTGACTAAAAATATTGAGTGTTTGTCCGAATAACGACAAACTTAAAACAGCGCCTGCAAGTGCCAATGGAACTGTGAACATCACTATCAGAGGATCGCGAAAACTTTCGAATTGTGCTGATAAAATTAGATACACTAAAATAAGTGCCAAATAAAATGCGAATTGCAAACTATTGGAGCTCTCGGCAAATTCTTTGGATGTTCCGGCAAGCGCGGTTGAAAAACTTTCATCCAACACTTCATCTGCAATTTTGTCCATAGTCGTGATCCCATCGCCAAGCGTATATCCCGGAGCGGGGTTTGCAGAAATGGTAGCAGAAACATATCTGTTATATCTGAATAATTGCGGAGGGGAACTTTTATCAGATAAATGCACAAGATTATCCAACTGAATTAATTCACCTCTGTTATTTTTTACATATGCTTTTGTGAGATCCAATGGTTCATCGCGATTATCTCTGGTTGCCTGACCAATTACCTGATACTGTTTATTGTTGTAAATAAAAAAACCGAATCGCTGACCACTGAAATAAAGTTGCAACGACTCTGCAATATCACGAACAGAAACACCCAAAATTTTTGCGCGTTCGCGATCTATTTCAACGGTTAATTCCGGTTTATTAAATTTTAAATTTATATCCACCACCTGAAAAACATTTTCCTGAGCGGCCTTCTCCATAAATTGCGGAATTACTTCTCTTAGTCGTTCAAAGTCAGGCGCCTGAATAACATACTGAACAGGTAGTCCGGCACGCCTGTCGCCGCCTATTGTTTGTTCCTGACTGATAAATGTTCTTGCGAAATTATATTTTTTTACAATTGCTGCAACTTCATCGGCAAGTTCTTGTTGCGATTTATTTCTTTCTGTTGCATCAACCAAACTCACTCGAATAAAACTGGAATTAGCTGCGCTTGATGATCCGAAGGATGGAGCCGTAACCGCAATAATATTTTCTTTCTCAGCAATGGTGTCAACAATTTGAATTAATTCCTGATTAAATGCATCCATGCTTTCAAATGAAGTGCCTTCCGGAGCGGTTGCATTAATTACAAACCTGCCTTTATCTTCCATTGGAGCAAGTTCTTCAGGAAGTTTTCCTCCAAAATAAAATATCATGAATGCGGAAAATAAAATCATCGGAATTGCTATCCATCTGATCTTTATTAGTGCTAATAATGATCTTGTATATCCATTTACCAATCCTGTAAAAAACGGTTCTGTTTTTCTATATAACCAATTGTGTTTATCTCTTTGTCGCAAAATTCGCGCACTCATCATAGGTGTGAGTGTTAATGAAACAATCGCAGAAATAATAACTGCTCCTGCTACAGTAATTCCAAATTCACGGAATAATCTTCCTGTTAAACCTTGTAAAAATATAATTGGTAAAAAAACAGCTGCTAATGTTATGGTAGTTGAAATAATAGCGAATGTAATTTCTTTTGATCCTTCATGTGCTGCTTTATGCGGTGCCATTCCGCGTTCCACTTTTGCGTAAATATTTTCCAGAACAACAATTGCATCATCCACCACAATACCAGTTGCCAAAACGATTCCAAGCAGCGTTAACACATTGATGGAAAATCCTGAAACATACATAATAAAAAACGCTCCTATCAGCGATATTGGAATAGCAATAACAGGTATCAATGTTGTGCGCCAATCGCGCAGGAAAATAAAAATGATAAGCACAACAAGTCCAAATGCGATCAATAGCGTTTCTTCCACTTCAGAAATAGCTTTTCTGATGCTCGTTGTAGTATCAAGTGCGATACTATATTTCAGGTCAGGAGATAATTCCCCTTTTATTTGATCTACCCTGCGATAAAATTCATCGGCTATTTCAATATAATTTGAACCGGGTTGGGGTGTGATCGCAACTGCAACTTGGGGTATACCTCCATTTCCTCGCAGAATAGTGCGTTCATTTTCCGGTAATAATTTAGCCTGGCCTATATCTTTTAATTTAATTACGGAACCATCTGTTTCATAAATAATGAGGTCATTAAAATCCTCTTCCGTAATTAATCTACCGAAGGTGCGAATAGATAATTCAGTTGCATATCCCTCAATTCTTCCGGTTGGCAATTCTACATTCTCTCTGCTGAGTGCATCGCGAACATCAGCAGGAGTTAAATTATATCCTGCAAGTTTTATCGGGTCGAGCAATAATTTCATGGAGTATTTTTTTTCACCCCATATTCTTATTTCACTTACGCCCGGAATTGTTTGCAATCTTTCTTTAAAAACATTATTTGCTATTTCCGACAATTCCAATAATGTTTTTTCATTACTCTGAATTGTCATGGAAATAATGGGATTGGAATCAGCACTCGATTTTGCAACAACCGGTGGATCACAATCAGGTGGTAAATTCCGCACCGATTGACTCACTCTGTCGCGAACATCATTTGCAGCAGCTTCCAGGTCAACATCCAATTCAAATTCCACTGTAATTGTGCTTCTTCCATCACTACTTGTTGAGGATAATGATCTGATTCCAGCAATACCATTAATGGATTCCTCCATTACCTCTGTTATCTGCGACTCTACCACATCGGCATTTGCACCGATATAATTTGTCGTAACAGTAATAATTGGCGGATCAACACTTGGATATTCCCTCACTCCCAAAAACGAGTAACCTATTAATCCGAATAAAATAATCAGGATTGAAATTACCGATGCGAGAACAGGACGATTAATTGATATGGAGGATATATTCATTCCTGGTCTTTATTTTCATTTTGTGAAACTTTCAAAACTGGTTTTACTGGCATTCCATCTCGCACTGTCAATAAGCCTGTAACAATAACAGAATCGCCAGGCATTATTCCTTCGGTCACCTGTGTTTCCGTCTCCGTTCTGATGCCTGTTTTTACTAATTGAATGGTTGCTTTTCCATCTTTTACAATAAAAACAGATTGACCATTAATTGTTGGAATAAGTGCATTTGAAGGTAACACAATGGCATCTTCAATTGTTTCCAGAGATATCTGTAATTTGGCAAAAGCACCCGGTATTAATTTATTTCCGGGATTTGCACTGATCGCTCTCACTTTAATAGTTCTAGTGGCGGCATCAATTTTAGGTTCCTTTGCAAAAACCTTGGCGCTATAATTATTTAAATCACCCTCAACTGTAAAATTTACAATTGAACCATTATTTAATAATGCAGCATATTTTTCAGGTACACTGAATTCCACTTTAATGGGATCTGATTGATGTAAAACCGTAATAAGGTCAGATGAGGATACAAATCCACCCTCACTTATATAACGCAAACCTATGGTTCCCGAAAAAGGAGCAATGATATTGGTCTTATTAATTTGAATTTGCAATAAATCCTTATCCGCTTCCAATTTCAATAAATTATTTTGAGATTGATCGTATTCCTCTTTGCTGATACCATTTATGTCGAGCAATTTTCTTTTTCGCGATTCATCCTCTTTAGCCAATAAAATGCTGAGTTCGGTCTTTTTTAATTGGGCATTCAGTTCTTTGTCATCAATTTTAACTAAAAGTTTTCCTGATTGAACCCGTTCTCCCTCTTTAAAGTATAAACCGGTTATCCTTCCCTGAATCTCACTTCTGATCTCCACTTCTTCGTTGGAAAGGATAGTACCTGTTGCGTTTATGGAGTTTTCCAGTGGCGCCTTTTTTACAATCACCACCTGCACCGACTGCGCCGGAGATGAGCCTTGCGGACCGGATGGAATCGGTTCCTTTTTCTTGCTGCAACTTATGATTGTTAATGTTGCGATAAAATAAAATACTTTCTTCATTTTCTATTTATAATAGTTTCTGAGCGATTAATAGTTAATTACAAAGTAAAAAAATAATAGTTCAGTTAAATACATATTTATACCTGTTTACAATATATTATTCATGCTGATGTTGAACATCATCATTGAAATCAATCCCATACTCCGATTTTAACATTTTCACATCTTCCAAAAAATATTGCCGTGCGAGTTTTTCCTCCTCCGGGGTTATTTGTTTCTGATCTACTTCTTTTTTATTAATAGCATAAACTTTATCAATGATACCCGATTTTATGATCAATTTGCGGAATGGCCTTAATACGAATGATACTATTTTTCTTATGCCGCTATCCCTATTTAATAATAATTGTTGCAACCATTTACTTTTCACACCAGAGCCAGCATTAAACTTTTTATTCTCTAGTTCGAATGGAATGTAAGGGATATTTAATTTGGCGGTTAAATTTTTATAAAAGGATTCGGGATCCTTTTTCAGATCATCGAGTTTCAATAGAATAAAATTTTCTTTAGGGAAATATTTTTCCCAATATTGCAAATGTAGATAATACAAACTTCCATAAAAATGACAGGTATTATTTAATTCAACAATATCGTTGCTTTCCAATCTTTCTTTTTCTAATTGCAGTGCTGTAAGAAAAGCGTTGCTGATATTCTCATGGCCATAGTTTACAGAATAATTATAATTGGAAAAGGCCCGTTCTACAGGATCGCGCAACATTACAATCAATTTTATATCCGGGTTATAATTTCTAATCCTCTCGGGTGCCTTTTTATCAATCAATAAATAGGTATCGGCTGTTGCAGTAATTTTTCTTTCTTTTGATTCAAATAAAGAGTGAAAATATTTTTCACCGCGTTTATAAAGATCCGGTATGGAAAAATAATGTAATTCTTTGGTGATGGAAAAATTCACTTCCGGATGATGAGCGAGATATTCATAAACGGATGTTGTTCCACTTCTTCCGGCTCCTATTATCAGTGTATTTACTTTCATTTTTTTCCAACCAATCTTTTTAATAAATACCAGGAATATTCATTCTTAATTATTTGTTCTGCATTCAAAGTTCCATTTTCCATAGGAATGCGCTCAATTACTGCAGATGTATATGGATCCCTTAAACCGCCAGTGCCGAAAAGAAGATCAATTTTTAATTCCGTTTTAATTCGACCTATCGTTTTATTATCAACACCTTCGGCAGTAAATGGAAATGCAAAGTATTTTTTCTGACCGGGAAAATTGTCCTCCACAAAAAATATACTTTTTTTAGTTTGATCAAATTGCTCTTCTGTCGTTATATTTTGATACAAAGGGTGATCATGACCATGCCCACCAAATTTATATCCTTCGGCAATCATTTGTTTTATTTCAGCAGCTGTCATGTAAGGCGCTACTTCCTTTAAATATCTTTCAAAATCGATCTGCGTCTCTCTTCCTATTTTATTTATGATATTTTGATCTGCATAGGTTAACGACAATAATTGTTCAGTTATTTTTTTTATATCAGAACTATCACTTTGTAATGTTTTGTTAACGATATTCCTTATATTTTCATCCTGAAGATGGTCAATTATAATAGAAACTTTATATCTGTAAAATAAATCTATATTATCTACAAATGCCGAATTTAAAAAAAACACAGCCGGAATACCCTTTTTATTTAATATTGGACGAACTACATCAAACATTTTCCTCAATCCATCATCAAAACTTAAAACAAAATAATTTTGGGTTGGATCATACTTTTTTTCCAGAAAATCATCAATGGATAATGGTTTATAATATTTCAACAAAAAATCGAGATCATTAATAAAAGAGTTACTATTTTTTGATGGATATAAATGTTTAATATGCATTACATCTTCATCACTAACGTTGTGATAGAATGGAAAAATAATGTTAATTCCTGACTTTTTTATTAAAGAGGGAATGGAACGCGACGCATTAATGCTATTAAATAAATTAAAATATAGATCTTTCGGTCTGCGCATATTTATACTTTCCCTGTTGGATTGGTAAAGCTAAATCAAAAGCACAAATAAGTTTTACTCCTTATTTAAATACATCTCAGAATTCCAGTTTTAATTGTCCGGGCCTTCTGAATTTTGTAAGGTCATATTTAAAGGGCACATTCTTTCCCATATATTTTTCCTTCATCATATAAAACATCTGATGAATAACGTTTGCAAGTTCTCCATCCCCACGCATGCGAACACCCCAACGGCTATCGTTCAGATTTCCCTGATGAACAGCTTTGGTATTATTTATCACACGTTCGGCATACATTGGGAAAGTTTTCCAGATCCAATCAGTAAATATCTTGTCAACCGCACCATTGAGTCTCAACATATTAAATCCCGCAGTGGAAGCGCCATGATCGGCAGCTGCTTTAATGATATCAGGTATCTCACTGTCAGTAAGTCCCGGAATAACAGGACCGATCATTACCCCTACTGGAATTCCAACAGCGGCCAACTTTTCAATTGTTTTTAATCGCGCTTTGTAAGTTGCAGTTCGCGGCTCCATTTTTTGGCGAATATCCTCCTTAAGACTTGTAATGGAAAGAAAAACATGTGTAAGATCCTCTTTTGCAAGCGCCTCCAAAATATCAATATCCCGCAATATGAGTTGATTTTTTGTGATGATACTTGCAGGGTTTTTGTATTTCAAACAAACCTCGATCAATTTTCTGGTGATCTTCATTTTTCTTTCAATGGGCTGATAACAATCTGTATTTCCGGAAAAGGAAATTGGCGCAGCAGTCCATTTTGGGTCGATAAACACTTTTTCGAGTAATTCCGGAGCGTTATGTTTAATAATTATGCGCGTTTCAAAATCCAAACCAGCACTAAAACCCCAATAGTTGTGGGTGTTTCGGGCGTAACAATACACGCAACCGTGTTCACAGCCCTGATAGGGATTAACCGAATAAACCATAGCAGCGTCAGGGCTTTCCACCTTATTCACCACTTTTTTTGCATTTTCGGTAAAAAATAATGTCTCTCGGTCTTCCAACATTTCCTCATCAAGCCCTTCTATATGCTCCTGAATATAATTTTTATCGTGAAAAGGATTGAAAGGATTGATCTGAGCTCCACGGCCTTTAAAAAAATTTTCATTTAATTTTGGAAATTCCATAATTGTCATTATTTTTGACAAATAAAGTCATATTATTTGACAATTACAAATTTAAAAATAGTTTATGGCACTTATTTCATCTAATTTAAGACATCTTAGAAATGCCCGAAAACTGAGTCAGCAAGAGCTTGCAGACATGATGGGCATAGGCAGGACCACTATTGCGAACATAGAATCCAACCTTGCAAATCCGGGGCATAAGACTCTTTTGGAAATAGTCAAAATTTTTGACATTTCTATTGACGACCTGTTAAATGTGGATCTTTCACAACTTATCGTTCCGGTGGCAAATAGTGATGAAGAAAAACCCACCGGTGGGATTGTTTATCGGCCAATTGTAGTTACCGTGGATTCCGCAGGAGATGAAAATATTGTGATGGTTGATACAAAAGCAGCTGCGGGATATCCGACCAGATATCTGGAGCCTGAATTTTATAAGGAACTACCAGCATTTAAATTACCTGGTTCCGATTACAGAAATGGTACTTTCCGCTGCTTTCAGATAGAAGGTGATAGTATGCAGGAATCCATTCAACATGGTGATTATGTTATCGGTCGTTTTTGCGATAATCATTTTAAAGATGTTCGCGATGGATATATTCATGTAGTAGTAACCAATGATACCGTTTTGGTGAAAAGATTGGTGAATAAGGCAGAAACAGAACACAAAATGTATCTTATCAGCGATAATGAAGCCTATCCGGAGCAAGCTTTGGATATCGATGAAATAAAAGAGATTTGGTTTGTAAAGAGTAAACTTTCTTCCTATATGCCTGTAAAAAAGAACGATCTCGATAAGGTTATCGGCGATCTTACCATGCAGGTACATTTATTGAAAAGCCGGCTCGACCATATTGAAAGGAATTAACCCTGCTCTGCCTTCTTACACTTTATGTGTTGGTTCAAAAGATTGGAATAAATATTTGGTTATATAGTATTCGTCATGAACTGGAGAAGGCAGGGTTGGTTAAACCCTTTACAATTCGAGTCTTTCAATAAAAAGAAATTAAATTAGGACATTGTCCAAATAGTATTTTAGGGTATAGATCTACCTTAGCCAATCTTTTTGCAATTTTGCAACATGTTCAGCACCTTTTCATCACCGGTTAAAGTAACCTCCAGCATTACCGTTGGAGAAAAAAAACCTTTATTAATTGCAGGTCCTTGCGTTATCGAAAATCTTGAATTATGCTTGCTGGTTGCTGAAAAGATGAAGGCTGTAAGCGAAAAACTCGGGTATAATTATATTTTTAAGGCTTCTTTTGATAAAGCGAACAGAACTGCAGGCAATTCCTTTCGTGGAGATGGATTGGAAAGTGGATTAAAGGTTTTGCAAGCAGTTAAAGAAAAGATCGGAGTCCCGATCTTAACAGATATTCATCTTCCTGAACAAGCAGCATTAGTAGCTCAAGTTGCCGATGTACTTCAAATTCCGGCATTTTTATGCCGACAAACCGACCTGTTAATTGCTGCAGGAAAAACCGGAAAGACCATAAATGTTAAAAAAGGTCAGTTTATGGCTCCAGAGGATATGGCCTATGCCGTAGAAAAAATAGCCTCTGTATTAAATAATAATGTTCTTCTCACCGAACGCGGTTCCAGTTTTGGGTATCACAATTTGGTAGTGGATATGCGCTCACTTCCCATTATGCGTCAATTTGCTCCGGTAATTTTTGATGTAACTCATAGCGTCCAAATGCCCGGGGCAGAGGCAGGAAAAAGTGGCGGTAAAAGGGAATTTGCACCTTATTTGGCAAAAGCTGCTGCTGCAGTCGGGGTTGATGGATTTTTCATAGAAACCCATCCTGAACCTGAAAAAGCATTGAGTGATGGTCCGAATATGATTCCGCTTCAGGAAATGGAAAAACTGCTGATAACTTTACTCGCGATCAGAAATATCGACTGAAAAAGTATAAAAAGGCCAAAAAAAACTTCAAAAATTTGGTTAAAATAATTGAATGAGTAAATTTGTTACTCATTCACAGCGGTGCTCGACTCTTTAATTACATCAAAAACGCGTGTAAGGCTTTTGTTGCGGTTCTTTTCCAATACGAAGTCATCTGCTCATTTGCGCGGATTAGCTAAAGAAATGAATGAATCCACCAATTCAATTCGAATAGAACTCAACAAACTTTCGAAAGCAGGATTCCTTTTGTCGCATGAAGAAGGAAAAACAATTCAGTATCAGGCAAACGAAAAACATCCGCTTTTTCCGGAAGTGAGCAGCCTTGTACGTAAATATCTTGGTTTGGACAAGGTGGTAGAAAATATTGTAAAACAGATTGGAGAAATTAAATATGCCTTCATCATAGGAGATTATGCTGATGGAAAAGATACCGGTACAATTAATCTGGTTATAGTTGGCGCAGTGGATTCTGATAAATTAAAATATTGGGTGCATAAAACAGAAGCGATAATAAGCAGGAAGGTGCAGACAGATGTTTTAAGTGATGAAAGTTTTGCATCCTGGAAACAGAATGGACATTTAAATAGTGCGATCGTGTTGTGGACCAACAACACGACCGAATAAAATATATTAATTAATTACCTGCTCAACACATGCCTGTGACTGAGGAGGCGAAGCTGTAGAAAATCATGTTCACATTTAATTATAAGAAACCAATAGTAGTTGCAGAAATTGGATGCAATCATTTGGGAGATTTTGAGATCGCAAAAGAATTAATACGGCTCGCAAAAGAATGTGGGGCGGATTATGCGAAATTTCAAAAGAGAAATCCGAAAGAACTTTTAGGAGAAGAGCAATTTAATGCTCCGCATCCGGAGCCCTGGCAAAGTTATGGGGAGAGTTACGGAAAACATCGCGAGTTTCTGGAATTCAATATTCACCAACATACACAACTTAAAAAATATGCAGAAGAAATTGGGATTCAATATGCAGTTTCGGTTTGGGATGTTACAAGTGCACATGAAATAATATCCATAAACCCAAATTTTATTAAAATTCCATCAGCCTGTAATAATAATTTTGATCTGTTGAAACTTGTCCGCGATAATTATAAAGGAGAAGTACATATTTCTGTAGGTATGACAACATCAGATGAAGTAGAAAAAATCATTTACTTTTTTGAGGAAAATAATAATGCAAAAAACAGAATTGTATTATACAGTTGTACTAGTGGTTATCCCATTTCCTTTAAAGAAATATGTTTATTGGAAATTAATAAACTCTATGAAAAATATGACGCTAGAGTTAAGGAAATAGGGTTCAGCGGTCATCATCTCGGAATAGCTGCGGATATTGCTGCATATACACTTGGAGCCAGATGGATAGAAAGGCATTTTACTAAAGACAGAACCTGGAAAGGAACAGACCATGCAGCAAGTTTGGAAGTACCCGGCTTGCAGAAGTTAGTTCGCGATCTTCAACATGTGCATGAAGCATTGGTTTATAAGGAAAAAGAAATACTGGATATTGAAATATCACAAAGAAATAAACTGAAAAAATTATCTTGAGATGAAAATACTTGCAATTATCCCGGCTCGTAGCGGAAGTAAAGGACTTCCCGGAAAAAACACCAAACCTCTTTTACAACATCCCCTGCTTGCCTATAGTATTTTAGCTGCGCAACAGAGTAAATTGATAAATCGCATAACAGTGAATACTGATAGTGAACAAATTGCCGGCATTGCAAAACATTATAACGCGGAAATTCCATTTATTCGACCTGCTGAATTAGCGGAGGACTTGTCAACAGACCTCGATGTATTTAAACATCAATTGGATTGGATGAAAAAAACAGAGGGATATATTCCGGATATTGTGGTTCAACTTCGTCCCACTTCGCCTGTTCGTTTTTCAAATTGGATAGATGAGGCAATTGAGAAATTAATTTCAAGTGATGCTGATTCCATTAGGGTTGTAACAGAATCGCCACTCACTCCATTTAAGATGTGGCTGGTGAATAATAATAATGATGGTGCAATGGAACCACTCGTTACACTAAAAGAAATTAACGAACCCTATAATCAGCCCCGACAGAGTTTACCTGTTGTTTATTGGCAGATCGGTACTCTAGATGTCATAAAAACAAAAACAATTTCAGAGGGAAATTCCATGAGCGGAAAAAAAATTCTTCCCTTTATCGTAGATAAAAAATTTGCCATTGACATTGATGATGTGTCTAGTTTTTATAAAGCAGAGGAATTGATTCAATACAACGATTGTATAAAATTTGATGAATAAAGAATCTCCCATATTAATTATAGGAGCCGGTTCGATCGGAGAAAGACATATTCGCAATTTGTGGGAGCTTGGATATCACAATTTAGTTGTATTCAGGCAACGGAACTTGCCGTTTCGCGATATTGGTGAAGCGCTCGTTGAAGTGGAATTAAATTGGGAGAATATTGCTATACGTAAACCTTTTGCTGCTTTTATTTGCACTCCTACTTCTCAACATTTACAGCAAGTACTACTTTGTATTCAAAGCGGAATGCATGTATTTGTTGAAAAGCCTCTTACTCAAAATTTAGAAAATTTAAATGCACTTAAATTACTTGTTGAAAGCTCAAATAAATTATTGCAGGTTGGGTTTATGATGCGTTTCCATCCCCTTATAAAAAGAGTAAAAACATTTATTGAGGATAAAACATATGGGAATTTAGTATCCTCTGCTTCACATTGGGGAAGTTATTTACCCGACTGGCACCCCTGGGAAAATTACAAAGAGTCGTATGCAGCAAATAGATCACTGGGGGGCGGTGTACTTTTAACGCTTTGTCATGATATCGATCTTGCAATATGGATGTCAGGCGAGAAAATTAAAAATTATTCTACAACAGCTTCCTACTCAGCCGAATTAGAAATCAATGCTGAATCTATTGCGGATATTACAATAAATTTTGAAAATGGGGCCATCTCGAATATTCATTTAAATTATCTCGACAATCCACCGATCAGGAATTACCATTGGGAATTTGAACATAGTAATATTGACATGGATTATTTTGCGAATATATTAACTATTTCTTCGAAAAATAATTTAATGAATAAGGAAGAAATTAATCTTGGGACCTTCGACAGAAATCAAATGTTTTTGGCAGAAGTAAGTGAATTTTTTAGACAAATCGAAAGTATTCCCGACATTCCCCAATACTCCTTAAATCAAATCAAAGAATCTGAATTAATAATTTCAATTTGTGATCATGCCGGGTGAATTTATTTGTGAGATTTGCGGAAACACAAAATTTAATGTACCTTATACAAATGATTTTAAGGTAATAGAATGCAGTAAGTGTAAATATGGAACCATCGACCCTATTCCTTCAAGTGATACACTGGATAAGCTATATAATAGCAAACAGTATTTTAATTCCCATATGCATACAAAATATGAAGAATTAAACGAAACTGAATTAAAAGAGTCAATACAGAAGCAAGGTGCATTTCACTTTCATCACTTAATGAAAGTGCTGAAACAAAATTCAACAATTTTAGAAATTGGGCCTGGTTATGGTTTACAATTAAAATACCTTGCAAATGCAGGATATACTGTAAAAGGGGTAGAAACCTCTGCCAATGCTGCAGCCTTTATTAAAAATAAATTAGAATTACCCGTTGAATGCTCAGGTTTTGAAGAATACAATGATAAAAACACCTATGATGTTTTAATGTTGAATCACGTTTTGGAGCATTTTACAGATCTACATCTTGTGATGAAAAAAATAAAAGATTTGCTTAAAAACGGTGGCCATTTATATATAAGAGTGCCGAATCACGATAGTTACGACAGGCGTAAAATGGGAATCAAATGGCCTGCTTATCTTCCATTCCATATTTCCTACTTTTCCAAAAAAAGTCTTAAACTTCTTTTAGCGAAGTACGATTTCGAGATCATAAGCATTGAGGAATACATATCTGATGAGTTTTTAAAAAAATTTCCCAAATATTTAAAATACACTGCGAAACTTTTAATGTTCATACTTGGAATTTCACCATTTTTAAATGGACGCACAATCACAATAATAGCTAAAAATCATGTATAATATCACAATTAAAGACAAAGTAATATTCGTTACAGGAGCTTTTGGGCTAATAGGCAAAACAATATCCATAAATTTTTTACAACAAGGGGCTAAAGTAATATTGGCAGACAAAAATTACTCACAAATAGAGATTATTTCTGAGGAATTAAAAAAATTTGATGAAAAAAATTATTTAGTAGTGCCAATAGATATTACTGATGAACAAAGTTGTGAGAGCGCTGTTACAGAATCGGTTACAAAATTCGGCAAAATAGATGTGCTGATCAATAACGCAGCCATAGATGCTAAATTTGATAAAAAGAACATTGGTGATAATAACAACACGCGTTTTGAAAATTACCCGTTGGATGTATTCAGAAAATCTGTTGAAACAAATATAACCGGCACTATTCTGGTCACCCAGGTTATGTGCAGGCAAATGCTACTTCAAGGGTTTGGTAACATAATAAATGTTGCATCTACTTATTCGTTTGTTGCTCCAAATCAAAAATTATATGATTTCGGTGATGGCAGAGTACAGTTCAAACCTGTAGATTATATTGTAACAAAATCATTCATACCAAATTTTACTAAATATCTGGCAACCTTTTATGCTGCTGATAATATCAGGTGTAATGCAATTGCGCCGCATGGCATTTATAATGATCATGATGAAAAATTTCTTCAAAATTTTGCCGCTTTGTCCCCACTGGGGAGAATGGCAGACAAAAAGGAGATGACAGGACCATTTACATTCCTTGCTTCGGATGCTTCAAGTTATATGACAGGAACTACATTAATTGTTGATGGAGGATGGACGGCATGGTGAAATTATTAATAACCAAAATAATGAGATCTCATTGGAAAGTGAGTGATTCAGTAAGTATTATCAAAAGTTTATTATTATATCCAAAAAGTATATTTATTTCCATTTCGATCAAACGTATAGGCAGAGGCAAAATAGTAGCAAAAGATCCGTTTTTCTTTGGAATATGTTCAAACAAAGTTGGATTAGATCCGAATGCAAAAGGGATATTGGAAATTAAAAAAGGTGTAACCTTTAGTATCGGAAAAAACGTGCGCATAGCCAGAGCATGTAAACTCTATCTCAATAACAATTTTTACATAGGTGACAATACCTATATAATGCCAAATGCCCTTATTTTATGCACTACTAATTCTACTATTGGCGATAATTGTGCAATAAGCTGGAATTTCCAACTTTTAGATTCCGACCTGCATCACGTTTTAATAGATGGAAATGAAACTCAAAATTGTTTGCCTGTAACCATTGGAAATCATGTATGGATAGGAAATAATGTAACTATATTAAAAGGCGTAACCATTGGAAATAATGTAATAATAGCTGCTGGTAGCGTTGTTACTAAATCCTTCTCCGACAATACGCTGATTGGAGGGAATCCTGCAGAAATTATTAAATCCGGTATAAATTGGAAATAAATTCTATTTAATTATTGGTAAATTAAAGTATATGACAAACAAAATAAAATTGTTTTTAACAGATGTTGATGGTGTAATGACTGATGCTGGAATGTATTACACTGAAAGTGGAGATGAGTTTAAAAAATTTAACACTCATGATGGCATGGCGTTTAATCTTTTACGAGAGGCGGGCATTAAAACAGGAATAATTACTACTGAGAATACAAAAATAGTGGAACGCAGAGCAGCCAAATTAAAAGTTGATTACCTCTATCAAGGTGCAGGTTTTTCTGGAAAATTGAGTGCAGCAATAGAAATCTGTAAACAAGAAAACATTACACTGCATGAGGTAGCATATATAGGTGATGATATCAATTGTATTGAATTACTGGAATCTGTGGGACTTGCTGCATGCCCTGCAAATTCAACTTCAAAAGTAAAGGCAATAAAAAATATAATTTCGCTTACCAAATCAGGAGGAAATGGCGCAATCAGAGAATTTGTAGATAATTATATATTAAATAAATGAGAGAATTAAAATCAAGTGTTGTAACTGTTGAATACAAAACAATCATTATTTTAACTAATGTCGGGGCTTAAATTACTTTCCAAAAATATTTTTAGTAATTATGGAATGTATCTGGCAAAAATGGTTGCCGGTTTGTTGTCGTTGCCTGCATGTCTGAATGCCTATGGTAACGAAATGTATGGTTTATACCTCATTAGTTTCAGTCTCTCAGCATCCATGGCCTCTTTCGATTTCGGGGGTTCAAAATCAATATTCCGGTATGTAGTAGAATATGAAACTGATCAGGATAAAGATAAATTTTCCACAGCATTGAGTGCCGGGATCACTTTTAACATTATATCATCCATATTGATAGTCTTCATTTTATTAATAATCGGTATTAACAGCACCTCCCTTTTTCAACTTTCAGTTGATGCTAAGGATCTAAGTTTTAGTCTTTTCATCCTGGCAATTATTAATGCGGTAATTCTCACAATAAGTTCCATCCCAATTAATATATTAAATGCAAACAATTGTTTCCACGAGCGCAATATACTTCAATTTATTCCAATCGCATCAACGTTAATTCTTGTTTTATATCTATTTTTAAATAAATCGTTTCCGCTGATACACTTTGCAATTGCAATGGTAGGCATTTCATTACTTTCATTATCGCTTGATCTGCTGTTAGTTTGGAAAAATAAATTTATCAGAAATATCCCAATAAGGCTGATATTGAATAGATCCTTATTTAAAGTAAATAATATACAGTACAATTACAGGGTTTTTTTATTCTCAATAATTAGTTTTTTATCTGTGCAAGCCGACAAACTGATAATTGCATCATTCTTCAGTGTTTCAGCAGTTGCGATTTATGCAATTATTACTAAACCCTATTTTTTATTAAAGGGTATACTTGCTATTTCATATCCCGTGGTTCAACCACAATTATCAAAATATAATTTCGAACTAAACAGGGAGAATTTCAGTTCTTTTTCTGCAAGAATTATAAGGCCGACATTTATTATTTTTTTATCCATTATAGCTTTATTGAGTATCTTTTTTGAAGAAGCGTTGTGGATATGGTTAAGAACCACGGAATACAATAGCTACATTTATTGGGGAATAATAAGTATGGTAACCTTATGCATCACAACTTTATATAGCCCTTATTACAGAACTCTGTTTTACACCAATAACATTAGTAATATATTAAATTTTTCAGTTTTTTCAGTCAGTATAAATCTAATCGCAAGTGTAATATTAACATCTATACTGGGATTTCCAGGTGTAATTATCGGAACATTAATTCAAATAATTCTTGAATACTTTTACATTAATTATATCACAATAAATAAGTTAAAAGCGGATCTAAAATTAATTTATACAAAAAACATTTTGTATAATTCTTTAGGAATAATTTCATTTTCTTTAATTATCTACACCATAAAATCTTATGTATTAAATCTAAATTTCGCCATCATAATTTTAATGATCATATCCTTATTCGCTTTAATATTTATTACATATAAGACCTTAAAATCAGAAAAAATATATTTGTTTATTCAAAACAAAAAAGAATCAGAAGCAATCCCCGATAAACCATTGTTATGAAACTAGGCATAATGTTATATTTTTTTGATTTTAGAAACGACATTCGCCGTTTACTCGTTGAATTAAATAACTATTATCAGATTGTGATATTTGTTCGCAAGGAACATGAAGAAACTGTAAAGGCACATATTCCTGAAAATATGGAGTATCGAATCATAAATGAACGTAAAGCTGGAATCTACACCCCTATTTTGGAAAAGGTATATTTTTTGTTGAGAAAATTGCCCAAGTCCAGGCAGAATTATTATTTAATGGAAGAGTTTAAAAAAGGGAATATTGAAAACCTGAAAATTCGGAAAAAAGCAAATTTTTTACTTACGTTACATAGATGGTTACCACATATAATATCTTACGACCTTTATTTAAAGCTCATTGCTGTAAGTAAAAAAACTCAAATAGATGATATCACAACGTTTTTATGCTTAACAGAGATCTACGATGATCATTTATTTTCTAGGATTATAAAGGAGCATAAAAATAACTTTATATATGTATACAGTTGGGATCATGCATTTAAACATACCAGGTTCTCAAAAAAAGCGGAATATCTAGTGTGGAGTGAGAGCATAAAAGATGACCTCATTAATATTCAACAAATTAATTCCAATAAAATTCATGTTACCGGCTCAACCCAACTCAGCTACTTATTCAATTTCAAAAATAACATTAAGGAGTCCACTTTTCCTAAACCTTATTATTACTATGGTTGTGGAATTGGGATATTGTCATTAATAGATAAAGAAATAGCACTTGTTCAAAAAATAAGTGAAGCAATAAAACGGATCAATAAAAATGCGGTATTAGTTGTAAGGCCCTACCCAAACAATAAAAATTGGGAGAAGTACAAGATCCTTAATAATTATACTAACATTATATTAGATGATAACTTCAGGCAAAAGGACCTATCCGTAAGTGATTCTGATATATATCAAAAATTTCAGAATATCTCAGGAGCTCTTGCATTTTTTCATATTGGCACTACTCTCGGATTGGAAGTGTGCCACACCAACTGCCCATCTTTTATTATAAATATCGAAGCGGATAACCATAAAAGACTAAATGTATTTAATTTTGTAAACCAGTATCAAAATAAAAAATATCTGATAGATCAAAGCGAATCAAATACCATTAATTCTGTTGAAGACCTTGAAAATGTAATCTCAGATACCACAAATTCGAGATATATGGAGTTAAATTTAAAGATACGCTCACAATTTCCTGTTCAATCATTTCAACAAATTGGCGCCGCAATTGCAAATACTATTGGAGGTAAGAATAACAAACCGGGTTAACTGATCTGCAAATGGATAATATTAAAAAAATTGTGATCGTATGTTTACCCGTAGCAGGCGAAGCAGATCCGACACAATTGTTGATGATAGAAGGATTAAACAGGACACCGGAAATTGAGGCATTTACAGGCATTAATGACCGATTTCTGGGTATAATTCGTTCTGCATTACGCTATAAACCAGATTATATCCATTTTGATTGGATTGAATCTTATTATATTAGAAGAAATATTTTACTTACATACATCAATTTACCATTATTTTATTTTCAAATATTAATATGTAAATATATTTTGAGAATCAAACTTGCATGCACAATTCACAATATGATGCCTCATAAAAGGAAAAACAGTAAATTAAAATTTTTTGTGTTGAAATCCTTTGGACATCTTGTAAATTTCATACGGGTAACCTCACCTGCAAGTGTTGAACATTACTGTGCTAAATTTCGCATAAATAAAACAAAAGTGCACTTCATTGGAATGGGTGATTATACAGAATTTTATCCAAATAAAATATCTGCCGATGAATCAAGAAAAACATTAAAAATTCCAGAAAATGTTAAGGTTATATTAACACTTGGTTCAATTAAACGGTATAAAGGCATTCCTGAATATTTATATAAAATTAAGGAAATTAACGATCCCAATCTGTATATTTTAATTGCAGGTAAATGTATGGACATGCAACTAAATAATGAAATTACAGCTATCCAAGATGAAAGAATTCATTATTTGAATAAATTCATTGCCAAAGATGAACTACAGTATTATTACAATGCCGCCGATATCGTCATACTGCCTTTTCTTGAAATAGAAAACTCCGGATCTGTTGTAATGGCGATGGGATTTAGAAAAGCAATTGTAGCTCCGGTATCCAACGTAATCAACGACAGGTTAAAATTTCAAAAAGATCTATTGTTTACACCTACTAATTTTGAACAAATAATTGAAAAAGCACTATCAACACCCCTCGAAACACTTCGAGTATATGGGGAAAGTAATTTTAAACAATTAAAAGAATATTCGTGGGCTGATTTCGGTCCTCTCTTTTTAAAACACCGGAACAAAAATGAGGCGCCTTTATCGCACTCCTGATCAAGTTTCAAAAGATATCAATGAGCCATTCCTCCAAACCACCTTTAATAATATTCATCACAAGTGTATTTGATAATCCAAAATCAGGGCCTGCTACATTTGCCCGCCTTTTACATAAATTCTATAAACAGGATGGGATCAAATTCAAGATCATAACCTCCGATTGTAAATATCCCGATCAAAATATTATAACTGTAAAAAAAACCTATATCAAATCTTTCGTTTACTATAGGTTATGGAAAAAAGCAAAAAAAGTAATCAATAATTATCCGGAAAATCGCATTATTATTCACTTCAATAATACTTTTCCATATCTATACTTTGGTAAAATTGGCGATAAAACCATTACCCAAGTTAATGATTATTACACTGCCTCTTCTGATTTACATCAAATAAACCTAAAAGGCTCTATACGTCATTTTTTAAGAAATTTTACAGAATCTCGTTCCATAAACAAAGCTGACATCATAATTTTTAATAGTAATTTCACAAGAAATTTTTTATTAGATAAATACAAACTCGATCAAGACAGATGTTTAGTGATTTACAAAAGTATAGATCCTTCTAAAATTACAGGACGGAGTAATTATAATAAAAATGGCACATTGTTATTTGTAGGGAACAATTATTATTTAAAAGGGCTGGACCTTTTAATAGAGGCGGCGCATCATTTACCGGAAATACATACAATTTATGTAGCTGGCCCGTCAAAAATTGATGCTAAGTTAAAAGCCCGAATTTCACAACTACCTGATACCATTCAAATTAAAATAATGGGGGCTTTAAATCAACCAGTATTATTTGACTTGATGAAAAATTGCGACATTTTAGTTATTCCGGCTCGCGCTGAGGCACTTGGAGTGTCAGTTATTGAAGCCTTAGCGCAAGGAATTCCGGTTATAACTAGTGGCGAAGGAGGTTTAAAAGAAGTGTTAGTTGGATATCCTTCTATTTGTTCAGATCATAATAACTTGACTCCCAAATACCTCGCGGAGAATATCAATTTACTTTTACTGGAATATATGCAGTACCAGCAGGTATTCCTCGCTAAAAGGCAAAATACTATAAACAGGTTTTCTGTTGAACAAATGATTGCTAAATTATACCAAGCCTATGGTATATAAATCGAATAAGACATATTTTGAAATCCTGTTTTATATTTTTGCAATATTGCATACGCTATCGTATACTACTGCAATATTATTCAGTATTACTTTGGACTATGAAAGAGCAGGATTCGGGTTTCTTTTAATATTGCTTTTTTACAAACATCTGGATAAGAATGTTATCCAGTTTAACACTTTACTGCTTTATACGTATATTCTAACGGCGTTTTTTAGCCCATATGTTAACGAACATGTATCAGATGCTTTAGGCTTCCTGCTTTATTTCAATGTAATATACATTTATTGGAAACATTTATGTATAAAGTATCCTGATCAAGAAACCGTATTAAAACAAATGTATATGTTTTGTGCAGTTCCATTACTTGTATATTTGTTACCACTGCTGTTAAATCCACAGTATATCTCACTTGACTTTTACACAAATCCAAATTTAGAACGAATGGGCTTGAAATCCAGAACCATTGGATGGTCGGCCGCCTGCAGCATTCCGATGATATTTTATTGGTCTAAAAAAGAAAGTCTAAAACGAATATTTTTCATTTTATTAGGGGCAATTTTAATTATTTTAGTCATTGGCTCCGGATCAAGGTCTTCCATTATTGGCGTATCAATTTTTATTATTATTACAATTATAAAATCAGATATCAAATACAAAATTTACTGGTCATTTCTTTCGATAGTATTTGCTCTTTTTATTTTAAGTAAATCCGAAGACCTTTCTCTTACCCGCAGGGCAAAATTGCACGAAATGGGTGTATCTGACGATTCATTCAGGGGTAATCTCAATATTGCCTTTCTTCGCCATATTCCAGAAGACTTTCCACAATCTTTATATCCCGGCGGCTCAGGATACGAAAATACACAGGTGAGTCTCAATAAATTTTTTGAAACACAAGGGTTCGGGACACATAACACCTATATCACCATCTTTTTAAATTTTGGCGTTCTATCCTTCATATTCTTTAGAAAAATATTTTTAGGATTGAAATACCTGTACCGCAATAATCATTTAATAAGTTATATTCCTTTTCTTGTAATTTCCGTATCTGAAGATTGTTTCGGTCCCGGTCAACTATTGTTTCCAATATTGTTAACGGTAATTATAATTTCAAAAAGTAAAATAAGGCCGAAAACAAACATTAACAATGCGTCGTCAAATTTTTCACATATTCAGTCCAGAGAATGGAACTTGAAGAATATAAAAATATCAAACATTCCTCCAAACCCGAATAAGTATTGATTTTTATTGAAAATATAAGAAATAAGGTATGGCTGGTAAATAAATATGGCTTAGGTTATTTTATTAAACGCCTTATTTATACATTAAAAAAGAAAATACATCTTAAACAATCTGGTATAAATATTTCAACATTTGAAGCAGAAAAAACAACACATGCAATTTCTTTGAGGACTAAAGCAACCTTTTTCATATCCGGTAAAAATAATATTGCAGCTCCTAAAACAAATGATCATTTGATTAAAATAACAGCTGAACAAATTTTTGGAGGTATATATCCCTATTTTCAAACTTCACAATTTATAGCAAATGCCACAAACAAGTGGCATTTTAATCCCAATTCAGGGTATATCTATTCAGCAGATACACATTGGAGTAAATTAAACGATTTTTCATCTAAACATGGTGATATAAAATTCGTATGGGAACTTTCCCGATTTTGTTATATATACGATATTATAAGATACGATCATCACTTCACAAAAGATTCTTCACAATTTGTATTTGCAGAAATTGAAAACTGGATTATTTCTAATCCATATGGTCAGGGGCCAAATTATATATCCAGTCAGGAGATCGCAATAAGACTTCTGAACTGGATCTATGCATTACATTATTATTCCGAATCAACCACCTTAAATACTTATTATAGAGATATTATTACAAACAGTATTTATCAACAGACTAAACACATTGATAACGAATTGTATTTTTCAAAAAACTTTGTTAGGAATAACCATCTTCTCAGCGAATCTCTCGCTTTATTTACCGTTGGTTTAATATTCCCGCAATTTAAAGAATCAGAATCATGGATAAAAAAAGGGCATTCAATTTTTTCAAAAGAAATTATTTTTCAATTTGATACTGATGGAGCCTACATCCAACATTCCTTTAATTATCAACGTGTGGCAATGCAATTAAGCACCTGGTTTTTGCAACTATGCACACTAAATAACATCAATGTTGAAAATAACGTCAAACAAAGGTTAACAAAATCAGTTGATTTTATGTTGAGTTTTATTGGGAATAAAAAAACTGGTGAATTACCAAATTTTGGCAACAACGACGGCTCACTTTTTTTCCCACTAAATAGTGAACCCTATCTAAATTATTATCCGCAAATACAGGCTTTGGCTGCTGCATTAAATTACAATATCATTGAACATATTTACGAAGATATATTTTGGTTTAATCTTAATAATTTAGAGATTAAACAAAATGCCATCCAATCGGAATGCAAAAATTTTAATGAAGAAGGTTATTATGTTGCTCTTGAAGAAAATGCAATGACATTTTTGTGGTGTCCAAAACTTAAAAACCGCCCCGCACAGGCCGACATGTTGCATCTTGATGTCTGGCATAATGGAGAAAACATACTTCACGACAGCGGAACATATATGTATAATACCTCAGATCAGGAGCGGAATTTCTTTTTCGGTAGCAGATCGCACAATACTATATTATACCAAGGGAAAGATATTATGAAAAAAGGAGCCAGGTTTATTTTTTACAACTGGCCAAAGAAAATTAACGGAAATGTAAAATTTGAATCAGATAGTTTTATTTTTACAGCGCAAATAAAAATTTATCCTTCTGCAGGGATTGAAGATGTAATTACAAGACAAGTGATTAAACGGAAAGGAAAAGCAGAATGGGAAATTACCGATACTTTAAAAAACTCCTCTCAAAGGTATTGGACGCAATTATGGAACATTTCAGACTCTTTTTTATCTAATTTTAATATTGACGTGGTTGACGAAAATAAAATTCCTGTAGAATCTTTGTTTGTAGAAAGTTATACATCAACTGATTATGGCATTAAAACAAACTCAACACAATTACAATTTTCTACACCAACCAGGTCGCTGAAAACAATTATCACAAAAAAATAAAATGCATATTCTGCTCATACATCAATATTTTCAGGAAAAAGATGACCCAGGTGGATTACGCTGGAACGAAATGGCGAGAATATGGGCAAAAGAAGGACATAAAATTACTGTTGTAGCCGGAATGACACATTATACAAAGGGTATTCGCAATCCGAAATACAACAAAAAATACGTGTTTGAAGATGCATTTTCAGAGAATATAAAAGTAATCAGAACCCACGTATCTGATTCTTATAATAATAATTTCAGAGGACGTTTGCGTGCTTATTTTTCATTTGTTTTCTCAGGAATTTTTGGAGGTTTATTTAAAGCACGGGAAAAATATGATCTTATTATCGTGAGTTCACCTCCACTCTCTGTAGGGTTCATAGCCTTGGTATTACACTTTTTTAAACGCATTCCAATGTTATTCGAAGTTCGCGACATTTGGCCTGAGTCGGCAATTGAAACCGGGATCATAAAAAATAAATTTATGATAAACCTTTCTTATCGGCTGGAACGGACTATTTATAATAAAGCTAAATTGATAAATGTTGTAACACCGGCAATGAAGGAAGTACTTGTAAAACAAAAAAATATCCCCGCCGAAAAAATCATCTGCATTCCCAATGCAGCAGATTTTGATATTGCTGATAAATTACACGCAAATTTTAACAGAACAGAGTTTAGAAAAAAATTAGGTGTTGAGGACAAACTTGTACTTTGTTATGTTGGCGCACATGGTTTCGCCAATCACCTTATTCAATTAATAGAGGCTGCAGAATTATTAATAGAAGAACCCGTGGTTTTTATACTTATAGGTGATGGGATGCAAAAAAATATGCTTATACAAGCTGCAAAAGAGAGGCTACTTAAAAATATACTATTTTTTGATTCTGTAGCCAAGGAAGACGCTTTAAAGTATATATTAGCATCAGATATCGGCATTTCCGTATTGAAAAAAATTGAAATTTTCAAAACCGTTTATTCTAACAAAACCTTCGATTATATGGCATGCAAAAAACCGATATTGATGGCAATTGATGGTATTTCCAAAGAATTAATAGAATTATCAGGCGCTGGAATTTTCGTGACTCCGGAAGATCCAATCGACTTTGCTGCCAAGGTAAAATATTATCTGCAAAACAAAGCATTAATAACAAGTCAGGGTGAAAGCGGTTACCTCTATGCGAAAAAATACTTTGACAGGAATAAACTCTCACTATCTTATTTAGAATTAATTGAACAATTATTGCAAAAACACACTTCAAAGCCTGCAGTAAATTCTGAAAATTCAACAACATCAGATGTACATTAAATTTTTTAAACGGCTGATAGATATTTTGTTTTCCTTGTTTTTGATACTATTATTATCCCCTGTTTTTATTATAGTTTCTATTTTGTGTTTATTATCCTTTAAAGGCAAAATTATTTTCGCACAACAAAGAGTCGGGAAGGGCGAACGAATTTTTACTATTTATAAATTCACCACTATGAAACCGCTGAATAATATCAATGTAAGTGACACCAGCAGACTTACCGCAGTGGGTCGCTTTTTAAGGCGCACCTCTTTAGATGAATTACCACAATTGATTAATATCCTGAAAGGCGATATGAGTTTGATAGGTCCAAGACCACTTTTAATAAAGTATCTCCCTTATTATTATGAACATGAAAAAATAAGACATCATGTTCGTCCCGGTATTACGGGATTAGCACAAATTAATGGGCGCAACAATGCCTCCTGGGATGAAAGATTAAAATTTGATTGTTTGTATGTAAAGAATTTATCTTTAAAATCGGACATTGTTATATTTTTAAAAACAATACCCCAAATTTTTGTTTCAAAAAATATTCAGATAGATCCCCGCTCCTCGATGCCTGATCTGGATGAAGAAAGGAAAAAAATTAACGGTTAAATTGTTTAGTATGGTTAGATTTTCCTCCAAAGGCAAATACTCATCCAACCTCATTTAAAAAGTTTTTACTGTTTGTTATATTTACCGTTCAAATACAACCCCGCAATGAACAAAAAACTGACCATAATTCGGGAGAATTATTTAAATTCAATTTATGAAGGATAAACAAACAATACTGATTGTTGGCGCTTCCGATCATGCTAAGGTAATAATTGATATTTTTGAAAAAGAGGGAAACAAAAATATTATTGGGTTTATAGACAGTTATAAACAAGCAGGATCCATAAATGCAGGATACCCGATTCTTGGCAAGGAAGAAAATTTGCCGGAGATTTTAGATAAAAATCAGGGTTGCAAATTGTTTATTGCAATTGGAGATAATTGGGTCCGAAAACAAATGAAAGACAAACTTGAAAAACTAATTCCGGATTTGGACTATATTTCTGCAATTCACCCATCTGTTTTGATCGGGAAAAATGTTTTAATAGGAAATGGAGTTGCAATTATGGCCGGTGCTGTAATTAATCCTTATTCAGAAATAAGTGATTTTACTATAATTAACACGAGTTCCAGTTTAGATCATGATTGTTATATTGGAAAATTTTCAAGCATTGCACCGGGAGTAACATTAGGAGGAAATGTAACAGTGGGCGATTTCACAGCAATATCAATTGGGGCAACTGTAACGCACGGAATAAAAATCGGCGATCACGCATTAATAGGTGCAGGTGCTTTATTATTAAATGATTGTCCCGATAATACTGTTATGTATGGTTTACCGGCCGAAACAATTAAAATGCGAAATGCCGGTGATAAATATTTATAAATATTAACAAGTGATTATGGAGATCGAACTTCCATACACTTTAGAAATACAATAATTCATGCAAAAAAATAGAATTTATTTATCGCCTCCGCATATGTCAGATACCGAATTAACATATGTTCAAGATGCCTTTGCAAGTAATTGGATAGCACCACTTGGGCCATATGTAGATAAATTTGAAAACGAAATTGAAAATTATGTTGGTATTGCAAATTGCGCTGCTTTAAGTTCCGGTACTGCTGCCATTCATCTTGCATTGATTTTAGCAGGAGTAGAAGAAGGTGATCATGTGATCTGTCCTTCATTTACTTTTTCAGCTTCTGCAAATCCTATTTTATATCAAAAAGCAATTCCGGTATTTGTTGACAGCGAAATGGAAACATGGAACATGGATCCAGATCTTTTAAAAAGGGCGATTGAATTTTGTATTGGCAAAAATAAAAAACCAAAGGCAATAATACTGGTGCATTTGTATGGTATGCCATGCAAATTGAAAGAACTTTTGCAGATCGCCGAAGATTATCAGATCACCGTTATAGAAGATGCTGCCGAATCACTCGGTTCAACATACAACGGCAAACAAACGGGCACCTTTGGGAAATTTGGGGTATTATCCTTTAATGGTAATAAGATAATAACAACCTCCGGTGGAGGTGCGCTTCTTTCAGAGGATAAAATTGCAATTGAAAAGGCGCGTTTTCTGGCAACCCAATCGCGCGACAAAGCATTGCACTATCAGCATTCTGAAATTGGATATAATTATAGAATGAGTAATATTTGTGCTGCTATAGGATGCGGACAAATGGAAGTATTACAAACTCGTATACTTCAACGCAGAAAGAATTTTGAGCTTTATAATAAAATGCTATCCTCAATTCCCGGTATTCAATTTTTACCTGAAACAAAAAATAATTTCAGCAACAGATGGCTTACAACAATTACCGTTGATCCTGAGATCTCGGGAATGAATAATATTGAAATTATTTCTTTACTGGAGAAAGAAAATATTGAATCACGACCTTTATGGAAACCTTTACATCTCCAGCCGGTTTTTGCGAATTACCCTTCCTTTCCAAATGGCAATTCAGCGGCCATTTTTAACTCCGGTTTATGCCTCCCATCCGGCTCCTCTCTGCACACTGACGACCTTTCCAGGATATGTGATCTTATTGGTAATTTAGCTACCACCTAGTTTCCAAACCGGAAATCTCTCCAATTCCCTTTTAAAAACAGCACTTTTCACGTAACTTTGTTAATACCCCCTGTTTTTCTTATTTAAAAATGCTCCTGCTATGGTTTTGCGAAGGCTTTAGTTTGGGATAAAAAACAGGATCAAAATATAACAAAATTGATTCGGGTGTGTTTTATGGCTGACAATTTAAAAAATTATATCAATAGAAAATTCGGGACCCATATTTTATCCAAGTGGATAGTATTGGGGTTTGATATAGTTATAACCATTTTTACCTACGGTCTGGCATACATTCTTCGATTTAATTTCAATATTGAATTAATTTCATTTTCCGACTTTGTAAACAACACACTTGCAACCACTGCGATCTTTGCAATATGTTTTTTAATTTTTAAATCTTTTGATGGAATAATACGACATAGTGGAATTGCCGATGCAAAACGACTTATTAAAGCAGGCATTACTGCTACAATTATCTGCATTTCAATTTCTCTTATCAACAGAAACATAGAAGGGGGATTTCTGATCTTACCAGCTTCTATCGCGATCATACACGTAGTATTAAATATTTCCTTACTTGCTTTCAGCAGGTATGTTATAAAAGTGTTGTTTTATCAATCAACAAAACATAATGTATCCCCAATATCAGTGATCATTTATGGTGCAGGTCGCAGAGGTGTTAGTGTTTTAAATGCCTTGCGCAACGATAATAGCAAAAATTATCAAATTATTGGGTTTCTTGATGATAATATTACGAAGATCAACAAAACAATTGAAGGTGTTAAAATTTATTCTCCAACTAAATTACAGGAACTTATACAAAAATATTCTGTAAGAGAGTTGATCATTGGCATACACGATCTTGAAAACAATAAAAAAAACGAGATCGTTGATACTTGTCTACTATATCAAATTCACGTAAAATATGTTCCACCAGTTGAGGATTGGATAAAAGGAACACTCAGCCTTCGTCAGCTTCGAACAATTAAAATTGAAGACCTTCTTGGAAGGGAACAAATTCAGATAGAGAATGAAAATATTAAAATACATATCTCTCAAAAAAGTATATTAATTACCGGAGCTGCAGGCTCAATTGGAAGTGAAATAGTAAAACAGCTGATCGCCTATGCACCGAAAAAACTTATTTTAATTGATCAGGCAGAATCTGCTTTGTTTGATTTGCAAATGGAATTGTATTTCCGACTCAAGCAGTTGCCCGGCATTGAGGTGGAATTTATAGTTTGCGATATAACGAATAATCGTAGAATCACACAGATATTCCATCAGCATTTACCAAATATTGTATTTCACGCAGCGGCCTATAAACATGTTCCACTTATGGAATTAAATCCATTGGAAGCAATTCATGTTAATGTTTTTGGCACCAAATATTTGATCGATCTGGCTGTAGAATACCAAGTTGAAAAATTTATTATGATCTCCACTGATAAAGCAGTGAATCCAACAAATGTAATGGGCGCCAGCAAAAGAGCAGCTGAAATTTATGTTCAAGAAAAATCGAAGGATCCGAATTGCAGTACTTTATTTATAACAACCCGTTTCGGAAATGTTTTAGGTTCAAATGGATCCGTTGTAAATTATTTTCGCAAACAGATTGAATCAGGTGGACCGTTAACCATTACTCACCCTGAGGTAACAAGATATTTTATGACGATTTCTGAAGCTTGTAAACTTGTATTAGAAGCCGCTACAATGGGTAAAACGAGTGAGATCTATATTTTCGACATGGGTTCGCCGGTCAAAATTTTAGATCTTGCTACTAAAATGGTTCAATTAAGTGGGTTACAACCTGATAAGGATATTCATTTTGTGTTTACTGGCCTGCGCCCGGGAGAAAAATTACATGAAGAACTTTTAAACAATAATGAAAACACTTTACCTACACACCATAATAAAATAAAAATTGCACTTACAGGCTATCAGGACACTATGCACGTAAACAATTGTATTGAGCAACTTTGGTTAGCATTGCAGAAAAATAACGGCGAGCGAGCAGTTGCAATTGTTAAGGACCTGATCCCAGAATATATAAGTCAAAATTCAACCTTTGAAACACTGGATAAACAAAATGAAAATTCTGCAGTTCACATTACCTGACCCATCCAGATCCTCCTGCATAGTTTTCTAAAACACAAAAGTCTATATTTGCTGACCTAAATCCATATACATATTCAAAATGAACAAATTTAGTCCCGAAAATTACAACTCTCATTTTATAGGTTATAAAACAATTAAAAACCTATTAATGCTTTTTTGCTGTTTTACTTTAGTATCCGCATGTGGAATCATGCACCCAAACCGAATTTTGGATACAAAAAACGATTTTCAAAGTCAAACTTTCTTAGATAGTATTCCACAGGATTTTACTCTGATACAAGGAGATATTATCGAATTATATATTTATCCTAAAAAAGGATATATTCTGATTGAATCACAGATCACTTCAGAAATGAATTCATCAAATCCTCAGGTGATAAGAAATTCCATGCCGTACACGATAGACAAAAACGGAGAAGCAAATCTTCCAATAATTGGTCAGGTAATACTTAAGGATCTGACAGAGCAAGAAGCGGAAACCAAGTTATCGGAGTTATACAGTAAACATTATATAGATCCCTTTGTTAATATAGTGATCACAAATAAATTTATCACAGTTTACCGGGGTGGAGTTGATGCAAAACAATTAAATCTTACGCGCCCTGATATTACCGTTTTAGATGCGATAGGTCAGGCAGGCGGGGTGCCGGAAAATGCCCGTTCATCCAAAGTGAAAATCATTCGCACTGTAAACGGAGAATCATTAACGGAGGAAATTGATCTCTCCGGTATTGAAGATATTAAAAAGGCAAAATCTTATGTTAAACCAAACGATATCATTTATATCGAACCGGGAATAAATGCACATTTTTTCCGCGAAGTTTCTCCAATCATAACAACAGTATCAAGCATCGTTGTTATTTATGCATTTTTTGCAAATTTGAACAAATAAAGAAAATTCATGTCAAACAACGAATTCCCTATATCAACAACATCAGCGCAACCTGAAGATCATTCGTTTGATTGGAAATTATTCTTAACAGTTGCCTGGATCACCAGATGGTGGATAGTTATCTATTTTTTAATAGTTCTCCTTTTTGCATTCTTATATATGAGATATGCTACACCGGTTTATGAGTCACAAGCTGATGTTCAATTTAAAGACAGGTCAAAGGATAATTCAATTGATCTGGGAATTTTAGTATCATCTCCAAATGCAGATCGATTAAATGAAGAAATGACCGTTTTAAATTCAAAAGGGTACAAACTTCAGGCACTTAAAAAACTACCTTTAAATATTTCCTATTATCTAAGCGAACGTGTTAAATCAGGAGAGATCTACAAAGCATCACCATTTAAAGTTGCTATAGAAATAATAGATTCAACTATAATAGGGTCAAAGATCGAATTTCAAATTAAAAATGAAAAAAATTATAGCATTTTATATAAATATAATGGAGAGGAGTTAAAATTTGATTATGAATTCGATAAAAGTTACAACACTCCTGCATTCAATATCAATGCGCATTTACTTAAAGCAGACAAATCTGATCAATCTAAACACTTTTATTTTATAATAAATGATATTAATTTGATCGCTGAAGAAATTGAAAATAAGATCGATATCGATGTTGACAATTTATATGGAGGAAAAATAATCATTAATTATCGCGACAAGAACAGCACAAAATCGATGGATGTTGTAAATACTATTGCAAGTGAAATAGTGGATTTGAGTCTCGATAGGAAAGCAAATGGCGCAAAATTGATTATCTCCTTTATTCAAGACCAGATAGATTCACTTGAAAAAGAACTTTATGACCAGGAAACAATTTTAAAAGATTTCAAAAAAGAAAATCTTATCATCAACCCCGAATTGTCAGAAACCAATGTTGTCCAAAAGCTAAGTGGCATTGACCAGTCAAAATTTGAGGTAATGCTCGAAGAAAAAAGTTTACAGTGGTTAAAAGAATTTACAAATAATAAAAACAATGATATTGCGGCTTTAGCCAATTATTTTGGCGACTTTAAGTTTAATGATTTCTCGCCCTATTTAAATTCCTTGTTAACTCTGGAAAAGGAAAGAGAGGATCTTGGTTTGAGCGTGCCGGCCAGTGACCCCAGATTAGCTTCTCTTAATAAACAAATAGATCAGGTAAAATTAAATTTCAGAGAAGCCATCTCCAATGCAGAAGAAAAATTGAATGTGCGCAAAAAGTATCTCAGCGAGGAAGAACGAAAATATGAAAATGAGTTTTTACAACTTCCTGAAATTCAATCTGAATACGCTCGATTAACTCGTTTGAATGATCTTAAGGAAAAATATTATTTATTATTATTGGAAAAACAATCAGAATATGAAATTACACTGGCAGGAATGAGCAGTGATTATATTATACTCGATGCAGGTAAAAAAGGAGGCTTAGTAGCCCCAGTTAAACCACAAATTTGGGGTATTTGTTTATTGATAGGTATTGGGTTAAGCTTTGCCCATGTTTATGTAAAATTTGTTTCACATCATACCATTATTGGAGTACCTGATGTTGAAAAGGCAACAAATATTCCACTGCTTGGTGTATTACCCCAGTTTTTAAAAGGGCGTTCAGACCTTGCCCAAATTGTTGTGATCAAAAACCCTAAGTCACATATTGCGGAAGCCTTCCGAACCATCAGAAGTAATATTCAATATTTTTTAACCAATAATAAAACAGAAGGTCAATTAATTTCCATTACCTCTACTGTGAGTGGTGAAGGAAAAACTTTTATGGCTTTAAATCTTTCCAATGTTATTAGTGCCATTGGGAAAAAGGTGATATTGGTAGATTTTGATTTGCGTAAACCGAAAATTCATAAAGCATTGGGTTTAAAAAATGACAAAGGTGGAAGCACAGTATTAATTCGCCAATACAAAGCTGAAGAATGTATTCAATTTTCAGCAGAATGCGGATGTGATGTATTAACCGCAGGGCCTGTACCACCTAACCCGGCTGAATTATTGATCAGTAAAGAAACAGAAATCCTTTTGGATTATCTAAAAGCAAATTACGATTATATAATCATTGACGGCCCTCCAGTTGGAATAGTTTCCGATGCATTACCACTTATGTCGAAGGTTGATCTTTCTATTTATATTGTTAGAGCCAATTATTCAAAAATTAATTTCATTGGCAATATTAACAGATTATATTACCATAACAAGTTGACAAATTTATGCATCGTAGTTAATGATGCAAATGCAAGTGGAACTGAATATGGATATGGATATGGTTATGGATATGGTTATGGTGATTCTTCTTATCATGATTATTATACTGATGAAGATTCACATCAGCCATTATGGAAAAGATTTTTTAAATCCACGAAAAAAACCAAGTTATAATTTTAACTCCGTTTTGAGGAATTTACCCGTATAACTGTCCTTCACCTTTACAATCTCTTCGGGAGTTCCCTCTGCTATGATCATTCCACCTCCATGCCCTCCTTCCGGGCCAAGGTCAATAATATGGTCTGCCAATTTTACAACATCAAGATTATGTTCAATTATTAAAACCGTGTTTCCTTTATTTACGAGATCATTTATTACATTCATCAACACTCTGATATCTTCAAAGTGTAATCCCGTTGTTGGTTCATCTAAAATATAAAAGGTATTGCCTGTATCTTTTCTGGATAATTCCTCTGCAAGTTTCACACGTTGAGCTTCGCCCCCACTCAATGTTGTTGATGATTGTCCCAATTTAATATATCCAAGACCCACTTCCTGCAAAGTTTTAATTTTCTTAAAAATGCGCGGATGATTTTCGAAAAATTCCACGGCATGGTCTACTGTCATATCCAATACATCTGCAATATTCTTTCCTTTAAAATAGATCTCGAGCGTTTCTCTATTATATCTTTTTCCTCTGCATTTTTCGCACTCCACATAAACATCAGGTAAAAAATTCATTTCAATTACTTTCATTCCACCGCCTTCACAAACGTCACATCTTCCACCCTTCACATTAAATGAAAATCTGCCGGCTTTATATCCACGAATTTTTGCTTCCGGCACTAAAGCATATAAATTCCTTATTTCCGAAAAAATATCAATATAGGTAACAGGATTTGACCTCGGTGTTCTTCCTATCGGAGATTGATCAATTTCAATAACTTTATCAATATGCTTCAACCCTTCTATCTTGTGATAGGCAAGTGGTTTTTTAAGAGAATTATAATAATGTTGTTGCATGATGGGAAATAAAGTGGCATTTATCAAACTGGATTTTCCGCTACCACTTACTCCGGTTACACAAATTAAAGTTCCCAATGGAAATTTTACGTTTACATTTTTCAAATTATGACCAACTGCGCCTTGTAAACTAATTTCCTTTCCATTTCCCTTTCTTCTGACTTTTAGATATTCAATTTTTCTTTCTCCCCGTAAATATTCTGCAGTTACTGTATCAGCTTTCGCAAAATCTTCCGGAGTTCCTTCACCCACTAATTTTCCACCGTGAATTCCGGCACCCGGACCGAGATCAAGTACATAATCAGCGTGCATCATCATATCCTTGTCGTGTTCAACAACCAAAACGGTATTTCCACTATCGCGCAATTCCTTTAATGCCTCTATTAATTTATTATTATCCCTTTGATGCAAACCGATGGAAGGCTCATCTAAAATATAAGTGATACCAACTAATTGTGAACCTATTTGAGTAGCAAGACGAATGCGTTGTGATTCACCACCACTTAATGTTCTTGTTGGCCTGTCGAGTGATAAATAATCTAATCCCACATTTTTTATAAATCCGATTCTCGAACGTATTTCCTTTAAAAGGTCTTTTGCAATTATTTTTTGTTTTGCCGACATCCCTGATTCCACATTATCGAACCATACATGCAGATCTTTAATGTCCATTTGTGATAATTCGGAAATATTTTTTCCATCCACTTTAAAATAAAGCGCTTCCTTTTTAAGCCTGGTTCCATTACATTCATCGCAAGTTGCCTTCACCATAAAGTCCTCAGCCCATCTGCGCATGTTTTCAGAGATGGAATCTGAAAAACACCTTTTTATTAATTTTGTAAGTCCGCCAAACTCAAGAGTATACCATCTGTCGGCATCACCTAAAAAAATTGTATCATCATCCGGCAATTCAGCATCTCCTTCACTCCCAAATAATATAGCATTTAAGCCTTTTTTCGGTATATCTTTTAGTGGCGTAGATAATGAAAATTTATATTTTGAAGCGATTGATTTTATTTGTTTGAACAGGATATTTTCCCTGAATTCCCCGAGCGCAACAATTCCTCCATTGTTAATTGTTTTTGTTGCATCAGGAATAAGTGTTTCCAAACTCACTTCATAAACAACACCAAGCCCTTTACATTTAGTACATGCACCATAAGGAGAATTAAAGGAAAAGGCATTTGGAGATGGTTCTTCATAACTGATACCGGAAACAAGACACATTAATTTTTTGGAATAATTAAATATTTCATTTGTGTCGGAATTCATAACCATTATAAAACTTTTACCCGATTTAAGTGCTTGTGAAACACTTTGTTTTATCCTGATATGATCATCCTCATCAACTTTAAACCTGTCGATCACAATTTCAATGTCGTGTATTTTATATCTGTCAACCTGCATTTTTGGTAACAGGTCTTTAATTTCACCATCAATGCGAACCTTTAAATATCCCTGCTTGCGAATTTGTTCAAACAATTCGCGATAATGCCCCTTCCTTCCTCTCACTAATGGAGCCAGTAAAACAATTCGTTTACCGTTAAATTTTTTAATGATACTTTCTACAATTTGCTCCTCTGTAAAACGCACCATTTTATCCCCAGTAACATAACTGTATGCATCAGATGCCCTAGCATATAATAATCTTAAAAAATCGTATATTTCTGTAATTGTTCCCACGGTAGACCGCGGATTTTTATTTGTAGTTTTTTGTTCGATGGAAATCACCGGTGATAACCCAGTAATATTATCTACATCCGGCCGCTCTATAGCTCCAAAAAACTGACGGGCATAGGCAGAAAAACTTTCCATGTATCTGCGTTGACCTTCTGCATAAATAGTATCAAATGCAAGGGAACTTTTTCCACTACCACTTACTCCTGTTATAACCACTAAACTATTGCGCGGTATTGATACATTAATATTTTTAAGATTGTGTACTCTTGCACCCACCACTTCTAAATAGGGAATATTTTTTTCACTGATGGCAGGTAAAAAATCTTTTGTTGGTATAGTATCTTTTTTTCCGTTTTTCACGCTGAAGGCACCTGAAATTTGGTGCAAAGGTACGGATTTCAAAAGGGAAAAGACAGAAAAGCTCAGATATTTACATCCATCTTAACCAAACTTTAGCAAATTGAGCGATGCAGTATCAGGAGATAACTGCAATGCATTTAAGTTCAATGGCAATAGCCGTAGGCAATGAACTTATCCCAACGGTAGTTCTGCATGGCTGGTTATCTTTGAAATATTCTGCATAGATCCTGTTATACGTAGCAAAATCTCTTTTAATATCGGTAAGAAAAACGGTCACATCCACAATATCCTCCCATTTAGCGCCGGAAGCCTCTAATACAGTTCTAACATTCGAAAAAACTGAATGGCATTGCTTCTCAAAATCAAATTTTAAAAAATTTCCCTGTTTGTCGAGTTCAAGTCCGGGTATATTATTGGTACCGGCTTCCCTTGGTCCTATTCCTGAAAGGAACAATAAATTTCCAACTTTACGTGCATGAGGGTATAAACCAACGGGTTCGGGGGCTTTAGTAGTATTGATAATATTATCGCTCATGCCCCAAATATACTTTCAAATTTTTATTCAGAGGTGGAAAATGTGAAACCTTAAAATTTTTATGTGTTATCCTCCGTTATTGGAAACTAAGAAGTTGTGGATTTTGAATACAAACTGAATCTTTAATAAAACCTAAAACCATTCAAAATGAAAAGTTTTACACTTTTACTTCTTACTTTTTCGGTATTTCTATTTTCTCAATGCGACAACAACACACCTGATTCACCAACAACCGGCACTTCAACCACGCTGGAAAAATTTGCGGAAACTCCCCCAGCAGAATTTTTAACGCCGCCGGAGGGAACTAAGGACAGCGATGCAAATACCACTGCAACAATTAATGGCAAGAAAAAAGATCGCACTGCTCTCGATGAAAAATTAAAGATTTCGATCGAAGATGAAATTGCGCGACAACTGCTGATGAATCCTGACTTACCCTCCTTGAATACAGCCGAGGATGCTTTCAGCAAATTAACTATAGAATTATTTATGGATCTTTCGAAAGCCACAGGCGGAGAAACTTTCTTAATTCAAAATGCAAGTTATGTTGTGGAAGCCATAAGTGAGATCATTCGCAATTACATGAGCAGTGAAACTGACCTTGTTTTTGTAATAGATAAAACAGGAAGTATGCGCGATGATATTGATGAAATTAAAAACAGCGTGAACAAAATAATTAAAGCAATAGACGTCTACGACAATACCAGAGTAGGATTTACATTTTATGGCGATAAAAATGCGGATGGAAATAAGTGGTTCAGCAAATATGAATTGACAAACGATCTGGAATCAGCCAAAGATGTTGTTAAAAATATTGTTACCGTTGGCGGAGGCGATGAGCCTGAAAGTGTGAACGACGGACTTGCAAAAACGATACAGGAAATGAATTGGGAGGAAGGAAGAAGGCGTGTTATTTTATTATTGGGAGATGCGCCGAGTATTAAACCGCCATTTTCAGATTATGTTTTGGAAGATATAATTAATATGGCAAAAGAAGAAGGTGTTATCATGAATTTCTATCCGGTTGTAATCGGAATGAAAGGAAGTCTGGAAGGTATTTTAAAGGCCAAGGAAATTGTTGCCGAACCCAAACCTATCATTACCTCTTTAGGGCCAAATCCAGCAACCAATTACACCCTCGTTAAAACAGGAGAAATTGCAGATTACACCAGTGAAGTATTTAATATTAACGGAAAATTAGTATTCACGAAAAATTTTCATGGTGATAATATATCCATCATGACCGACCAATTTCCTAGTGGTGTATATGTGGTGAGAATATTAAATAATACAAACAGTACAGTAGATACCAAAAAATTTGTTGTTAAAAGGTGAGACCAATAATTTTTAGCATTACTTAAATGTAGTTTATTGCATTTGTTTTATCTCACTAATACTTTTTTTATGAAAACAATCACTCTTGTATTTTTTATAATTTTTTCTCTAGTTATTGCGGGCTGCGAATCAAGCATCTCTCCGGAAGAACCGCCAACAGTAGTTTCCACAACATTAGAAAAAAATGCAGACCCAACTTTAAAAACAGATCCTATTTCGGAAAAATTCGAATTGAAAAGCCATGAAAAAATTTCCATGGTTGAAAAATTAGCGGCTGTTGAAAATTCTGAAGATTCCATTTTATCAAGTGTGTTACTTAACAACGACTTTATAAAAAGTGAAATGGCTGAAATTTTAGAAAAAAAGGTAAACAAAGAAATTGAAAGACAACTATTACTCAATCCGGAATTACCATCACTCCTCACAGCAGCTGAAATTTATGAGCAGACAACGATCCAGTTGTTTACAGGCTTGGCTGATGCAACAGGAGGTCAAACATTTATGGTTGATAATGCAGAATACGTTGTTGGAGTGATTAAAGGAATCATTAAAAATTATCTTTCTGATAAA
Organism: Chitinophagales bacterium; assembly: GCA_044227505.1. Classification (GTDB taxonomy): domain Bacteria; phylum Bacteroidota; class Bacteroidia; order Chitinophagales; family BACL12; genus UBA7236. The sequence goes on along the minus strand of JBGAWP010000009.1, from coordinate 40,644 downwards.
ACCGATATTGTATTTGTGGTTGACAGAACAACAAGTATGGACGATGATATTGATGCGATAAAAGTAAGCATCAATAAAATAATCAACGCCCTGGATAATTTTAAGGATGTTAAAGTAGGTTTTACCTTTTATGCAGATAAAAATACAGATGGTGCAAGATGGTTTAAAATGCATAAATTAAGTAAAGATCTGGATGAAGCAAGATACATCATGAATACTGTATACACCTTTGGCGGTGGCTTTGATCTGCCGGAAAGTGTAAATGATGCGATCGTTAAAACAATAAATGAAATGAACTGGACAGAAGGAAGAAGAAGAATGATCTTACTGATAGGTGATGCACCAAGTCTGGAACCTCCACTAGGTGAATATACCACGAATCAAGTGATTGGACGTGCAGTAAATGCAGAAGTTACCATGAATTTTTATCCTGTTATAATCGGATTACAAAAGGATATAAACGGTATTTTTAAAAAACAAGATCCCTTTTCGCTTGCTGATAATATTAACTTTACCATTGGTCCGAATCCTGCAACCAATTATACATTAATTAAAACGGAATCAGTAGCCGATTACAAATTAGAAGTATTTGATATCCATGGGGTATTATTATTTTCGAAGGAATTTGCTGATAACAACATCTCCGTTATGACCGATAATTTTAAAACCGGCGTTTATATTTCCAGATTAATAAATACCAAAACGAAAGAATCAGCTACACAAAAATTTGTTGTAAAACATTAATGTAAAATAATAATTTAGTGAAATAAAAAAAGGAAGCGTAATTAAAATTCCGCTTCCTTTTTTGTTTAATAATAAAAAGATTTATTTTATTTCACCCTTAACTTTTGACCGGGTCTCAATATTTTTTTGGATGATATTCCATTGAGTTTACATAATTTACTAACAGTAGTTTTATTGCGCGATGCAATTTTACCTAAGGTATCCCCTTTTTTTACTGTATAGTATTTTTTTCCTGTTGTGGTGGTGGATGCTGTTGTTGTTGGTTTAAAGTGATCCTTCTTTAAATAAAAAACTTCAGAGGTAAGAACACTGTTTTTAAAATCAACTATATATTTCGGATTTATTGCTGCACCCCGATAACGTATTTCATAATGCAAGTGAGGACCAGTGCTTCTTCCGGTACTTCCACCCAAACCCACTTTATCTCCTGCTTCAATCGTATCACCTTCCACTACAAGAATCTTGGACAAGTGACCATAATAAGTTTCCAATCCATTAAAATGTTTTACTACAACAAGATTTCCGTAACCGGAAACATAATCTGATCTCTTTACTATTCCGTCGAATGCATTAAAAACATTATCACCTGTTTCCAGATCAAGATCAATTCCTGAATGAAAACGACTATGACGCCATCCGAAATCCGAATTTATTTTGCTTTCTTCTAATGGAAATGTATAACAGTTACTTCTGGGACTCACCAAAAAAACCTGAATACTGTCGATCATTTTTGCAGGATCGAATATTTCGCCGGCATTGAGTTCGTTGGTAGCAAATAATTCTTCATACGATTCAAAATCTTCTGCATCCTGAGGCGAGGTGTAGTCCAAACCCCCGATATTTTCGTTTTCCGCATTTTCTCCGAGGCGAATATTCTCTCCCAAAATTGCCAACTCCTCACTAATAGGAAGTTGCTGAATTTCAGGTTCAGGTCTGTGTTTACGCGATATATTATTTTGGGAATAATTGTTATCCAGCCTTGAAGGCACCACTAATTCCTCTGTACTATTGAGATAAAAATCTTCAATAAACTGAGTTTCGTAGTTAACAATTGTGGTATTTGCATTTTCACTTTTAACTGATGCTGTATACATTCCACAGGAACTTACCAGCATGGTAACCGCTACAGCGGTTGTTAATAATAGTGTCGGGGTTTTTCTGTTGTTTTTTAATAAAGTCACTTTCCTCCGTTTTAAAGTTTGATACAAATATTTTTAGGTTCGGTAAAGAAACGCATGGCTTCTAAACCACCTTCGCGACCCACTCCGGAGTTCTTCACGCCCCCGAATGGTGTCCTTAGATCCCGCTCCAGCCAACAGTTGATCCAGACAATTCCAGCCTCGATCTGCTCTGCCATGGTATGAGCACGACCCAAATGATTGGTCCAAATTACGGCTGCCAATCCGTATTCACTATTATTTGCCAAATTTATGGCTTCACTTTCGGTATTAAAAGGCTGGATACTCACAACCGGACCAAAAATTTCTTCTTGTATTGTCCTGCATTGTGGACTTAATCCTTCAATCACCGTCGGCTGAATAAACCAGCCATTTTTAAATTCTCCCTCTAAATGAACTGCTTCACCACCACATAAGATGGTTCCGCCTTCTTCTTTAGCTAAGTCGATATACGACAGTATTTTATTGTAATGTGTTTCCGAAACAACTGCTCCTATGGTGTTTTCTTCCAATCTTGGGTCTCCAACTTTCATTTGCTTAGCCTTTTCAACAAAGTCTTTTTTAAACTTCTCGAAAATGCTATGTTCAACATAGATCCTGCTGCCACACAAACAAATTTGCCCCTGATTTGTAAAAGAACTGCGAACTGTGGTTGCGAGCATGTTGTCATAATCGCAATCTGCAAAGATAACAATAGGGTTCTTGCCACCCAACTCCAGCGACAACTTTTTGAACATTGGCGCAGCAATTGTGGCAATTTCCTTCCCTGCTCTGGTGCTTCCGGTAAAGGAAATTCCTTTAATTGCAGGATGTTTAACTATGGCAGCCCCTGTTTTCGGACCTGTTCCGTGTATGATATTCAGCACCCCTGCCGGTAATCCGGCTTCCATGCAAATTTCAGCTAATAATGTTGCGGTGTTTGGTGTAATTTCTGATGGTTTTCCTATTACACAGTTACCGGCAGCTAAGGCTGGAGCAATTTTCCATGTAAAAAGGTAAAGTGGAAGGTTCCACGGAGAGATACATCCAACAACGCCAATTGGGTTGCGTACAGTATAATTTATGAATTTTCCTTTTTGATTATGGCTTTCAGAGCTGAATTGCAGTGCTGCTGACGCAAAAAACTCAAAATTATCACGAGCTCTGCTGATATCCATACGTTTTGCCAAAGCCAGGGGTTTACCCGAATCCATTGATTCTGCCTCAGCTAAAAGGTCAAATTTTTCATCGATAAGCTGTGCAATGCGATGAAGAATTCGACTCCGTAATGTAACCTCAAGGGTCGACCATTCGTAAAAGGCTTTTTGAGCAGCTAAAACTGCCATTTCGACATCTCTTTCGTCGGAATCGGGTATTTTTGAGTAAACAGAACCTGTTGCCGGATTGTAGTTATCCAGATATTTGCCACTTACAGGTGGCTGAAGTTTTCCTCCAATGTAATTTGATAATATGAGCAAACCGTGTCCGTAAAGGTTGAAAATTGGTTAATGTTGCGAAGATAGGGATTGAGGAGGTAATGAGGAAATGGTTGAAGGAGATTTAAGGAAAATTAGGAAATGGGAGGGTGGTGAGGGGGGAATGGTGAGTGGGGAGTGGTGAGTGGGGAGAGACTGAGAGAAACTTTAACTCAGGGCCTTGAAATGAGTAATGAGTTATGAGTGATGAGAATGATCCTAGAGAGCCTGATATTATTACTCCTGACTAATGACTATTGACAATGGGTGAGTGGTGAATGGTGAGTGGTGAGATTGCTATGTGTTAACCGAATACAATTACTCCTGACTAATGACTAATGACCATTACACCACGGATTCACGACTCACGAATGACGATTCACGAACCTGAGGTGCAATGTTTTATCTTTGTGGCCTAATTTGAAAAAACGTTATGAGTAATAATCACAGTGAACAGGAAATTATCAGGAGAGAAAGTTTAATGGCTTTGCGCAATATGGGAATTGATCCCTATCCTGCGGAGGAGTTTGAAATAACACATAACTCGGCATATATTCTTTCCAATCACCCTGCAAAAACGGAAGAATTGCAAAATATAAGTTTTGCAGGCAGGTTAATGGGTAAACGCATTATGGGAAAAGCTGCATTTGCAGTGTTACAAGATAGTGTCGGAAAAATACAGATCTATGTGAAGGGTGATGAAATTTGTCAGGGGGAAGATAAATCGATGTATGAAGAAGTATTTAAAAAACATTTGGATATTGGTGATATAATTGGTGTAAAAGGATATGTATTTACAACTAAAACCGGGGAGACAACTATTCATGTTCGTGAATTTAAATTATTGAGTAAAAGTTTGCGTCCATTACCAATTGTAAAAACAGATGCAGAAGGAAATGTGTTTGATGCATTTACCGATTCGGAACAGCGCTACAGAATGCGATATGTGGATCTTATTGTAAATCCTGATGTAAAAGAAGTATTTATTAAAAGAAGTAAATTAGTAAATACCATGCGCAATTTTTTAAATGCACATGGCTATATAGAAGTGGAAACTCCAATATTACAACCTCTATATGGTGGAGCTGCAGCGCGTCCGTTCACTACGCATCACAATGCATTGGATATGACTTTATATATGCGTATTGCAAATGAGTTATATTTAAAAAGATTAATTGTTGGTGGATTTGATGGAGTATATGAATTTTCAAAAGACTTCCGCAACGAGGGAATGGATAGATTCCACAATCCGGAATTTACGCAAATAGAATTTTATGTTGCGTATAAAGATTATAACTGGATGATGGATTTTACAGAGGAGATGATTGAAAAAGTTGCAATGGAAGTTACAGGTTCTACAGAAGTGCAGGTTGGAGAAAATATTATTTCGTTCAAACGCCCATGGAAAAGATTTACCATGTTTGAAGCAATTCAGCATTTTACGGGAATTGATATTTCGCAAATGGATGAGGCTGCAATTTATAAAACAGCAAAAGAACTGCATGTGCGTGTGGATGCAACAATGGGAAAAGGAAAATTAATTGATGAAATATTCGGCGAAAAATGCGAGCCATTTTTAATTCAGCCGACTTTTATTACCGACTACCCTGTTGAGATGAGTCCGCTTGCAAAAAAACATAGATCTGTAGAAGGATTAGTAGAACGGTTTGAGGCAATTTGCAACGGAAAAGAAATGTTGAATTCATTCAGCGAATTAAATGATCCCATTGATCAGCGAAATCGATTTGAAGGTCAACTGGAATTAGGAAAACGCGGGGATGAAGAAGCAATGCAACTTGATGAAGATTTTTTACGCGCCTTGGAATTCGGCATGCCACCAACTGCGGGAATCGGAATTGGTATAGATCGTTTAACTATGATCATGACCAATCAACATGCGATTCAGGATGTTTTGTTGTTTCCACATATGAGACCGGAAAAAAATTGACAATTGACAATTGACAATTTAAACAGCCAAAGAAACAATTGAGAATTGAGAGTTAGAATTGAGAATTAAACAGCCAAACAAAAAATTGACAATTGACAACGATGACCTCATAGGTTTTGAAAACCCGTGTAGGCCTCAGGGAGAAAATATCCTATAAGTTGCTTTTAATAAAAGGTATATTAATAAAATTACCATTAATTAGTGAAGCGCGAAAGAAATAATATCCGGATTCAATATCTGATAAATTGATCAAAAAATTATTTTCACCGAAGCTGAGATTTTCATGGGTGATGTAAATAATTTTACCTGTTGCATTTATAATTTGCAGTGTTTCAAATTCGGAAATAGGAAAATTGATTTGGATGTTTAATTCTTCACTAACAGGATTCGGATATAGCGTGATGTTTTGAATCTCCTTATTATCAGAAGGGTTATTTACAACAATTGTTTCACTGTACTCGTAAGAATAATCTGTCTCTATTATTTTTAGTCTGTAATAAGTGGTTGAATTATTAATTTCATCATCAGTAAATTGATAAAACTGATCTGGGGAAGAATTTCCTGAAGCTTTTATATTAGCTATTTCATAAAAATTTCCATCCTGCATTATTTTTTCAACAATAAATTCAAAGGTATTTATTTCATTTGATGTGATCCAATTTAATTGTATAGCATTTTCAACTACAGTTGCGTAAAAATCTTTTAATATAATTGGCAACAAAAAATCGCACGGTCCAACTACAGGAGGTAAAACATATCTTGTAGCATCATTATAAATCCAATTTGCCGGATTATTATAATCGGCAATGGTTGATGGATCAGGAAGTAATAAACAGTTTACAATTCCGTTATCCTGATTGTTTAGTAAAACGCAATTGGTTCCTACAGTTAAGCCAGTTGGTATGGATGTTTGATTGGAATTAGTTGCCGGCGACCAGCTTCCGTTAAAGTTTATGCAGGCGATAAAATTTGGTGCTGCTATGGTTCCTGTATAACAAATTATCTGGTCTCCGGATGTGGAAAGTGCCATGGATGATGTAGAAGCTGATGCTGCTAAAGTTCCTGAAGTTGCATTTGCTCCGGGTTCCAGTAATCCTGTTCCAAAAATTGTAAATCCACCGGCTCCACCGCCTGTAAAAGTGATAATTGTATTTGTGGGCAATCCACCCGCAGGAACATTCCATTGGAAATGACCTTCGGAAGCATAAAAATTTGTTCCGTTCCAACCGGCATCCGTAAAAAATATTGGAACGCCGGATTCGATATAATTGGTGGCAATTATGGAAAATTGATCGGTATTATCGGAATTAAATCCCAAAAAAGCAATATCCCCAATAGATATTGTTTGGGAGAAAATTGTTTTGATTGTTATAAAAAATAGAAATAAAATAAATATGTAAATTCTTAATTTCATACTCCGAAATAGAAGTACAAAATTGCCATGCAGATATTACCTTAATATTAAGCGGATGTTTAAAGTGCGATAATTATAAGAATTTGAAATCCTGCAGTTACAAAATAATTGACGATTGTACAACCAACATCGTATGTCCTATGTCCTATGTCCTTTGTCATATGTCCTATGTCATATGTCCTATGTCCTATGTCCTATGTCATATGTCCTTTGTCATATGTCCTATGTCCTTCTCAACGAAATCTATCCATGGACTTTACCAGATCTTCATCCTTTTTGATATTTCTGCGAGCAAAAACGATCATAATTAATATTACCAGGGGAATTCCCAAGGCAATTGGATAATTTTCATTTCCAAATCTTGTTGCTGCAAAAAAACATGCCCCCATTAATACTATAGACAAAAACATATTAATAAGACACATTTTTAGCTGTAGTTTCCGGTCTTTGAATTGAGAAATGGTAAACAGCGCTATTAATGCTATTGCAATACAAATTGAAGTTGCAATGATATCCCCTTTTGTCAACAAAAGAACTCCATCTTTTTCAGAAATGGGTAAAAATAGAAAGACGATCGCTGCAATTGCTGCGAGAAATAAAAAAACGGTTTGAATTCGTTGCCACATGGCACAAAAATAAACACAATTTGACAATTGATAATTGATAATTGACAATTCAAACCTTTGGTTTGCGTAATTTTGGGGGTAAATGCGGTATTTTTTGGAGATTGCGTATAAGGGGACGGGTTATGTAGGTTGGCAGATCCAACCTAATGGCGTGAGTGTGCAACAGAAGGTAGATGAAGCTTTACAGACTATTTTACGCGCTGATATCCATTGTTTAGGCTGTGGCAGAACCGATGCAGGAGTGCATGCAGAACAATTCTTTTTGCATTTTGATACAGATAAAATTTTCCCGGATAATTTTATTTTGCGAATAAATACTTTTTTACCGCAGGGTATTGCCGTTAAAAAATTAATACCTGTTCACGAAAAAGCACATGCGCGTTTTGATGCAACAATGAGAGCGTATGAATATCGAGTTACATTCGAAAAAAATGCATTTTTAAATGAATTATTATTATACCGCCACTTAGACGATCTCGATTTTGATCTGATGCACAAAGCTTGTGAGATCGTAAAAAAATACAACGACTTTCCCTCCTTTTGTAAAAGTAAACAAGGATCGAAAACCACTATTGTAAATATTAAAGAACTTTATTGGCGTAAAGAGGGAAATCTTTCCATTTTATATGTTAGTGCCGACAGATTTTTACGCGGAATGGTGCGCTTAATGGTTGGTGCAATGATACAGATTGGCAAACACAAAATGACACTCGAAGAATTTGATGAAGGAATAAAAAATAAGGAAAGATTTAAAATGGCGATGTCTGCTCCTGCGCACGCCTTATTCTTAATTAAGGTTGAATATCCTTACATTTCTTAAAATTATTGCGGGATGATCTCTCCTTGATCCATTGTCATTTTATGGAAGTGTTGATTAATTTTCTCCAACAATGAACTTTCTTTTTTATTCACAATTGCCCTTCCATCAATTTCTGACACAGCGGTAAGTTCTCCCATGGTGCCAGTTGTAAAAACTTCATCAGCATTATAAAACTCGGTGAGTGTTAAATTTTTTAAGTGAACTTCAAAATTATTATTAACACATATTTCTATTACTTTTTTTCTGGTGATACCCGGCAAACATGCATCCGCATTTGGTGTGTAAACAACATTATTTTTTATCATGAAAATATTGCAGGCATTTGTTTCAGAAACAAATCCGAGATTATCGAGCATTAAAGCATCATCCATTCCTGCAACGTTTGCTTCAATTTTAGCGAGAATGTTATTGATCAGATTGTTATGGTGTATTTTAGAATCAATATGCATGGGTGAATTTCTTCTGATAGAAGAAGTAATTAATTTAATAGTCCCGCTATAAACAGGTTTTTTCCATTCCGCTAAAACTATGAGTGTACATCCTTTTTGATTTAATCGCGGGTCCATTCCCGAAGTGATTTTTTCTCCGCGTGTCAATGTTAAACGGATATGGGCATTGTGATTCATGCCATTTGCTTTTAATGTTTCAAAAATTGCCTTTTTAATATATTCTTTGGTCGGTACATTTTTAAACAACATTGCATGGGCGCTTGCATGTAACCTTTCAAGGTGCTCATCCAAACAAAATATTTTTCCATTATATATTCGCAACCCCTCCCATACTGCATCCCCACCCTGCACTGCAGAATCAAAAACCGAAACCTTTGCCTCGTTACGAGGGTATAATTTATTTTCGACCCAAATGAAAATATTTTCGTTTTGCGGATTGAATTCTTGTTGCATAATTATATTTTTATAGCATGACGAATAAGTACATCGTAATAAACTTTTGCCTGTAAATAAATTGGATTTAAATGATCTGGCAAACTTATTGTTTCTTCCTGATAAGTCTGAAAACCTGTTGAGTTATGGACATTGGCATACCAGTATTTAGCCCATATCCCATCTTCCGGACGAGCTGCCTTTTCCCATTGTAACATGGCATTTTCGAATTGTATATCACAAGCAGTACAGATTTTTGTCAAAGCAGTTTCCGGATCCTTCAAGATTTGTGCTGAGTCGATAATAAAATAATGGTATCCTTTGCTTTCAAGGAAACTGAACAATTCAAAACTCTGCTTAATACCTATATCTTCGAGTGTTGGTTTTTCAATTACTTTACTATATGAATATAATACATTTTTAGGATCCCGAATTAAAAGAATATTATATGTTTTTTCTAAAAACGCAAGATCCAGATCCACCAAATGATGTGTCATTTGTTTGAAGAATAAAACAGGTTTTTCGTAGTAACCAAGTATTAAGGAAGCGACTACCTTCTCGCCATCATTTTCCTGAGATCTCAAAATATCCGTCGTGCCGGGATGCATAATTCCGGTTGTTTTTAAATAATGCGCATATAAAGGTTCATCAAAAACTTTAGTATCATGTCGTTGTGCAAATGAATACATTAATGCAGTAGAAATATTTCGCGGTCCCGACCAGAGGTTAATTCTTCTGTGCATGCGTTCAATTAATTACCTTAATCATTTTTTACGACAGCGAGTTTTGCAAACTTCAACAACAACTTCTTCTCTCCTGCGTTCTGAAATACAATGGTTGCCATTTTGCCCTCATTGTTTCCTTCCATAGCAGTGATTTTTCCAAATCCGAATTTTTGATGCTCAACATCCATTCCTAATTGTAGTTCTTCGGGGAATGCAGCATTAAAATTTTCGGAAGCTTTATGCATATAATTATTCACAGGAACCTGCGGCCGCACTTTGGTAACCGGTGTAGCATGTTCGTAATGCTTTTTAGTATTGTCGTTTACTTCATCATTCCATTTTGAGTTATTATATCCTACATAATTCAATAAATTTTGCGGAAGTTCTTCCAAAAATCTGCTCGGTTCACAATATTCCAGTTTCCCGTATTTATAGCGTGTTGCAGCGTGTGTAATAGTTAGTTTTGTTTCTGCACGTGTAATTGCAACATAAAATAATCTCCGTTCTTCTTCAAGATCTTCACGAGACGAAAGTGATAATGTTCCGGGAAATAAATTTTCCTCCAATCCCACAACAAAAACACTTTTAAATTCCAATCCCTTTGCAGCGTGAATGGTCATGAGTTTAACTGATTCGTCTTCATTTCCCTCCGCATCTGCATCGGTTAATAATACCACTTCCTGTAAATATTGTCCCAATGTTTTTGTTACCTTTTCTTCCCCTGGAATTGTATCCACATAAAATTCAGATGCAGCTTCATCCGGAGCCACGAATTCTTTTATGGAGTTTAATAATTCCTGCATGTTCTCATATCTGCTTAATCCTTCCACACTTTGATCGCTGTATAGATCTTTCATAACTCCGGTCGATTTTGCGATATGACTGGCAACTTCATAGGCATCCTTTTTTTCAAGAAGTGTTTGAAAGCTTTTTATCATGGTTACAAAATCTGATAAAAGTTTTCTGGTGCCGGAATTAAATTGCAGCAGATCGATATTTTCTGCCATGGTCCATAAACTTTTATCGTTATCGGCAGCAAGCACTGTTAATTTTTCGATGGTTGTTTTCCCAATACCTCGAGCGGGATAATTTACTATACGTTTAAATGATTCCTCATCATGCGGATTAACGGTCAATTTTAAATAGGCGATCAGATCTTTTACTTCCTTGCGCTGGTAAAAGGAAATTCCGCCATAAATTCTATATGGAATATTTAATTTTCTCAATCCCTCCTCAAATGCCCGGCTTTGGGCATTCGTTCTGTATAAAATGGCAAACTCTCCATTTTTAATATGTTCGCGCATGCGCTGTTCAAAAATTTCATTCGCAACCATTCTTCCTTCTTCATTATCACTCATGGCACGAATTACTTTAATGGATTCCCCTTCCAGATTATCTGTCCATATTTTTTTTGCGAGTTGATGTTTATTTTTTGAAATAATATGATTTGCTGCCTCCACAATTACCTTTGTAGAACGATAATTTTGTTCGAGGCGGAAAGTTTGCACTTCGGGAAAATCTTTTTCAAAATTGAGAATGTTTAAAATATTGGCTCCGCGGAATGCATAAATACTTTGCGCATCATCTCCTACTACGGCAATATTTTGAAAAACATCCGCAATTCTTTTCACGATGGAATACTGCAAAAAATTCGTATCCTGAAACTCATCTATCATCACATATTTAAAACGGTGTTGATATTTATATAATACGTCGGGAAATCGCTCCAGTAATTCATGCGTTTTTAATAAAAGATCATCAAAATCCATTGCACCTGCACGAAAACATCTTTTGGTATAATTCCAATAAAGTTCGCTCATTTTTGGCCGGCCATTACTTTCATCTTCTGCAATAAGGTCAGTATTATTTTCGTATTCCTTAGGCCCGATCAAATTATTTTTAGAAATGGAAATACGGTATAAAACATATCCCGGTTTGTATAATTTATCGTTCAATCCCATTTCTTTAACAATGGTCTTCAACAAATTTTTTGAATCTTCCGAATCGTAAATCGTAAAATTGGAGGGATATCCCAACTTATCAGCTTCGCTTCGAAGTATGCGTGAAAACACGGAGTGAAAAGTACCCATCCATAAATTACGCGCTTCTCCACCCATCAGTTGCTCAATACGGTTTTTCATTTCCCGGGCAGCCTTATTGGTAAAGGTGAGCGACAAAATGGAAAAAGGATCGGCGTTTTGTTGCATTAAATATGCAATTCTGAAAGTGAGCACACGTGTTTTGCCTGAGCCGGGACCGGCAATGATCATAGTTGGTCCGTTGATATTCGTTACAGCAGCTAATTGCGCTTCGTTAAGAGATTCCAAGAAATTCACAGCCCAAATTTACATCACGGATTTAAAGGATTGCGCGGATTGCGCGGATTTTTTTTTGAACTGCGTTCAAAAATGGGGTGGATTATGTTATGGATGTGTTTTGATTACGGCAAATCACATGATTTAATTCTTTGCGGCTTTGCGACTTTGCGTGAAACATTTTTTAATCCCTATTGGGTGAGGGCAAGGTAAAAAGTCCTCCTATCAACATCACCAAAAACAATACACCCCACACTGATTCTATAAGCGATAAATTGCGTATCAAATGGGATGGATTTGCATAAACACTTGAGCTTCCACTGATACTGCATAAACTGAAATATAAACTTTCGGAATACGTTTGGTATCCCGCATTTAATGTTACCCCTAAACTCATAGGGTCAATTAACACAAATATCTCATAGAAACTGCCCCATCCAAGTGCTATCAATAAATACACTGCAACCGAGCCCCAAAGCCTTTCGGTGATGCGTAAATTATCAGAATAAATATCCATTAATCCAAGTGCTATCACAAAACATTCCAGTGCACATAATATCACATGGACAGCAATTAACCAGGGTTTCAGGTCAGATACTAAGGTGAAAAGCGGGTTTAATGCAATAAAAGACAGTATAAAAATGATTCCGATGGCTATTTTCAATATATTAATTATGCGTTTATTGGCACTTAAAAATCCAGCCAATTGAACAAGCAACAATAAATAAAATATTTCCAGGATCAATAAAACACCCGTTACTATTTTATCTGCATAGGTTTCATTAAACGCCGTTGCAACATCCCCCATGATCAATATAAAAAAAATCAATATGATCTCAATTACAGCTACTTGCTGATAATTTTTCGTTTTAAGTCGAAGTGGTTTGATGTTTTTGAGTGCCATAAATTCTAGTATCTAACCGCTTAATTTTAATTTATCGGGTAATTTTCGAAAAAATAACCGGATAAAGTTACTATTTTTTATATTTGACTTAAATTTAATTGTTATGTCCCCTAAAGATGTTTTAAAACGGTATTTCGGATACGAGGTATTCAGAGATACACAGGAAGAGATCATCGATTATGTGATGAAAGGAAATGATGCTGTGGTGGTGATGCCAACAGGCGGCGGTAAATCTGTTTGTTTTCAGATACCTGCTATGTTATTTCCTGGAATTACCATTGTTATTTCTCCCCTCATCGCTCTCATGAAAGACCAGGTTGACGGCCTGAATGCCATTGGAATTCCTGCAACAACTTTAAACAGTTCCATGTCGAATGAGGAGCAACGCATTATAATTAATCGCATTCAAAACCAGGAGATAAAATTATTATATGTTGCACCGGAAAGATTAATTGGTGAAGGTGGAAGATTTTTAGATTATTTAAAACAATTACCTGTTTCCTTATTTGCCATTGATGAAGCGCATTGTGTGAGTATGTGGGGTCACGATTTCAGGCCTGAATATTTGCAAATGGCACTGCTGAAAAAAGAATTTCCAAAAGTTCCGGTAATTGCGCTTACAGCAAGTGCAGATAATATTACAAGAGCTGATATTGCCAATAAACTCGGAATTCCAACTGCGAAAATATTTATCTCCAGCTTTAATCGCCCGAATATTCATTATTTTATCGAACGCAAAAAAAATGCATACGGGGAAATTCTTGAATATCTGGAAAAACATAAAAACAGTTCGGGAATTATTTATGCTCTCAGTAGAAAAAGCACTGAAACGCTTGCAGAAAATTTAAGTGAAGATGGGTTTCCAGCAGCATGTTATCACGCAGGTTTGGATACTGCGACCCGTTCAAAGGTACAAGAGAATTTCAAAAAAGATAAAACAAAGATCATAGTTGCAACCATTGCATTCGGTATGGGTATCGACAAACCCGATGTGCGTTTTGTGATTCATTATAATGTTCCGAAAAATATTGAAAGTTATTATCAGGAAACCGGCAGAGCGGGTAGAGACGGGCTACACAGCGATGCTATATTATATTATTCGTACGGAGATATTACGGCGCTCAAAAATTTTGCATCCATTGAAAATAATCCTCAGCAAACAGATATTTTATTAAAGAAATTAGATAAAATGGCAAGTTTCTGCAGTGCAAATCAATGCAGAAGAAAAATGTTGCTCGAGTATTTTAACGAGGTGTATTCAGAAAATAATTGTGGCAGTTGCGATTTTTGTTTAAGCAGAAAAGAAACCTTTGATGCAACAGTAATTGCACAAAAAGCATTAAGTGCCGTTTTGAGAACGGAGGAAAGATTCGGAATAAATTATCTCATTGATGTTTTGCGGGGAAGTAAAAGTGAAAAGATATGGAAACAGCACAGAGAAATAAAAACATATGGTATCGGGGCAGATATTTCAAAAGATCTGTGGACCTTGTATTTCAAGGAATTAATTGATCAGCAATATCTCAAACGCATAGAAGATGGTAATTTTTCGCATTTGGAACTTACAGAAAAAAGTAAGGATGTATTATACAGAAACGAAAAGGTATATCTCACCCAACAGGAAGAACGAATCGAAGCAGTAGAACAGGATGTGATAGCCTTCGACAAGGAATTATTTGAACAATTACGCTATGTAAGAACAGAACTTGCTGCCAAAGAAGGTGTACCACCCTATTTGATCTTAGGAGATGTTTCACTACAGGAATTATCTACCTTTTTACCACAAAACAGTTCTGATCTGGAAAAAATTTCCGGCTTTGGAGAGATCAAAATTGAAAAATACGGAAAACAATTTCTCGATATTGTAAAAGGTTATTGCGAAGTAAATCGCCTGCATTCCAAAATGGATCAGAAAACTTCTGTACGACAAAAAAAAGTTGTAAAAAAATTAAAATCCGATGGTCCGAGCGATACGAAAAAACAAACATTATATTTATTTCGGTCCGGTAAAACTATTGTTGATATCGCGGCAGAAAGAAGTCTTGCCGTTACAACTATAGAAGGCCATTTATCTGAATTTATTCTCAGCGGAGAAATAAAAGTAACGGAAATAGTGGAGGAAGAAAAGATTCCTGCTATAAAACTTGCAATAAAAAACGTAGGCGATCAAAAACTTACACCGATAAAAGAATTTTTAGGGGAGAATTACTCTTTTGGAGAGATAAGAGCGGTGATCGCGGATTTGAAAAAAGGTTAAAAGAGTTGAAAGAATTTAGTTCAATGGTCGGGCACTGAAGGTCTCGCTCTTAGCGAGGCTTTCAGTACCGGTAGTAATACTAAAAATTCAGTAGCGGTAATAATACTAAAATTTCAGTAGCCGTAACAAATAAACTTCGTTTGAATAAATATTTTAATCAGAGCACTTCTTTTAGCTTCAATAAAGCAACATTTTCCACATGATACGTTTGCGGAAACATGTCAACCGGTTGCATCTTAATCAGTTGATATTTTTCTGAAAGCAGTTGAATATCCCTTGCTTGTGTTACGGGATTGCAACTCACATACACAATTTTTTCAGGTTCGAGTTCCAATAATTTTATACAAACATCTTTATGCATTCCTACCCGGGGGGGATCAGTAATAACAACATTCGCTTTTCCATGCGTGTTAATAAAATCGTTGTCAAATACTTTAGCCATATCACCAAAAATAAATGTGCAGTTATCAATATTATTTGCCTCTGCATTCATTTTAGCATCTTCCACAGCGGCTTCCACACTTTCCACGCCAATTACTTTTTTACATTTGTTTGCGGCTAATAAAGCGATGCTGCCCAATCCGGTATAAAAATCATATACGACATCCTCCTTTTTCAAATCAGCATATTCCAGAGCTATGTGATATAAATTCACTGCCTGAGAAATATTAGTCTGAAAAAAAGATTTGGGTCCGAGTTTATATTTGATGTGATCAATTTGCTCAGTAATAAATTTATCACCTGCAAACAAAACCATTTCCTGATCAAAAGTGGAATCGTTATTTTTTTGGTTGATACAATAATATAGAGAAGTGATCTCAGGAAAGGTCACTGACAAATGTTGCATTAATGGCAATAACAATTCAGGTTTATTTTCTGCTACAACCATAATTACCATTAACCCGTTGGTGAGTGTATTTTTTATAATAACATTTCTTAGATACCCGGTCTGGTTTCGAAGATCATAAAATGGTAATTGATGAATTGTTGCATAGGCTTTCAGGGCCAAACGTATTTCATTGGAGGGATGAGGCTGCAGATAGCAGTGTTTAATATCAAAAACATGTGCAAATTCTTTGCGTACATGAAACCCCAACGCAGGCTGTTTTTCTATTATTTCATCTCTGGAGAATTTTCCAGCAACATATCCGGAGTTGGTAAACGTAAATTCCAGTTTATTCCTATAATATTTATCAAACGGAGCCGTTAGTATTGGCAAAATTTCCAGGGAATCAATTTTTCCAATCCTTCTGAACGCATCGTTCACCAGTTGTGTTTTGAATTCCAATTGTGTTTCGTAGGATACATTCTGCCAGGTGCAGCCGCCACAAACTCCAAAATGTTCACAAAATGGAATAACACGTAATTTCGAATACTCATGAAATTTTACTGCATATCCCAGGGCGTAATCACTTTTTCCTTTAGTGATCTGCATATCAATAACATCTCCCGGAACTGTATTTTCGGCCATGATCACCTTTCCTTCCACCCTTCCAATGCCAATTCCCTGATCTGCAATTTGGGTGATTGTTATATTTTCTAAGATCTTATATTGTTTTCGTTTACGCATTTCATTGCTACATTAATTATTCAATATCTGATTAAGGTGCAAATTTAGGTGTATTAATCGGGTGTGGCAATAATTAGAACTAAATATGAAGTATAATAAGAACACAGGCCACGAAGGCACGAAGAAATTTAAGTAAAGTGTACGTTTTATTTCCTAAATTACAAAAAATCAAATGTTAGATAATATATTTTAGAATTTAAGCTAGTTCTCTGCTCTAATTCCTGTGTATAATGGGGAGAAAGGAGTTTAAATTTCTTGCGAAATTTTTGTGAGCTGATGCATTAGTGAGACCTTCGCTAAGAGCGAAAGCCTCACTATCCAGTCATAAAATTTCACTAAATCCCACCATTTGTTTTCCTGATACTTGATACTTGCTACCTGATACAATTTTGTTTTCCTATGTCCCTTTCCCTTGTCCTTTGTCAAGTCCTGTGTCCTATGTCCTATTTCCTATTTCCTGTGTCCTTTATTGTTTATTAATCTGCAAAGAAGTATAAACAATATTATTCAATTTAATCTCCAAAACATAATTTCCCGCCGCCAATGGTTCCATAGAAAAAGAAAATATATTCAACCCTTTTGATCCTTGGGTATTTAGTAAGTTTTTAATAAGTTTTCCATGTATATCAAATATATTGATCTCCACATTTCCTGAATTTGGCAATTCAAATTCAGTTGTAAAATAATTGGATATTGGATTTGGGTAAACTTTTGATTGCAGATTTTTTTCTACTGTTAAAATATCGGCAGGATGTATATCATTACTTACAAGCTTAGCTATCCATGTAGCATTATTTCTGCTGGAAAATGGAAATGTTTCTACAAATTTCCCAAAATTTCCGCTAACCCACACTTCACCGGGATGATTATATCTTCTTTGAGAACCGGTATAATCACCCCATCTTTCATAGGCACCGGATAAAACATTTACATAGGTATCACCCGTTTTTATATTTATTGCATCGGAATATGCATACCAGTTAAAATAAATTGCACTCATACCAGCATTCACCGTTGGAGCTGTATGATCAAATACAATGATGGATTGATTATCTCCATCATAGTGACCTGAATATGAAATATTAGGATAACCGAAATCAAGGGTATCATCTCCAATAATATTCGCAGTGATCGTTCTTTCTCCTTCAAGATCAGTAATTATTCCGTGATAGATCCCGCAAAATCCTGTATTAGGATCAAGGGAATTTGATACAAACTGGATTTGTCCGTCTTCATAAAATGAACCTAAAACCCGTCCATCATTGGTATCAAAAATATGTGTGAGATATTGTCGCGCTTGCGGAGGAACTCCGTATTTTTTATTTGCAATTGAATAATCCACTTCAACTGTTGTTTCCGGATCGTTGAGCAAACCTGTAACATGCACAATAAATATAGTATCATTTTCAGGAGAAAAATTTCTATTGCTCAGAAAATACATATCCGGGCCATACGTTGTTTCACCACCTTTTACAGGATTTAAATTACGGATTGGTTTACCATCGAAAAATATATTGTCATGAAAAATTGCATCCAGAGAGTCACCTGCATACCCTTTATCCAAACTCATTTGCCATATCAATGTTTCACTAAAACCGGTTTGCCAGGGCTCATCCGGAATTATTAAATTAATAGTAAGAAATAATTCTTCCTCGGTAATTGCAAACATTGGAAAATCAGTCCACAGATCATTATCCTTGGGATTTCCCGGCAGAGCATAAAAATTCCATTCACCGGTTGGATCGTTTGTTTTGGAAAAGGCTACTGTAATTAAACTGGTCTCGGGCGTAAATCCGTTGAGAAATAATAAAATAAATTTATCCGCACGAGGGTCATACATCACCTTGGGATCAAAAGCTGATGCAGCTATTCCAAGTGTATCGGCAAAAGTGGATAAATAAACAGATTGCAACAGGGTACCCAAACTATCATAGATATAGATCGAGGAATTTATTACTGAAATAATTTTACCATCATTAGATATTGCCATATCATTATCATTTGGAACACCACTTCCCATAGGATTTCCTTCCCATCCGGATAAAACTGATGGCTGTGGAAGATCGGTAGTTTCTGATTGTTTATAATTGTTTGAGGGAGTAAATGATCTATTGTTATAAAGTTCATTTTTAAGGTCGATCAAATATCTTCTATAGGTTTCAGAACCGGGTGCGGGCATTTCCAGGCAGAGCAATTGCGGATTCCACTGCGTGGAAATTTTACTGAGATCAAGAGTTGCTGATACCGGAAATTTATGTATCCTGTTTTCAACCTCAGGCTTTTGAGCCTGCATATTGGAAACCAGGAAAACAATCAGGGTGGTTAAAAATACATTTCGCATACTGGAATAAAGTTCTATTATTCAAATTTAGGCAAAAAAAATGAATACTAAGCACCTTTCCTAATGTTAATTAAGGATGATACATAAAATTTAAATAAAAAAAGAAAAATCGCGCTGAAAGATATTTAATTCAACACGATAACATGGCTTTCTTTCGGATTTTTTTTCAGACATTGCAATGCCGCATTAAAAATAATATTCGCAGATCTGTCCCAATTGAATTCTTGTTTAACATTTTGAATATCTATTGTAGTTGGCAGATATTTAGTACGGTTAAATAAAAATTCTTCCATAGCATTTTTAATATCATTGATATCGTCAGGATTGAAATACATGGCTTTGTCACCTGCAACTTCCGGCAGACTTGTACGGTCGGAGGTGATAACAGGAACTCCACATGCCCTTGCCTCTAAAACAGGTATTCCGAAGCCTTCAAACAAGGATGGGAAAACAAATGCATCAGCGGAAGCAACAATGCGCGTGAGGTCATTTAATTGCAGATGGCCTGTAAAAATTACATCGTCTTTAAATTGCATATTGTCGTAAACTTCTTGTGTTTCATCCGTCTTCCATGCCATTCTTCCCACAATTACGAGCTTATGATCTGTAGCGTTTTCCTTTTTAAGCAGATCGAAAGCGAGTAAAAGATTTTTCACATTTTTGCGTGGATGTACAGACCCCACATAAACAAAATAATTTTTTCCACCTGCAAAATTTTGCCTTGTAATCACCTTTTCCTCTTCATGTAAAACAATATATAATTCATTTGCACCGTTGTGTGCAACATCAATTTTTTTAGGGTCGGTATGATAATGTTTAACAATATCATCTTTCGAAAATTGAGAAACCGTTATTATCCGGGCAGCTTTCTTTGCATAAAGAGGTGTGAATTTCCGGTAATATTTACTTACAATACCGGGAGTATGTTCCGGATAATGTTCAAATCCAAGATCGTGAATAACGAGCAAAGTTGGAACATGCGTTTTTAAGGATAAAAATCCATCGGTTGAAATAAAAACGTCAGGCTTGTATTTTTTAAATACCTGCGGGATAGCATAATCAAACCAATATTTCCACAAATACGGATGTCGTGCAGGTGGCCAAACCTTAACAGGAATAATATTGTCAGAAAAAATAAATTCAGGGTCCCAATCACGGTCGAACAAAAAAAGGAATGTATGTTCGGGGTGATTTCGGGTAAGGCGTTTCATGGTCTCATAAGTGAACCAACCAATACCTTCCAGCTTATCCTTAATAAGGAAACGGGTATTAACAGCTATCAGCATGTTATACAGTTGTTTTTAATCATTAAATGAAAAAGCGTAGAAGTATCCCGTATCACTAAATCTTTAGGTAGAAGTTTGTCGCCAGAGTATAATTTGAAGCAATAATAACTATTTTTAGCATTCCAACAAAATAATGCGGAAAAATTTTATCACCAACATCAGCTTTTTGCTGCTGCTTAACCTGCTGGTCAAGCCTTTCTGGATATTGGGCATCGACCGTTCCGTGCAGAACAGCGTAGGTCCCGAGGCCTACGGCACCTATTTCGCTCTTTTCAATTTCGCATGGCTTTTTCAGGTTGTACTCGATTTCGGGATCAATAATTTCAATAATAGAATGGTGGCGCGACAGCCTGAAAAATTAGGTTTATATTTATTT
Source organism: Chitinophagales bacterium (assembly GCA_044227505.1). Taxonomy (GTDB): domain Bacteria; phylum Bacteroidota; class Bacteroidia; order Chitinophagales; family BACL12; genus UBA7236. Next base: position 19,805 of record JBGAWP010000009.1, on the reverse strand, counting down.
TCCACACTTCTGGCCAAAGTTGTATTATCGGTTGTTTATACTATTTTGATCTTTATAGCAGCCATTGGAGTTGATTTCTCCTCCGAACAGATCTCCATTTTAATACTATTAATATTAATGCAGATATTAATGTCGTTTTATGCCTTCTTACGATCAAATGTAAATGCATTACATCTATTCAGAACCGATGCGTTTTTGTCCATACTGGATAAACTCACCACTTCCATTATTTGTGGGCTAATATTATGGACAACCGTTTTACCATTTGGAATCAACATCACCAATTTTATTTGGGTACAGATTTTAGGGTATGTATTTGCTCTTTTGGTTGCAACACTTATATTGTTCAATCAACACATAAAAATTCAATGGAAATTTGATGGATTTTTAATAAAAGAAGTTTTTCTAAAAAGTTATCCTTACGCTTTACTCGGCTTTTTAATGACCGCCTATTTCAGAACCGACGGAGTTTTGCTCGAAAGAATGCTGGGTGACAACGGCGCATATGAGGCGGGAATATACGCCTCCGCATTTCGATTATTGGATGCCATGAGCATTTTGGGTTTTTTATTTGCAGGACTTTTAATGCCCATGTTTTCAAGGATGATAGAGCACAAAGAAAATATAAAACCACTTTTTGAACTTGGTTTTACGCTAATGCTTATTTTTTCAGCTGCAGCTGGAATTACTATTATTTTTTACCGATTGGAAATAATGCAATTATTATACAGCACCGGCGACATATACTCTGCAAATATTTTAGGTTTATTGATGATCAGTTTTATTTGTATCAGCATAACCTATATTTATGGAAGTTTGATCACAGCAAACGGGAATATTAAAAAGCTAAACTATATTTCACTAGCAGGATTTATTTTGAATATTATTTTAAATTTACTTTTGATACCAGATTATCAAGCACTTGGATCATCCTTTGCTACTGTTTTTGCACAAATTATTATTCTTGCTGCCCATATGTATTTTGCAGGAAAAATATTTTCCATCAGTGCAGGTGATATCAAATGGATGAGAAGCCTGCTTTTTGTAATACTCGTTATTATAGTCAATTTTGGGATATTCGAATTACCCTTAATTTGGTATTTTAAATTTATGATAGCCGGTTTCCTATCGCTGTCAGTCTCAGCAGTTTCAGGCTTGATCAAAATAAAGGAACTCAGGCAGTTAGCGCAGCCTATGCTAGCGGGTATTCGCAAAAAGGCTTGATTCTGATTGACTTTTTCTACCTTTGCCCTCTAAAATTCATGTATGGAACAATCCAATGATATAATCAGGTTAATACAGATCATTTATAAATGGCGTAAACCGACCATTATAGTTACCGTAATTGTGGCAATTGTTGCCTGCATAGTTACCTGGTTCTTTATGCCAAATTATTACAAATCCTCCGTTACGTTCTATCCCACCAATCCAATCATGTCAGACAGACAGGTGTTATACAGCCAATCGGCAGGAGAAATTGAGATAGACTATTTCGGAAGCGCAGGTGATGTTGACAGAATTCTGACCATCGCCAATACCAGCAGTATTATTGATTATATGATCAATCATTTTCATTTGATGGAACACTATGGTATTGATTCCACTAAAGAAATGGCTCGCTATAATACAAAAAAGGAATTCCTGAAAAATTACAGAGCCATAGAAACAGAATATGCAGCGATTGAAGTTTCCATTTGGGATACTGATAAAGATCTTGCAGCAAAAATGGTTACGCATATTGTAACTACTATTGATGGTCACAATAAAGCGATGTTACTCCGTGATAAAAAATTAGTGGTAGAAACGTTCAAGAAACAGGTTGCTATGAAAGACGCTGAAGTTGAACATTTAAAGGACAGTATCGGCGTAATGAAAAAAAGCGGGATTAGTAGCGAAGCGCTCATTATTCTGGAAGAAAAATTGGAAGATGCTGTAGAAGACCTCAGTATTAACAAAAAAATACTCGACCAGAACCTCACTTCTATTAATACTGATTTTTCAACAGTAAATATTACGGAAGAAGCATACCCGGCAATCAGAAAAGACAGACCAACCCGCTCACTCATTGTTATTGGAGTTACCTTGGGTGCTTTTATTTTTTTGGTGATACTCGCAGTATTAACTGAAAATTTCAGGAAAATAAAAAGCAAATTAAAAAATGCGTAGTTTACAGGCACAACCTGTTGAATTAAATATTTTTCGCACCGCTGCAGTTCTTGGCATTGTTGCCATGTTTGCCGGTATCTTATTATATGAACCACTTTTTTATCTGGTTCCGGTAGCATTTTTATTTGCTTACCAACTCATATTAAATTTTAAATCGATATTTTATTTATTGCTGATCGTCACACCGGCATCCATTGAATATTATGCCCCCAGCGGTTTCAGTACTACTTTGCCAACAGAACCTATTATGTTGGTATTTATGCTTACGTTCATATTTTTTGTTTTCTTAAAACAAGAACTATTTGACCTCGATTTTATAAGTCACCCATTAACTATTATATTATTTATTCATTTTGGGTGGCTAATGATCACAACCTTATTTTCTGCTGATATTGTGATCTCCCTAAAGTACCTATTGGCGAAAACGTGGTTCATAATAACATTCTATTTTGTCAGTGCCCTTATCATAAAAAATATCAGGGATTTTAAAATTGTGTTTTGGTGTTTATTTACACCTACACTTTTACTTGTGCTCTTTACACTCAACAATCACATGCACTATCAATTCCGGTTTAGTGAAGTGAATAAGACCATGGTGCCATTTTTCAGAAACCATGTAAATTATGCGGTTTTTTTAGCATTGACATTTCCGTTCCTATTTATTGCTTCCACCTGGTATAAAAAATATACCTGGCAACGCATGGTCATTAATTTAGGGAAAATATTATTTTTACTTGCCATCTACTTTTCTTATACAAGATCATCGTGGTTATCGGTTGTTGGTGCGTTAGTTGCTTATTTTCTGATTCGCTACAACAAATTGATGCCTGCTGTAGGTGTGATGATAGCGGTGGTAATAACTTTTGTGATCTATATGTTGCATAACAATAAATATATGGATTATGCGCCTGAATATACTAAAACGATTTACCACACCCAGTTTTCCGAACACATGGAATCAACCATGAGTTTAGAAGATGTTTCAAGTGCAGAAAGAATCTATCGTTGGGTTGCGGCAGTGCATATGATAGAAGAAAGACCTTACCTGGGTTTTGGTCCGGGACAATTCTATTTTAATTATAAGGAATACACCATTAATAAATTTGAGACTTACATAAGCAGAAACCCCGAACGATCCACGGTACATAATTATTATTTACAGGTAACAGTGGAGCAGGGTTTTATCGGATTAGCAATTTGGGTAGTTTTATTGGTGTATATTTTATATCTGGGGCAAAAACTCTATAATAAATTTACCGATAAACAATATAAGTATCTGGCAATGGTATTAACATTATCCATCATAACCATCATTATCAATATTGCCCTCAGCGATCTTATCGAAGCCGACAAGATAGGGACTATGTTTTTTATGATAATGGCAATTTTGGTGAATTTGGATTTACTGTTAAGGAAAAATTCAGGACACCAGTCTACAGAGTTCCTTCGGTAACTCTGTGGGGAAGTCTTTGAGGTGTGAAATTTCTTCACTCCTACATTTGGGTCAAGTTTATTTTCTGGGGAGAAAGGATTTTAGGCAAATAATTTTTCCAATCTAACGAGTAAGAATTTAACATCCGTAACACCACTTTTTTTCCACCTTTGTTTTTTCCAAATCTGACCATTAGTGAGACCCTCGCTAAGAGCGAGAGCCTCACTCGCTCAGATTATTATTATTATTTAAATTATCTATTTTTTTTATCCTTTTAAATCCGCTTAATTCGCGTCATCAGTGCCTGCCTGTTGAACGCGTCAGACAGCTTCCCTTTTTTTCATTCCTTCATTCTTATTTTTTCTTCCCCTTCCCTCAGACCTCACAGGTTTCCAAAACCTGATGAGGTCGAGGGTATTTAAGCCCTTGTAGGTCGAGGGTTTTCATTCCTTCATTTTGCCCCCTTCCAACCCCTTCCTTCCTTCACCTTCGAATCTTCTCCCTTCAATCCTTTCCTTCCCCTTCATTATTTTCGATGCTACTACTTTATCAATGGGCAAAACGAACATTTCCTCATTAATATCTTTTATATCCACCCATTTAAATTCCATAGTTGTATCGAGAGAATAATTAATATTTTGGTCTTCCATGGCACATAGATAATATATGCTTACCACCTGTTGTGTGGCATCTAAAAAACTCTGCACAAAAAAATCTGTTGTGTAGAAATGAGTAATATTCTTAATCTCCATCCCCAATTCTTCCCTGAATTCACGCTGAAGACAATCAATTGTCCCCTCCCCGAATTCCAAACCTCCTCCCGGAAATTTTAATATCCTTCTTTCACGAACGTTTTCTTCCACCAACAAAATTTTATTGTTATGCACTAAGATTCCATATACGCGAATGTTGAACATGATAGATTTTCAATTAAGAAATTTTCAATTTATTAATTTTCAATTTGGTAATTTTTACTCTGATTTTGCCTGAAAATTATAATCTAACAATTTTGTTTCACTGGATATTAAAATTATCGTGTTTTCTACATCGAAAATCTTGATCTCAACTCTAACTCACATTCGAAGGAAAATCATGATGCCGACTATCATTGTCAATTATCAATTATCAATAATCATAATTTTCAATCTGGTAATTGTCAATTTAATAATTTTTACTCTGATTTAGCCGGTAAATTATAATTCTAATTCTAACTATCCTACGGAGGAAAATCTTCATCCCGTCGATCATTGTCAATTATCAATTATCAATTGTCAATTCCCTTCCTTGTTTTTTTCAGGTCCAACATATTCAACCCGTTAGGCTCTAGTCCGGTAATATTTTTTTGGGTAAATCTAAACACTTCATCATAAAATAAAGGAATAATCGGGGCATCCTGAATCATAATGCTATCCATTTTATAATATAATTGCTTACGGATCTTATCATCATTTTCTGCAACTGCTATTTGATATAAACTATCGAAATGTTTATTTGCATAATGCGTGTAATTAGGCGGAGCTTCGCTATTGCCATACATAACCGTTAAATAATTTTCAGCATCCGCATAATCAGCGATCCAACTACTGCGAAACAGAACAGTGGCTTCATTTAAACGCATCTCCCGCAATATTCTGGAATCCACAGTTTCAATTTTTATGGCAATTCCGATATCCTCCAATTTATCTTTTATATAAACTGCTATGTCCTGATATTGTTCTACGGTATGTAATGTAATTTCCGGCAACCCAACTCCATTTTCAAACCCGGCCAATGCCAACAATTGCAATGCAGTATCGGGATTGTAATAATATCCGTAATGCATATCTCTGCTTTGATCCAATAAACTTGGCGGAACAATTCCGCCGGTTGCCGCAATTCCGCGATTATTTTTCAGAAATAACAACATTTCCTTTCTGTCGAATCCATAATTAATTGCTTGACGTACCTGTTTAAATTGCAAAGGACTTTGTTTCACAATTTCCTGAGTACTATCCATTAAAAATGCAAAATATTCCGTGTTCAAAAAGGGACCTTTTAATAAATTTATTTTATCAGCATATTCAGATTGCAATGTTCCTTCCTTCGTGAGAATGTTATCTTTTAATGCCGCGTCCACATCACTAACAAAATCAATTTCCCCACTTAAAAATTTTAAAAATTCCGTGGATTTATTCGTGATAAATTGAATATTCACAGCATCCAGGTACGGTAATTTATTTCCTCTGTCGTCTGTTTCGAAATAATTTTCGAATTTATGCAGGATAAGCAATTCGCCTTCCTCCCATCTGATAAATTTAAATGGACCTGTTCCAACGGGATTGCTTCTAAAATCAGTGCCATATTTTTCAATAGCCTCCCGTGGAACAACAGAACAATATTGTATACTTAACCGCTGTAAAAACGGTGCAAAAGGTTTTTGCAATTTAATTTGAAAAACACTGTCGTTCAATGCATAAAATGGGTTGATGCTATCGACAATATTTTGAAAAACCCAATTTCCGCGGGCGGCAGTTGAAGGGTCAATTAATCGTTTAAAAGAAAATTCAAAATCTTTTGCGGTCGCCTTTCTTCCCTTACCGGTTTCAAAACACCTGTCATCATGAAAAAAAACATCTGTTCTGAGATAAAAAGTATACAATAATCTATCTTCGGAAATGGACCAGTTTTTTGCAATACAAGGAACCACATTTAATTGCGTATCTAATTGCACCAGGCCATTAAATAATTGGTTAACACTCCATGTGTTCGACTGATCACTTGCAAATGCCGGGTCAAGTGAAGTAAGTGGCGTGGATAAATTTAATCGGAAGATCGATTTATCGGGATGGCTATGGTCTTTTTTACAGCCAACACAAAGTGAAAGAGCTATTAAAAACAGAAAATAATACGAAAATCTTGTTTGCATTGTTTGTAATACAAAACTATGCAATTAAAACAAGGGTGTTTCAAACGAAATCCACAATTGGGATCAGGATTTTTTAATAATCTGCTTTTTTGTCAACTAAAATCTTCCTTGTCACATTTTCGAATATTAATTTTTGGCTAAAGCAGCCAATTTTATTACATTTGAATACATTTCAAAACCCTAATCATGCAAGTCACCCCTCTCATTGAAACAGCAATTGCCATTATACTGGTATTTTTTATTTTTAGTCTGTTAAGCTCATTTATTCTTGAACTCTTTGCAGAATCCGCCAACTTACGCGGAAAGCTGCTCAAACGAATGATGATTGACCTTTTTGCCGATCCTACCGGCAGAATGCCGAATATGGCTCATCTTATTTATGACCATCCGCTTATTTCAGCAATGGTTTACCGCAAAAACAGATTGCCTGAGCGAGTAGCCGGGGAACAATTTGCGGATGCATTAAATGCTGTTTTTCGCGAACTTACGAATTCTGGTTTATTATCCGTAACAAAAATGGATGATAGCGACTCGGTGGATGAATTTCGATACGAATTAAAAACAGCAGATAAGGCGAGGATCACCAATTCCGGAATTCGCAATTCTGACCTTCGATTTTTATATCAGGCCGCATATTCAACCAATATTGGACCAGAGCGAAATTGGGACCTTGAATCTGAAAACTATAAGAAAGTATTCGTGCAATGGTTCGATAAATTTAATGAACAACTTAAAATTGTATACAAACGACGAACACGATTCCGGTTATTTATTATCGGATTAATTCTTGCCTTGAGTTTCAGATGTGATGCTATTTATTTGATACAACGACTTTACGGTGATGTTGCCCTTCGCACAGAAATGGTAGGTGCAGCAGAACGAATTGGCCAAATGGACAGTACACAAAACGCTGGAACAATATTATTGGATTCCATCATGATAACCGATATTATGCAGGCAAAAGGTATTACAACTCCTTACAGTGCATTGAATAAGGAGGAAAAGGCAAAGTTATTATACGATCATTTACACAGTTTACCAATTACACGCGAAGTAGAATCTTACCGCAATTTAACTGCAGGACAGTGGATCGCGATGATTGCAGGAATATTGATTACGGCTGTTTCCGTAATTTTTGGTGCACCATTCTGGTATGATGCCTTACGCAGATTAATTTCCGTTAAAGACACGCTTAAAAAATCACAATCATGAGCAACCGCATATACTATAACGTACACACGCATATTTTCGATGCCGATTGTTTGCCTGATGGAATAATGGGTGATGGCATGGCCTTAAAAGCAATTCGTTTTGCAAAAAAAGTGAAGGATCAGCGATTTATTAACTGGATCTTACCCTCCTTTTTACATTTGCTTTCAGGTATACTTGGATTTACAAAATTTAAAATGCAGGCAGCAAGAGTAAAACGCGTTGAAAAACTAGCGCTTGCCATTACCAAAGGTAGCCAGGAAGGAGTTTATAAAGAACTCATCGAAACATATAAAAAAGATGGACTTAATAATTTTAGGTTTGTTGTATTATGTCAGGATATGGACCATAATTGTTATCAAAACAACCATAAAAATATTTTGGCACAAATGGAGGAAGTGTCCAGAATGAGAAGATCATACGGAGCTGAATGCCTGCCATTTGTCGGTATTGATCCACGTCATGCACCTGAATTAAATACCTCCCGCGATATCGCAAAAATTTATATTGAACAAAAAAGTTTTGTGGGGATTAAAATATATCCAGCTTCCGGATTTTTTCCGACTGACCCTAAATTAGATCGTGTTTTTAAATATGTGGAAGAAAATGATCTTCCTATAATGATCCATTTTAATGTAGGAGTTATATTTTATCGCAAAAACCTTAGCGATGTTAATGCTGCAGCCGGTGTTATGTTTCATACGAAGGATAATGCACTGTTTCAAATGAATTTTGCAAATCCGATCCTCTTTGAAAAAGTGCTTCAAAAATATCCTAAATTAAAATTGTGTTTCGCTCATTTTTCCGGCGATTATGATGTGGATGAATTAAATAAAATAAATCAAAATCCGCAAATGCTCACACATTTTTTAACGCATACCTCCTACCCTCCTGAATTTTTGGAAGCAAAAGAGGGTCGCGGCAAAAAGAAAGTAATGGCATATTGGCATGCTTACATTCGCGATGTATTGATCCCAAAATATGATAATGTTTACACAGATATTTCGTATCAACTTGCAGATAAAAGTGATGAATTCAGAATGAGAATAAAAGATTATCTTAATAATTCCCCAAAATTGCGTGAAAGAATATTATTCGGCACCGATTTTTATGTGCATGTAAAAGAAGGCAAGGAAGAAGCCGAACTAATCCCCTTGGTTCGGGATCTTTTTGGTCAGAGTCTTTTTGATCAAATTGCATCGATAAATGCAGCGAAGTATTTGAGCAGCAAGGTTTATACTTTTAAAGATGTTGTTGTTTGATGAAATGAGTATGAGTGATGAGTAATGAGTGATGAGTTTAATCCAGGAAAACCGAAAATTTTATCTCCTGACCAATGACTCCTGATGGATGAGTAGTGAGTGGTGAGCCTGCCTGCCGACTGCGTCAGCGTCAGGCAGGTGGTGAGAATGATCTCAGTAAACCGGAAATTTTATCTCCTAGCCAATGACTCCTGACTAATGACTATAGATGGGTGAGTGGGGAGTAGTGAGCCTGCCTGCCGACTACGTCAGCGTCAGGCAGGTGGTGAGAATGATCTCGGCAAACCTGAAATTTTAACTCCTCTCTCCTCTCTCCTCTCTCCTTTTTCGGATTCACGCCTCACGCCATCGGTGTTGCCTTCAATATCTCTTGCAAAAACTTCCAGAATTTTTGCACTGAAGTTATGTTCACTTTCTCGTCAGGCGAATGCGGATGTTTAATTGTTGGTCCGAAGGAGATCATATCTAAACCTGCATAACGCTCGCCTAAAATTCCACATTCCAAACCTGCGTGAATTGCAAAAACCTTTGGTTTAGAGCCAAACATTTTTTCGTATAATTTTTCCATCAGGTCGAGAATTGGTGAGTTGGGATTAGGCGCCCAACCCGGATACGCACCAGTGTGTTGCACATCACAACCCATTAATTTTAAGGGGGCACCAACGGTATAGGCCACATTTAGTTTTGCAGAATCAACGGAAGATCGCTGTAAACTTTGTGTAATAAATTTTCCGTCTTTGATCTGCACGCGCGCAAAACTCGACGATGTTTCCACTAATCCCGGAATTGCAGAACTCATGCAAAATACTCCGTTACAAACAGCTTGAATTGCTGTTGTTATTTTATGAGTATCTGATGCTGATAAAACTTTTTCAGGAGTGGCTATTGGTTCCAGCATTATTTTTAATCCTTCATCCTGAATTAAAAACTCTTTTTTTATTTCTGCAGCTCTTTTTTCAAATTCATCTAAATATTTTTCATCATTTACAGTAATGATAGCAACAGACTCTCTTGGAATTGCATTGCGCAAACTGCCACCTTCAATTTCTGCAATTTGCAAACCAAATTGTTCGCACTGATATAACAATCGGTTCATTATTTTATTTGCATTTCCTCTTTCCAGATGAATATCCACACCACTATGTCCGCCTTTTAATCCACTTACGGATATTTTATATGCTTTTGCATTTGCCGGCGGTGTTTCCGGTGTGTAAGCATAACTTGTATTCGTATCAATACCTCCTGCACAACCAATAGAAAATTCATCATCATCTTCGGTATCCAAATTCAATAATATTTTCCCTTCCAATAATCCTTTATCCAATTTGAAAGCACCCGTCATTCCCGTTTCCTCATCAATAGTAAATAATGCTTCCAATGCCGGATGCGGAATATCTTTCGATTGCAATAAACTCATAATACTCGCTACGCCAATTCCATTATCAGCTCCAAGTGTAGTACCTTTTGCTTTAACCCATTCTCCATCTATCACCGATTCAATTCCCTGAGTAGCAAAATCAAAATTGGTATCGGCATTTTTTTGATGCACCATGTCGAGATGCGACTGCAATATCACTGTTTTTCTTCCCTCCATTCCTTCAGTAGCAGCTTTGTAAATGATCACATTTCCGACACTGTCAACAACGGTTTTTAATCCCAATCCCTCACCAAAAGCCTTCATAAAAGCAATGATCTTTTCTTCATGTTTTGATGGACGCGGAACTGCGTTAATATCTTCAAAATTGTTCCATATCTGCTTGGGTTCGAGGTTTCTTACTTCGCTGCTCATGATTGATAGTTAGTTTGAAGCACAAATATAGGGCATTCCCCTCGTTCCTCGGGTCGCGCCTGTCTGCCAGCAGCTGGCGCCAGGCAGGCTTTCCGCTGCAACTACTCGCTCTCCCGATAAAAATCGGGATCGCTGTGGGCTTTCCTTGCACTAAAGACTTTTAGTGCTTTAATGCGCTGCAATCGCTAATGCGGGCATTATCTTTCATCATAAAACTTTGTTTAAAGATTAAATTTTCAATTCTTTTAGAAAGGTTTGAAAAACTTTCTTTAAATAAAAAAAGCTATCCAATTAAATTTATTGCTTAGTAATTTTCCATGATAACATTAATTTCCTCCTCCAACCAACCAGCGTAATTAAAATATATCAGCATCACCCTTGCCTCAGCAGAATTTACGGCAATGGAATTTATTTCTTTCAAAAGCTCCTGAAACAACATCCGGATTTCCACTTTGTTAATTTTAGAGGGAATTTTCCTAAAAAACCGCAATAACGCCTTTTCGATCTGGTAGTTTAATTCCTGTTTTAACATAAACCTATATGTGCTGCGTATCAAAAATGGCAATAACTGCATATTATTATTTTTGTAATGCACCAGAATATGAAGTAATCGCACATGTACATGAAATGAAATTTGACTGTGCATGTATTTGTCAGTTAACAAATCATGCGACCTGCCCAACGCATCTTTATATTGTTTATTTTTGATACAATAACTCAACAATGCTAATTTTGAATCATAAAAAAGGTTTGGAATGGGCTTCTCCTCTCCCATTACCGTTTCGATTTGTATAACTTTTTCCTCAGAAAAATCGCTATTGTTATGCTGCAGAAGTTGTGATTCCAAACAGGAGGTGATGGCATTTACAAATTGAATTTCCGATTTAAAATTTAGTTCTACCTTTTTAATTTTTTCAATTTGCATTTCAACTTGTGTAAAATCCTTACTATAAATATATAAAGATGCCAGATTGTATAATGCTGAAACGTAACTCAGTATTTTATTAATTTTCCGCACATCCATAGCCTCCATTAGTTCTACGGATTTTTGTTGGAATACAATTGCATGATCAATATTTCCATGTAACAGATAGATGTTTGACAGAGCAGAAAATAACAAATTTTTCTCGCTGTAGTCTTCAATGGAATTCTCATCAATTTGTAAAAGTGTCTGTAATAAGTTTTTACTTTCCGTAACCACTTCCTCATCCCGAAGCGGAACATATACATTATTCCAATAAATGGATTTAACATGTCCCAGTTTAATTACCTCGCGATTAACTATTAAGGTGGAAGCTGCAATAATATTTTTAGAAATTTGTTGTGCAATAATTGTTTTATCCTTTTCGGGATATTGATTAAGGAATTGTTTTTGCTGAATCAGAAACTGCACTTGATAGGGGTGCATTTTCATATCAAAGGATAGGGTTTTACCTTTATTGAGAAAAGGAATACATTGATCGTGCAGCCCCTTTTTTCGCAAAATTTCTATATAATCTAAATATTCGCGTAAAGTAAATCCAAGATCAGCATCATTATTAAATAGGCGCAGACTGCGCAGTATTTGTTTGTAAAGGTGTGTGCGCAAACTTTTTAAGGTGCTTGCTGAACCTGAGAATGTCTTTTTAATTTTTGATTCATTAAACGTTTTCATACGCACTAACAAATCAAAAAGCTCAAGACTTTTTGGAGTTTCAGTATCAGAGAATCCATTCCAATGTTTTTTAAAATAGCCCTTTTCTGCAGAACTGAGGTTTTGCACCAATTCGTGCAGGTGTTGCCAACTTTTTCCCATGTCCGAAATATACGAATTATTTCCTGAAAACTCATGTTTAAGGGTTATTTTAAAAAATATATGACATTCGGAATAGCCTTTTTTGAATAATTTTGGATAGGTAAATTCTTTCCATCTTCTCACTTTTACAGCATCATTCACAATTAAAACAAATTAAATATGAAAAATTGCCTGTATGTAGTATCGCTTTGCTTGATGGCGGTTAATATCCGTCATTCGAACGCACAAACCCTTACCCCTGTTTTTCAATGGGATTATTCAACGGAGATTCCAAGTGGTGCTACCACTTTTATGGATTACACAGATGATGTTTGTGTTGGTGCGTATTCCTCGGTACCAGGAGGTTCAGCATTTTTGTTGGATAATACCGGAAACATCATTTCAACCCCTGAGCCAGAAGATGTGGAGTGGGTGGAACCCGTAAATATTATTAAACGATTTGAAGAAAAGACCTATTTTATTTCTACTGACCTCATTTCGCATACAAGCACAATTCGTGCAATGGATAACACAACAAATAATTTTGTTTATCACACTATTAGCTGGGAAAGTTTTTACAGCTGGATTGAATGCCATGAGTTCGAAGTAGCTGTTGTAGGAAGCACACACAAATTAACCTGTATGGTAGATGTTTTTGATGAGAGCATCAACCGTAATAAAGTTGTAGTTAAAATAATAGACTATAATATATTAACCAATGCATTTGCTGAGTATGAGGAGATCGCTTTCACCTATTTAGGAAAAAACACCTATCCCAAATCGATGTATATTAATTCCTCTTCAAATATTTTTATTTGGGGCAGTTATGATAAAAATTTGGCCGGAACAAATAAGGATATGTTCTTAGCTCGGTTCAGTCCTGAAGGTTCTTTAATTTTTAGTAAATCATATGCGAGTTATAATGGGCGGAATGATAAAGCATTTGATCTGGTTTCGGATGATGAAGGAAATTTATTTGGATTATCCAGTTCGGAAGATAATGTGGCACCTTACAACAACCATATTGCCGTATTAAAATTAAATACAAATAATGGCAAGGCCATATTTATAAAACGAATTGGCGAGGCTGCTACAGGATCAGAAGCAATTTATAGTGCAAGCGGAAATACACAGGGCAACGGATTAGTTTTTGGTGGAAGTGCATCAGATGGTGCAGGTGGACGAAACGGAAAAGTTTGGCGACTAAATAGCAGCGGAACCACAATGTGGATAAAAACCTATAATGAATCACCTGCAGGTACTGTTGAAGAATGTCGTGCGGTTGCTTTTCATCCGGTATCAGGAATGATATATACTTCCAACCCGGGAAGTGGATTAATTACCATGCATTGCCTCAATACAACTACCGGGGCAAATGTATATTCTCCTTTTATTTATGAAGGCGAAGGAATTACTCAGAATCTGCCAATGGGAATCAAATTTTATGGGCTAGCTGACGTAATTGTTTCCAGTGTTGCACAGGTAGGTTTAGGTTTCGTTTTTGAGATCATAAAAATTACGGAAACAGAATTGCGTAAGGAAAATGATCTACCCAAATTTGAACTTACATGTTACCCAAATCCGGTATCAGATTATCTGGCGATCGATGGCGTAAAAGAAGATTGTTTATTACAAATTTTTAGTAATTCAGGTCAGCTTTTTATCGAACGATCAGTAAATGTAGGAAATAATTTAATTGATGTGCAGATGCTTCCTGCTGGTCAGTATAATATTAATTGTAATACACGAAACGGTTTACAACAAACCAATTTTATAAAATTAAAATAAAGTAAAACTAGGAAGCCCCTATAATATTTTATTACAAACAGGACAAGCCGGTTATAACTGAAAGGTTGTAATCGGTTTTCTTTAAAACTTAAGCATTCAGAAACAAAATTAAACAACCTATTCGGCGCATCGCTCTTTAGAATTGAAAGTTGAATAAGCACCTTGGTTCCGCACAACAAAGTAATTATAAAATTACGGCCAAAAATGTATCTTTAAAGTCCACACCATACAAATGGACCTATATACATTTAAAACCATACTTTCAGCTTTTTTAATTAGTTGTGTAACTATAAAAAATGCTTATACACAGCTGAATACCACAGTATTCAAACACCTTACCATTGATGATGGGCTTTCCCAAAACAGTATTAACTGTATACATCAGGATAAATATGGTTTTATGTGGATAGGAACGCAAGATGGGTTGAACCGATACGATGGTTACAATTTTATTGAATACCGCCATGATCGCAACAATAAGAATAGTATTAGCAACAATTATATTTGGGATATTAAGGAGGACAAGGAAGGGATTTTATGGATCGCAACATTTGGTGGCGGATTAAATCGGCTTGACCCATTGACAGGGGAATTTTCGTATTTTAATATGACTGCCGGAGATCCGAATTCATTTCCCAGCAATAGATTGTTTTCCATTGCAGAAACGCCGGATGGTATATTGTGGATAGGAAGTAATGAGGGACTGATCCGATTTGATAAATCCACAAAAACTTCTCAATTGCTGCTCTCACAAAAAAAACCGGATGGCACCAATGCAGATAATTATATCGGAATAGTTACTACCGATAATTATAACAATGTATGGCTGAGAAGCGATTCCGGATTAACGTTTATCAATACTAAAACGCTGTCCACACAATTCTTTACAAAAAGCCCCTACTCTAACGCTCAAATAATTGGCAATGTTACACATCTGTTCCATGAAGATGGGAAATTATATGTATCCTGTTCAGCGGGTCTGCTTGAAATTAACTTAAAAACCAAAACAGATCGTGTTATTGTTAGTTCACAATCACTCGGATTCATCGATGAAAATATATTTATACAGGATTTCCTCAAGCTTGGCAGACATAATTTTGCGATTGGAACCAATAAAGGTCTCGCATTTTATATAGCCGAAATTAATGAACTTCAATTTTATCAAAATAATGGTTTAGATGAAAAAAGTATTTCACATGATAATATATTATCAATTTTCAAGTCCTCCGATGATATTTTGTGGATTGGAACCAGAAATGGATTAAATATTTTGGATTCAGGAACTCCCGGATTCATGCATGTAAGAAGTATCCCGGGAAACAATGTGCTTTCAAATAAAAATGTGAATTCTTTTATCGATGAAAATGACAGTTTATTATGGATAGGCACAACCGACGGATTAAATGTTTACAATAGATATGAAAATAAATATACTGTTTTCCGAAAAGATGAAAAAAATAAAAATGGATTGACTTCAAGTTATATACTTTGTCTCTATATGGATTCAAAGGGAAATAAATGGACAGGCACCAGAGGCGGAGGATTTTATAAAATTGAAACCCCATCAAATGGAAAAACAAATATAAAACGTATTAAACCATCTAATGATACAGCCACTGCAATTTCCATTCACTTTATTACTGAAGATAAAAAAGGAAACCTGTGGCTCGGCACAGGCGGTGGTGGGTTATGGAAATATGATCCTGAAAAAAACATGGTTAAAAAATATGCAGCAGCAAAGGATGGATCCGGGCCAGGTCATCCTTTTGTATTTACCATTTTAGAGGATAGTTATGGAAATATTTGGTTAGGTACACCTTCCGGGGGATTAAATTTATTTGATCCTGATACAGAAAGGTTTATTTATTTTATTAATGACCCCGACAAAGTAAATAGTTTGAGTAACGATATCGTACTATCTCTACATGAAGACATTAATCATAATTTATGGATTGGCACCAGCAGTGGTTTGAATAAATTGATCCCGAAACTAAATTCTGATATTTTTGAAGAATTTAAAAATCAAAAATTGAATACTAAAACTGTTTTTAAAAATTTCGGTTATGAACAAGGTTTTCCCAATGACGTAATTTATGGTATACTGGAGGACAGTAGACAAAACTTATGGATATCAACAAACAAAGGAATGGCGGTATTTAATACAGTAACCGAAACTCTCCATAAAACCTACGATATAAGCGATGGATTACAAAGCAATGAATTTAATCAAAATGGGTATTATAAAAATAAACATGGAGTTTTATATTTCGGCGGAGTAAACGGCTTTAATTTTTTTCATCCTGATAAATTGATGGATAACAAATTCATTCCGCCAGTGGTTATCACTGGTATATCCTTGTTCAATAAGAAAGTTCCGGTGGGCAGTTCTGATAGCACACATAAAAGCTTCTTTCTTGATAAAGAATTATTTGGAATGAATGAAATTTCATTGTCATGGAAACATGATGTTATTACTTTTGATTTTGCTGCTTTGAGTTATCATAGTCCAGAAAAAAATCAATTCAGTTATAAGCTTGAAGGGTTTAATGAGGACTGGGTATTTGCCGGAAACTCCCTCACGGCAACCTATACAAATTTAAATCCCGGCAAATATGTCTTCAGAGTGCGGGCCTGCAATAATAGCGGCGTTTGGAATGAATCAGGAACATATATCAATATCCATATCAGTACACCTCCCTGGTTAAGTTGGTATGCATATTTGTTTTATACACTTCTATTTTCAAGTATGGTTTATGTATTTATACGCTATAGGATAAACAAAGCAACAAGGGAAATTAAAGTGCAAACGCAAATTGAAAAAGCAAGAACCGAAGAACGAGAAGAATTCCGCAAAAAAAGTGCAGCTGATTTTCATGATGAGGCAGGAAATAAAATAACCAAAATAACCTTGTTCACCGAAATGGCCAAAACAGAAACAGAAGACAAGGCGCAACTGCAGAACTATCTCAACAAAATAGAACTCAACATCTCCGAATTATCAACCGGCATGCGCGACTTCCTGTGGGTAATGGATCCTCAGCACGATACCTTATTTGATACTGTAACCCGATTAAAAGATTTTGGTGATTCCATGTTAAGTGAATTGGGAATTCAATTCATTGTGCGTGGAATGAATAATACATTTCAAAATATAGTATTGCCAATGAATACCAGGCGAGCGGTATTGCAAATATTTAAGGAAGCAATGCATAATTGTGCAAAACATGCCAATGCAGCGGAGGTTATATTAACGGTAACATTAGAAAATAATTTCATTCTATTCTCCTTACAGGATAATGGAAATGGTTTTGATATAAATGAAGAAAGAAGCCGAAATAATTACGGTCTTACCATTATGAAGACACGTGCGGAAAAGATAAATGCAGAACTGACAATAAATTCCGAAAAAAACAATGGCACAAACATTACTTTAAAATGTAATATGCCCCAAATGGGTAATGTTTAAATGAAAAAGGACTGTTTAATTTTGCTTTTAATATGAATGAAGAAAAAATAATTGTCGCCATAGTTGAAGACGAAGATGAAATTCGGGAACTTCTGGAAAAGATCATTGACCGTTCTCCGGGGTTTTCCTGCAAACATACTTTTAAGGATTGCGAAAGTGCCATTGAAACAATAAAATCTACAAAACCGGATGTAGTGCTCATGGATATTCAATTGCCCGGAATTACAGGTATAGAAGGCATCAAAATACTTAAAAATCATCTGGAGGATACTGATTTTATTATGCTAACCATACGCGATGAAGAAGATATGATCTTTCAATCACTGTGCGCAGGAGCAACAGGATATTTACTCAAAGAAACTCCACCTGTTAAATTACTTGCCGCAATTAAAGAAGTGCATGAAGGTGGCTCTCCAATGAGTCCGGGAATTGCACGCAAAATTGCCATGTCGTTTCAACCTGCTATGTCAAATCCGCTGTCTACCAGAGAAACAGAAGTGCTCACCTGTTTAGCGGAGGGTGAAAATTATGCGACCATTTCCAAAAAATTGTTTATCAGTGGAAATACTGTGCGTGCGCATATTAAAAGTATATATCGCAAACTGCATGTAAACTCCAGAGCAGAGGCGGTTATTATTGCGATGAAGCAGAGGCTTATTTGACGGAAATTCTTATTGTTAAGTTGAGGTTTTATTGGTGAGGTGGCTACGCATTGGGGGGATTGCTTCGACCTTACTACGTAAGGTCTCGCAATCAAAATACCCCATATGGGTAATTGTATGGGGTTTTTGGTGTTTCTACTTTTGCAGTAAATAATTTCAATTACAAAAAAAATAAATAAAATGAAAAAAATTAATTTCCTTTCCACATTATTATTATTGAGTATTATTTCTACATCCTTGCTCGCTTCCTGCAAAAAGGATGATGTTGCCGATGATGACAACAACAATAATAATAACACTCAAGCGCCAACTGAAAACACTTTAAGTGCAAATGTTGACGGAGTTGGTTGGATAGCAGATGTAGCAACCATCAACGGTGTTTATGTATCAACTGCAGGCATTATCTCCATTATTATAAACGGTGAAAAACCCGATGGTTCCTATTTTACATTATCCCTTAATTTATGGAACGATCAAACCGGAACTTTTAATACTTCCGTTATGGCAACAAGTAATTATGTAGGGTTAACCTATGAAGATGCTTCCGGAGAATCCTTCACTGCTCCGGTTAATGGGAATGCTGCAGCAACAGGTACTTTAAAAATTGATTATTGGGATGACAATAAAATTAGTGGAAGTTTTTCATTTACAGGTGGACAATCAGGTAGTGCTGAAACTGTTACAATAACTGATGGAGTTTTCAGTTGCATTAATGTTCAATAAAAATTTAACAATATTAATAAAATCAATATCATGAAAAGATTTACATTCTGTTTTATTACTACTTTATTTACATGTTTTATAATAAAAGCTCAACCAGCAATTAATGCATCAAATATGCCGCTTGTGGGCGATTCGGTTGTAATTGCAATTTGCTCCGATCCTGTTGAACCCGGACCTGCAGGTGCGGATCAAACCTGGGATATGAATGCATTAAATGAAAGCGAAGAAGGATATTTTACCTTTATTTCTCCTTCAGAAACTTTATGGGATTATCATTTTCCGACAGCTACTGTTTGTGGAAGAAGTTGGACAAATTCCTTTACTTTTTACAAAACAAGTGCAACAACTTTTGAGCAACTTGGTGCATGTTTATTAATTGATACAATTGCACCTCCAAACGACACTGCAAAATCCATTTATAGTGATGGTGAAGAATTATTAAATTTTCCATTCGAAATTAATGACATGTTTACAGATGATTTTGCTGGAACAAATTATGTTTTCGGATTCACTCAGGCCTTTGAAGGAGATATTACAGTTGAAGCTGATGGATATGGTACATTAATATTACCAAACGGCACATTTAATAATGTTATTCGTTATCATTTCACAAGAAATCAGACAGCAGC
>JBGAWP010000099.1:0-12198 GCA_044227505.1 Chitinophagales bacterium | reverse complement strand
AATGCTATATCCTGACAACGCCGTAAAACCTGAAAAAGTTTGTAACAATTAACAAATTATTAAAGGATTCGCGGTAATTATACCTCAAAGTTAGATACAAAGTGTAGAACAATTCTACATTATTATCCACACCTTTATTCTGAAAAGTCATGAAAGGCTTAAAATACAGACAACCCGTCAGCTGACGGGCTATCTGTTGATCCACCTTTTACAATTAATTAATACTGAGGGTTTGATTTTTAGGATAAGTAATGTCAAATTCTAATTCAAATTTGGCCACTTCCTTAGGTTTCAGTTTTTCCCTCCAGGTTACAAAACCCGTGAGTTCGTCGAGGAGACCTTTGCCCAATTCGGTAAGTTCCACCTTAATATCATCATCCTGAGAGATCGGGATCTGATCCATTACGATAATTTCCAGATTGATCGGTTTGCTGTTTCTCACGGAAATTTCAAATGCCATGGATTTTGTATTGTTTGCTCCGATTATTCTGTCGGTCGACTTATCGGCAACCATGGTCCGTTTAACATCTATCGATTTATCTCTTCCGAGAGAAACAGATAAAGTATCGCTTAGACTTAATGGATCTAAATATGTTTTTGCAACATATGTATTGTTGAAATAGATATTCGCATTGCCCGGCAACAGATTAACGCCTTCCCATTCCGTAATTCGTGCAATAAGAAAAGCACTTTGTTCAATTTTGGGAACGATCAGATAATTATAATCTGAAGGCAATGTTTTCGATTGCAGGGAAACAAGATGTCCTTTTCCATCTGCGGGAATATTATAGGTCTGGTTTATTTCAAATTCCACATTTGCAATTGTCTGAGTTTGTGTGGTGATATTATGTGCATAGGTAGCATCTTTTACTTCTGCTTTTGATTTTGCAAGAGAATTAATTTCTCCTAATACAACCTCATCTGTTGCTGCAGGTGCCGATTCTGATTTTGCATCATCATAATCGCGATTGTAATAATATTGATAATAACCTACATACCAGGTTGTTAATTGCGGAAGTGTATTTCCGAGCATAGGATTTCCGGTGGAACAGGTAAGTTTAACATTTTTCCATTCGATGCCGGAATTTTGCCAGATGTTCGCTTTATAGTTTAATTGAACGGGTTGACCTATGTCCGATGCTCTGATATCGTATGTTGCATACCAACCGGCATTATAAGTAAGATAATTCACTTCAATTTTTGCGCTTGTAGCGGCCTCTGTTGCAACAGAAACAACTATCTGTGGAACAGGAGCCAATGCAGATATCTGTGCATTCTGCTGCGCCCAATAATTCTGCAGGTCATACATGCGCTGCTGCATTTTTGTTTTGTCTTTATTCGCATTTAATTCTTTTCTTTCCAATTTTAAAAGATCGGAATAAATGGCATTTAATTTTAGATCGTAATACTCAATTGTTTGTTGTAATAATTGTAGCGAATCCGTTCCCCCATTTGTGAGTAATATTTTATTGCTTAACAACATTTGATTCTGCACATTTAGTACATCCCGTTTCTGACGAATATCTTTTAAAATAAAATCAATATCAAGAATAGAATCCTCCAGATATTTTATTTTTTTCTGAATATCATTCGGCAAGGTTGTTTGTTGCACAGGCTCAGGATAAAATAAACGATATTGCACATCCAATATCGTAAACTCTCCCTTACCTCCTGCCTGTATGCTGTTTTGGTCGAGAGATTGTGAAATACCTTCAATAACAATATCAGTATTTCCTGCAGGAAGGTTTACTGTTTTTGTGTGAAACAATTGCGCCCCGTTTAAAAAAACCGTCGCCCGCTCCGCTTGTGCGTTAATTGTAATAGGGTCTCCGGCATAAACGGAAAGTGTAAGTAGGGTAAGAAGGATGGATAGTATATTTTTCATTTTTGTTTGTTTTGGAGGTAGGATGAAGAAGATGTAGAAATTCCATAAATAGGAATTCCTGGTTTAGTTCTATATTATAAAATACAATCATTAGTTTCCCAACAAGGTGAAAGTATTTAGTAAAAAATGTTGATACTACAATTCTTGATTACCGATTCGAGGTCTTCAAATAAAGACGACTGAAATACTTTAACCCCCTTACAATAGTATAAAACAGTGTCGATTTAGAAATTCATTTAATGGTGATTTTTAAGCAAAAAATCGCACCCTTTTTGTTTATTTATTGGTCTAAATTTTGAATAATTTTATTTATATAAATAACAAGGAAACCTAATATAATAGAGAAAGTAAGTAAAGTAATTATTCCAACTATTGAACATTTAATCCTATATTTATACCAATCGTCAAATGGCTCCTGGAAGGCGCCATGAATATTCCTCTTTTTTGATTTGGTATTAGTAATAAAATTAAATAATCTTATTACTCCATCCCCAATAAGAACTAGTAATTCACTGGCACTACCCATTTAATCTAGTTTAAATTACGAAATTTAAAAAACATATGCATTTGTACCAACTAAATTTAGCTAGGCCTGTCAAAGTTATAAATTAAATTTGGCACTTAAAATCAGAATATAATATTAGCGTTGCAATAGAGAAACAGCCAAGTGAGTAAAGAATCTGCAAATTACATCCTATTTATTCCCTAGTCTTTCAGTAAACCCCTTTTATAAACTTCCAAACACCTCCCCCTCGCAACCCCATGATCAACAATCGGCAGCGGATATTCTAATGAATCAAATTCCTCCACCCATTTTCTAATATATTTCAACTCCGGATCAAATTTTTTTGTTTGTTCATAAGGATTGAATATGCGGAAATAAGGTGCTGCATCTACACCACTTCCCGCAGCCCATTGCCATCCACCATTATTACTTGCGAGATCGTAATCCAATAATTTTTCTGCGAAATAGGCTTCTCCTTTTCTCCAGTCGATCAATAAATGTTTGGTGAGAAAACTTGCAACTATCATACGCACGCGATTGTGCATAAATCCCGTTGCGTTTAATTCGCGCAAACCGGCGTCTACAATTGGATATCCGGTTTTACCGGTGCACCACAATTCAAATTCTTTTTCATTATTTCGCCAGGGAATATTGTCGTATTGCGGTTTAAAGGATTGTGATATCACATGTGGAAAAAACCACAATATCATCTGATAAAATTCGCGCCAAATTAATTCATTAAAATATTTTTCGTTAAGGTCCTTTGCAATTTTTCCGAGTTTTCGAACGGAGATTGTGCCGAAACGCAGATGTACACTTAGTCGTGATGTGCCGGGTAATGAAGGGATATCACGTGTTTCATGATAATGTTTAATAATATCTTCGTTAATTAAAGAAGATGGAATTTTAATTAATGATCTGGTAAATCCTAATTCGGAAAGTTTTGGAATGGCAAATGGTTCACTCTTATAAAAATGAGCAAAATATTTTTCGGTAGGATATGGTTTAAGATAAAAGGCATTTAATTTCTCCTTATATTTTCTGCTGAACGGGGTGAAAACTACATAAGGTGTTCCGTCCTCTTTAACAATTTCGTTTTTCTCAAATATTACCTGATCTTTAAATGTATTAAATGGAATATTGTGTGATGAAAGTAGTTGTTTAATTTCGGCATCTCTTTTTATTGCGTAAGGTTCGTAATCGTGATTTGTTACAACTGCTTCGATGGAATATTTTTCGATTAATCTTTTCCAAACTTCCAACGGCTCTCCATATTCCACTAAAATTGTGGAGCCAAGTTTAATCAGCTTATTTTGCAACTCCTGAATTACATCATAAATAAAGTTAACCCTTGCATCCGAACGATCTTTTAGATCGTCGAGAATATTGGTATCAAAAATAAAAAGCGGAAGTACATTGTTGTGATTACTCAGTGCATGATATAATGCAGCATTATCCTCCAAACGAAGATCACGGCGAAACCAATGAATTGTTAGTGTTGGCTTCATTTATAATATACAGAAGATCTTTTGAAAATGTATTACCATAATTTTTTTGTTGATATGATCCTACCCATTTAATTCCATGTATCACATTCGATAAAAATATTTCATCAGCCTGCAATAACATTTCCAAGGGTAATTCTGTTTCATTTACTGTTATTCCTTCCTTTCTGCAAAGATCAATTATCACTTGTTTCATCACTCCTTCTACCCCACCTTCTTTGATGCTTGGTGTAAACAATACACTTTGCCTCCAGACAAACACACTGGAATTGATACTATCCGCTACTCTACCGGCATCATTCAACACAACAACATCATCGAAATTTTGTTCAACAGCATATTTGGCCGCGAGAACATACACCAGACTGTTTGCAGTTTTATAAGGAGAAAGAATATTTGCAGTTTTAGTCAGATTTGTAAAAACACCTAACCTTACTCCTTTTTCATTTAAAATATATTCCCCCGATTCCAGCGCGCTTACCTCAATTAAAATTGCTGCATCGTTTATCTGCGGTTGATAAAATCCTTCACCATCCCTCCAAATAGTAATTCTGCAGCGGGCGTTTTGGAGTTTATTTATCTTACAAAGACCTGTGATAGTTTCCTTAAAAAAAAGTGCGGTCCAATTTTCCGGAATATTTATTTCCAATGCGAGTAAAGCCCCTAATAATCTGTTAATATGAAGATCTATATAAAGCGGAACCTGATTTATAACATTGATGGTCTCAAATAATCCATCCCCATATTTAAAAGAGCGGTTGGAGGATGAAATAATCACTTCATCGGGAGGAATAATTTTTCCATTAAAATATACTGCATTCATTTAATCGATTATCATTTCGGGAATTTCACCTTCCACTATCAGTCTTCCTTCTGTTTTATTAATAATATCTTCCACAGTAACTCCGGGAGCGCGTTCCAATAATTTAAATCCTTCAGGTGTCACATCAAAAACACCAAGTTCCGTCACTATTTTTTTCACCACTCCCAAGCCAGTAATGGGCAGTGAACATTTTTTTAATAGTTTACTTTCCCCTGCTTTATTTACATGCTGCATGGCGACAATAATATTTTTCGCGCTCGCAACAAGGTCCATAGCTCCTCCCATTCCTTTTACCATTTTACCCGGAATTTTCCAATTGGCTATATCACCATTATCGGCAACTTCCATGGCTCCTAAAACAGTGAGATCCACTTTTCCTGCGCGTATCATTCCGAAACTCAGAGCAGAATCAAAAAACGCCGAACCGGGCAGTGTAGTAATAGTTTGTTTACCTGCATTTATCAGATCAGGATCCACATTTTCCTCCGTAGGAAATGGTCCCATCCCCAATAATCCATTTTCACTCTGCAGCGTAACAGAAATTCCCTCCGGAATATAATTCGCAACCAAAGTAGGAATCCCAATTCCGAGATTTACGTAATATCCATCTTTTAATTCTTTGGCGATGCGTTTGGCAATTTGATTTTTATCTAACAAGGGTTGTGGTTTTAGTTTTTATTAAATTGTTTTAGTTAACCATATGTTTTCGATCCTTATTTATGCTCTATCTTTCGTGAATCGTCAATCGTGAATCGTGAGTCCGGGCTTTCCTAATTCCTATGTCCTATTTCCTACTTCTTATTTCCTATTTCGTATGTCCTATGTCGTAGGTCCTATGTCGTAGGTCATAGGTCCTATTTCGTCACCGTTTTCTGTTCAATCCTCTTCTCATAATCTGTACCCTGAAATATTCGATGAACGTATATTCCCGGGGTGTGAATCTGATTCGGATCCAATTCCCCTGCGGGAACTAATTCTTCCACTTCCGCAATTGTTATCTTTCCTCCCATTGCCATTAAGGGATTAAAATTTCGGGCTGTTGCATTAAATATTAAATTCCCGTGCGTATCTCCTTTCCATGCTTTTACAATTGCATAATCTGCATCGAATGCATATTCCAATAAATATGTTTTTCCGTTGAATTCACGTGTTTCTTTTCCTTCTGCAACTTCAGTTCCAACACCTGCAGGGGTAAATATTGCGGGCATTCCGTAACCGGCGGCCATACATCTCGTTGCTAATGTGCCTTGCGGAATTAATTCCACTTCCAGTTCACCACTTAATAATTGTCTTTCAAATTCTGCATTTTCACCGACATAACTGGAGATCATTTTTTTAACCTGACGTTTTTGCAACATCAACCCAATTCCAAAATCATCAACACCTGCATTATTGGAAATACAGGTTAAATTTTTAGTTCCTTTTTTTACCAATGCATTGATACAATTTTCCGGAATTCCACATAATCCAAATCCTCCCAACATTATTGTTGCTCCATCGGGAATATCATGAATTGCATCTTCTGCATTTTTAACTACTTTATTCATTTCTTATCTTGTTTTAAAATGTTCGTATTTTCACTTTCGAGAAGATTAAGTTTCTCGGTTACTTTTTGATAAATATAATTCATTAAGACAGGTTCATTGGAATAATAATTATAGCTGCTTTTATATTTCCTGACATCAGTGTCGTGCATATCAAAAATTTGCGCATAATAAATTATTAATCTGTCGTCCTGAGGGATTGTATCACTTTTATTTAGCCGCGACCAAGATTCGGCAAGGTGAATATCGGTCATTACAGAAATCATTACATCCACTGCTAACACAGAATCGGGGACATTCTCCATCATCGCATCTCTAATTTCAAGGTCGCTGTCGGGTTTGCAGGAAAGTAAAATTCCGGCCGCAAACAACATAAAAATCAAGATCACCTTCATTACGACAAAAGCTGTTTATTTTTGTGCTAAGTTACAGTATGAACGCCAATTACCACGATATAATTCGTTTTTTAGATCAAAAAAAGGTATTACTCGTTGCAGTCTCTAAAACGCAGCCTGTAGATGCAATAATGGAACTCTACAATGCAGGTCAGCGGGATTTTGGCGAAAACAGGGTGCAGGAATTCCGTGAAAAACAGGAAATCCTCCCAAAAGACATTCGTTGGCACATTATTGGGCATTTACAAACCAATAAAGTAAAATATATCGCTCCAACGGTTGCACTCATTCATTCAGTAGATAGTTGGGATCTGCTTGTGGAGATAGATAAGCAGGCTAAAAAACACAACCGTATTATACCCTGTTTACTCCAGATCTATATTGCAACGGAGGAAACAAAATTTGGTTTGAGTGAAAAGGAACTTTATGAAATTTTAGATAATCCGAATTTTAAAGACCTAAAAAACATACGGATTGGTGGTTTAATGGGTATGGCTTCCAATTCGAATGACCTGGAACTTGTTCGAAGGGAATTTAAACATTTAAAAAACCTGTTTGAAAGTATAAAAGATACCTATTTTAAAGAAAATGAAAATTTCAAACAACTTTCCATGGGAATGAGCAGTGATTATACCATTGCCATCGAAGAAGGTGCAACTATGGTGCGAATTGGCAGTTTACTTTTTGGAAAAAGATAACAATAAATAATATTTGATATTACTATAATTTGATAAATGAAAATTTTAAATAAAATATTACTTCTCTTTATTGCAACTGGAATAGTTTCATGTGCTGCTTATAAACCCGTAAAAGTAGATTTTATTGCTGAAAAAAATCCTTCCCCTCCCGATTACAGCAATACAATATACTGGAGTGCATTACCTGATAAAAAAGATTCCGCTGATCATGTTCCGAATAATTCGTATGTAAAATTAATTGACGGACAAAACACCGCTATTGCAGATGTTTTTTATCTCTATCCCACTCAATTTTTTTCAAGAACAGAATGGAACGCAGATCTGAATGATACAGAATTAAACGACAGAATTGATGCCAGAGCTGTAACAAATCAGGCGAGTGTATTTAATGGTAGTTGCAAGGTTTATATACCTCGATATCGTCAGGCGACCTATAATGCCTATTTTTCACTTACAGATCCCGATGCATTAAAAGCTTTTGAATTAGCTTATGAAGATGTAAAAACTGCCTTTCAATATTATTTAGATCATTACAATAATGGACGCCCCATTGTAATTGCAGGACACAGTCAGGGCACCACACATGCCAAATGGCTTTTGCGCGATTTTTTTGATGGAAAAGAATTGCAAAAACAATTAGTGTGCGCGTACCTTATCGGAATGCCGGTTTATAAAAATGAATTTACAACTATTGCTGCTGGTGATAGCGCTTCTCAAACAGGTTGTTATGTAACTTGGAGAAGTTATCTGGAAGGTGTTGAACCAAAAAAGAAATTCATGGTGGAAAATCCGGAAAATATTGTTGTGCATAATCCTATTTCCTATACACAGAAAAGAGGTATCTGTGAGGCTAATTTAAATGCAGGAGGTTTAGGCAGAGATGCAGAAACAATATATCCTGCCGTTTGTTGTGCCGAAATTCACAATGATATAGTTTGGGTAACACGTCCGGATGTGCCGGGAAAATTTTTTATTCCTAAAAATTTACATGTGGCTGATTATAATTTGTATTGGTTGAATCTTCGCAATAATGTG
Source organism: Chitinophagales bacterium (assembly GCA_044227505.1). Lineage (GTDB taxonomy): Bacteria > Bacteroidota > Bacteroidia > Chitinophagales > BACL12 > UBA7236. The sequence continues at coordinate 3,808 of JBGAWP010000099.1, read as the reverse complement.
GCTCTAAGGATTTCTTCTTATCAAAACCAAAAGAAGTAGTACGCGAAATTTAAATTCACCATTGTAATATATTTAATTTTTTATCCGAAATGGAAAGAGCTATTGGGGTAGTCCCGAGATATTCTCCGTCGGCATCGATAAATACATATGGTGTACTTTCTATTTTGATCTCTTTACCTCGAAATGTTTTAACTTCTTTCATCTTAATATGAGCGCCACTTTGCAATTTAGGGAGACTCAACACCATTTTTAATTTGCTCATGTTGCCAATCAGGGTCATATCGAGTAATCCATCATCAAATTTTGAATTTGGTAATTGTTTTAACCCTCCACCATTAAATTTACCGATTCCTGCAGCAATAGATAAAGTTGTTATGTCAGATGAAATTCCATCAACAGTTACTTTCATTTCCGTATGTTTATATACAAACAAGGAGCGCAAAATTGCTATCTGATATTGCAATTTTGTTCCTCTGAAAATACTTTTTTCTTCAAATAATCTCTTTGCAACATGTCCTTCGAACCCAAGTCCAACAATATTTATAAAATACCTTTTATGTTCAGTATCATTTTTATTGTAGATACAAATTCCTACATCGTGAGAGCATGTTTTTTTATTTTGGATTGATTTAGCAATATTGTTTAAGGAAGAATATTTTCCGATCGTACGCACCCAATCATTTCCGGTTCCTGCGGGCAACATTGCAACCGTGCATGTATCAATGGGAATATCTGAATTACAAATACCGTTTATCACATCATTTGCAGTTCCGTCGCCACCAATGATAAGGAAATTACGTATACCGGAAATTGCTGCTTGTTTTGTAATTGAAGAAGCATGGTCAACAAATTCGGTTAAAGCAAATTCATACACTATCCCTCCTTCTGCTAAAAGAGGTTTAATTTTATGCCAGAGTTTCCTGCCTTTATTTCTGCCGGAAACCGGATTAATTATTACAAACCATTTATCAATCATAGTGTATGCTTTCAAATGCTGAATTTCGCAAACAGGCTCATGCTGCCATCGACTGGATAGCGGATTATCTGGAAACAATTGAACAATATCCCGTAAAATCCCCTGTCCGTCCCGGCGAAATTAGTGATCAGATTCCAAATAATGCACCTGAGCAAGGTGAAGATATGGATGTGATCATACAGGACTTCAAAAATATTATTCCCAGAGGTATTACGCATTGGCAGCACCCCGCATTTATGGCATTATTTCCATCGAATGCGAGTTATGAAAGTATGCTTGCTGAATTTATTACTGCAGGCTTGGGAGTTAATGCAATGATATGGGAAACTTCCCCAGCCGCAACCGAACTGGAAGAAAAAATGATGAACTGGCTGCGGGATATGTTTCAATTGCCAAAAACATTTTCCGGAGTTATTCATGATACAGCTTCTACTTCCAGTCTGGTAGCAATAATTTCTGCACGCGAAAAATATTCCAATTTTAATATCAATGAAAAAGGTTTTAATGGATATGAAGATCTGGTTATGTATTGCAGTGAACAGACACATTACTCCATAGAAAAAGATGCAAAGGCAGCCGGGATCGGAAAAGCGAATGTCCGCAAAATTAAAACAGATCAAAATTTTGCAATGGATGTTAATTCGTTAAAAATGCAAATTGAAATTGATCTCAAAACAAATAAAAAACCATTTTTAGTTGTTGCTGCCTTAGGAACAACAAGTTCATTGGCATTTGATCCCCTTCATGAAATAGGTGAATTATGTGCGAAATATGGACTATGGTTACATATAGATGCAGCTTATGCCGGAAGCGCTTTTATACTTCCCGAATATCAACATTATTTAAAGGGAATTGAGTTTGCAGATAGTTATGTTGTTAATGCACACAAATGGTTATTTACCAATTTTGATTGTTCGGTTTATTTTGTAAAAGATGCTGCACATTTGATAAATGTATTTACTACAAATCCCGATTATTTAAAACGCACCGTTGATGAGGTAATAAATTATAAGGATTGGGGAATAAATCTAGGCCGCCGTTTTCGCGCATTAAAATTATGGTTCGTGATGCGCAGTTTTGGAGTGGAGGGATTACAACAAAAGTTGCGCGAACATATTCGTTTATCCACTGTATTTTATGAAAAAGTAAAACTTCACAGCGAGTGGGAATTGATGGCTCCTTTTGTAATGAATGTTTTGTGTATTCGTTATCATCCCAATTATATTATGGATGAAAATGAACTCAATAATATCAATGAAAAAATTGTGCAGGATATTAATTCAACAGGTAAATTTTACCTATCAGGAACAAAACTGAATGGCAAATATGTGATACGTGTGGTGATAGGGCAGACGAATGTCACAGAAAAACATGTGGATGAACTTTATAATTTATTGATAATCAATACATTAGGTATTAAACATTAACCAAATATAAAAAGTTCAATTTTATAAATGTAGTATGGTTTTTGCTTATCGATGATCAAATTATCCTATCCATGCACTATAAGTTCTGTTACACACTTTTTTTAGTTTTATTAAGTCTGAATGTTTTCAGTCAAACAAAAAAGATAGCATATAAAAGTCACAGTGGGAATAAACTGAATTATTATGCTTCCGCAAACCCGATGTTTGAATCGCCGGCTCCCGATTTCGGGTTAGGTCCTACACATCGATATTTTATTGAAAGTGTTGAAGTATTGAATGATTCATCACTGGTAATTACCAGAAAAGAACAAGAGCTTTATACGATAGATTCTTTGCCTATGACCACCATTGTTGATACCATGGTAAATTGGTATTATATGCAGGAAATTGAGGACTATAAAAGCAGCGATAGCATTAAAAGTGCAATAATTAAATCATTTGCTTTTGAGAATTCGCCCGATAGTATTGAAATTTTCTACAAGGCTGAAACAGCAACCGATACCATTAAATCAGTTAAAAAAAATAAGAAGAAGGAAAAAGAAAAACATCAGGTTGTTTTTCCCATTACACCCTTAAACAATGATGGCAATAATAATAATAATAATAATAACGGCAATATGTTACTCATACTGATTGGGTCATTGCTAAGTTTCTCCGTTTTATTGGGTATTTTTATAAAACGTTTTGCAAAAAAGGAAGTGGAAGCATCTCCTCTTTTAAGCTGATCGTTGCAATTGACTATGACGATTCCGCACAACACTATCAAAACAACATTCGTATTCGCGTTTCTTCTTAGCTTGTTATTGATATTGTTCATCCCCTTTCCTTTTTATATCTTTCCAAATCAATTTAAGCTGTCGAACTTTCTATTTTCCCATTTCCTTAATTATTTTTTAGCTGCAATTTTGGGGGAGCAAAAAGCACCTATGGAAATTAATTCTGATTCTCCACAGATGTATATGCTCGTTGTTCTGCTTATTTTAATATCAGGTGTTATAACATATGTTTTAACATTTATTAAGGGATGGGAAGCAATTAAGCCTAAGGTTATTTATCTGGTTAGAAGCCTTATAGTGTGTTATTTAGTTACTATACTTTTTAAATATGGATTTGATAAAATTTTCAAAAAACAATTCTATTTACCGGAACCAAATATACTGTATACTCCATTTGGACAGCTTGATAAGGATATTCTTTATTGGAGCACCCTCGGAACCTCATATACCTATTCTTTAATAACCGGGATATTGGAAGTGCTGACCGCAGGTTTAGTCTTAATGCGCAGAACACGAACAATGGGTTTAATAATGTCAATTGGTCTTTTGTTAAATATCCTGCTCATCAATATCAGTTTTAATATCAGTGTTAAGTTATTTACATGTTTCCTGCTTTTTTTGAGTGTATT
>JBGAWP010000098.1:0-12391 GCA_044227505.1 Chitinophagales bacterium | reverse complement strand
GCTTAATTAACATTTGACTAGGATCAAACTCCGAACCCTGGACTCAGAACCGAAACATGCAGTGATCGACGCAGGAGATCTACTGCATGTCAGAACCCAGAACTCCGAACTAATCCTCCTCAAACTCAATAAACTCCGGCTCTACCGTTTCCTCTTCTTTAACCTTCCTATCCGGAACAATATCGTTCTTTTTAAACATTTCCTCCTCCGGATCTTTTTTAAAGATATCAATAAATCGTTGATCTTCTATTCCGCTTTCTTTTAATTTTTGTTTTGCCTCGCGTTTATTATATTTTAAAACAGGGTCGTTAACGGTTCCTGTCATGGATACAAAGATATTTATTCCGCCCTCTGCATCCTCTTCGTAATTTTCTTTTTGTTTATTACCTCCCAGAAATTTACGCACCATGATATCTGCCAGGCTTAATCTGAATTGATAATCAATAACATCATCAAAGGTATGTTTTCCGCTCATATACAGGTCGAGGGCAGAGGATTTTATTTGCATGGCCGGGAGATTGATCACGCGGTCTTTAATTTCAATTTTATTTTCCAGGGTGGAGAAGGTGATATGTTTAAGATCTTTAATATCTACAAATGACGAAAGTGATTGCAAGGGTTTGTAATCAATGAGTTCCCCATTTTCAATTTTCATGTCGCACAAAGTGTAAATGGATTTTTCGTTGATCACAAAATTTTTGTCCCAGGTAATAGAAACATCATAAATATTGGCAGTGATATTTCCTTTTATATTTTTATTTGTGAGCGTGGTCTGGTCAAAATTATCGAATTGATAAAATAATTGTGCAACATCAATGGAAGTAATGGTTCCTGAGGTTTGTAAAAAAATATCGCCGTTAATTATTTCCCGCACGGTGGCATTAAAATTAAAATATCCATCCATTGCATTTCCTTTTAATTCATTTACAACTAATAATCCGGGCGCGAGTTTTAATCCAGCTGTAATATTATTAAAGATTATTTTATCATAAACAAATTCTTTACAGGTGAGGTCGATAAAGCCACTGAAATTATATTTAGTATCACCTTGTATTTGTTCGGTTGTTGCTGCTGGTTTTGATGCCTCTTCCGACTTTTCATCATTTCCAAAAGCTGCCATGAGTTTGTTGAGTTCAATTTTATCGGATGCAATAGTTCCATTGATATTAAGAGCGGGCTTCGTTTCAGAAGGGAAAACTGTTTGTATCCAGTTGTTCACCTGCATATTAATTTTGAGATCAGAACCTGCGAATGAACCATTAAGGTTATTAAAAACTATTTCGTTATTTGCCACCAACGCAGAACCTCCGGGAATAACCACTTTTTCATCATTTACCACAAAAGCAACATTATTAAAAGAAATATTTCCTGTTGGTTGTGAGGTATAGGCTTCCGTAGATAAAGTTCTAATATTTCCCTTGATATTGATATTATTCAATGTTATATCACCTTCCACATCCTGTGCATTTGGGATAGCAAGGGGAATAAGAATGGAAGCAGGAAAATTGCCATCCAACTGCATATCAATGGTCGGATTGTTAAAATTTTTATATTCCAGATTCAATTGAACCGGGTTGCTTCCTTGTTTCGCTGAAAAATTCTTCACGAGTATATACGAAGTGCTTCCATTGTGTTGCTCGCCGTTTGAATAAGTTCCGGTAAAATTGATGGACTTTAATTCCCCGCCAAATTTTTCATGAGCGATACTACCGTTCTTTACATCAAATTTAATATTGATTGCCGGTGTTTTTGTTTTTGTGTAATTACCTTTTACCGTTGTGGAAAAATTAATATTGCCCTTGCTTTTTAAAACACTTAAATTAGAGGAAACAGAACCTGGTAATAATAAAAGTAATCCTTCCAGATTTATTTTTTCGCCTAATACGGCAAGGTCGTAATAATCTTCCCCGGATAAATTTATAGAACCATTCAACGCAAATGTATTATTATCAATTACCACTTTTCCTTCCTTGAAAGTATAGGTATCATTTTTTACATCAACGGTCATTTTGGTGTCTAATAATGTTTCCTTATTCACTAAATAATTGGAACTGCCCACTTTTATTCTTTTTGAAAGCAGATCGCCGTTCACCACCAGAATATAATTATCGGACGAAAAATTACCGGTCATTTCACAATTGTGCAACAACATGGATATATCCTGATTATTCTTGAAATCCAAATATTGAAAATCGATATCGGTAAATATCACCTTTTCCAGGTTCACGGAAAAATCTTCGGAACTGGTGTCTTCACTATCCTTCCAGAATTTGTAATTGATATCTCCTTTTTTGTCGGTGATGAGATGACAATAGCCATCGGTGACAATAATATTTTTGATATTATAATTTCCGCGCAGAATATTCATCACATTAAACAGCAAACTGATCTCCCGCGCCTCCAAAAAGTTTTTTTTCGAATTTGGAACACTCTCCCGAATGCCGATATTATTAAACACCACCGATGCCTCCGGAAAGTTTTTGAGCAGACTGAGGTTAATATTCTCCTGTTTAATGGTTATTTCGGTAGCCAGACTCTTATTGAGCTCCTTAATAAAGATCTCTTTGATCCTTTTTTCAAATAAAAGCGGGATCAGCACAGCCATCAGCAGCACAAATCCGACTATACAGCCCAAAGTAACAAGAATGACCTTTGTGACATTCCTTCGTTTTTTGGGCAGGGGTGTGGGGTTTGGGAGGTTGGTTTCTGTTATATTTTCCTGCACATTCAAAGTTAATACCCCTCCTTAACGCTCCCACCACATAAAATATGAGAAAACTGTGGACAAAATTTGAAAATTGGACACAGGTGAATATCTTTGCACTCTCTTTTTAGGGGGTAAGTGAAGGATTTGGGGTGTTTTGGGGTTAAAAAGGGGTTTTAGGGAGCATAGCTCAGTTGGTTTAGAGCATCTGCCTTACAAGCAGAGGGTCCTTGGTTCGAATCCAAGTGTTCCCACTAGTGTAACAAGGGTTTCAGCGATTTTAAAGTTGGAACTCTTTTTTATTAATATCATAACCCCTCCATCTCCTCCTCAAACTCATACTCCCCATCCACTCCAACCCCATAAACCACCTCAAATATCCTCATGATCTCATTTACCGTTTCATCAATTGCACTTTCCGAATCCAGTTTAATAAATTTAGTATAGTTCTCTCCATTTTCAAGTTGAAAACTCAGGGATTTAAAATTGCTTTCTAGGTCTGTGTTAATTAAATCGTTAAAATGATGTGACACCGCTTCAAAACGAATTGGTGTTTGATTGCCGGAATTTAGTAATTGACAAAAAAAACCGGAATCTTTATTTTTTCCGGCATCAGTATTTTGGGATTGAATTGTGAAATATCCTTCATTATTTTTTAATTTGTGGAGTAAGTCGCTGAGTTGTCTGATCGTGTTTTGTTTCATAGAGTTTTTTTACAAATGTAAACTATTTTACATTGTGCAATATCATATGATTAATTTTCACTTTTTTCTCAACCCATAAATATCCTCCAGTATAACAGTATCTCCTTTTACATTTATAACAGAAAGATCATATCGAAATATAACTTTGGTGCCAATTGGGGCATTGTAATAGATCATCCACGCATCACTCTCTGTTGTTCCTACACATCCATGCGAATATGCTTTTCCCAAAGTATTTGGATTGGTTGTTGGATGTATCATCGCACCGTATTGAATGCCATTTATTTCGGGTTCTATCCATGGAATAATGGGCATTTTCGTAAATTTTCCATCATCTCGGTTTGTTCCTATATATTCTACTCCTGTGTCAAGGTTTATTACTTTGTGCATTCTGTCAATCCGGATTATTTTTCCTTCACCAACCGGAGTTTTTAGATCTATTGTGCGGTCAATTACATAAATATATTTTTTTGCATTTCTTCCAACCCTAACCGGACAAATTAGCAGAGTATCATCCATCTGATATAACTTCAAAGTAAATTCCGGAATATTCACATCAATTACACTGGTGGAAAGTTTTTTTTGAATCGCCGAGGCGTATGTGCTGTCCGGTATGGCAAGACTATCGCCCTTGTGTAATATCACTAATTCCTTCTGATCATAATTAAATATTCCTTTTTCTTTCAATATATAATAATCAAATGAGCGCAGTGAGTCAATGATCCAGGAATTGGCGTGCACTATAATATATTCGTTAATTTCCCAGTTTTTAAAAGTGTCGCAGTTAGCCACCAAATTATCCAGAAAAGGAAAAAATTGTTTAACCTTTACATCTTCCTCAATTTTTATCCAGTTTGATATAGAATCACGCAACGATGATGAGTCAAGGCTGTCGGTTGGAACAAAATAATTAGTGCTATCTGGTAAAATATTATCCGTGGAATTTCTATTATAAATAATTCCTAGAAAAATTATTCCGGCAACGAATGCCGGTAGTAGATATTTTATTTTCGGTTTAGTAAATATTTGATGTGATTTGTAACAAGTATTTTCAAGAGAGTTCATTTTTGATATAGCCTATTTTAGAGATACTTTTATGATTATGCCAAAATAGGGAGCTTATAACTTTTATCTGCTGATTTTTATTTCTACCTTGATTGATGATTGTCATTAAAAAAAGTAATTTGGTGGCCTGCCTTATGCCAGAAATTACTCCATAATTGTAATAAAATCAAGTGTTTATGAAATATTTATCGGGATGGATAAACTGAAAATACACTTTCCGAAATTAAAAGTTTCGTTATTTTTGTTTAGAATATTTGAACCTATGACTACAAAATTGATATTCTTTATAATATTGTTTATATCATCCTTAGCAATCAATAAACCGGTAAAGGGTCAATTGAATTGTGATAATGATACCACCGGATTGATCTCGTTGGTTGACCTGCAAACCGGATTTTATCTCGGTGAATTTCAGGGTGGTTTATATCCTGGCGGAAGCAATCAAATGCCACTTTCTCATTTAAATAAAGGTATTAAAGTTTCCAAGGCAATTAAACCATTGGATTCTTTGGGAAATGTGGATTTTGTTAATGGTAAGGTATATTTGGCTTGTTTTGGTTCTTCCACTTCTGCCCAGCCCTTTAAAAAATACCAAACTCTTCTTGAAACTACAGAAGGATTAAATAATTGTTTTGAAACTATTCTTTGTCATTACGGTGGCGGATTGGAAAATATGACAATGGAGAACACGGAATATTGGGAAGGTATAGAAAATGAAAAATTAATTCCGGAAGGTGTAACCCCGGAACAAATTCAGGTAGGCTGGTTGATGAATGCAAGCAGAGAGGATAGTATTTACGATATGCCATTGCAGGCTGATTCTGTAAAAGCAAAATACATCAGGACATTTCAGGCTTTATATGCTAATTATCCTAATTTGAAAATTTTATATTTAAGTCCACCTTATTATGGTGGTTATGCAGATCCTACAGATGAATTTTTTGAAGTGAATCAGGAACCTTGTTCTTATCACACGGGTTTTGCAGGCAAATGGGCAATTCAGGATCAAATTTTTGGTGATCCATCACTCAAATTTAAGGGCGCGGGAAAGTTAGCACCATTTTTAAGTTGGGGTCCTCATATTTGGGCAGATGGATTACGGGCAAATAGTTATGATGGACTTTCCTGGAATTGCGAGGATTATAGAGTTGACGGTGCCGGTATTCATTTAAATGATGGAGGTAAAGAAATTTTAGGTGATATCATTTATGATTTTTTTCTGAACGATACCATAGCGAGTTTTTGGTATAAGGATGCACCAAAGTGGGCATCTTGTTTGCCTCGGGAAAGTAACGTGGAAATAAACGATGAAACGGAATTCAAAATTTATCCAAATCCAAATTCCGGTTCCTTTTACATTTCCTGTAAGGAGTTAACAAATGTTTATTGTTCCATTCATATCATGAATAATATCGGAAGTGTCGTATTCGAAGATCAAGTGCTAAATGTAAACGGGATGGTCACGATTTCCGAACCTAAGCTTGTTCCGGGAATATATTTATTGCAAATTATAGTCAATGGAAAAAAATTCAGCGAAAAATTTATTGTAAATTGAGTGCTTTAGATCATTTGGTTATTATTTGATTCCCTAATCGATTAAATAAATCCAGATGCCGGTAAGTCGGGAATTGCGGTAAGGAAACGGGAAGAAAATTTAGTAAGAATAATAAATTGATTTCCCTCCAACGCCGTGGCAAGGTGTTTCTCACCTGCCACAGGTTCCGGAGCAGAATCATGATTTAAATGTAATTCTATTTTTTGCCGGGAAGTTTATAAGCTCGGGAAGAAAGCGGGAAGAAATTTTCGGTGGAATGATAATTTCATTTCTCCCCAACGCCGTGGCAAGGTGTTTTTCACCTGCCACAAATCCGGAGCGAAATTTTCGGTGGAATGATTATTTATTTTCTATTGGATATTTTTTTTGCCACGAAGGCACGAAGAACACAAAGTTCACACGAAGTAATTTTCGTTGGAATTTTATTATTATTTCTAATTATTAATTTGATTTTCCTTCAAAATTATTCGAAATTTAAATAGATAAGTTTCAATAGCTTAATTTAAGCTCCGGGTTGTCGACGGGCCTCATCAGGTGGCTTTAATATCCCTTGTGTGCAGCCACAATTAATCAAAGTTTTAAATGATGAGAGGAATGAGCGAAAATCAGCGCCACCATTTGGAGTAATAAAATCTTACAACGGTTAATTGATATATTATTCGAAGCAAAATCCTTTAAATTAGTTGTGGCGCCTTTTTCGCTCCGGGTGGCAAGCACTAGGGATATTTAAGCCAGCTGATGCAGCCCTTGTCCGCCGCGGCGGATTGGCGCTACCTTTTTATCAAAAAGGTAGCAAAGTTTCATGAGAAGAATAAGTTTCATTCAATACGAAATCTTCACAGATGAAACATTCATTATTTGTAAAAGCATCATATGAATGATTGCCTCGAAATTGCCAAGTCAATTTCGAGGTAAATATCACTTCAAACATTGACATTCGTCACCTTTCCCCCTCACACAAAATTTGAAATTTGCATATAAACCGACACCTATGCCATTATACCAACAAATGGGAAAGATCCCATCCAAACGCCATATTGTATTCCGGGATCCCAAAGGTAAACTCTACAATGAAGAACTCGTGGGAACTCAGGGATTTAGTAGCCTTTCCTCACTTGTATACCACATCCACCCGCCAACCAGAGTAATTAAAACTGAAAAACCATTTAATGTGCAACCTAAAATTGCCATTGAAAATAACATGCAAATGTTAAGTTTTAACGGATTTGAAATTCCCTCGGAAGAGGATTATATCCAAAGCCGGAAAGTATTATTTGTAAATAATGATCTGCATATTGGTCTGGCATCTCCTGCACAAACATCAGATTATTTTTTTAAAAATGCAGATGCCGATGAATTGATTTTTATACACAGGGGAGAAGGTGTGTTAACTACAATGTATGGAGATGTTGAATTTGAAGCACATGATTATTTGATCATTCCACGGGGAACAGTGTATAAATTGGAATTTGAAACCGTTGACAACAGATTATTATTTATCGAATCATTTAGTCCGGTTGTTACTCCAAAAAGGTATAGAAATGAATTCGGACAATTATTGGAACACTCTCCATTTTGTGAACGTGATATTAAACGTCCTCAACATCTGAAAACATTTGATGAGGAAGGAGAATTTGAGATCATGATCAAAAAGAAAGGACAAATATTTCCATACACGTATGCAAATCATCCTTTTGATGTAATTGGTTGGGATGGATTTCATTATCCTTACGCATTTAATATTCATAATTTCGAACCACTAACAGGTCGCATTCATATGCCTCCTCCAATTCACCAAAATTTTGAAGGAAATAATTTTGTGGTGTGTTCTTTTGTTCCGCGCATGTATGATTATCATCCGCAGGCAATTCCTGCACCGTATCATCACAGTAATATCGACTCTGATGAGATATTATATTATGTAGAAGGAAATTTCATGAGCAGAAATGATATTAAACCGGGTCAATTCACTTTGCATCCTGCCGGAATCCCTCATGGTCCGCACCCTGGTGCTATTGAAAGAAGTATTGGGAAAAAAGAAACACAGGAATTGGCCGTAATGATAGATCCTTTTAAACCGGTGATGATAACGCAGGCGGCAGTTGAATTGGAAGTGGACGACTATTATTTGTCGTGGGCGGATAAACAATTGACAATTGAAAATTGACAATGGTGATGATTTATAATTTAAACTTAAATTTTTAAATATGGAACATTTATTAATTGAGAAAAAAGAAATAGAAAAAAAACAGATCGAAGCAATATCCGAAGATTTTTTGCCACTAATGGGTACAGATTTTATTGAACTATATGTTGGCAATGCAAAACAATCTGCACATTTTTATAAAACGGCATTTGGATTTCAATCGCTTGCATATTCCGGATTAGAAACCGGAAATAAAGAATGTGCAAGTTATGTTTTGCGTCAGGGAAAGATTACCCTTGTACTCACAACTCCATACAATTCTAATTCATTAATTGCCGAGCATGTTAAAAAACATGGTGATGGCGTTAAAGTAATTGCATTTATGGTGGATGATGCAAAATATTCTTTTGACCAAACCATTCAACGTGGTGCAGAGCCTTTTATATTCCCGTTTTCTAAAAATGATGAAAATGGAACTGTACATATTTCAGGAATCAAAACCTATGGTGAAGTTGTGCATTTATTTGTTGACAGAAAAAATTATAATGGTGTTTTTTTACCGGGTTTTGTGAAATGGGAAAGTGAATATAATCCAACCCCGACCGGACTTGAATATGTGGATCACTGTGTTGGAAATGTGGGTTTGGGAAGAATGAATTTTTGGGCCGCATTTTATGAAAAGGTATTGGGATTTACCAATTTGATCACCTTCGACGACAAAGATATTTCTACTGAATATACTGCGCTTATGAGTAAGGTTATGGTAAATGGAAATATGCGTATTAAATTCCCTATCAACGAACCGGCACAAGGTAAAAAGAAATCGCAGGTGGAAGAATACCTGGATTTTTATGAAGGAGAAGGTTGTCAGCATATTGCTGTTGCAACCGATGATATCATTTTTACCGTTAGCGAATTGCGCAAACGAGGGGTGGAATTTTTATTCGTGCCCGGAACTTATTATGATACTGTAAAAGAAAGAGTAGGAGAAATAAAAGAGGATCTTGAAGTATTGAAGAGTTTAGGAATTATGGTGGACAGAGATGAGGAAGGATATTTATTGCAAATATTTACTAAACCTGTAGAAGATCGTCCTACCATGTTTTTTGAAATAATTGAACGTTGTGGTGCTAAATCTTTCGGAAAAGGCAATTTTCAAGCTCTTTTTGAAAGCATTGAGGAAGAACAAAGAAAGAGAGGAACATTATAAGTAGAAAGATTTTCTGTTCTGTATTTTATAAATAATTTTTTATATGAAAATTGAATTTAAAATACCAAAACTGATCTTTATTTACATTTTAACCGGATGTATACTATTATTAAATGCCTCTTGCAGTAAATGGCTAGTTCCGGAAACAATGACCGGAAAATGGAGTGGTAAGGAGATTGTTACAGTGAGAATGAAGGTGGATGGAAAATTTGTTTTTATTTCCTCAAAAGATTCAATGGATATTAATTTACTGATACAGAAGGATAATGGGGTTACAGGTAATATTGGAAATGCAATATTGACTGATGGTATTGTGAGTAAAAATCGAGGTGAAGTGGGAAGGAAAATTGGGATCAAAACAGACTATATAATTACAGGAAATCTGAAGAATACAATTTTTGAAGAGGACACTATCGAACTAAAACCAATAAGTATGCCTTTCAATATTGTAAATAATTGTTTTGAGGGATCAATTTTTCAACATACCGGAAACCTGGGGTTGTTTCCGATGTTTGATTTAAATGTTTGTAAAATAGATTAATTAATAGTTTAAAATAAATTTATGTATATCCAACAAATTTATACTAACTGTCTTGCACAGGCAGCGTATTATATCGAGAGTGAGGGTGAAGCGTTGATCATTGATCCGCTCCGTGATCCGGAACCATATGTTGAACTTGCAGCTTCCAGAAATGCAAAGATCCGATTTGTATTGGAAACGCATTTTCATGCTGATTTTGTTTCCGGGCATCTCGAGCTTGCACGTAAAACCGGAGCAGTAATTGTTTATGGCCCTGGTGCTCAACCTGACTATCCCGCAGCAATTTTAAAAGATTATGATGTGATAGATCTTGGAAAAGTTAAAGTAATGATATTGCATACTCCGGGACACACCGTAGAATCAAGTTGTTATTTATTATTTGATGAAACAAATCAGGTGCACAGTGTATTTACAGGTGATACTTTATTTATTGGCGACGTAGGAAGGCCGGATCTGCTAAGCGGAAATTTGGATGCAGAGGTGCTTGCCGGAATGTTATTCGAATCGCTGAATAAAAAAATTAAAGTATTGCCAGATACAACTCTGGTTTATCCTGGTCATGGCGCAGGAAGTGCATGCGGAAGAAATCTTTCGACAGAAACTTCTTCTACCATAGCAATTCAAAAAGCTACCAACTACGCATTAAAAATTGAAGATAAAGAAACATTTATTAAAAAAGTTTGTGAAGATCAACCCACTGCACCGGCATATTTTTTCAAAGATGCAAAAATAAATGTGGTAGGATACGAATCATTTGAAAAAATATTAGAGAATTCGCTTAAGCCTCTTTCCTGCGAAGAATTTAAAATAGAAGCTGCTAAAGGTGTTTTGATCCTTGATACAAGAAGTGCGGAAGAATTTGCAAAGGGTTATATTCCTTCTTCCATTAATATCGGACTTAACGGTGAATTCGCAATTTGGGCCGGTACATTGTTGGAATTTAATAAACCGCTTGTCCTGGTTACTGAAATGGGTAAAGAGGAAGAAACTATCACCCGGCTTGCACGCATTGGGTATGAAAATGTGTTAGGATATCTGAAAGGTGGAATTGATCTATGGAAGGAAGAAAAAAATAAAACAGAACAAATTAAAAATATCAGCGTGGAAGAAATGGCCGATCTGATGGATACCGGTAAATATGCTTTATTGGATGTGCGGAAGCCTTCGGAGGTAGAAATAAATAAGGTTTTCGAAGCGCATCACATACCTTTAAATGAGTTGCAAAACCAGTTAGATGTAATAAATGCGAAGAATAAATATATTATTTATTGTGGTGGTGGATACAGAAGCATGATGGCTTGTTCCATTTTAAGACGTGAAGGTGTTAAAAATGTTATCAATGTGAAAGGTGGTATGACTGCCATTTTGAAGGAAAAACCCGATCTGGTGCAACAAAGCGAATTGGTTTAGGTATCAGTATACATTAATTTTACCTCCCTGTACCAAAACAGGGAGGTTTTTTTATGCAAATACGTTATTCCCTTTTATTAATATTACTTGTCATAGCGCCAAGGCTGATATTTTCGCAGAAGGTGATTTTTGAGGGGCTGAAAGATATTAACGGCACCCAGCTCTATTTTAAAGTAATAGGAGAGGGCGAACCCCTTTTAATTATTCATGGTGGACCTGGACTCAATCACAACTATTTTTTGCCGCATTTGGAATCACTTGCAAAAAAATACCAATTAATATTTTATGATCAGCGTTCTGCAGGGCAATCTGCATTAAATGTTAAAGCGTATATGACACTGAAAACATTTTCTGAAGATATTGAAGCTATCAGAATTGTTTTTGGAATTGAAAAATTAAATATCCTTTGTCATTCCTGGGGTGCTTTACCTGCTACTCAATACGCAATTGATCATCCCGATAAATTAAATGCTATTATTTATTGCAGCCCTATTCCATTGAGCAGCAAACTGGCTATGCAATCCAATCAGGTAGGAATTGAAAAAACTACAAGTGCCGATAGTTTAAAACGCGCACAATTAATTGCTTCTCCCGGATTTCAAAAAGGAGATATGGCAACAGTTAATGCATTGATGATGTTATCATTCAAACAAGTTTTTTGTGATACAACTAAAATGGAAAAATTCGATCCCAAATTACCTGAAAATTATTTGGTGGCATCATTGTCACTCTCCGGTCTTATGGCTGATATGAAGGGCTATAATTATTATCCAAAATTATCCGCTGTAAAAGATGTACCCGTATTAATAATTCATGGCAGTTGCGATATTGTGGTTCCGGAAGCTGATCAGAAAATTAAAGATGCACTCCCAAATGCAACTATGATCACCTTCGAAAATTCAGGCCATTTCCCATTTATTGAGGAAAATAGACGATTTAATAAAACGGTGAAGAAATTCCTGAGGGGGAAGTAGGAAATAGGAAGTAGGACATAGGAAGTAGGACTGACGTGTCTTGTCCTGAAATAGGTTGACAATAAAAAGTCACCAAAAATCA
>JBGAWP010000097.1:0-12996 GCA_044227505.1 Chitinophagales bacterium | reverse complement strand
AGTCGCAGTCGCAGTCGCAGTCGCAGTCGCAGTCGCAGTCGCAGTCGCAGTCGCAGTCGCAGTCGCAGTCGCAGTTTAATTTGGGACAGCAAAGTTAATTTGAAAGGGAGTAAAAGGCTTTTGAATTTACAGTAAGTTTCAATCGGAGGAAATGGAGTGCAAGAATTGCGAGTTTATTTATTTTGCAGAAACTTTGAAAGGGCGCCTCCGAAACGTCTTTCCCTTTGGGGAAGATAAGAGATGGGGCCCGATGCTCAATGAAGGAAGAGTAGAAGTGGGCAGTGGGCAGTGGCAGTTGGCAGTTCGAAGCATTGACGATCTTCCTTCCGTATTAAACTATTATAACCCCTTAAACAATGAATAATAAATAACAATCAAAAAATAATATACATCAATCGGCACGAAGCCCGGGTGTTTTTCCTCCGAATACAACCCCTCCAACCCCTTCAACTCCTTCAACCCTTTGTATAACTTTGCATTCTTGAATAATCACGAATTATACATGCAGCGTTGTCTGGAACTCGCGTCACGCGGGGCTGGTTATGTGGCGCCGAATCCGATGGTGGGAGCTGTGCTGGTTTATGAGGGGAGAATTATCGGGGAGGGGTATCATAAAAAAATAGGAGAGGCGCATGCAGAAGTGAATGCGATTAATTCGGTAAAGGTTGGCGATAAACATTTAATCAGCGGTGCTATTTTGTATGTTAATCTGGAACCCTGTGATCACTTTGGGAAGACTCCACCTTGCACGCAATTGATCATAAATAACAATATTAAAAGCGTTGTGATCGGTACGGAGGATCCAAATAATTTAGTGAACGGAAAAGGTATTAAAAAATTAAGAGAAGCAGGTACTGAAGTAATTGTTGGAGTATTGGAAAATGAATGTGTTGATCTCAATAAATTCTTTTTCACCTTTCATCAAAAACAAAGACCTTATATTACCATTAAATGGGCGCAAAGTGCTGATGGATTTATTGCCGGTGAAAATTATACGCCGGTTCACTTTACTAATTCATATTCCGATCAACTGGTGCAAAAAATGCGGGCGGAACATATGGCAATTTTTGTGGGAGGAAGAACTGTTATTTCTGATGATCCTAAACTCACAAATCGTTCTGGAGCCGGGAAAAATCCTTTGAGAGTTTCCCTGGATACCAAAAATAATTTTTCAGAAAATTTATCTTTATTTAATTCAGAATCGGAAAGTCTTATTTTTAACTTTGAGAAAAGTGAATCCAATGGGAATATTGAATATATTAAAATAGAGAAGGGTGAAAGTATTTTTGAGCAGATAATGGCAATTTTGTTTAATAAAAAAATTAACAGTATTTTGGTGGAAGGTGGTGCAGATACCATTAACAACCTTGTTAAACACCAATTGTGGGATGAGATGAAGTTATTTATTTCGGATGATAAATTGATGAATGGAATTGCTACTCCAATTATTTCAGGTAAAGAGATCAGGAGTGAAAAAATTTATAACAATACTTTAATTACACGCATAAACATATGATATATCTTCTCCTCAGCATATTTACCAGTACCTGCATATTTATTATGTTCAAACTGTTCGCAAAAAATAATGTGAATATTATTCAGGCAATTGTTGTAAATTATACTGTTTGCGTAATAGTAGGGTTAATTGTTCAGTGGAATTTTCCTTCGTTAAATAAGATTGTTTACAATCAATGGTTTACACATGCATTAATGATAGGTGGTTTGTTTATCAGTGTATTTTATTTAACCGCGCTTACCGTTAAATATTCCGGTGTAGCGGTTGCTTCCATTGCAAATAAATTGTCGCTTATTATTCCGGTGATCGCCGCCTACTTTTTGTATCAGGATGCATTTACGATCCTGAAAATTGCAGGTATTATTGTCGCCATACTTTCTGTAATTTTTGCTGCTTACAAACCGGAAAGTGAACACCACAAACACAATTTTCAATATTATTTTTATCCCGCACTGGTATTATTAGGCGGTGGCGTTATTGATACTTTTTCAAAATGGAATCAGGAATATTTTTTAAAAGATACCGAATTTGACTTATTTTTGATCTTTGTATTCGGCACGGCAGCAGCTATCGGATGGATAATATTATCTTATCGCTACTTTTATCTCAAAGAAAAATTAAGTATTAAAAGTTTAGGTTACGGAATTGCGTTGGGGATACCCAATTACGGTTCCATGGCTTTTTTATTGGCAGCATTAAATATAGAAGGGTGGGAGAGTTCGGTTGTTTTCCCGATAAATAATATTGCCGTTGTGGCAGCCTCCTGTTTAATTGCAGCATTTGTATTTAAAGAAAAATTGACCAAAACAAATATCATTGGTATTTTTTTGGCGATAGTTGCAATACTTTTGATAATTGATAATTGACAATTGATAATTGACAATTGATAATTGACAATGATCGTCGGGAGGATGATTAAGCTTCGGAAGGGAATTAAGAATTGAGAATGGAGAATTGAGAATGGGGGTAAAAATTGACAATTGACAATTGACAATTTGGATTTTACGAATAAATTAAAATTTGATTCCCTGACAATTAACAATTTGGAGTTAACGAATAAAT
The DNA here is from genome assembly GCA_044227505.1 of Chitinophagales bacterium. Lineage (GTDB taxonomy): Bacteria > Bacteroidota > Bacteroidia > Chitinophagales > BACL12 > UBA7236. The sequence continues at coordinate 10,418 of JBGAWP010000097.1, read as the reverse complement.
TAAAATTTGATTTCCTGACTAATGACTAATGACTAATGACTAATGACTAATGACTAATGACTAATGACTATTGACTATTGACTCTTGACCAATGACCCTTGACCAGTGACTCTTGACCAGTGACTCTTGACCCTTGACCAATGACAACAAACAGACTAAAAACCAAAAACTTCGTAGATTCAAAAAACTACCCGATGTATTTAGCTGCCATCTTATTTGGTTTTGCAGCCATATTTATGGGGATCACCTTTTTGGCCACGGGCGAACTTAAGGGTTTATGGACGGTTTTTGGGATAGAACTGTTGTTATACATGCTGCTCAATGCTTTCAGTTGCCTTATAGTTACAAAAATCGGATTATATTTACGCAAAACAATTTTGTTTTATGTGCTTAATCTGGTATTGGTAATTTTACTGATATATCTTTATTCAGGAAAAAGTTTATTGGAATATAAGGATGGATTTCCGGCATTCGAAGCATTGATATTTTGTTTTTTTTCATCGCTGATATTGATATCTCTTATACGAGCAGTAGTGAACTTTTTTAAAGAGGAAGAATAATAAAAGTTATAAATTGTTATGCCTATAAAAATATTTGTTACCGGTGGCACCTTTGATAAAGAATACGATGAAATTAAAGGTCAGCTCTATTTTAATGAAACACATTTACCGGAGATTCTTCGATTGGGAAGATGTACATTGGAAATCGACATTCAAACACTCATGATGATCGACAGTTTGCACATGTCGCATGATGATCGTGATCGTGTTGCACGGGAGTGTAAGAATTGCGATAATAATAAGATCATCATCACACATGGAACTGATACCATTGTAGAAACAGCACAACTTATTGCCGAAGCCGAAATTCCAAAAACAATTATTCTTACCGGCGCAATGATACCTTACAAATTTGGCAGCTCAGATGGATTATTTAATATGGGTTGTGCACTCGCTTTTGTGCAAACACTTCCGGATGGTGTTTACATCACCATGAATGGACGGTATTTTGTCTGGAACAACGTCCGCAAAAATCGTGAGGAAGGATTTTTTGAGGAGATAGGGTGAAAAAGGGTTGAAGGTGTTGCAGGTGTTGAAATGGTTTAGTACGGAGGTATAATCGAACGTCCTGAGGGTCTCACTCTTAGCGAGGCTCTGAGTAAAGTATAATCCAAGCAAACGAACCGCAGTGTCTCACCATTTATTTTAATTTCTAAATTTAATTCACAATCAAACTCAGTTACTATTTCATGCCTAAATTTTAACCGGGTGAAGACACTGCGGGGACGATAAAAGGCCAGAATTTCTTCCGACCTTTTTAAATTAGATTAAGTAAGCATTAATCAATCACTCCTGTGAGATATAATACTGCTGCTGTTGCAACAATAATTGCCAATCCCCAGATGAGAATTTTATTGAGTGCTTTATATTTTGCAAGACTTGCCACCACATGGCGATGTTGAAATAAACGTTCCAATGCATTTTCGGTGCGCATGAAACTGGTTTCGTTTTTAACAATATAATCATAAGCACCGGAGCGCATACACTCCACTGCAACGTCAATTTTGTCCTGACCAGAGATCATAATAACATCAACTCCGTCATATTTTCTTTTGATATGTTCAAGGGTTTGAATTCCGTTTCTTGCACTTTTATTTACTGCATCAAGATGGTAATCCAAAATAACAATAGATGGATTTTTATCCATATTATCGTTGCATTCTTCCCCTGTACTATATTTGTAAATTTCAAATGTCGGGTACTTTGCTCTGAGATGATCTTCCATCATTTGGGCATGCATTGGTTCATCATCAACAATAAAAACAACTTCTTTTTTCATAATGTGTTATAGATTTTTGGTATGCAATATTAAGATATTTTTTGAATAACGTCCTGTAACTCGATAAATGCTTCCTTACAGCCCTCTTCCACAACGGCAATAAGCATTTCGATGTGTTGCGGGTTTTTCGATTCTCCGGCATATTCCTCAATACGAACAATGTTTTCTTTAAGGGAGTCTATGCCCATATAGGCGAGTTGTGGTTTAAGGGAATGGGCTGTGGTTTTAAGATTATTCCAATCCTGTTTTGCATGCTGGTCTTTCATTGTTTGAATACTCGCAGGTGCCAGTTGCAAAAACATATTGATATATCGGATCATTTTACCGTTATCATTTTTTGTAAAATTTTCTAAAAAAGCCAAATTTATTCGTTTATAATTCTCCATGTGCTAATTTTTATTTTTGATTGATCATTTTTGAGATTTTTTCTAATAATTCATCAACAGAAAACGGTTTTCCTACAAATTCATTCATTCCGCTTTCAAAACATTTATCAACTTCCGCTTTAATAACACTTGCGGTCATTGCAATAATAGGAATAGCATTTATCTTATTGTCATGACTGCTCCTAATCATTTTTGTTGCCTCATGCCCATCCATTTCGGGCATTTGAATATCCATTAAAACAATATCATAATTATTTGAATTTAACATCTCCACTGCCTCCTTACCATTTTTGGCAATATCAATTTTAACATTTTCAATAGCACTTTCCAAAGTGTCGACTGCTACCATCTGATTAAATTCATTATCCTCCGCCAATAAAATGCGTAAACCTTTTAAATTATTTTTTACGGCAGGTTCCTCTTTTGCAGTTATTTCTGAAACAATTTTATTTTTATCAATTTGATAATTTATGATAAAACTAAAAACGGAACCCTTGCCCGTTTCACTTTCCACATGAATTGTTCCGCCCTGTAATTCTATCAGTTTTTTGCATATTGCCAATCCAAGTCCCGAACCACCGAATTTGCGCGTAGTGCTGCTGGTCTCCTGAGTAAACATATCGAAAATATAGTCGAGTTTATCTTTTGCAATACCAATTCCGGTATCCTCCACACTGAATTTTAATTCAATATTGTCAGATTTTTCCTGCACTTTAGAAACCTTGATGGTTACACTTCCCTTTTCGGTAAATTTTATTGCATTTCCAACAAGATTCAATAAAACCTGACTTAATCTATAGGGGTCACCTGAAATATTAGTTGGAATATCATCATCAATTTCATAATTAAGCATTAAATGTTTTTCATCGGCATTTACTTTAATTGTATCTATTACGGATAAAATCTCATTGCGGAGATCGAAAGAAATGCGTTCAAAATTAATTTTTCCTGCTTCTATTTTTGAAAGATCAAGAATATCATTGATGATGACCAATAGATTATCTGATGCATGTTTAATGGCGTTCAGGTATTTTAATTGGTCGGTTCGGGGTTCCTTTTCCAACAATAATCGGGTTACACCTAATATTGCATTCATGGGTGTTCTGATCTCGTGACTCATGTTTGCGAGAAATTGTTCCTTTACTCTTTCCGAATATTCGGCACGTTCCTTTTGTGCTTCCAATTCTTTTGTTTTCTCTCTTACTCTTTCTCTTAATAATCGCTGATCAACAGCAGCATCGCGAATACGTTTGCGAATAATATAATAAATAATTAAAGCAATTCCAATAACGGAAATACTATATATCCACCATGTTTGCCATGATGGAGGTTCTACTATAAGTGTTGAATTAATTAAGGGTATTTTTAGTTGATGCATATTTTAATATCTTTTGTCGGAGGTCCTCCGGTTCGAATGGTTTTGAAATAAAATCATCCATTCCACTTTCATAACATTTATCTACTTCACTTTTTATTACACTTGCAGTCATGGCAACAATAGGTGTTTTGCTTTTTGGGACATCAGCAAGCTTGCGGATTGTTTTAGCTGCTTCATATCCATCCATCACCGGCATTTGTACATCCATTAATATAATGTCGTAGTGCTCGGCATTCAGTTTGTCTAAAGCGATCTGTCCATTTTCAGCAACTTCCACCATCGCTTCCTTAAACATGCTTTCAATGCTATCAATAGCTACCATTTGATTGAACATATTATCTTCAACCAACAAAATTCTGAAATTATTTTTGCTGTCGGCAGAAACAGTTGTTAAAACTTCTTCTTTTTCCACTTGTGATGCATCTGCAATTTCAAATGGAATGGTAACAGTAAAAACGGAGCCTTTGCCCGGTTCACTTGCAACGTGAATTTCTCCCTTATAAAGTGCAGTGAGATTTTTACTGATACTCAATCCCAATCCTGTACCGCCGAATTTACGGGTTGTTGCTTTATCGGCCTGTGAAAAATTTTCAAAAATACTATCCAGTTTATCGGCAGGGATTCCCACACCGGTATCTTCAATGGCAAAGGAGATAGTTGCAATGTTATTTTGTGAGGAAATTAAATTGCATTTTAAATATACATGCCCTTCATCCGTAAATTTAATTGCATTACCTGTCAGGTTTATTAGTATTTGATTTAACCTTACAGGGTCGCCGATGATAAATTCCGGTACATTATCATCAATCGTGATATCAAATCCAATATTTTTTTCATCCGACTTAAATTTCATGATCTCCTTAAAATTAAATAACTGGCTTCGGATGTTAAATGGTATTTGTTCCAGTTCCATTTTTCCCGCCTGTATTTTAGAAAGATCCAGAATATCATTAATGATATATAATAAATTATCAGAAGATTGTTTTATGGCATTTAAATATTTCAATTGAACCTGCAAAGGATCTTTATCGAGCAATAAACGGGTCATCCCTAAAATTGCATTCATTGGGGTTCGAATTTCATGGCTCATATTTGCAAGAAATTCTTCTTTTGCCTTTTCTGAACGTTCGGCTCGTTCGGCTGAGGCTACTGCTTTTATTCTTTGTTGTTCTAATTCTGTTGTGCGAAGCGTAACTGTTTCCTCCAATTGGTGGGCTCTTTTCCGCAATTGTCGATTTCGTAAATAATTAATAAGAACCAGTAATGATAATCCTAATATTCCGCATGTTATCTGAAATAATAATGTTGCCCAAAAAGGTTTTTTTATAAGAAATGAATAGGACACAGGTTCGCTCCAAACACCATCTGCATTTTGTGCCTTCACTAAAAAGGTATAAGCGCCCGGTTTTAAATTGGAATAATTCATAAATGCAGTATTCCCGATATTTGTCCAGGTATCTTCCGCTCCTTCCAACATTACTGAATAGGTAATTTTTTCATGTACTGAAAAAAATATAGCGCTGAAATCGAAGGTAAGATTGTTTTGATCGTGAGGTAATCGTAAATTGACCGGCAGATTATACCAACCGGATGTTGTGTCGGAATAAGGGCCCCAATCTGCAGTTTCATAAAATAAACGGATATTGCGCAATTCCACCAAGGGTTGTGTCTTACTGATAATATCCTCCTGCGGATTATAACGAAATAACCCGCTTACTGTGCCAAACCAGATTCGATTTTCTGCATCACAATAAATAGCTTTTTTATTATTTTTTATTCCTGTAAATCCATCGTAAGCATCAAAATGTTTTGTGGTAATAGTTGAATCAGCATTGAAGATCAATTGATCAACACCATCATTTAATCCAACCCATAAATTTCCTGTTTTATCAAAGGTGATGGAAAAAACATTATTGGAGGTAAGTACATCATTATCCGTAAAGAACGAAAAATCTTCTCCGTTAAAGCTACAAATTCCCGCATCAGGACTCCCAAACCAAAGCAATCCGTTTTTATCTTCTGTTATACACGAGATATTATTATTGATCAATCCATTTTCAAAATAGGTATAATTTTCAAAGGTGTTTCAGTCGTATTTGATCACACCCTGATCTTCGGTGCCTATCCAGATATTTCCTTTTGAATCCATTACTAATTCCGTGATCAGATTAGTGGAAATAGAATCATCGGCTGAATAATGTATCACGCCGGTATTTGATTTTACAAATACTCCGTTATTATTTGTTCCTATCCATATATTTTTATTTCTGTCTATTGTGATCGAAGTTATCTGACTTTGGTCGGGAATTTCTTTTAAACGAAAATGTTGGTATTTACCATCGAACTGAATAAAATTATTGTTCTCGTCAGCTGCAATTAAAAAATTATGATCGTCGGAATAAATACAATTAATTTGTGTTGTGGATTTGAATCCGGGGATATTCAAAATCTCTTCGGTAAAATCAGATCCGGTTGCAGAATTATTAATTTTTTTAAGACCCTCTGATGTGCCGACAAATATTCCATTATTGATATGTTTTACATCTGATATAAAAATATTTTTCAGGGAGGTCAGGTTATTAAAGTTGGAAAAAGCACCATCATAAAACATGTAAAGTCCATTAAAGTCAGTACCTATCCAGATATTCCCTTCGCGATCCTGCATTAAACAGGTAGCGGTAACATCTTTATTTTCACCGTTAAGGATAAATTGTGTTTTATGATCCAAAGCATCCTCTCTGTCAACAAATTCTTTTTTTATCGTGTAGATGCCACTGTAGGTTGCTATCCATTTATTTCCATTTTTATCAATGATCGATTGATATGCCTTTGGGCCTCCGGCTCTGAAAAAATTCATCAGTCCGCTTGCATTTCGCGAATCTGTAGTCTCCACTATGCTATCGCCCTGAAGTTGATATAATTGCGGAAAACTATATAATAATATTGCACCACTACTGTCGCTGAAAATTTTATCAATATTTTTAACTGCTGATTTATTGTATTGAATAAATTCATAACCATTAAATTTGGTCACACCATTTTTTTGTGTTCCTATCCAAATATTTCCAGACTTATCTTCAAACAAACAATTAATGGTATTATCCCCAACTCCTGACTGCTTATTGTAATTGACGAAAGTTTTTCCATCAAATCGGGAAATACCACCATCTTTTGTCCCGATCCAGATATATCCTCTGGAATCTTGCAACAAACAGGTAACGGAAATACCTGTCAACCCATCGTTGATGCGATAATTTTTTAAATGAAATTGTTGTGAAAATGATATGGATGTATAAAAAAGTACTCCTATTAAGATGCATAAGCGCAATGGAAAGGAGGAGGATAGTTTATGCATTATCTGTGATGAATAACGGTTTTTTTCGTGTTTTGTGTGGAGATGTGCAAAAATACTAAAATAGGACGTAGGAAGTAGGACACGGGACAGGGGACACGGGATACGGGACACGGGACACGGGACAGGGGACACAGGACACGGGACAGGGGACACGGGACACGGGACAGGGGACACGGGACACGGGACATGGGACACGGGACACGGGACACGGGACATGGGACACGGGATACGGGACACGGGACATAGGACACGGGACACAGGACACGGGACACGGGACATCGGAGCGACTGAGGGTCTTGCTCTTGGCGAGGCTCTCAGTAATGGCAATACCTCAACCCGGAGCGACTGAGGGTCTTGCTCTTGGTGAGGCGCTCAGTAATGGAATTACACCTCCACCTCTGCAACCGCTTGTTGGTCCACGATACAATGAAATCGATATACGGTCTCACTCCAGTTGCCAACCTCTGTTTTCTTCTCTGCTTTCAATTTTCTTGATCGCCCTGTCGGCGCGTTTGCGAGCTATATTTTTTTTAAGATTAAACCATTTCTGATCGAACAAGAATCGCATAATATCATCTAATCTTCTTTGAATAATAAGATTATACGCTCCTCTTAACACCATTGAAAAAGAAGATGCGCGCGTTCTAACGCTCAGTCCATAACCTCCTTCGGCATATTCAATATGGTGCCAGTATCCTGAAGGCATATATAAGGTATCTCCATATTCCAGAATACCTGTCATGCCCTTTACATATTTTAAACCGGGGTAGGTTTCAAAATCCGGTTTTTCAATATCCACGGTGGAATGTACGTTGAAGGGAAGTTTATATAGCAGATCTGATTGATCAGGGGGAAATAATATCACGCGTTTTTTCCCTTCAAACTGCGTGAGAAAAACATTACTCATATCAATATCCTGATGCATACGCGTAACTGAATTTTTCGGACCGAAGAACATAAAAGGCAGCTTAATATATCCTTTTGTTATTGGAGGATATGCAAAATCTTTCAGTAATTCCGGTTTGAATTTAAAAATTGGAAATAAAAATAATCGGAGATCTGTTGGTTCCCTTTCTATTAAATTCAGATAATCGCTGAATTTCATTTTTATTGTAGGAACTGATAAGGTTTGGCTGGGATCAGCTTTTGTGCTGCTGTAAAGTCCCACCTCGGTGTCACCCATTATCTGTTTAAAAAAATCGTAATTCCATTTGGAGTAAGCGGGATATTGTTTCCATAAACCGCGTAGAATTACAGGTTGTTGTGTTTTTACATAATTTGACTCAAATTCCTTTTGCGTTATCTTTTCTCCGTCAACAATAGGGATACTTCTTGTCACATCGATTTTCATAGCCGGTGAATTTATAGGTTACAAAATTAAGAGGCTGTTGGTCGTTGTTTGGTTGTTTTAAAATGAACTTAAAATTAATTCTACTATTAAATTACTAAATTTTTATAAACTTAAAATTTCTATTTCTGTTCTACGATTATTCGCTCTTCCGGTTTCACTTCCGTTGCTATCTATTGGTTTTGATTCCCCAAAACCTTTGTTTGTGATACGATCTGCACTTATGCCATGTTCAATCATTTCCACCACTTTATTTAATTCGGTTTGAGATACTGTTAATAAACCTGCAGACGCTGTTTCGAAGAAAATATTTTTAAGTGTGAGAATTTCTCCTGCATTTATTGGTTGTAATGCTACATTAATTATAAATGGTTCGTTCGGTATGGCAGTTAATAAACTGAAGTTCTCCGAATGAAATAAATAACCCTCGCGCTGCACAAATAAGCTGTAATCTTTTCCGATGGGCAACACTATTAAAAATTCGCCTGTTTTAGGATCAGAAATTGAGGTGGCTATCATGGTTCCTGTTTCAATATCTACTAGTTGAACATTTGCTTTAAGTGGCAGGCGTGTAATTTTGTCAGTAACAATTGCCTTTACCCATGTTACAGGATCAGCTTGAACATCAGCCGGTAATTCAAAGGAATAAATGTCGAGTTCGCCGAGTTTTTTGCCTCTGTCGCTTGAAAAATAAGCTGTAGTTCCATTTGCAGAAACAGACAAACTTATTTCACGATCTTTAGTATTTATCGGGTACCCGAGGTTCACCGGTTTCGACCAATCTCCATTTTCATCGCGTTTGGAATAAAACAGATCTGAACCGCCCATTCCGGGATGACCTTCACTGGAAAAATATAAAGTTTTTCCATCGGGGTGAATGAAAGGGCATTGTTCTGAATAGGGTGTATTTATTGTTTTACCAAGATTTACTGCTTCCTGCCAATATCCGTCATCACCCATAGTTGCCATCCAGAGGTCGTAACTACCCACGGTTCCTGGCCTTGCGCTGCTGAAAAATAAATTTCGTCCATCGGCGGAAACGGAGGGTTGTGATTCCCAATCGCCAGAGTTGATAATGGTGCCACAATTTTCAGGATTTGACCATATATTTCCTATTTTAATAGAGTAATAAAGGTCACAACTTCCATATCCATTCTCATCATCATCGCAAGAAGTATAAAATAGATAGCGTCCATCTGCAGAAATATTCTGAGCCCCTTGATTTAATTTGGTGTTGATTGGAGGCCCCATATTTTCAGCAGTTGTCCAGGCACCATCCCTAAAATAGGAAATATAAAAATCCTCCTGATCTACATTCGGGTTTCTGGGATCCGTAACGGGAGGTACTACCGGAATTCTTCTCGTCATTACCAAAACAGATCCATCAACGGAAAGGGAGGGAAAATATTCAGGATACTCGCTATTAATTGCATCACCCATATTTACAGGATCAAAATCAACAGGATTTAAAACGGCAGCTTTTGCAAAAGTGAAATTTGTTTTAAGTCTGTTTGCTTTAATTCTGGGATCGCCGGTAACTTCAGGGTTAGAGAGAAACAAAATAATGTGATCGAGAGCTTCATCATACATACCCATGTTTCCTTCTGCTTCAGCGAGTTTTGAATAAACCCAAACTTCTCCATCAGGATCCAGATCAACGGCATGTGTATACGAATCCACAGCCATGGAATCGTTTTTCATGTTTCTGTAGGCATCGCCCAGGTAAATCCAGGCGGTTACAAAATTTGGCTCCTCTAAGGTCGCATTAGTGAAACTTTCCACCGCTTTATCGAGATATTTTGCCATGGCACGCTGAACACCTTCATCAAGATATTTCAGCGCTTTTTTACTTGCATTTGCTTGTGTAACAGGTTGGGCATAACTAAACATTCCGATAATTACCAGAAGGGCCGTAAATGTGATTTTTTTCATCTGCATATAGAAACGTAAAGATGGGGGATAGATTATATAACTGCAAAAATTGTACTTGATTTTGCGGGAGGGGGGAAGTAGGAAGTAGGAAGTAGGAAGTAGGAAGTAGGACATAGGACATAGGACATAGGACTTGATGTAGGACAATGAAAAAGGACATAGGACTGCTGAAGCAGGTAG
>JBGAWP010000096.1:0-13113 GCA_044227505.1 Chitinophagales bacterium | reverse complement strand
CCTGCGTCGATCACTACATGTTTCGGTTCTGGGTTCCATGCGGAGTAATATCTTACGGGTAGTCTATCCGATTAATGTTTTTTATTTTTTGATTGTTATTATTTATTATTCAATGCCTCAGGTCTGCAAAAGTTTCCAGGGTTGGCAAGGTTGCAAAGGTTCATTACGGAGGAAAATGCTCCGGGTTGTCGATCTGTTTAATGCCTGCCAGGCAACTTCCGGCAGACAGGTTGGATATTAATTTGGGTTCATTTCAGAAGCAAAAATGTCCTTTATTACCGATTGCGAAGGCCCCCTACCCCATAGGGGAGTAAGTTTTTAGTTCCACTCAAGGCTAATTTTCCACCCGAAGCGATAATCTCCAATGTTACAAACTGCCCACTGCCCACTGCCCGCTGTTGACTGTTACTGCCAACTGCCACTGCCAACTCCTCACTCAATCATCCTCAAAAACTCCTCTTCATTAATCACCTCAATACTCGAGATCGCCTTCGCTTTGTCGAGTTTTGAGCCGGCATTTTCGCCTACAACCAGATAATTCAGGTTTTTGGATACGGAGCCGATTAGTTTTCCTCCGTTATTTTCCACCATTTCTTTGGCCTCGTCGCGGGTAAATTTGGTGAGTGAACCGGTAAATAAAAAAGTTTTATTTTGAAGTTTGCCTGATTCTGCTACCGTTTTCACATTTTCGAGGTTCAAACCTGCTGATTCGAGTGCAAGAATCATGTGTCTATTGCCTTCATTATGAAAGAACTGAGTTATGCTGGATGCCACTTTTGGGCCTATTCCTTCAATTTGGGTCAATTGTTCCTCCGTACAATCAAAAAGTTCTTTCAGATCAGAGATGGTTTTTACCAGATCTTTTGCGGTTTGTGTTCCTATATGCCTGATTCCCAATCCATTAATCAATCGCCAAAGCGGTTGCTTTTTACTGGATTCTATTCCTTCCCTGAGATTATTTACACTTTTCTCTTTCCAGCCCTCCAAAGTAAGAATTTGGTTAAAATCGAGATGATAAACATCCGGAATGGATTTTAACATGCCGATATTAAACAATTCGCTCACCGATTCTCGCCCAAAACCATCAATATCCATGGCATCCTTACTAACAAAATGTATCAGCCTTTCTTCTGCCTGAGCCGGGCATTCTGAATTGATGCAGCGATAAACGGATTCCTCGGCCGGACGCACAATTTCCTCATGACAGGAAGGACAATCTTTTGGGAAATGTATTTTTTTAATTTTTGAAGTATCTCTTTTTTCCTTCACAACCCTGTCGATATACGGAATTACATCTCCGGCTCTTTGCACAATTACAATATCGTGAATATGAATATCTTTTTCACTGATAATATCTTCATTATGCAGTGAAATTGAAGATACTGTTACACCACCAACATAAACAGGTTTTACTTTTGCAACAGGAGTTATTGCACCTGTTCTTCCTATCTGAAATTCAACATCCAGCAATTCAGTTTCCACCTCACGCGCTTTAAATTTAAAAGCTATTGCCCAACGCGGATGATGCGAAGTACTACCGCATTGTTGTTGCAATGCGATATCGTTCACTTTAATCACCATCCCATCGATCTCATACTCGTAATCATCGCGTTTATTTTCCCATTCAGCAATAAATGCCAATAATTCAGCAACGGAATTACATATTTTTTTTTCTTTTTTAGGGATTTTAAATCCGAGCTGACCTAATAATTCAATATTATTGAAATGGTGGATCAGTTTTTTTCCAAGCAATTGATTTTCATTTTCGTCAACAGCGTAGGCCATGTGATAAATAAATGCTTCCAATCCTCTTCTTACAATTTCATCGGAATCTTTTACGCGCAAGGCCCCTGCGGCAGAATTACGCGGGTTTTGCAAAATTTGTAATCCATCTTCCTCTCTTTTCTGATTTATTTTTGCAAAGGTATTTTTATTGATCACTACCTCTCCCCTTAACTCCACTTTATTAATTCCGCTTGCCGAAAACTTTGCGGATAGCGGAATAGATTTCATGCGTTTTGCATTTGTTGTGATCTCATCTCCGCTAATTCCATCACCCCTTGTTGCAGCGCGAACCAACAGATCATTTTCATAAATGAGGGCAATGGATGAACCGTCAAATTTTGGTTCAATGCAATATTCAATCTGATTTTTTCCGGTTAATTCTTTTACCCTTTTATCAAATTCGTTAAGATCGTTTTCATCGTAACTATTTTCCAGCGACAACATTGGTACAGAATGTTCAACAGAAGGAAAGTCGCTGGTTAACGTTCTCGCAACGCGTTGAGTGGGCGAATCGGGAGTAAGCAGATCGGGATAAACAATTTCAAGGTCTTTTAAATATTTAAATAGTTTATCATAATCATAATCCGTGATGAGAGCTTTGGCATCAACATAATATTTCCAATCGTGGAAGTGAATTACTTGTTTTAATTCATCAATACGATCGCGGGCCGCATCTTGGTCAATATCCGTTTTACCTGCTACCTTTAATAATTGATCACTGAGAGATATAATTTGTTGCTGTAGTTGTTCAGAGTAATGCATTTAAATATATTGATCAAAAAAAGTATTATAAATTAAAGATCTTATGCGAGAAATATTATTTGTGATGGTTGTCAAATATTTCATCTATAGCATTGGCCAATTCCTTATCTTGTGCTGTAACAATATCTCCTGCATCATGTGTTGATAAAGAAATGTCCACTTTATTATAAACATTACTCCAGTTAGGATGATGATTGTGTTTCTCCGCAACTATTGCTACTCTTGTCATAAAAGCAAATGCTTCAGAAAAATCCGCAAAAACAAAAGATCTTTTTAATTGATTATTTTCTTCTTTCCACATACCTTTAAATTTTAAGAAATGAATTTATTTTTCGCTTATTGTACAACGCTAATTTTCAATGTGTTCGTTCTCGCCATTTCTTTAACAGGCATTGTACCTAAATTAATTACAATATCTCCTTCATCCAATAATCCATCCTGTTTTAAGTGTTGTTGCACTTCCCTGAAAGTATTATTGGTACCTTTCATACCATCGTAATAAAATGCTTCGACGCCCCACAACAAATTTAATATATTAACTACTTCCGGATTATTTGTAAAAATATAAATTTTTGCTTTTGGCCTGCAACTGGCAACCATAAAGGCAGTATAACCTGTTTTTGTCATACCCATTATTGCTTTTGCATGCACCTCACCGGCAATATTACATGCATTAAAACAAATGGCATCGCTTAAATATGTTTTTGATTTTTTATCCGGTGCGTGCCTTCTGTTAAAAACAATTTCTTCCTTTTCTGCTTTTTCCAAAATTCGCACCATTGTTTTGATCACAAGCTCCGGATATTTACCTGTTGCTGTTTCTGCACTTAACATTACCGCATCTGCACCATCTAAAACTGCGTTTGCCACGTCGGTTACTTCTGCACGGGTTGGATGCGGACTTTCAATCATACTCTCCATCATTTGTGTTGCGATAATCACCGGAGTAGTTTTCAATAGACATTTGCGACAAAGCTCCTTTTGTGTAAAAGGAACATTTTCAACCGGCATTTCTACCCCAAGATCACCGCGAGCCACCATAATTGCATCTGTATGGTCAATTATCTCATCAATATTTTTGAGAGCCTCCGGTTTTTCAATTTTAGCAATTACGCGGGCGTGATGTCCGTGATGTTGGATGATGTTTTTAAGATGAATAATATCCTCCGCTTTTCTTACGAATGATAATGCTATCCAGTTAGCACCGTGATCCAGCGCGAATATGAGATCCTTATGATCTTTTTCCGTTAAAGAAGGAATAGAAACTTTAGTATCCGGCAAGTTTACTCCCTTTTTTGAAGAAATAGGTCCGCCGAAAACCACTTTGGTTTTAACAGTATCCTTGTGGTTAGTTTCCAGCACTTTCAGCTCAATTTTTCCATCGTCGATCAAAATTGTTTCACCGGCCTCTACATCGTTTGGAAAGTTTTTATAGGTAATATAGGCTTTATTGTTATCACCTATCATTTCTTTAGTGGTAAATTCAAACAGGTCGCCATCCTTTAAAATAGTATGTGGCAGCACCTCTCCTAACCTGATCTTCGGCCCTTGTAAATCGGCAAGTATGCTCACATGGGTATTAAACTCAACATTCGCGCGTTTTATAAGTGCTATCGTATCTTTATGCTGATCATGTGTTCCATGCGAAAAATTTAATCGGAATACATCAACACCTGCCTTTATCAACTTTGTGATCATCTCATAATTACTGCTTACAGGCCCCAGGGTTGCAATTATTTTTGTTTTATTCTTATTTAACTTCATTTTAATTTTTGAAATTTATTATTAAAAACACCACTTTGCTGCTATTTTGGTTTAAAATGTGGCTCATTATATAATCCGCAAAGGTACTTCGCCTTAACTTCTTATAATTCAATAAGCAAATTATTCTTTGATTTTATAAGTTCCACATCCAGGATCAGCGCTGCCTGAACGTTTTCTAGCCCTCTCAGTTTTTTTAAAATATCATTTTTTCTGGTTTTATAGTAGTCGCCCTTAATCAGCAGCACGAAATCAAGCTCCCTATATTCCGGCAAAAGGCATTCATTTGCATGTTTATTCTGCAATAAATGAAAAACAGAGCGCGTAATAGCCTCATCAAAATCGAATCTGGCAAAATTCATTTGTTTTTTATTGAGGGGATCGGTGAATTGAATATCCTCTTTTTTTGCAAGCGTTTTATGCAGGGTATTGTTAATGAACCATGCTAAGCGGTAGTCCTGCAGGGCTGTTACGATACCTATGAGCAGGAAATCAAAATCCGGATTTATTTTCAATTTTCTTTTCGCCACAATGCTAAATATAGAGGCTCAAAGGTAACAAGCCGCGATAATATCTGTTCATACTTGCACAATCCGCACACATTCCTTTATCTTTGCACTTTATTATTAAACAATATCCACTTTTATTGGGTGGACCATTAAAACCTAAAACAATGTCAGAAATTGCAGAAAAAGTAAAAAAGATCATTATTGATAAGCTTGGTGTAGATGAAACCGAAGTAGTTCCTGAAGCCAGCTTTACCAATGATTTAGGCGCTGATTCATTAGACACAGTAGAGTTGATCATGGAATTTGAAAAAGAATTCAACATCTCTATCCCTGATGAACAGGCTGAAGGCATTACCACAGTAGGTGACGCCATTGCTTACCTGGAAGAACACGTAAAGTAATTTTTATTCCATCACATGGCATTTAAAAGAGTTGTAGTAACTGGGCTTGGGGCATTAACTCCGCTGGGCAACTCTGTACGAGAGTACTGGGAGGGGTTGGTAGCCGGCAAGAGCGGCGCTGATTTTATTACCCGTTTTGACGCTACCAACTTCAAAACCCGTTTTGCCTGTGAGGTAAAAAACTTTGATCCTACTACCGTAATTGATAAGAAAGAGGTTCGCCGAATGGACCCATTCCTGCATTATGCAATGGCTGCCGTTGAGGAAGCTGTAAAAGATTCAGGAGTTGCTGCCCATAACGCTAACCTTGATCGTGTTGGAGTTATCTGGGCCAGTGGCATTGGAGGGTTAAAAACCTTTGAAGAAGAGGTTTCTTACTTTGCAAAAGGCGATGGTACTCCGCGTTTCAATCCGTTTTTCATCCCTAAGATGATAAGCGATATTGCTGCAGGCATGATCTCTATCCGCTATGGTTTCAGAGGAGTGAACTTTGCAACAGTTTCCGCCTGTGCATCTTCTACACATTCTATCATTATTGCTGCCGATTGCATACGCATGGGCAGAGCCGATGTGGTAGTCTCCGGTGGAAGTGAAGCAGCTGTTACCGCAGCAGGTGTTGGCGGATTTAATGCAATGAAGGCATTAAGTGAAAGAAATGAATCACCACAAACGGCATCACGTCCATTTGATCTCGACCGCGATGGTTTTGTATTAGGGGAAGGTGCCGGCGCTCTTATTTTAGAGGAATATGAGCATGCTGTAAAACGCGGCGCAACCATTTATGCAGAATATATGGGAGGTGGTATGAGTGCTGATGCATATCATATGACCGCGCCTCATCCGGAAGGACTTGGAGCGCAATTGGTTATGACCGATGCACTTCGCGATTCAGGGATGAGCATTGGGGATATTGACTATATAAATGTTCATGGCACTTCCACTCCGATAGGTGACCCTCAGGAGATAAAGGCAATTCAGGCAATATTTAAGGAGCATGCTTATACCATGAATATCAGCTCCACAAAATCGATGACCGGACACTTACTCGGTGCAGCCGGCGCTATTGAGGCGATTGCCAGTGTTATGGCACTCAACAGCGGTATCATCCCTCCAACAATAAATCATTTTACCGACGACCCGGTTTTTGATACGAGACTCAACTTAACTTTTAATAAAGCACAAAACCGCGAACTGAATGCAGTTTTAAGTAATACTTTTGGTTTTGGTGGACATAACGCTTCGGTTATTTTTAAAAAGTTGAGTGACTAACTGCTTGGTAAGATCAATTCAAAAAATTTACAATTGTTATTTCGGATCTGAAAAGATCTTTTGCCGAAAACTGAAAAGTATTACCGGAAGGTCTCCCGTGAATTTTAATGTATACAAACTTGCCTTTCAGCATAGCTCTGTTCATAATACTGTTCACACCAACAATGAGCGACTCGAATTATTAGGTGATGCAGTAATAGACCTGGTTATCGCTGATTATCTCTTTAAAAAATACCCATACAGAAGCGAAGGATTTTTAACTGAAATGCGAAGCAAAATTGTAAGTCGCGATCAATTAAATAGAGTTGCATTAAAAATAGGTTTGGGAGAGATGATGCAAATAAGACGCGGCGGAACCGATCTCACCAAAAGCAATGTACTTGGAAATGCATTGGAGGCGCTGGTTGGAGCAATTTACATCGATTCCGGTTACGAAGACGCGTGTATTTTTTTCATGCATAAAATTTTGGTCCCTCATTACGAAATTGAAGAACTGGAAAGCATCGTCTACAATTTTAAAAGTAAAATAATAGAATGGTCGCAAAAAAATGGCCGCGAGGTTCGCTTCGATCTTCTGGAAGAACATGAATTAAAAGGCAAACGCATGTATAAAATGGGCCTCATGTTAGATGCCGAGCTCATTGCCGAAGACACCGACTACAGCAAAAAAAGAGCAGAACAAAAAGCGAGTGAAACTGCTTGCAGAAAGTTGGGGATACATGTGGACTGACCTGTAGTAGATCTCCTACGTCGATCAATACAGGTTTCGGTTCGGGGTTCTGGGTTCAGGGTTCTGAGTTGGACTCCGATTGATGCTTGTCAGTCATCCGACAGATTCAGTATTCGCTATTAACATTGGTTGAAGGGGTTGAAATTGTTGAAGGAGTTTGTTGTGGAGGGTAATCACCCGGGTGGTCGCTCCGATTAATGTTTTTTATTTTTTGATTGTTATTGGATATTTTTCAGGTTTACTTTTGAGGAAATTCTCCCGGGTTTTCGATCCAATTAATGTTTATTATTTTTTGATTGTTATTTTTTATTTATTCCTGGTTTGCAAAAGTTTCAGGGTTACGATCTCACCACTCACCATTCACCACTGACCAAAAAAAATTCCCGGCTCTTACACCGGGAAATTCGAAACCTGATCGTAAAACAAAATATGTTTAATCTTCTAACTCAAATTTAATCGGGATGGTAGTTTTAACGCGAACGGGATTTGCATTTTGTTTTCCGGGTATCCACTTTTTCATGGACATAATTGCGCGCACTGCTTCTTCATCACAACCATAACCAATGCCTCTTACAACTGTTGCGTCAGAAATAGACCCATCGGTATTTATAATAAAACTTACATAAACTGTTCCTTCAATTCCATTGTCACGGGCATGACGCGGGTAATCAATAGCTTCACCCAAATACTGCATCATTGCCAATGTTCCGCCAACATATTCCGGCATTTGGGATGGATAAAGAATATAATCTTCTTTTTTAATTACAGGATCAGATGTAACTGTATTGATGATAGGAGTTTCTCCGATAACCGGATTGTCGTTTGTAAAATTATCGATCACTCTATTTTGCAGATCATCAATTGTAGGAACATCATCTATCAAAACATTTGGATCTGCAGTTGCAACCATTTCATTAAAGGCTTGAGTTGCCTGCTGGATCACTTGTTCCTGTGGTGGAGGTGGCAAAATTTCTTCCACCTTTGGTAATTTAGGTTCCAAATTAACAATGTCTACATCCACCACTATTTCTTTGGATGTAAGGGCCGGACTATTTTTCGACAAACTGAAAGCAGAAACTACAGAAGCCAAAAACAATCCTATAAACAAGGAAATTCGTAAAAAACGGGAAGAGTCTTTGCGCAATTGATAAGCGCCATAAGCCTGGTTGCGATCCTCGAAAACAATGTCATCTATTGTTGATTCGAGATAGAAGTTTGGATTTTTCATAGCAGTTAAGTTTTGATTTTAGATTAAGATGAAATAGTAAAGTATATTCCATAAGCAACTGCTTTTATTTTTCAGATTTAAGTGCGTTTATCTCCTCCTCTGTAATATCCTGAATGGCATAGGTAGCAACATCACATATCACCATTTCATCCAATACATCCACCATGTTTTTATAATTTGCATTTTCTGACAATTTGATGATACAAACCAGACCCTTTTCTTTTCCAAAAAGGGCGTCCACTCTTTTATTATTATCATATAATAAATTGCGCAGTCCCTCTTTTTGATAACTCGTTTTTTCCAACTGATCTACTGCATCTGCATTATAATAATAGATGTTGTTATTCTCTCCTATAAGAATTGTCATGATCCTGTCGCGACTGATAGGTGCAGGATCATCAGTGTCCATTGGCATGTTCAATATCATCGCATTATTTTCCAGCAAAGTTGTTGTAAGCATAAAAAATGCAATGAGTAAAAATGCAAGATCAACCATCGGGGTAAGATCAACAAAGGGAGCTTTTCTTTTTTGGGCAGAGTTGCCGGTTACCATTTGTGCCATAACAAAATATTTTGGGTGATGAAATAAGTGTTATGATGCTATAAACGGAGATTTACATAAAGGGTTATATGTAAATTGGAATTATGATATAGGGATGACAATTAAAAAATCAGACTATTCGGAAAGAGTAAATTTTATCGGCTGTGTATATTTCATTTCTATAGGCTTACCATCGTCATAAGCGGGAATCCATTTGCCAGATGTAAGTTTTAAAACACGCACCGATTCTTCATCACACCCCCCACCAATACCCCTATATATTTCTGCGGATTTTACATTTCCTGATTCATCAATAGTAAGTTGCACAAATACGGTGCCTTCAATACCATTATCTCGAGCAATGCGGGGATATTCAATTTCATTTGCTATAAAATGATATAAATGTCCAATTCCACCTAAATACATCGGCATCACATCTATTGTATCAATTGGATTTTTAAGGTCATCGTAAATAATTACATTTTCTTGAAGAGAATGATCATTATTCTCGACTAGTTTTCTGTCATCGAAGTTGTAACGCTGAATTAAATCTCCATTGTAATAAAATTCCCACTCTCCGATTTCTTTTCCATTTTTATAAGAACCTCTTTCAAATAAATCATGATCATCATCATAATATTCCCAAAGGCCCTGCTTTAGGCCATTTAAATAATTACCTTTTTTTTCTATTTTTTTATTTGAAAAATATTCAATATATAAACCTTGTAGCGTGTCATTTTTGTAGTTACTTTCTTTTATGATATCTTTCCCATTGTAGTTATATTCAAACCATCTTCCATCCTTAAGGTTATAAGTATATTTACCCTCCAATTGCAATTTATCATATTTGTACAATTTATATACACCATGTTTAATTTTCTTATCAGATGCGAGCACGCTTATTTCTTCACGAGTCTTACTTAATTCATCATTTATGGTAATAGTTTTTAATTCCTGTGCAGAAATGCGCATGGCCATAAATAAAATAAAAATAAAACTCAGGAATTTCATTTTTTATCTCCCTCTTTTTCCTTTTCCTCCACTTTCACCACATCCCCATTTTTCAAAATATTCGTAATGGTATTATAAGGTCCGCTTACGATAGTTTGTCCATCGGTCAGTCCCGATTTAACTTCTATATAGTTATCATCCTGCAATCCGCTTACGATAATAACTTCTTTCACTTTATCACCATCAAGCATATAAACTATCTCATTAATTTTTTTATCCCCGGAAGTACTGGAAGTATCTTCACTTGTTGCAACGGCTTGAATTGGGATGGTTAATATATTTTTTGCAACATTCGTTTTAATTTCAACTGTTGCACTCATACCGGGATAAAAAGGATATTTATTACTTCCTTCTACAACAAGATCGCTATAAGATTCAGGAAGTAAATAAATTTTAACTTTAAAATTGGTAGCTTGTTCTGATGCCATCGTTAAAAGATTATTACTTCCAGCGGAATTTGCAATTTGGAAAACAACACCTTTAAACTTTCTGTTCATATATGCATCCACTTCTATTTCCGCAGTGTCGCCAACGTCGATGCGCAATACATCATTTTCACTCACGTCAACCTGTATTTCCATTTGAGTAAGATCGGCGATGCTCATTAACTGATCTCCGGTCATTTGAATGGTGCCCAACACTTTTTCTCCTTTCTTTTTATTTAATCCAACCACGGTTCCGGAAGCAGGAGCATAAATAGAAGTGCGTTTAAAATTGTTGCGCATTTCTTTTAACATCGACTCAGAACTTTTTACCGTGTATTCCATAGCTGTAACACTTTCTTGTGCAATACCATATTCTGCTTTCGCAGTTTCAAAAGCAAGTTGCGCCTGTTCGTACTCCATTTGAGAAATTACTTTATCTTTTAATAATTGAGTACTTCTGTCGAAAGCAATTTTTGCATTATCAAATTGTAATTTACTTTGTAATACACGCGCTCTTGCACTTGATAATTGTGCTTTGGTATTATCCAATCCCGCCTGCGCCTGTTCCACCTGTGTTTCATATAGGTCTGGATTAATGCGCATTAAAAGATCTCCTTCTTTCACTTTATCACCTTCCTTCACGGCAAGATCTACTATCTCACCGGAAATTTCCGCAGCAATGGCAACTTGTGTAACAGGATAAATTTTTCCGCTTGCCGTAACAGTTTCTATTATATCCCGTTTTTGAACAGTATCGGTATTTACAACAACACCTTTGCCTCCTCCAAACCAACCCTGATTGTTTCCGACAAGATAAATTACTACCAGGAAAGCTATTATACCTCCAAAAATTTTAACTAAACGCATATTTATAATTTTAAAAATCCAATGGTTTATCTAAATAATAATCAATAATTTTTGCTTTGAATATCAGATCGTATTTTGCTTGTACCAAACTTGATTCCGCCTGTGCTAAAACATTTATCGAATTTGTATAATCAAATGAAGATGCAGTACCCATATTAAATTTCTTTTCAGCAAAATCGAAAGCACTTTTTGATGCTTCATAATTTTTCAAGGCAGCATCATAAGAAGCGATCGCAGCTTTCATATCATTTACTGCTTGTGTTACATTTTGACGCAATGCATTAATTGCGATCTGCTGATTGAGTTGGGTATTAATAATAGTAAGTTCAGCATTTTGTTTGTTCAATAAAACCTGTCCGTTATTAAAAATCGGAATCTGCAGCGATATTCCAACCACCTCACTCAGGTTATTATCTACCTGCACATTAAAAGGATCAGCTTCGGTAACATAAGGGGGATAAATAGCATTGGAATAATTCGTGGAAATCTGTCCGATCAAACTCAACACAGGCATTGCTCCTGCCGCTGCAATTTTTCTAGAGAGTTCATCACTCATTAATTGATATTCATATTTTTTTATGCTTGCTTTATTTGCTATTGCATAATCGGCAACATCGTTTGCATTGGGTACCGGTGCACTTAAAAGATTTTCCAATTTTGTAACATCGGGAAAAACAATTCTGATCTGTTCATCCGGTTTCATTTGTAATAATAATTTAAGATCCAGATATGCTCTGTCTAAACCATTTACTGCCTGAATAGAAGTCAATTTGTCTTGTGCCAATTGCGCCTCTATCATTAATAAATTACCTTCCGGAATACTACCTGCTTTAACCAGTTTTTGTGAATTGGATAATTGTAATTCGGTGGTACTAATTTTTTGTGTCGCAATTTTCACTTGTTCCTCGGCAAACATTACACTCAAATAAGCACTGATCACCTGAAATTGTGTATTTTCTACAAGTTCCTTATAATTCATGGTAGAAACCTGAAGATCTGTTTTACTTTTTTTGATCGTATTATTAATACTTCCTCCGCTAAATAAGTTAACCTGAGAAGTTAATTGATATCCATTTGTTTGAAAGTTATTTGCAGTAGGAATATTCGTAACCGGGTCGATGGTATAACCAAAATTTGAAAAATAAGATGTTCCGAGATTCAAATTTGGCAACAATAATAAACGACTTTGTTGTGATGCTCTTTCGGTAAATTCAACACCTGCAGCACCTTGTTTTAATTGCAAATTGTTCTCCGTTGCAATGTCGATTGCCTGTTGCAATGTAATATTGGATTGGGCAACTGCCAGTTCTCCTAAGCCCAATAGAATTGCAATAAAAATGATTTTTTTCATGACCGGTCAAAGTTAAATCAAAAACGATAAGTTAATTACCTTTTTCGAGGAATTAAGATACTATTAAGCGTAAATGAATTAAAGGTGGTAAATGTTACAAATATTGTCCTAGAAAGTATTTATGTCACATTTTGGGCAAAAAATAACAAAATTTCATGCTTTTTATCGCTGAATCACCTTATTGAAACTTTTTTTTCCTCTTACCTTTGTGCGGATGGGAATTATATCAGATCCGGATGCCTATTTTATGCAAGAGGCATTAAAACTCGCCGACAAAGCCTTGGGGGAAGATGAGGTGCCGATTGGTGCAATAATCGTATCCAACAATCAGATCATAGCAAAGGCGCATAATTTGGTGGAGCGACTTAAAGATCCGACAGCCCACGCCGAAATGCAGGCCATTACTGCAGCCTGTAATCATTTTGGTGCAAAATACCTGATAGATTGCACCTTATATGTAACACTCGAACCTT
>JBGAWP010000095.1:0-13356 GCA_044227505.1 Chitinophagales bacterium | reverse complement strand
TACCTGATGATCATCCACCGCACCTTATTTATATACGGTGAAAACTTTTCAATATCGGATTTCGTTTCTTCATAAAAATTTTTATAACCGATAAAATCCAGATCCATTTTATATCCATATGCTTTCCATAACCACCAATGTTCAAAAAATATTGCCTCCTTTGATATGGAATTAAATTCCATTGGCTTAAAATTGTCGATAAAATTTTTATATTCTGTTTTCCTGTCAAATTTTCCGAGCACCAGCAAATAATTATTTACCGCGGCAATATACCTTACCGGCTCTACCTCCTTTAATGCAGGATTGTCTTCCCACAAATTGATGATCTTAGTTATTGTAAATAAAGATGCCTCTTCATCCCCCTGAAGCACCCGATACAAATTAAAAATATACCAAAAATATAGTCTGCCATAAAAATCCGTAGGTTCAGTTTTAAGGAGTGGATCATCAATGTATTCTTCCCATTCTTTTTTTATATCTTCATCTCGAAAAAATGGTTGGGTCTTATAAAATTTAATGATCTTCACATACTTTTGTTGAAGTAATAAAGTATGTTTATACGAATCAAGAAGTTTAAAACTTAGTTCAAATGAAGGATCGGTATTCAGTTCCCAATCAGCAGCTTTCAGATCAATATAATATCGTCTTTTCCAGGATTCAATATCTAAAATAAATGGTTTTTCATCAAATACACCGGCAAGATATTTAGCTTTTTCCCACATCTTAATTGCTTCCT
Source organism: Chitinophagales bacterium (assembly GCA_044227505.1). GTDB lineage: Bacteria > Bacteroidota > Bacteroidia > Chitinophagales > BACL12 > UBA7236. The sequence continues at coordinate 12,620 of JBGAWP010000095.1, read as the reverse complement.
CATATAACCCCTTTTCGAAAAGCACTTCTCCATTTTCCATAAGAGCATTAAGACGCATAAATTTTGATGAGCCTGCTCGATAGGCTCGCTGACTTTTTAAAATTAGTTCGAAAAGAAAATTTTTGGCAACAGAAAATTGTTTGGCAAAGGTTTGGTTCCGAAATTTTTTTAGCAATGCCTCCTCATTATAATCTTCCTGTGCATCTATGGCATCAAATAAAACCAGGTAATTCTTGTCCCTACCTTTAGATCCCCCTTGTGCGTTCTTCTTAAAATACCCTTTTTCATTTTTATCGAGAGATTTTATGAGTCTGAAAAGGTCGTCACTTGGTTTCATTATCGTCTTTTTCTTGCCTAAAGTTAAAACATATCTCCGACAACAAAACTCAATGGATAAGGGGGTTTAGCGGCTATTTTATGACTTCGGATTCTAAGAATGCACGCATTTTTTGCTGTTTTATGCCTTGAACCAAAGGTAATTTTGTCTCATTAATTTAATAAAACAAAAAACAAAAAATATGAAACCTTCTAAGTTTTTGATCATTGTCCTCTTTTTATCCTACTTTAAAGCCAACGGGCAAACAATTTTTCTAAACAGTTATGGTGATGAAAACGCCAACCAATTCGTCAGTCAGGTGACCGATAATAACGGCAATAGTTATTTTACCGGCACCTTTTATGGAAGTACTTTCCAATTTGGTGATATTACTCTTTCAAGTGAATATTCATCAACTCCCTTTATTGTGAAAGTTGATAAAAATGGGGATGCGGTGTGGGCTGTTGTAGAACCTAATGAAGCCTCAATACAGATGTACGATATTATTCTCGACAATAATAATAATATTATCATTTGTGGAATTTTCTATAATGAGGATGCAGTTTTTAGCGGCATAGTTCTTCCCCTCGGTACAAGTAATAGTTTTTTAGTGAAATACGATCCGGATGGAAATATAATCTGGGCCAACAGTCTTTCAGGTAATTCCCCTGCATTTATCAATTTAGCTATTGATGATGATGATAATATAATAGTGGGGGGAGAAAATTCAGGAGCTCTAACCTTTATGGGAGAAGACGTTGATTTTTTTGGTGAATATGATTTGATAATTGTTAAATATGATAAAAATGGAAATGAAATTTGGTTAAAGAGTTATGGGTCAGCAGGAAACGAGAGCATAAGTAATATTGCAACAGATCACGATGGAAACATTTTTATTTCTGCAAGATATACAACTACTTTTTCCATTGGAGCTATCAATATTATAAATTTTGGATTATCCGATGCTTTAATTATGAAAACCAATGCTATGGGTGATGTAATTTGGGTAAAAACCATAACCGGACCTGATGATGGTTATGATATTTCCGGAATAGCTGCAGATGAAAATAATGATGTGTATTTATGTGCCGAAATTAGCAATGGTGAATTATTGTTTGGAATGCCTGTAAATAATTATGGATACTCTGATGTTTATTTGATTAAAATGCATGGTAGTGATGGTGCTCTATCCTGGTATAAATTTGGAGGAGGAAGCAACTATGATCATTCTGCTTCAATAGTTATTGCACAAGAAGGTGTGTTCATTTCAGGATCCTTTATGGGAGCTGCAGAATTTGATGGTCTTCAGTTGTATACAGAGTTTGTAAATACTTTTGTTGCTGCCTATGAGCTTGATGGAGATATTGTGCAAGTGTATTCTATTACAGGAAATGATTTTGTTTCGCCAATTGGGTTAGATATTGATGCGCTTGGCCATGTTTACTGTAGCGGCACATTTTTTGAAAATGCAATTGTTGAAGGAGCAACAGAATTAGTTACAGCAGGTTCCATTGATATATTTCTCTTTAAATTCGGTTCCGTACTGGTTGATATTAATGCTTCTGCATATCCGGAATTTACGATCGATATTTTTCCTAATCCTGCACAAGAAAATATAACTTTAAATTTTCCTGGACTTTCAGAAAGTCCAGCACAAATAACTATTGTAAATGCTTCGGGACAAGTTGTGATTGTAACAAATGACCTTAACTTATCAGAAAAGTTAATTTTAGATATTAAGTATCTGCCTGCTGGAATTTATTCAGTATTGATTACCGATAATAATAATATTATATCATCCCAAAAATTTGTAAAACTCTAGGTTTCAAATATCGTTTTATTACGATGTTTTTTGTTGCTGCCGGTTATGCCGGCAGCTTTTTTTATTTATCGCATTCCTCCGAATTTACTTCCTCACGAAGTGAATCAACTTTCCAACTTTCATCGTTATTCAGATCAATTGCACGTTTATCGGCAAGTAAACATTCTTTCAATTCGGAAATAATTTGTTTTATTGTGGAAATAAATTCATTCCTGTCGTGACACCACCCAGCAAGTTTTGTCAGGTACGATTTTTTATCTCTATAAGGATATCATATTTCTTTAAACTTAAAAATTTATCATTATGAATAATCCTTGGAGAGGACTTTTAGCTGGTGCCGGCGCCTACAAATGGGGCGGTGGCTGCGTTGGAACCGTAGTTATTTTCTTGTTATTGTATTGGTTGTTAGGCGGTTGTTAAATCAATCGCCTCGAAAAAGTGGTGGGTAAAGTCCCACTTTTATATTTACTATGTGGAATTTTTTCCATAGAGAGATGAATATAATTACTTTACTGATGAATAAATACCTTTTTGGTTATTTTGGCCATATTGTTATACCCGTCGTTAAAAATAAGAAATACTATGCCATTTAATCCAGGTGGTATGCCAAAAGTGTTGGTACCCTCAGTTAAGTTGTACGAAATTATTTTTTGTCCAAGTAAATTGTATAATTCAACTTTGCGAACATCCTTACATGGTAAATCTATAGTTATGTTATTCTCATCCACCAAAACCTCAACATTAACGCATAATGCATAATTATTAATGGTGATCATATTCGAATAAGTGAAGGTCCCGTTATTATCTATTTGTTTTAAACGATAATAATTATACCCGATAAAGAGTTTTTCATCTATAAATGCATAATTATGAGTTTCCGAGTTATTTACCTCTCCAATAGTTGAAAATAAATTTCCATTTTCGCTTTTTTCTATGTTGAAACAACAATTATTTATTTCATTTTCAGTAGTCCATTGTAATAAAACCGAATTGTTCAGATCATCAGTTTGTAGTGTTCCGAAAAAATTAATAAGTGTTATTGGTAATAAACTAATATCGATCAAATTAACATCATCAATATAATAATATGCACCAACTGTTCCATAAGGAAGTGATAAATAAGTGGTAGAAATATCATTCTTTAAATGTCCCAATGTTAAATACTCCTCTCCGCCGGTTGCAATATACGTTCCCTCCACCAATGTCCAGTTTAAAGTATCCGTAATTACGGAACCATAAGGATTTGATATTTGAGGATAGGGAAGTCCCGGCAACATACCTAAACCGGTTGTATTGGGAGCTGTAACGGAAATATATGCCCCGAGATCGTCAATTGCTGTTTGCGATTTATTGTGTAATACAACATACATACTGAAATAATAAGTATGTGATGCAATTAGCGGCGAGATCAGCTGAATCTGAATAAATTCCCGGTAAGTTGTTCCTGAAAAGGTATAAATGCCTGCATATGCATTACCTCCATGCGCTTCCTGATATCCAATTCCATTTTTGGGCACTCCCGCAGGATTTGGGTTTGCACAAGCATTCATATAATCAGGTGTTGCTGTATTTGGATTTTGCCAATTGCTCACTTTTCCTGTAAATTCTGAAAACCCAATAGGACAAACAATAAAATTTTCAAACCCATTATTTGGAACTAACGATTGTGCTGTAATTGGCAATAAACCGAAACACGTGGTGAGGAAATATAAAATACATTTTAATCTAATCGACATCTTAAACAAATTTTAATTGACAATTAAAATTTAATATCTATTAACACAAAAACTTTAACTCTGAAATTAATCAAAGTTAAAGTTCGTATCTATAACAGATCATAAACATTTTGTTTATTTAAGATGTATGTTTCTGAGTCGTAAATGTTCTGTTATAAAATTGATGTGTGCGTTTAAACAGAAGTTGTATTATTATTAATGATTGTATGCAACATGAAAGTTAAATACAAATGCTGATCCACCTGGATTGGTATAAGTGATAACGTCAGGAAAATTATTATCCGAAGAATATAAGCTTATTGAAAATGATCCCATTTCTTCCGCTCCTAATAATGCATCATCATCATAAAATGTAATGGTGTAGTTATTTGTAACATTCTCAAAATTATAAGGAGTGCCTTCGGTATATACTAAACTTTCACCTGCTAATGCATTTGTTTTAATTTCAGATTGGTACACTTGTGCGCCACCATCATAAATTCTGAAAAATACATCTGGTTCATCGGTAAGATCCCATGCAGATCCATCTGCCCTGGTGCCAGGAAAGGCCAATATTTCTGACGAATTTAAAGTAATACTTTGTGGAGTTTCTTGTATATCACAATCCTCCCCCATAAACCCCAGTTTGCAACTTGTCGACTTGTTACACGCCAAAAACATCGTGCTACTTGCCATGATCAATAATAGATATTTCATAATTTTATTTTTTTTAGTTAAATAATTTATTTTCTACAGTTGTTGTATTTCAAATCATATTCCAGTAAAAATTGAAAACCGTAATTTTGCATTTATTAAACCGTAAATCATTGAAATGCAATTGATTATAAAATGGAACTTAATTTATAAATTGCAACAGTTCCATTTTTTTGGAATATAAGTTATGTATATTGATTCCCCTTTTGGGGTGTACTCTCAACAAAATTTAATAATGATTATATTAGGGAAGAAGGGCATATCCTAGCGGAACAAAATTTGTGGTCGAATTAGGATTGGCATATATGTAAATATAGTTTACAAAAAAAAGACGAACCGTTTGGGTCGTCTTTTTTTTCAATCAATTCAAAAATGAATTTACTTGTAATAAAAAAAAATTATTATTCTCGGAGATCAATTACTTCTACGCCAGGGTATTTCGATTTATCAAAAGTAAATGAGCTGTTTGTCATTTCAACATTCGATTTGAAATTGCTGATAGAATAGGTATAATGTATTGCATTTTTATCATAAACAACACCTTTCGATACACTGTTATCTGCTGTGTTTACATACATTTTAATTTTACTGAAACTCAAACTCTTATTTTTAGGAGTGAGTTCAATTATTTGTAACGATTTTCCACCCTCCGTTACTTTTTCACCCATATAGGCCAGATAATCTTTTTCTGCTATTTTAAATATGTCGTTCGGGGTTATAATATCCTGACCTTTTTCAAAATTATTGATCTGCACTTCATTTACATCCTTCAAATAGGTCCACAAGGTTTTGCCATCGCAAAATAATTTTTGATTTCCTAACTCAGCAACAAACATGTTGCCCTTGCTCATTACCTTCCCGGTTTTGGTCTCTTTGCTTTTTGAGTCCAGATTTTCAACAACTAGGGAGAGGTCCATTTGCATGGTTTTGTAGCCACCATACTTCTGACTTACGGATTTCAACAATTTTACAGCCGCTGCATCAGAGGTTTGAGCAAAAACAGCCTGGGATCCTAAAAACAGGATAAACAAATAGGTTACGATTTTTTTCATGACTGGTAAGTTATGATACTTTGCAAAATTAAGGTGAATTAGACGTTTTTTCGATTTTAATCGAGATTTTGCAAATACTGTTCCAACTGTGTAATATCGTTAAATAAAACTTCTCTTGCCTTACTTCCGGCATTAGGACCAACTACACCTGCCGCCTCTAACTGATCCATTAATCTGCCTGCCCTGTTGTATCCCAGCTTTAGTCTGCGTTGGATAAGCGAGGTTGAACCTTGTTGATGTTGCACAATAATTTTTGCAGCCTCAGCAAAAAGGGAATCCCTTTCTCCATCTAAAATTTCAGCTTTTTCCTTCTGCGCCTGTTCATCTATGAATTCAGGAAGCTGAAAGGCTTCAGGGTATCCCGGTTGGCCTGAAATAAAATCAACCACCTTATCTACCTCCGGGGTATCAACAAAAGGACATTGTAATCTGATCATATCACTCCCTATCGCAAGAAGCATATCGCCCCTTCCAACCAGCTGCTCAGCACCGCTTGCATCCAAAATTGTTCTGGAATCCACCTTACTGGCTACCTTAAACGCTATTCTTGCCGGAAAATTGGCCTTGATGGTTCCTGTAATAATATTTACCGAAGGTCTTTGTGTAGCTATCACACAGTGCAATCCCACTGCTCTTGCCAATTGTGCTATTCTCGCTATCGGCATCTCCACTTCTTTTCCGGCGGTCATAATAAGGTCGGCAAACTCATCAATTACTAATACTATATATGGTAAAAACTGATGGCCCTCTTTAGGATTCAGTTTTTTCTTCATGAATTTTGTGTTGTATTCCTTGATATTCCTTACCTGAGCATTTTTCAGTAACTCATACCGGGTGTCCATTTCAATGGTGAGTGCATTCAAGGTATGTACTACCTTTCTGGTATCGGTGATAATGGCATCTTCCTCACCGGGAAGTTTGGCAAGAAAATGTTTTTCTATGGTGGAAAATAAACTCAATTCCACTTTTTTAGGATCCACCATCACAAATTTTAATTGAGAAGGGTGTTTTTTATATAAAAGAGAGATCAGAATCGCATTGATACCAACCGATTTCCCTTGTCCGGTTGCTCCTGCCATTAGTAAATGCGGCATCCTGGTAAGATCTGCAATATAATTTTCACTGGAAATGGTTTTTCCCAAACAAACCGGAAGATCCATTTTTGCACTCTGAAATTTTTCAGAACTGATCTGGCTTCGCATCGAAACAGTCTCCTTATTTACATTCGGCACCTCAATTCCTATGGTTCCTTTTCCGGGAATTGGTGCAATAATGCGTATTCCCAATGCCGCTAAACTTAAAGCGATATCATCCTCTAAATTTTTAATTTTAGATATACGAACCCCTGCGGCCGGAATTATCTCATATAAAGTAACCGTAGGACCAATAGTTGCTTTAATTTTGGAAATCTGTATATTGTAATTATTAAGTGTTCCTATAATCTGATCCTTATTTCTCTCAAGCTCTTCCGTATTAATAGAAACGGTCTCACTTCCATATTCCTCTAAAAGCTCAACACCCGGATATTTATAATTTGGCAGATCTAATATTGGGTCAAAATTGTAGTGCTGATTTTCCAATGCAATTTTTTCTTCCAAACCTTCTTCAATATCCAAAGGAACTTCCTCCTGAGTTTCCATCTCCATTTCCTCCATCACATTTTTATCAGCAATTTCAGGTTCATCTAATTCCAGGGCAATTGGGGTAACCTTATCCTTAACAGGATCAATTTTCTTCAATTCCATTTGCACAGGATCTTCAATATCGTTGCGGGAGGTATAAACAGGAGGAATAAAAATATTTTCTTTCGTTTCATTATTTTCCTCCAATTCACCTGTTACCAGCGTGTCATCCTCCGTCAACGGATCGGCATCGGTAACCTTGGGTTTGGATTTAAATATATTAAGCAAAAATCCAAAGTTGAACTTGGTGAATATGATCAGATAAATGATGAGCGTTGCCGTTAAAATTAATATCGCACCAATTTTACCTAAAATACTTTCCAGATAATCAGCAGTGCCAACTCCAAAAGCTCCTCCGAATGCAAAGGAGGCATTATTGAAAAAGAACCCGAGCATAATGCTGGTCCAGATCATAATAACAACGCCTTCACCAATGATCACGGCATTATTAAATACACGTTTTCCAAAAAATATATTTATACCCAGTGTGAAGAACCAGATCACAAATGCAAAACTTGATATACCATACCAATAATAGATAAATTGGTGACTTACCACTGCACCTAAATTTCCCAGGTGATTTTGAACATCGATGGAAGTATTAAAAACTTGTTTCCAGGGATGGTCTATTATGAGGCTTTGATCCTGTTTCCATGTAACCAAATAACTGGCGAACGATACCAGCAGAAAAAAACTGATGAGCACCATAATAACACCGGTGATCTTTTTAAAACGTTCATCCTTTAAAAAAGCAAAACTGCTCTTCTTTGTTTTTTTACTCGACTTTTTAGTTTCTGCCATTCGATTTTAGGGTATAGACTATCTCAAGGTAAAGGTAGGCAACTACCTGCGGCAATTGAACGCAATTTTATCCCACAAACTTATTTGTTTGTCTAAGATTGTGGATAGTTTTAAGGTGTAAAAGAAGTTGTGGGCTAAAATTGCATAAAAATTTCACGACTATTTACTGTTTTAGGTGGCTGGCAGGGATAAATTTTTCTGATTTGCTTTCAAAATGCAGTATGTCGACTTAATTTTGAAAAAAATTACAAATGAGTAAGGCACCGGTTGAATACACGGAATATCTGCAGTTAGAAAAAATTCTCCATGCGCAGTCACTGGAAAGTGATAGAGAAAATGCACATGCGCATGATGAAATGTTGTTCATTATCATACATCAGGCCTACGAACTTTGGTTCAAACAAATACATTTTGAAGTTGACAGTGCCCTCGCTATTTTAAATAAAGAATCGGTAAACGATAATTCACCCGAATTACAGACCATTGTACACAGAAGTTCGCGTGTAGTTACTATACTCAAAGTGCTTGTGCATCAGATCGATATTCTGGAAACCATGACGCCACTCGATTTTTACGAATTCCGCGATTTTTTACGACCTGCATCAGGATTTCAAAGCTGGCAATTTAAAATACTCGAAGCTAAACTCGGATTAAAATTCGACCATCGCCACGGAAAAGAATATTATACCTCCATGCTGAAACCCGAATATGTGGAATTGGTGAAACAGGTGGAATCGCAAAAAACATTATTGGAATTAATTGACGACTGGTTAAAACGTATGCCTTTTTTCAGAGATGAAAATATTTGGAAGAATTACATCCCGGTAACATCAAATAATTCAAATTACCACGATTTTTGGAATGACTATCTGCATATTTATGAAAATACTTTAGTAGAAGGGGAAAAACAAAATGTAAAGGTTTTTGAGGATGTTTTTTTAAGTGAAACCAAAAGTGAACACACCGCATTAAGCAGTGAAGCTATGCGCAATGCATTATTTATTTCTCTTTATCGCGGATATCCTATTTTACAAATGCCTTTTCAGTTAATGCAAAATTTATTGGATATTGATGAACAATTGGCAACCTGGCGTTTCCGTCATATCAATATGGTGCATCGCATGATAGGTTCGCGTGTTGGCACTGGCGGTAGTTCCGGAAAAGAATATCTGCAAGGAGCTTTAAATAAACATTATATATTTAAAGATTTCGCCATTTTATCAAGTTTCCTGATGGAACGGAATAAATTACCCCAGCTAAGCCCCGAATTAAAAACCCGTCTCGGTTTCAGCGGTTAATTTTTTTTCATTCTTTCATTCTTTCATTTTATTCCCTCCCTCAGACCTGCACAGGTTTCCCAAACTTGTGAGGTCATCGGCCTTCATTCCTTCATTCTTTCATTCTTTCATTTTATTCCCTCCCTCAGACCTGCACAGGTTTCCCAAACCTGTGAGGTCATCGGCCTTTATTCCTTCATTCTTGCCCGAAGTGCAAACACTAAAGGTACCATTCCCTCCATGCCTTTTAACTGAAATTTATTTTCGCCAACCTCAATTCCATTTTGATAAATATTATAAGGTGAATAATCAAATTCCTGAAATTTTTCAATTATCAATCCATGATCTAATAATGCAGAAATACTTTCGTGTAAACTGTGATTCCAGCTTATTGATTTTAATTCAATAACAGCATCTTTATCTGCATAGGTATTTTTTTCTTCTTCAATGATATCGTCTTTCTTAAAATAAGAATATTCTATTTTTGATACTCCATTATCAAACATCCAATACACAGGATGAAATTCGGCGAAAATAAATATACCTCCGGGTTTTAAACTATCGGCAATAATTTCTGCCCACTTATCGAGATCAGGTAGCCAGCCAATAGTTCCGTAACTGGTAAAAACAATGTCAAATTTCTGTGTAACATGTTTGCGTGTTTCATAAAGATCACAACAAATAAAATTTCCTTGTAAACCTGCCTTATGTTTGAGTTCAATAGCCTTATTAATTGCTTCATCACTCAGATCTATCCCTGTAACTTCAGCGCCCATTCTCGCAAAACTTAAGGTATCCATTCCGAAATGACATTGCAGATGTAATAATGATTTACCTTTTACATCTCCGGCAAGGTCGAGTTCAATTTTATTCAAAGTGCTTTTTCCCTCTAAAAAAGATTTTACTCCGTAAAATTCGCTGTGGTAATGTGCTCCCGTTCTTTTGTTCCAGAGTTCTCTGTTGATCTCCAGATAATTTTTATCTTCCATAACATAAAGATAAGGTTATGTATGTTCAACAAATAAAAATAATTTGTTGCTTCTTAAATTTTTATATCTTTATAAAAAAAATGATATGAAAAAATCCATTTTTACCCTGTCTTTCGCAATCTTGACGGCTGTTTTCTCCCAAGCTCAAAACATTGTAGTTCTCGAAAAAGGCGACACCAAATATCAGGTTCTTGATCTCACCGCAAATGATAAAATACAATGGGGTGGATATGATGAGATCGGTTTACCGGCAAAAAGTGATAAGGATGGAGCACTCAATACAAAAGCAATAGTGTTGGCTGTTGGCGATAATTCAGGGTATGAAGGCAGAGATTATGCAGCAAAAGTTTGTGATAAAAGCACAGCAGGCGGTTTTGATAATTGGTATTTGCCTGCAAAAAATGAAGCGGAATTAATATATCTAAATATAGATAAATTTGGTTGGTCAGGTAGCATGACTTTATGGACCTCCACGGAAGCTTCCGGCACTCAGGCAGTTTCATTATATACCTATAATGGTACCTGGTATGATGTACAGAAAGTAGATTATTATAATATGGTTTGTGTGCGCAAAATGGAATAATTTTTACTCCACAATAAAAGAAGTAACTGAATATGTGTTATTGGTATTTATTTGAATAAAATAAATGCCTGGTAAAAATGTTTCTAAATTAACAGAATATTTTTTTGTATTTAGATCAGTCAAATCCACCAATTTTTTACCTTGGATATCAAATAAAAACAGATCTTTAATTACAGCATTATTATTAATATTTATTGTAATTAATTCAGATGCGGGATTTGGATTCAGGGTGATATTATTATCCTTCATTATCACATCAGGAGTAATTGCCGTTAATTCATCTAATCTATACCGGCTGAAAAAATTCCATATCTCTTTACACGCATTAATATCAAGATTTGTTACTCCAATAAAAGTGAGTGCCGTTCCTGGCCAGGTATGTCCGCCGTCTATTATTTTATATAATTCCACATTGATATTCTCATCACAACCTCCATAAACATAATGTTCTGCAGTACATGAATCAGAAGGAACAACATCCGGGATCTCCGTAAATTCTGCCGCAGCATCACAATTATTAAAATCGGTCCAATAATCAATAACTGATTGAACAGGAATAAAATCAAAATTACCGTCATAGGGAACAGTCTCATCTTCAGTGCCATGAATCTGCATTACCGGCATTGGATGTTGTGGGTCGCATGCAGGTAATCTGTCTTCATCTATACTTCCGGCAACACTTGCTATGGCTGCAATTTTATGGCTCAATTCGCAAGCAAGCGTATGACTCATAAATCCGCCATTGCTCATGCCTGTGCTATAAACACGATTTACATCAATATTATATTGTGCTGAAATGGTATCGATAAGATCACTTAAAAATGCAACATCATCCACCCCAATTCCGGGTTGAATAAAACAATTCCAATACCGAAGCCCAAAACCATCTAAAGTCCCGTTTGGCAAAACAATGATAAAATTTGCAGTATCTGCAATCACCCGGAAGTTTGCATAAAGATCCTGACCGAAAGCATCGCTTGTATAACCATGCAGATTTAAAACCAGAGGCACCGGTGTTGAGCCGTCGTAAGCCGTTGGAATATACAACCTATAATTTCGCTCCAATCCGCCACTCTCTATTGTGTCAAGAATCGTCATCTGTGAAAACAAAGATCCTATAACGAAAATCGAAATACCTAAGGTGAAAAACTTAAAACGCATAGTATAATTATTATACCCCTAAAGATAAGTGCTTTTTTTAGTGTAGCGCATTCAGCTATTGTTTTAAAATGACAGAAGTGGAACTTTCTATCTTCAGATTCATATTGCTACACTTATCATTTTTTCAAATACACTTATCATTCACAGTGATTTTGGAAGCGATTTGTCCTGCTCCCGTCCCGGTGTATTGCAACATACACAGTATTTTTAGGGCTCGATCTTATTCTCTTAATAAGAGATCGAAAAATTTAAGTTCTGCTATTTCCATGTTCAATTAAACCAACTGTGAAACCCCTCAGCTTCATTGTACATGAAAATCACCACACACAAACCAGAGTCAAGTAAAAAGTTAAAGCCTCAAAAGGGCTTTTTTTTATTTGTGTTTGATTTTGAAAATTTTTTGGTGAGTGGTGAGTGATGAGTATTGGAAGGATTGGTAAATTTCCCTTTGTTTTGAACCCAGAACCAGTCGCAGTCGCAGTCACAGTAAACAGTTGGACTCGATAAA
>JBGAWP010000094.1:0-13418 GCA_044227505.1 Chitinophagales bacterium | reverse complement strand
AGAATCATCATCTTATATTCCTATTTTAGATTTTCTCATTCGGGATCTTTCGATCTGATCTGAAATTTTTTGGAAGCAACTTCCTGTTGATCAGTCCTAAAGGAGAATCATCATCTTATATTCCTATTTTAGATTTTCTCATTCGGGATCTTTCGATCTGATCTGAAATTTTTTGGAAGCAACTTCCTGTTGATCAGTCCTAAAGGAGAATCATCATCTTATCTATTCCTATTTTAGATTTTCACATTCGGGATCTTCCAACATCCACAGTTTTGGATGATGGGTTATAATGTCACCCCTAACGGGGTTTGAATTTCTTTAACCATTTTGTTCTATAATAATGCACCCCTAGCGGGGTTTGCATTTGCTAACAATTAGTAGATTTACCATTTAATAATCATTTTCTTCATTTCTTCCTCATAAAATTTCCCCCGCAGGATTGCTTCAGGAACGCTGCGACATTCGGAGATAGATTTAACATTTATAATTCCCGCTGGCATTGAAGTTTTTAATATATCATGCCTACGGCATTTGTATAATTTATATTTTATTTGCTACCGATATGTCATGCCTACGGCACTAATAATCATATTAATTGCATGCTCTAACCCTTCATTTCCAAAGCCTGTTCAATATCCCAAATAATATCTTCAAAATGCTCCACACCAATACTGATACGAACAAGTGAATCACTGATTCCCAATCTGTTTTTTTCTTCAAGAGAAACATCTGCATGCGTCATAGTAGCAGGATGTTCGGCAAGAGATTCTGTGCTACCTAAAGAAACTGCAAGTTTTATCAGTTTCAAATTATTCAAAAAAGTAAATGCTTCTTTTTCACCACCTTTTATTGTGAAACTTATCATTGCACCAAAAGAAGAATATTGTTTTTTCCAAATTTTATGTTGTTCGGTACCTTCTTCCAACATTCCCAAATAAAATATTTTTTCAACCTTGTTATGCTTTTGTAACCAATCTGCAACCTTCATTGCATTGTATTCCTGCATTTGCATACGCGCCTTTAGTGTTTCCAGACTTCGCAGTAATAACCAGGCTGACCAAGGTCCCATCATATTTCCCATAAAAGTGCGCATTACTTTTATGCGTGTAATTAATTCTTTACTCCCTAAAACAGCACCTGCAATTACATCGCTGTGTCCGCCAATATATTTTGTAGCAGAATACACAACCAGATCAGCACCGTGTTGCAGTGGGTGACTCCAAAGCGGGCCCATGTAAGTATTGTCAACTACCACAGCAATTTTATTATTTTCACCTGAAAATTGTTTTGCAATTTCACTGCACATTTCAATATCAATTAATGCATTGGTAGGATTCGCAGGAGTTTCGATATAGATCATTTTTAAATTTTCGATTTTATTAAATATGATCATATCGATAATTTCATTTTTACTATGATGTGCGTCAAATACAAGCGATTTAATTCCGTAGGTTGGCAACACATGTTTTATAAAGTGATCGGTTCCGCCATAAATAGGAGAACTATATAATATTGTATCACCCGGTTTTAAAAATTCCAATAGAACGGTGGATATTGCACTCATGCCACTGGAAAATACAGAACAAGCCTCTGCTTTGTCCCAAAGGGTTAACCTGTTTTCCAGAATTTCAATATCCGGATTATTTAATCTGGAATAAATTAAACCTTGTTCTTCACCGGGAAGCGCATCACTTAAACCATAAGCAACTTCAAAGAAACGTTTACCCGCTTCCGCAGTTTTAAATACAAAGGTGGATGTTTGAAATATGGGGCATTTAATTGCGCCTTCACTCAATTCCGGTTTATAACCAAAACTCATCATCAAACTTTCGGGATGCATTTTATGCTCTTCCATGATTACAGCTTTTTGTAAAAATAGAATTATTAATAAAAGTATTTTGTGATTTAGATCATTGTACAATGGTAAAAATATCTTCACAATCAATAATTTGTACTGTTCTTTGTTATAAACTAAAAATTATTTTCGAATTAATACAGATTGTTGAAATAATTGAAGACTTCAGCGCCTGAAATTGCAAATATTTTAATATTAATTATTGTGAAGATTTGACATTATTTTGTGAAGCCGGTAAAATAATCAGGAATTATTATTAAAAACACATCTTGCTCATCTCACCATTTAATAAATGATCTTCTCCGTCAACGACCTGTTTTGGGTAGTAACTCGTATGAAATATATTCCTGGAGCAGGTAATTGTATTAATTGATTACTATTTGTTGAAGATGCAATTATTTCCATTTCCTGAACAATATTGCCCTCCCTGTTAAATATTTGAATTATTAATTTAACTCCAATTGCAGAATTAAATTCTATTTGTACTGCACCATTTTCTGTTGGATTTGGAAATACGTGTAATGCAGCAGATAATAAATTTTCAACAGAAATAATTTCAGAATAAACCGATTTACCATCTGCATCCTCCTGTAATAATCTGTAATAATTATTTCCAAAAAGCGGAGTATTGTGCAACATGGAATAATTAATTATTTGATTGGAATTGCCATTTGCTGCTAGTTTTCCAATCGTTTTAAAATCCTTTCCATTCTCGGAATGTTCAACATAAAACCAGGCAGCATTTATTTCTGTTTCCGTACTCCAGCTTAAAACATTTATTGCTTCAACAGCAACTCCCTGAAAATTAATTAACGTTACAGGTAACACTAATGGTTCGCAGGAAATTGTAGCAGTACCTCCGAACGAAAATGTAAATCCTTCATTGGTAGCCAAATAATTATCTATGCATAAATAATAAACTTCTCCTGCCAAAACATCCAGATATTTTACAAATTTATCGCCCCCAACTCCTTCACTCAGATCAAGTGCCGTCATATTTAATCCTGTATTTCCATTAGCTGATGAAAAAGAACATCGCAAGGGAGGTGTGCTGGGTGGACAGCTTGGTCCAGGACCCCAAATAGCGAAATCATAATCATCAGAATTTACATCGGGATCAATTGTAAAAGTGAGTGTCCCAGCGGTGGAAATAATAAAATAATACCAGGCGCTTTGATGTTCACCCTCCGATAAACAACCTTTATTTGAAGCGTTCAGGTCATTAATATCACCATCACCGGAATTATTATCGTCAAAGGCTGTTGTTGTGCAAATTTGCGTGGCCGTAATACAATCGGCATTTTCAAAAACGATGGGTGGATCCCAGGCGCAAATTTGAAAAGTTCCCGTCCCCCCACCACCAAACCGCCAAATGCGCAACCAAATAGTTGCACCCGGTGTTAATCCTGTTGCATTGATAAGTGGCATTAATCCCGGACCGCTATCATCATCACACGTTAACAGATTCAGTGAGGCGCAAATTCCATCATATAATGCCATTGCACAGTCTGAAAGAGTACCTGTAGCCGTTTCAATATTAATGGAACCCGACGCCGGAACAGTAAGTGTATACCATACATCTTTATTCGTATAACTTCCGCAACCGGGACCCGGAACACCCGCGGTACTGGTTGCCCCAACGGTGGAGCCTGTTTCAAAAGTGCAAACTGTATCAATATTTAAAGGGGTTGCACCACAAGGATCATCTGATTGAGCTTTTAAGCTCAAACAACTCAACAAAATACCAACGCCTAAAAACTTGAACCTCATTACTTTATGGTATTATTGATTTCCTCTTTTGTAAATACTATTCTTTTATATCCTAAACCTTCCATTTTTTGTTGAAAGATTTCCTCAGATATGTCAACATTTGTCAATAGTGTAAATTGAGAGTTAATTACTTCAAATTCAGCACTTTGATCAAAAATTTCATAAATTTTTTTCGCTAATTGTTTATCGATCTCCGCCTCATTGGCATCGGACAGGGTAATCGTATATTTAAAGTTCTGCGAAAAAAGAGTTTTGCCGATAAATAAGAATAAAAAAGTAATAAATATCTTCATACACACTGTTTCGGAGTTAAAAAAACCGGTTCAAATAGATTAAACCACTTCAAAACTTTGAGGAGAAAAGTTTACACAATTAAAGATAGGTAAATTCCAAAATAGGTTGCTAATGGTCGCTAATATTTCCATGTACGGAAACCCTTTTCCAATCTTTCGGAAGATCACATTGTATTTTACTTTTTGTTCCGGAAATTTCCAATTTTAAATTTTCGTTTTGCAGATTTATTGTCCCGTCTGTATGTCCTTTATCACGGGTTGAAACTGCCTTTGTTATTTTCCATTCTCCTGCATCAGAACTAAATGATTTAATTATGGTATTACATACATCATCTGCCTTTCCCATTGTCACGAACATGTTTTTATATTCCGTTTTCCATTCCGGCAAATAGGGAACACCATAGTATTTATTTTTTTTATCCGGACATGGCTGCGTTCCGCAACAAGGTTCATTGCACAAAGCGCCAATAGAATCGTTCACATGTATCCAAACTTGTTCACCACTTTTTAAAGGATAATTAAATGTGGTAAAAAAGGCATCAATAAATTCAGAATTAATATGATCGTTATGATAATGCGGAACTATAAATTGTAAGATAACACTATCTCTATGCAAATTAAATACATTCGTAATAATGGAATCGATCGGCCTCACATCTTCTGTTGCAGGGCCCGTTCCGGTAAATTCCATTCCCAAATAATAATTATTATCGTTACAGGCATCTTCGCAAGGTTCATTAAAATCTCCATACCCTGAACCATAGATCCAAACCGTGTCTTGTACTCCCTTAATAACAAAAATATTGGATGTTGTCCATGGTTTGCCTCTTGCATAGATCATACTGTGCATTACATACAATTTTGCAGGGATCATTTCCTCCAATCCATCTACAAAAACTTCTTTAGGACCTTTATTTTTATTGCAAGAAAAAAATAAAAGAGTAATAACCACTAAAAATATACGCATATTGTTTTTCAGGGATTTAATTCATTTTATTCCGAAAAGGAGGTCAGAAGCATTTTAGATTCTATTTTTCCCTTATCATCAAAAGATTCCATTTTTACTGTTCCGACATTTTTAGCCATCCACATAATAGAATGCGATTTATTAGAAAACATCGTTGATTTCACTTCTGTGTCAGATGAATATTTCATACAATTATACGTTCCAGCCGGAGTGGTAACACTTTCGTATCCCTCAATTTTTCTGTTCGTGGTTTTCATGGTCATGGTCATTAAGGCAACTCCATTCATTTTCATGGTCATGGTGCTTTCTGCATCCGCCAATGTTTGACCGGCAACCGGATTTGACGGAAATTCCATAAAAGAATTGGTGATCTCCATCTCCACGCCTTCCATTCCCGCCATATCGGTTGGAAACATATTACTCATATCCATATAAAAAGCATCCTGAGTACATTTCATGGTAACATCACCTTTCGACATCGATTTTCCCTTGTTATCGATCACTTCAATATTGATCGTGGCCTCCAAACCGCCTGTAATATCGTTCAGTGCCGTAAGTTCGCTTTTGCTTACGGAGGAGAGCTTGTCCTTGGCATCATAACTCGAAAGTTCCCATTTTGTGCCAATTTTATTGGGAAAAAAAGATTCGCAGTTGTTTCCTGATCTGAATGAGCTGAAAAGTACCAGACCTGTCATCAGATATACTAGGGTTGACTTTTTCATACAATATATTTTAGCCAAATTTAAGCAGTTGCTTCCTTATAAAAAAGGACTTTATGTATGTTTTCTAAAAGTGACCTTGCATGGCTCATACTCTGTACATTTTCAAAAACCAGCATCAGATGTTTGTCTGTTTGTTTTATAGTTCCCGTAGTTCTTCTTTCAGCAATAAACTGCATTAAGGTTGTAAAAAATTTGCTGTCGTAAAAGACACTTTGATTATTTTCCACAAACAAACATCGCAACTTTCTGTTTTTGAATAAAATGCGCTCAAATCCAAGATCTTTTGCTAACCAGCGCAACCTGATCCCGTTAAATAATTCTTCCACCTGACGCGGAATTTTTCCAAACCTGTCGTTTAATTCCGTTTTGAATAAAACAAGTTGTTCTTCATTTTCCACGTTATCCAATCTGGTATAGATACTTAATCTTTCATTAATATTATTGATATATTCATCCGGTATCAACATTTCAAGATCGGTATCAATTTGTACATCGCTCACAAATTCTTGTTTTTCTTCAATTTGTTCCGCGAAAAGTGTTTTATATTCCGTATGTTTTAATTCGCGAATTGCCTCATTTAAAATTTTATGGTAAGCATCATACCCTATCTCTGAAATAAATCCGCTTTGTTCTCCGCCCAATAAATTTCCTGCTCCACGAATATCCATATCGCGCATACTAATTTGAAAACCGCTGCCAAGGTCTGCATATTGTTCTATGGTGCGCAATCGTTTTCTCGACTCATCAGGTAAACCAAATAAGGGTGGCGATAATAAATAACAGTATGCCTTTTTATTACTTCTTCCCACTCTTCCTCTCAACTGATGCAGATCGCTTAATCCAAAAAAATGCGCATTATTAATTATGATCGTATTTGCATTGGGGATATCGAGACCACTCTCCACAATATTTGTGCACACCAAAACATCGTATTCTCTGTTCACAAATTTCAACATGTGATCTTCCAATTCATCGCCTTCCATTTGTCCATGCGCTACTCCGATATTTACATCGGGGCAAACTTTTTTTATTAATGCGGCTGTCTCCTCAATATCCTTTACTCGATTATGCACAAAATAAACCTGGCCGCCGCGATAAATTTCAAAATATATAGCATCGCGAATAAAATTGATATCAAATGTTTTTAATTCAGTAGTAATGGGTTGTCTGTTTGGTGGAGGCGTATTTATAATGGAAAGATCTCTCGCACCCATTAATGAAAATTGTAACGTTCTCGGAATTGGAGTCGCAGTTAAAGTTAATGCATCAACATTTGCTTTTAGTTCTTTTAATTTTTCTTTGGAAGAAACTCCGAATTTTTGTTCCTCATCAATAATTAATAATCCAAGGTCTTTATATTTAACGTTTTTGCTTATAATAGCATGAGTGCCGATAATAATATCCACTTTTCCCGCTGCAAGTTTTTCTAATGTTTCCTTTTTTTCTTTTGCGGATTTAAATCTGTTTAGGTAATCAACCGTAACCGGAAAATCTTTTAATCTCTCCGCGAAGGTTTTTTGATGTTGCATGGCAAGAATGGTTGTAGGCACCAAAACCGCAACCTGTTTACCATCTGTAACTGCTTTAAAAGCTGCGCGAATGGCGATTTCTGTTTTGCCGAAACCCACGTCACCACAAACTAAACGATCCATCGGGAAATTTCTTTCCATATCTTTTTTAACATCCGCCGTTGCCGTCACCTGATCAGGAGTATCCTCATAAATAAAACTCGCCTCAAGTTCATTTTGCATGTAAGTATCGGGGTGAAATGCAAATCCCTTACTCGCTTTTCTTTTTGCATATAACTGAATAAGGTCTTTCGCAATATCCTTTACTTTAGCTTTGGTTTTTCTTTTTAATTGTTCCCACGCATCGGAGCCTAATTTATTTAATTTGGGTGGAGTTCCATCCTTTCCAGCATATTTTGTTATTTTATGCAGTGAATTTATATTAACATACAGAAGATCTTTATCGCGATAAATTAATCGAACAGCCTCTTGTATTTGTCCTGCGATCTCTATTTTTTCCAACCCTGAATATACTCCTACTCCGTGATCAATATGTGTAACATAATCTCCTGCCTGTAATTCTGATAAAGTTTTTAAGGTAATTGCATCATTTTTCGTATACCCGCTTTTTAATGTGTATTTATGATATCGTTCAAATATCTGATGATCGGTATAACAAACTATTTTAAGATCATTGTCAATAAACCCGGAAGCCATAGGCAATGCAAAAGCGTCATATTTGATATTGGCATTCAGGTCGCTAAATATTTCATGAAAACGTTCCACCTGCTTGGTGTTGCTCATGCAAATAAATATCTTATAACCTGCCTTTTGATTTTGTTTCAGATTTTCAATAAGCAAATTAAAGTTGCGACTGAACAATGGCTGCGGAGAGGTGTTAAATATTATTTCCTTTGCACTTTCAAAATGTTTTTGCAGTCCGAATTCTACTACTGGAAATTTTACTAATTCGGGTAACAATTCGGTAGATTGCAACAACATTTCTTCTGGAATATGTTCTCTGAATGGATGATCATCATCCATATGTGAACTTCCGACCCCGCGTGATTTTTTCATTGCTTCCCCGGAAACAACAGTATACCAATCAATTGCCCGTTCATAACACTGATTAATTACCTCAAAGGTGTATTTTGCATCTTTAAACCAAACAACAGTATTTTGCGGCAAACAATTAAATAATCCTGTTTTCTGATCCTCCCTGAATTGTGATTGTATATTGGGAATAATAGTTACCTGCGAAATTGATTTTTGAGATAATTGTGTTGCAGGTTCAAAAACGCGAATACTTTCCACTTCGTTGTCAAACAGCTCTACGCGATAGGGTAATTCATTTCCGAAAGAAAAAATATCGATTATACCACCACGCACTGAAAATTGTCCGGGCTCATAAACAAAATCCGTTCTAACAAAACCATTTTCCATGAGCAGATCCACAATAAAATGTGAATCGAGTTTTTCTCCTTTTTTTAATAGGATGATATTTTTATCCAGTACTTCCGGCATCACAAATTTTTCGGCGAGCGCTTCGGGATAGGTAATTATTAATTCACCTTTGGTAGCGGAGTGTGAGATCTTATTAATTGCCTCCGTTCGCTGGAGAATATGATTCGTATTTACCTCAATAAATTCACCCGGCTTTTTGAAAGAATCGGGGATAAAAATGATATCCTTTTTTTCTAACAGATTTTGCAGATCGTTTAAGAAATAGGCTGCTTCTTCTCTGTCGTTTAGGATAAAAAGGTGGTTAGCTTCACTGTTTTTGTATACTCCGCAGGCCACAAAGGAGAGTGCAGAGCCCACGATTCCCTTCAGATAGATGTTTTTTGCATCTTTTGTATCTATCTGTTCAATAATATTTTTCACCCGCACATCTGCTTCCCGGTAGAAGGAAAGCAATTCCATTAAATCCATTTTCTTCTGCAAAATTATACAATCTGACATTAGCATATGGTTTTTGGTTTATAAACAAATACTTATTTGCTTTGATCAAACTTTTATGGTCACCTTTGTGTTCATTATCAAAAAATTACATGTCCATACTACCCTGGCAAACAGCCAAACTCATATATACCATTGATGAATCGCCGAAAGTGCGCCGCTTCTTTTTTGAGGCTATAGAAACGGAAATATTTGATTTTATACCCGGACAATTCGTTACACTCGATCTCCCAATTTCTGATCGGCCAAGTAAACGCCTCCGTAGTTATACCATTGCCAGTATGCCGGATAATACAAACAGGTTTGAACTTATAATTGTATTGTTAGAACCCGGTAGCGGATCCCATTATTTATTTGGGAACTCAAATCCGGGACTGGAAATTAAATTCAGAGGACCACTGGGTCATTTTGTATTGCCTGCAATAATTGAGCGGGACATCTGTTTTATTTGCACAGGGACGGGAATTGCGCCATTTCGATCTCAACTGCTTTATTTACTGGAACACAAAATTCCTACAAAACAAATTCATCTTGTATATGGCTCGCGGCATACATCTGATCTTCTATATTATGAAGAAATGAAAAAATTGGAAATGGAATTTCCCGATTTTCATTTTCATGCCACCTTATCACGAGAAACATCCGGAAACTGGCCGGGTCCAATCGGCTATGTTCATCCTTTATATGAAAAGATATGCGAATACGGAAAAAAAGATATGGATTTTTATTTATGCGGATGGCGAATGATGATTGACGAGGCGAAGGTTCGGATAAAAGCAATGGGTTATGATAACGACAGAATTAAACTTGAGATCTACGGATAAAGTTTATTCGCCTTTCTTCTTTGTATTTTTGCCTCCTTTTGGAAATGGACAGTCACAGAACGCATATTGATGACAAGGCAGGCTTGGAAACACTGCAGTCTATTCAGCATGCCGGAGCTTTTAACCGATGGATGTACGATCAGATAAGACCATTTTGCAAAGGAAAAATTCTGGAAATTGGCAGTGGTATCGGAAATATTTCACAATTTCTCATTCACGATGGATTTGAAACAACACTGAGCGACTACAATCAGAGTTATTGTGCTATTTTAAAAGAAAAATACGGTTTTAATAAAAATGTTACCGAAATAATTCATCTTGATATCCTGGATCCCAAATTTGAAAAACAATTTGAAGATCTTTCAGGACAATTCGACTGTATCATTGGGTTAAATGTTATTGAACATGTGGATGACGATATTACTGCACTTATCAATTGCAAAAAATTATTAGCACCGGGAGGCAGAATAATCATGCTGGTTCCTGCATATATGTGGTTATTTAATGGTATTGATATTTCACTCGGGCACTTTCGTCGTTACAATAAAAAACGGATCAGAACCTTATTCAGTAATACAGCATTGCGTACTGTTAAAATGAATTATTTCAATTCCCCTGCAATTTTCGGGTGGTATATATCGGGAAGGATTTTAAGAAATACGATAATTAAAGAAGGTCAGATGAAATTATATAATTTCTTGGTCCCCCTTTTTAAGTTAGCTGATATTTGCACCTTCAACCGGTTTGGTATTTCTTTGATAGCAGTAGGAGAAAAAACACAACTCTGATTATAGGGTTTAAATATTACTGCTTAATTTAACCGCATCAATCGAATTTGAGTTATGTGGGTTTTACTTCCTCTTATTTCCATTTTATTAACAACAGATATTCTGTCGAAAAAGTATGCACGAATTTTTGGAAATATTCGGGAATCTTTCATAAACTCATTAATTATTCATGCAGCCTTTGTTTTTATCAGCACCGAAATATTAAGTTTATTCAATATGATAAATGCCATTAGCATTAAATTGTTTTGGACATTTATTGTTGTATCACTTTCTATTTACATAATTAGAAAAAAAACTGACACTTCTGAGCGCAAGGGATTAAATATTAAAAAATATTTAGGAGAAAACAAACTCATAAGTTATGCAACAATATTCATCATTTTAATAAGTCTTATTACATGTTTATTTGCTTATCCAAATACTTGGGATAGTATGACCTATCACCTTCCCAGAGTGATGCACTGGATACAAAACGGCAATGTTGATCATTATCCAACCCACAACGACAGGCAACTCGGATTATCTCCATTAGGGGAATATTGTGATCTTCACATCAAATTATTATCCTCCTATGATCCGTTGTTAAATCTTGTTCAGTGGACCTTTATGGTAGGATCTGTAATAACAAGTTCTCTTATCGCCAGGGAATGTGGTGGAAAAAAACGAATGCAAATTATTACTGCATTCTTTACCACCGCGATCCCAATGGGTATTCTGCAAAGCAACAGTACGCAAAACGATTATGTAGTAGGATTTTTTATTGTTTGCAGCCTATTATTTTTAATTAAAAGTATAAAGTACAATTTCTCAATAAATAATTCCTTTTTATTTATTATTTGTTGCTGTCTTGCCGTAACAGCCAAAGGAACTGCATTTGTCTTTTTACTGCCTGTAACAATAATTTGGGTTATATTGGCATTGATTAAACTCAAATTAAAATTATTAAAGCTTGCCATAATTGCTATAATTCTCGTATCCATTTTTTGTTTACCTCAATTTATAAGAAACACCAAAACGTTTGACAGTCCACTGGGAGCAGATTACAAGCTATCGAATGAAGCGTATGGAATTGCCCCAACCTTGTCGAACATGAGTAAAAATGCTGCTATACATTTAAAAACTCCTTTTCCAACGGTGAACAAGTTTATAGAAAACGCGGTGATTGGATTTAATGACCTTATTAATATCAATGTCCAATCACAAAAATATAACTGGCGTTTCACACCTCCTTTTCAAGTTAGTTATATTTCAACACAGGAAGACTCTGCTGGAAATTTTTTACATGTCATTTTATTTGTAACATGTTTTTTTGCAATTCTTTTTAATAAAAAGTTACGGAAAAACAAGAATATCCAGCTTTTGATATTTATTGCTGTACTCATGTTCATCTCCTTCAGTACCCTTCTCAAATGGCAGATTTGGAATTGCAGATTAATGTTGCCATTGTTTTTAGTTGCAGCGCCATTTTTGGCATATAGTGTGGAGACAATTTCTTCCAAACTATTATTTTATTTTATTGCGTTCTTATTCTTTTGTTCCTCCTGTTTGTTTCTGTTTGTAAACGCTTCTCGCCTCTGGTTCGGACCCGAAAGTATTTTTACTTCTGCTCCAACTGACCAATATTTTAATAATAATGATAAATTAAAGATCCCATTTGTAGAAATTACTGACAAGATTCAGGAAAGCACCGCAAAAAAAATAGGACTCGTTACCAGCGGGGATGCCTGGCAATATCCATTTTGGATATTATTGCAACCAAAGGAAGACCTTGAGATTCAACAGATCATGGTTAAAAATGCGAGTGCAAAAATTGAGTCTGACTATCCCTACCGAACTTTTATTCCTGATGTAATTATTTCCAACACGATCAACAATGTGGATACACTTAATTTACCATACAAAAACAGCATCTATATTCTTGTTTATAAAAATGATAATTGGTCGTTATATAAAAATGCAGGGTTATCGGAATAGATCTTCCAGAATTTGAATAGACCTTATTTCTCCAAACTCAGGTAAATGTAAACGATAATAATCGAGCAGATAGGCCAACAATTTTTTTCGTTCTACGGTGCTGATCTTTATCTGATCATAATTTTTTAGTTCAGGATTAATTATTTTTCTCAAAACCTCCGACATCTGTTCTGAAATATAATTGGAATAGGTGGGAATATTATCCGTAAACAAACCCTCTCTCAGGTCAAAATATTTTCTTTCAGAAACGGATGGATAAAATCCCAGATATTTCGATAAAGCCAATAAAAACCAGATGTGATGATTTGACAGTTGTTTATCCGTTTCATCAAGCTCAACAAATATTTCGAATAAAAAATGGAATAATTCAGGATAGGCTTCGTGTTCTTTGATCGTTTTATTTATTACTTCGATATAAAAAAGCAACAAAGAACTTTTTACAATGTGAAACGGCAATTCTTTATATGCATAAAAAAAATTCGCGTCATTTATGCGCATGATATTGCCGGTCTCTTTGTAATACACTACGAGATCCAATAAATTTCCATGCTGATAATACACTGCCTTGGATTTAGATTTCGACGATCTTGCTCCATTAATGATATACGTCTGTATCCCGAATTTCTCCGTAAAAATTTTCACAATTATACTCGTCTCCGAATATTTTGTTGCCCTGAAAACTATTCCGCGGGTTTTGTGCAGCATGGTGCAAAGGTAGGGGTTTGGGACTCGGGACACAGGACATAGGACACAGGACT
>JBGAWP010000093.1:0-14212 GCA_044227505.1 Chitinophagales bacterium | reverse complement strand
GAGAAATACAGCAACATCATCGGTATCGGTACAGCCCAAAATATTATAAACCACCAATTGATAGAACATATTGGTTGGTGGAGCTTCTACAAATGGGTCTTCAGCAAATGGATCACTCAAATAGGTTGGAGGGTTCCAGGCATAGGTAACACCTCCTGAAGCATCAATTTGAATGGTATCTCCAAAACAAAGATTCAGGTCAGGGCCTGCATCTGCCATAGGTGGAGGTGGAACTTCCACAGTAACAGCATAGGTAACGGTATCACAATCGGCATATCCGGTTGCTACATAGGTTGTAGTTACATCGGGCGTTGCATGCACTAATGTGCCTGTATCATAATCGAGGCCTATTGCAGGTGTCCAAACCCATTCAAAATTTTCACCATTAATAATTTCGAGTGTAAGTGTATCTAGGGTGCAGATCTGAACCGTATCTCCATTATTTATTGTAACGCTATCTGCCTCCACCGAATAAGAACCGGTTGCAAGCAGAGCTTCATCTAAAAAATCAAGATCCAAAATATATACAAACTTAAATTCCTCACAATCTCCTGCTGCAATGGTTGGTACATAAAATGAAATTTGTGTGGCACAATCGCAATATTTGGTATCACCCACATCAGTATCATAATCATCTCCGGAGCATGTCCATCCAATTCCACCTAACCCATGCCATGCATTATAAGGAGTTCCATCGGTTGTGAAAAAACAACCCATGGAGGCTCTTGCATCAGGATTTATTGCTCCCATCCCAAGAAAACAACCGTACACATCACCCTCTGCAGTAACAACGGCTTCACAATTATCGGGAGGGTTAGATTCAATAGTGTTGGTAGTCATAAAACTCCATCCAAAAGGCTGATCCTGATCCGGGTCAACATTGCGCATATAATAGACCTCTGAAATATCAGTACCTCCGGTGTTACACATTGTAATTGTGGTAACAAAATACAATTTATCTTCCGGCAATTCCGTAGTTTGGGTAACATGCATATTTTCTGAGGCAATGTCACCCTCCCAGGTCATGGAATAGATCCCTGCAGTGTAATTATATCCCGTTACTGAACCGGGAATATCGTACGAAGCACCCCAACCGGCAGCACAAAATTGATTGGTATTTACATAAACATCTGAACCTACCTGAATGGCAAATCCTTCTTCAGGAGTTCCTGGAATGAAGTAATCACCGCAATAATCAGGTGTTCCAACTGCCCATCCGTCCATATCCGAATCGGCAACAAACCCTAAATAAGATCCAACATTCGGGTGATAACCTGCCGGTGCAGCAGCATCAGATCCGAAAACTCCGCATGTGTTAAGACCGACTTCCGCAAAATTTCCTTTCAGAAAACAATTTGAACCTACAATTTGGGCATTAACCCGTGTTGAAGTGATAAACACGGATCCAATTAGGATACATATCTGAAGATACTTCCTGATCATAAGATACAGGTTTAACAGTAATCAAAGATAATAAAAAAAAATCCCGCATTTTCAATTAAATGCGGGATTTTTTTATTAAATATTTTTAAAATTTTTATCGCATCAACAATACCATAGAAGATTTAACAATTTCCACCCCAAATCCATCCAAAGCGTAGATCACCACCACATAATTTCCTATTTCCTGCTCATTTGCCCTGAATGTTCCATCCCATCCTAAATTTGGATCTCCGGAAGCAAATATCAGGTCTCCCCATCTATTATAAATGGAAAACTCCGTTATTTCACCAAGGCCGATCAGCACTGGTTTATAGGTATCATTTAATCCATCACCATTAGGGGTAAATGCAGTTGGCGATGCAACAAGTGTTTGATCGAGGACAAAAACCGTCATGGAATCAAAATTTACGCAACCATTTGCATCTATACCTGTTACATAATATACAGTAGTATCTTCAGGAAATGCAGTTGTACTCGAAGCAAAAGGATCTGTTACAAATTCATCGGGTGTCCAGGTATAGGTAACTGCACCTGAAGCATCTAATTGGGCAAAACCACCTTCTACCATATATTGATCAACGCCGGCATCAATAATTGGTAAATCATATAAGGTTACCATTACATCATCGGTATCTGAACATCCGCTGGTATCAAATACAACCAGTTGATAAAACATATCAGTTAATGGTGCCTGAACCTCGGGATTGGCAATATCAAGCGCACTCAAATAAGACGGAGGCGACCATAAATATGTATCTCCACCACTTCCTAATAAATTAATGGTATCAGTAGGACAAAGAGAAAGATCCGGTCCTGCGTTTGCAATCGGTGCAGGTGGAACTTCAACTGTTACGTCTCTTATGAGTGTTCCGCAAATACCAACTCCAGTTGCTGTATATGTAGTTGTAGAGGTAGGAGATGCAACTACACTGTCACCAGTGCCTGCATTTAATCCGTCAACCGGATCCCAGGTCCATTCATAATCTTCACCACCCAGAATAGTAAGAATAACAGAATCACCCGGGCAAATTAAAGTAACTCCGGAAGCTGAAATATCAATACCATCTGCAGCAACACCAACTGAGGAAGTTGCTTCGAGAGCCTCATCCAGATCATCTGCATCAAGAATATAAGCAAAGGCAATACATTCACATGTTCCGGCTGCAATTAAAGGAATTTTGAAAGTAACCTGTGTTGCACAATCGGCAGTATTATTTCCTGTAATGGAATAACCACCACTCCATGGACAAACCGAAGTTCCGCTCCATGCCTGTGCCGGTGTTCCGTCGGTTGTACTAAAACATCCAAATGTTACTCTTGCATTTTCATCCCTTGCTCCCATTCCCAAAAAACAACCATAGGTTAAACCTTCAGCTGTAACTAAAGCATCTGGATCTGTTGGAGGATTATAAACAATTTCATTGTATGTAGTAAAGTCGAATGACCAGGGCTGATCCTGATCGGGATCCACATTGCGCATATAATATACATCGGTAAGGTCGGTAGGACCATCGTTACAGATTAAAATTCGGGTTACAAAATACCTTGCGCTATCCGGTAACGTTGTGGTTTGTGTAATCGTAATATCCTCCGCTGCTAAAGTTCCTTCCCAAATAGTTGTATATACACCTGATGTATAGGAATAAGATGTAATGTCACCCGGAATTTCTGACGTCCAGCAACCTTGATCCGTATTGGTATACACGGAAGCGCCTATCTGAATTTGCCAGCCTTCCACCGGTGAACCGGGAACAAAATAATCTCCGCAATAATCCGGAGTTCCTGTGGTCCATCCGTCCATATCAGAATCTGCAACAAAGCCTAACCCTGAAAACACGTTAGGATGATATCCCGCAGGTGCTGCACCGTTAGAGCCATAGGCGCCACATGTGTTTACCCCTACCTCAACAAAAGCACCCTTCATAAAAGCATTAGCTCCTACAATTTGGCTATATGAGGATGAGGAAAGAACAATGAGGACAACAGTGAGAAGTTTGTGTAAGTGTTTCATTATTTTCTTTGATCAATTTAAAAAAGGTTACCGATATATGTTGTAAATATATTTAAAATTTATTTGTTTTTTTCGTGATTTTAACAGTTTCTTGTTTATAAGGCTTTTAAAAATACGAATTATTATTCAGTTAACTATCTCACTAAAGTGAAATTGCCGGTAATAAATTTCGCTTCATCCTTAGTTGTATGCGCTTTAATGATAACAGTATACGTATCAATTTCCTGCGGTTCATTTTCAAATTCACCATTCCAACCCTTAGAAGTCGCATCACCCTGATAAACAAGTTGCCCCCAGCGATTGTAAATTAAATAACTATCTAAAAATCCACTACCGGAATACATTGGCATCCAGAAATCGTTAATTCCATCACCGTTTGGAGAAAAGGCAGTAGGAACTCCTATCACCAATTCACCGATTACATTAACTGTAATTGTATCAATATCTATACAACCGTTTGCATCTACGCCAGTAACAAAATAGGTCATGGTATCTGTTGGAGATGCAATAGGATTAGAAATTGTGGTACTACTCAACCCATTAGAAGGTGTCCAGGTGTAATCATCCGCACCTGTAGCTTCTAGTTGTGATGTTTGACCCTGATACACATCAATTGTTGAAGGATCAGCAGTAACAGTGATATCAAGTGTTGAAAAAACTGATACATCAATTTCATCCGTATTCACACATCCGTCTTCATCCACACCGGTTACAGTATAAGTTGTGTTATCATCAACTGTACAAATAGGGTCAGGACAATCGTCGCAACTTAATCCTGTTGATGGCTCCCATGTATATTCAACTCCCCCATCAGCTTCTAATTGAACAGAACCTTCAGGACAAAGATCAGTATCCGCTCCGGCATTTATTGTTGGTAACGGATGCACTGTCACAACCATTTCGTCGGTGTCAGGGCAACCATGTTGTGTGTAAGCTGTTAATGTATAAGTTGTTGTAGTTGTGGGAGATGCATCTGCGTTCGGATCTACAGGATCAGTTAAACCGGTAATTGGCGACCACATATAAGTTACTCCGCCGGAACCATCCAATTCAACAGAACTTCCTATACAAACTTCAAGATCTTCACCGGCATCAGCAGTGATATCTCCTTCATAAATAATGATCAATTTTCTGGACAAAACGCCACAAAATCCTCCCAAACCCTCCATTGTTATAGAGCCATTTCCATCGGGTGTAAAATGGGAAAGTTCAGAAGTGGTTATATCCCCTATTCCACCTTCATAGGTCCATGTCCATTCGTAGCTTTCACCTCCGGCAATTTCTATTTCAATCTCATCGTAATCACATATATATAATGTATCATCAGCCGGAGCCGGTTCACCGTCAACTAATACATCAACAGGTAAAGTTGCTTCCAAAGCGTTAGTAAGATCATCAATATTGAGTATGTATGCAAAGGTTACCGTGCGGCACTCTCCTGCCGGAATAACGGGAACCTTAAAAGTGATTTGTGTGGCGCAATCGCAGGATGTTGTTGCACCTTCCGTTGTTGTATATCCACCAGCGCCAATCCAGGCATTTGCAGCCGTTCCGTCATCCGTTCCGAAAAGTCCGTATGATGCTCTGGCCATAGTATCAAGTGCACCCATGCCGAGGAAACAACCAATTGTATTACCAGTAGCTGTTACAAGTGCTGTACAGGTATCTGGAGGATTAACCTCGATCACATTTGTTGTCCAATAATCGGAACCAAGGGCAACATCCTGGTCTGGATCTACGTTGCGTTTGTAATATAAATTATTTACGTCAGCCACTCCATCATTACAAAAAGTAACTTCTGTAAGAAAATACACTTCATTTTCAGGAACAGTGGTTTTTTGGGTAATATGAAGATTAATAGCGGCAATATCACCCTCCCAGATCGCAACATATTCACCTGCTGCATAATAATAATCTGTTACACTGCCGGGTATATCAGCTCCTCCGCAACTTTGATCCGTATTGGTATAGGTTGTTGGTCCAATTTGAACCTGCCAGCCTTCCACAGGAGAACCAGGCACAAAGTAATCTCCACAAAATACAGGATCACCTTCCTCCCAGCCGTCTTCCCCTGGATCTGCAACAAATCCAAGTCCGGTAAAAGGTGTAGTTTCATGATATTCAGCCGGAGGAGATTCATCTGATCCATAAGCACCGCATTGATTTACACCAACCTCAACATAATTGCCCTTCAAAAAACAATTTGAACCTATGATCTGAGCATAGCTGCTGTTTAATCCAATCAGCAGGATAATACCTGATAATAAAATACTTTTTTTAATCATTACTTTCAGTTTTAGTTTTGAATGCTACCGATCTTCTTAATCTCATATATGCAATCAAAAACTAATTATTTTAATTAATTATCTTACCAATGTAAAATTACCTGTTATAAATTTCGCCTCATCTTTCGTTGTGTGAGCTTTAATAATGACTGTAAATGTACCAATAGGTTGCAATTCACCTTCAAATTCGCCGTTCCAACCCTGAGTAGCCGCATCTCCCTGGTAAACTAATTGTCCCCAGCGATTATATATAAGATAACTATCTAAAAATCCACTTCCTGAATACATAGGCGACCAAAAATCGTTTATGCCGTCACCATTCGGGGAAAAGGCTGTTGGAAGACCAATCACCAATTCTCCAATAACATTTAGGGTAATAGTATCAATATCAACGCAACCGTTTTCATCTATACCGGTTACGATATAGGTTGTGGTATCCTCAGGATTGGCTATAGGATTTGATATTGTAGTACTGCTCAACCCATTGGAAGGTGTCCAGGTATATGATTCAGCACCGGTAGCTTCCAATTGAGATGTTTCGCCCATATAAATATCGATAGTGGATGGATCTGCGGTAACAGTGATATCGAGTGTTGAATAAACGGATACATCAATTTCATCTGTATTAATACAACCGTTTGCATCTACACCTGTTACCGTATAGGTAGTGTTTTCATTTACAGTACAATCCGGATCTGGGCAATCATCACAACTCAATTCTGTGGAAGGATCCCAGGTATATTCTACAGCACCCGTAGCTTCCAACTGAATAGAGCCTTCAGGGCATAGATTTACATCATCGCCTGCATTTACTTCAGGAAGAGCGTGAACAGTTATTACCACCTCATCCGTTGCCGGGCAATTAAAATCATCAATGGTTGTAAGTGTCAGGGTATATACACCAGGAACTGTAGGCAAATAAACCGGGTCCTCACAATCTGCGCAATCCAAACCTGTTGCAGGTACCCAATCGTATAAGTTTTCGGCAGGTCCTCCATCTCCGTTTAATAGTGCGACATCTCCTAGGCAGACGGCAGTATCATTTCCGGCAAAAGCAAATTCAGATTCATCCATAAAGATTGTCACTGATATAGTGGCATCGCCGCAAAATCCACCAACTCCCACTGCAGTGAAGGTAGTGGTTTCATCAACGGTTGCAATCACATTTATTCCGGTATCGGTATTCAGTCCTTCAGAAGGTGTCCAGGTCCATTCATAATCATCAGCACCTAGAACAGAAAGTTCCACCTCATCACCCGGGTTACAAACGTAGGCTGTATCACCCGAAGAAACGGTAACATCATCAACCGTGAGGTTATAAGTTACTGTAGCTTCCAACGCTTCTTCCAGGTCGTCTACATTAAGAATATATGCAAAGGCAACACATTTACATTCTCCGGGATTAATTGTTTCAATGTAGAAGGCAATTGAATTGGCAATATCTCCAACAGAAGAACCTGCACCAAAATAGCCACCCGTAGCTTCATAAACATCCTGAGGGTCTCCGTCGGCGGTTCCGAAATTTCCATAGGAAACACGGGAATTTTCATCTCTTGCACCAATTCCCAGAAAGCAACCATAGGTTAAACCTTCAGAGGTAACCAAGGCCTGGTCGTCAGTTGGGGGTTGGTAAACGATAATATTATCTGTAGTAAAATCTCCACTCCAGGGTTGATCATTATCCGGATCCACATTTCTTTTGTAGTAAACGTCATTTAAGGCCTCATCACCATTATTACACAGTAAGATTCTGGTAACAAAATATAATTTATCTTCAGGTAGTGTTGTGATCTGGGTAATTTCCAGATCTGTTGAGCCTGTGGTAATATTTCCAACCCAGGTTCCTGTATAGATCCCTGCTGCATAAGTATAATCCGTTACATCTCCCGGAATTGCAGCACCGCCGCAACCCTGATCTGTGTTTGTCCAAACTGTTGGGCCAATTTGTATTTGCCAGCCTTCCACAGGAGAACCCGGCACAAAATAATCTCCGCAATAATCGGGAGTACCCGCATCCCATCCATCAGATTCCCAGTCAGCAACGAAACCCAATCCTCCTTCCGTAGGATGGTATCCTGCAGGAGGTAAAACTGGCGAACCGTATGCACCACAAGTATTTATTCCCACCTCAACAAACTCACCCTTTAAAAAACAATCTGCACCCACGATCTGGGCCGACAATTTAGTGGAAAATGATAAACCTAAAACCAACAATATAGACAGTGTGCAACAAATTTTTTGCATTTCAATTGAAGTTTAAATTTTAATTAATTACTCGTTAACAACTGCAAGAGTTGAGCGGTACCTTTCGCTAAGTTTTACAAAATATTCGTTGTATTCAACCAGATCCCATCCGCGTGGCTCCATCAATTCCAGTGCTATATGCACCGTTGCCAATTTTTTATCATAGTCCAGTGTATAGGACACGATATTATCGCGACATAAACTGAAATACCGTTCAGCCGCAGCTTGGTCTTTGAATGCAATTGGACTGATATCGAATACATAATCAGCAACTAAAGGCGTTGCAGCGTCGAGTAAGATAACGAGATCAGAGGTGATTGTTGCCTTTCCTTTTTCAGGTGTTTGAGCTGTAACCAGCGTTGCAGTAGCGAAAACAAGGAGGAGGGATAGTGTAAGCTTTTGTACAGTTTGCTTCATAAGCATGTTTCGTTTAAAGTTAACAGAAATGTAAAATGCCTTATAAAGGTATGGTAACATTTATTTAGATGCAAATTTTTAAGGGTCAGTTATGAACAAAAAGTAAATTTTTACATTCCTCTGATATATTTTTTGTTTAATTGAAGCATTTTATTGCTCAATTTTGCAGTTTAATCCCAATCTCCAATTGAAATACAATATTTGGAAATTTGTTGCCGGACTTAACCCAAAATATATTTTGGTCGTTTTGTGTATCGTTATACCTCTTTCGGTATATTTTACCTTTCAGCTAAAATTTTCCTACGATTACGAAGATTTCTTCCCAAAGGGAGATCCTGATCTTGATTTTTATTATACTTTCCGAGATCAATTTGAACATGATGATAATTTTTTATTGGTTGGCCTAAAACCGGAAATGGGTGTATTTGATCTACTTTTTCTTACATCATTGGATTCTGCAACCAATAAAATTCAAAGGTCAACCTATGCAGAAAGGGCGTATTCACTTTCAAATTTTAAGTATTTTATAAAATCACCTTTTGGGTTCATCGATTATCCCGCTTTACACATTTATGAACCTGAAAAATATTTGGTTGACAGCAGCAGAATTAAACTGGATGAGAGAATATTCGGTAAATTAATTTCGGAAGACCTTAGCACTACCATTATTTATATTAAAACTGATGATACACTCACGCAGCAGGAATCTGATTTATTTATTTCGGAAGTAAAAAAAGGATTGAATGAATCAGGTTTTACAGATTTTCATTTATTGGGCAAATCGAATTTCCAGGTGGAATTGGTGAAACTGCAACGGAAAGAATTTCTAATTTATTCGTTGCTAAGTGTATTGCTAGTTGCAATAGTAACCTATCTACTATTCCGAAAGATATGGGCTGTATTAATTTCCATGTTTACAGTTGCTATTTCATTAATAATATTTACCGGCATACTTGGATTTACGCATATAGAACAAAATGTGATGAGCACTTTATTTCCTATTGTAATTATTATAATCGGAATCTCTGATGCTGTTCATTTCCTTGGCAAGTATATAATTGAGTTGCGCAAAAACAGCAAACGTGAAATTGCATTATTTAAAACTTTATCCGATATAGGTTTTGCAACCTTATTAACTGCAGTAACTTCAGCAATTGGATTTTTAACAATGTTAACATCCAACGTGCCGCCAATCCGTTTTTTTGGTGTGCTATCAGCGCTTGGAGTGGTTTTGGTGTATATAGTAGTATTATTTTTAATCAGCCCCCTTTTAAAATTTTTTACTTTAAAACAATTGGATAAATTCGGATTTGAAGGAGAAAATAAATGGGGTGGAATCGTAGAAATAATATATAATTCCGGCAAGAATCACACGCGAAAAATGCTTGCAATCAGTGCAGTGATCTTGCTGATATTTACTTATGGAATGACGCAGATAACAACTGATATTCATCTTGAGGCCGGCATGCCAAAAAATGCAAAAATTACGGAGGACTTCCATTTTTTTGAAGAGCATTTCAATGGCTTCAGACCATTTGAAATTGCAGCACATGCACAAAAAAATTACGACATAACCGACCCTGCGGTTTTGCGGGAAATTGATAAGGTGGAATCATTTGTAAAACAAAATGAAATAATAAATGGTTTGCAAAGTATCACCATGGTATACAAAAGTTTAAACCGCGCATATAATGGTGATGATCCCGCCGAATACAAATTACCTGATGATGAAAACATGTATGCAATTTTTAATCGCGATCTGAAAAAAACCAAATTAAGCGAATTAAATGTTTTAATTTCAGATGATAAAAAATATGGACGGATAAGTGGATTTTTAAGTGATGCCGGCACTGACAGTATTCGCAAGGTCCAAAAAAATATTGCTGATTTCATAACACAAAATACAGATTCAGAAATCGTGGATTTTACCATTACCGGAACAGGGATCATTTTCGATAAAAATACGGAATATCTGCGCAAAAATATTATAAGCGGAGTATTGTTAGCTTTCTTCTGTATTGGTATCGTTATGGCATTTATGTTTCGCAATTGGAAAATGGTAATTATATCTATAATCCCCAATATTATTCCGTTGGTGGTTTGTGCCGGAATAATGGGATTATTAAAAATAGAATTAGACGCTCCCACCTCTATTATTTTTGGAATATCCTATGGAATTGCAGTGGATGATACCATTCATTTTCTGTCAAAATTTAAAATTGAAAAACAAAAAGGATTTTCTACCGAGCAAGCTATACGAAATACTTTTCAGGAAACCGGGAAAGCAGTTTTCAGTATGTCGGTAATATTATTTTTTGGGTTTATGATATTGCTCCTCTCCCCTACTGCCGCAACTTTTAATATCGGATTATTGACAGGCATCACTTTATTTTCAGCAGTATGGCCAGATGTTTATTTGCTGCCCTATATGCTTAGAAAATGGATTAAATAAATTCGCCTAAAACAAAAACATATCCGGTAATAAAATAAAAATGCATTCGTTAACTTTGTAACAGATTATGTTTAAAAGAGCAACGTATAATTACATCCTTATTGGATTTATCCTCATTCTGGTTTCCTGCAATAAGGAAGTAAAAAATTTTAATGATATCCATTTTGTCCTGGAATTTGATGAAGACCAGATCAGGTTGGATAATGTTGGCAACCCTTCCGTAATACCTGCCGGAAATGCAGCGCAAACACCTGCAATGAATTTAATGAGTGTTCATTATATAGAATTAAGTGAAAATGAATTTGTTCCTTTTAAAGAAGGTGCAGTATTATATACAGCACCGCAAACAGCAGAAGGCGGAGATGAGGCAATTGATTTTGATGAGGCTTTGGTGAGTGCTGGAAATGTTGATTTTGTAAAGATCAATCTGGAAAGATTATCTCCCGGCACTTATAAATATGTAAGAGTTTCTGTTGCTTATCAAAATTTTGATATTCAATACAATATCAATAACGTGCCTATAATTGGGACTTTGAATGATCAATCGGGCACTGCGGCGTCTTTTCTTGGTTTTAATACCTACATAAGTGACCTTAAAGTAAAAAACCTGACCACTACCATAAATGCAAACAAATTGCAGGGTTTCTGGGCCTTTGAAACGCTATTTACAGATGATCTTGTAACATATAATGCGATCTACACAGGTCAGGCTCCTGAGGGTGCAACTACGGTAGTAAATCCGCTCGATGCAACGTCTCCGGTTCCTGCAGGGTCTTGTGTTATAACAGGTGCATTTGCCGAGCCTCTTATCATTGACGGAACCGAAACTTCAGAATTATTTATTTATTTGTCATTTTCGATAAATAATAGTTTTGAATGGATAGATCCAAACGCAAACGGTGATTGGGATCTTGATGCCGCTGTACCTGCCAATAATGAAGCAGTGGTGGATATGGGATTGAGAGGGTTAATACCAACCTGGGAATGGAAAGATTAACAAATTTTTAAATTTCCACACGGGAAAACTTTTAACTTTCGATAAATCTATTATCTTAGCCCCGTTTTAGTGAACCAGCTGACCAATTTGCCTTATTATTTAGATTTATTTATTGTTTTGGAGACTCCCCGAAAGGGAAGCATTGTGCACACGATTAATTAACGTTTAAAAAATTAAACCTATTTGACAATGAAAAGAAGATCATTTTTAAGAAACGCACTCCTGGGTACCACGGCAGTGGCAATTACTCCCTCTGCTTTTTTGGCAAGTTGTGATCCTGGTGAGGTAGATCCCGGAGTTATTTTCGGTAATGTTGGCGGCCTCACAGTTCCTGAACCCCCATTTGTAAACCCTATAGCTACCTTAAATGCGACGAGTGCTATCGGCGCTTCACTGGATGCTGTTAAAAATTCTGAAATATTAATTGGCACTGTAAATCCTACATTCTGTTTTGGTTATGGAAATGGAATCTGGGGTCCGACATTAAAAATAAGAAAAGGTGAAGCCGTTAATATAGATGTGGCAAATCATATAAATGAGTCAACCAATGTGCATTTTCATGGTTTGCTGTTAAATGCAGGTGAAGATGACGGAGTTGATGACGAAATTTCTAACGGTGGTTCAAGAAACTACAATTTTACTGTAAACAACCGCGCCGGTTTATATTGGTATCACCCACAATATGGTAAATCAGCAGGTAAACAGGTTAATATTGGATTAGGAGGTTTGTTTGTGGTGGAAGATGATGAAGAGGATGGAATCAACCTGCCAACCGGAGACAGGTCAATGTTTTTAGTTTTACAAGACAAACGTTTTAATGAAGACTCCAGTATGTTCTACGGCACTAACACTGCTGAAAAAATGGTAGGATATTTTGGTGAAACCATTATGATCAATGGTGTTACCGGCGCATTAAAAGATAACCTCTCGCAAAGGTTTTACCGTTTAAGAATTTGTAATGCAAGTAATGCTCGAATTTATAACCTTGGGTTAGATACAGAAGATCTTGTTGATCTTGGATTTTATATTATAGGTGGTGATGGAGGGTTATTGGAAAATGTAACTGCATCTCCAACCAGTTTAATCACCTTAGCTCCCGGTGAAAGGGTGGATGTTATAGTTGATTTCCGCGATGTTCCGGTTGGCTCTTTTGTAGAATTAAAAAGCAGACAGTTTAGCAATGCGGGTGCTTTTCAAGGTGCAGCCGGATTTACTTTGATGCGTTTTAATGTAACTACTGCATTTGATGAAACTTATACTTTACCTGGTTCATTATCCTCGATAGTTGAATTAACCGAAGGAGATGCCGCAGTTACAAGAAACTTCAATGTTTCAAATGCACAACTAACACAGGATTATGCTGCAGCGCATGCCGATTCAGGCGATATGCATGAAATTGAAGGCGAATCCTATGAAACAGGAGTTTCCTCATTTAACGTAAACTATGGTGCAACAGAATTATGGGAATTTGTAAATAATGGTGATGAACCAGTTGCAATGCACGTTTATGGGGTTCAATTCCAAATAATAGAACGCGTTGGTGGTCGTGGCAATGTAAGAGTATGGGAAAAAGGTTGGAAGGATACTATTTTGGCCCTTCCTACTGAAACTGTTAGAATAGTAATTCCGTTTACAGGAGCCCCGGGTCGTTATTATTTCTGTGCTACAAACCTGGAAGCAGCTGATACCGGAATGATACAGGCTTTTGATATTGTTTAATTTTAAAGATCTTAAAATACAAAGCCCTCCTGTGAGGGCTTTTTTTTTGGACAGTTTTTACAAGGAACTTACATTTGTTTACAATATCAACATGTATTAATTTCGTTTTAACTGAAATTTGTTACCTTAGAAACTGAAAAACCTCTTTTATGCTGCTAAAACCTGCTTTTCGTCCGCTAAAAAGTCTGTTCACCATTTGTCTGATCTATCTTTTCAGTTTAACATTGAAGTCACAAAGTTCAGGTGAAGGAACAATGACACAATTTTATATTGTGATCATAGTTTTTGCAGTAATTGTTTTAGGCGCCGTTATTTCCTTTTTTGTATCCTCTAAAAAAAGAAAAGATTGAGTTATTACAGAGGATGTATTCGCGATATGAAATCCGGTTATTATTTTATTTTGGTACTTCTAATTACAGGAGTTAATCTGCAATCCAAATGCTCGGTAAATAATGCTTCTATTGAACAGATTCAAACTGATACAATAAAGGAGGATACAATAATTAATATCACCATTTCATCTGTTGGCGATCTGATGTGTCACAGTACACAATATAATTATGCAAAAGTAGATACCGACAGTTTCAATTTTGTTCCATGTTTTGAATATGTCCAATCCTGGTTAGAAAAACCGGATCTGTTAC
>JBGAWP010000092.1:0-15610 GCA_044227505.1 Chitinophagales bacterium | reverse complement strand
GTAGCTTATGAAATTACAGTTAAAGAATATCTTAAACGCTACACATTTGCATTACAGGATAAAAGTGTAGAATACTCCAAAAATCTCATTCTTTTTTATTTAAATAATGAAACGCTGCCATTTTGGGCATCATCATTATCCTTTAAGGAATTGCAACATCATGCAAAGATATTTATTAGAAGTTTCAGCATGGAATTGCCGGGAATTTTGAAAAATAATCATTCTAAAGTAAAATTAATTAAACTTTTAGATACTGATGGTTTTAATACTTTGTTATTTATAGTTAATCCGTCACTTCCTGGAAAACTTGTTAAGTTTCACTCTAAACTTGAAGATGTTTTATTTGAAACACTCGGTTATATTCGAAATGACTATTTTCATCAAATAAAAAAAATACGAACTTTAATAGTAAATCGGTTATTTATTGAAAATAACTTTAAAGACGAAAAAATTTTCAAATATTACTGGGAGGTACTGTTAAGTTCATTAAAAATTGAACCGGAAAAGTTAATATATCTATTAAGTAATAGCAGAGCGGAAGAATATTTTAATAAAAATTCAGTGCGATCTGTTTTTCGAAAGTATATATTTCTTGATGTAAACAATAATAAGGATGTGCCTTATAGCGGTTTTTCAGTAAATCCGGACATTAAGAAGGATAAAACCAGTTTTATTAAAATGTTGGATGGTTTAAAGATTGCTGGAGAGGTTGAACAGAAACAAATAGTAAATTCCCTAATTAGTATCTATGCTGATAAAAAATCAGATTTTTATTACAAATTATTAAACCCTGTAGTTCGAAGTACAATTACACATAATTGTTCACTTGAAAATTTGAAGGATTTTATATTTTCAATAACGCCCGAAAATAATAAATCAGGATTGCATGATGCACTTAAACTACTTGATTACTTTAAACAATATCTATCCTCAACACAATACGACAAAATTGCCAGATCTTATTATAACATATATTTACTAAAACTTGGTGATGATTATTCCAATAAATGGAGTATAAAAGCTTGGACGGGTCTTGTATTTCAAAATATGACATTAATACTTCGCCGGGAAGAGATGGAAAAATTAGTTACTCGACTTGTGTTTTTGGTAAATAATGATCAACTTGGCTCAAATATTAAACATATTGTAAATAACTTGAACCATAAAATACAACAAACTTCACTTCAAACAACTAAAAAAATGTTTAGAAGCGACATTGATATAGCGAATAATACGGTTTTGGATATTGAGAACGACGAATCAGTATTTGTGTGCAATGCAGGTATTGTAATTATTTCACCTTTTATACCTAGATTATTCGATATGATGGGTTTGCTTGAAAATGGATTATTTAAAAATGAGGAATCCAGGATAAAGGCAATTTACGCTTTGTATTTTGCAGTTACCGGAAAAACGGAGGCAGAGGAAAATGAATTGGTTATAAATAAAATAATTTGTGGTGTTGGTGTAAATGTTCCTGTTTATAAATTTATGGAATTTAATGATGATGAAAAAAGCCTCGTCGAAAGTCTGCTTACTGCAGTAATTCAACAATGGAGTATTTTGAAAAAAACATCCATAGCAGGATTAAGAGAAACATTTTTACAACGTGAAGGGAAGTTGGAAATTAAGGAATTGGAATTTAAATTAACGGTTAAACAATCAGGTGTGGATGTTTTATTAGATCAGATTCCGTGGGGAATTCATACTCTCAAATTAAGTTGGATGGAAAAAATAATAAATGTAGAATGGAGATGACCAAACAGTTTTCAGCCGATACTTTAGAACGCGAGATTGCCTGGTTCGAAAAGATACTTGAAATGAGCCTGTCTCTGTATTTCGAAGACGCTGATAGTCAGGAAAGAATATTTGAATTTCAACCACCTGAATTAACGGAAAATAAATCAGCATATGCAAATTTTATTGTGGAAAATGATCTTAATTTTAGCGAAAGACTTGTGCTGATTATGGCAATTATCCCAATTTTAAAACCTCAGGCTCTTGATCTTTTATTGGTAAAAAACACCAGTTTAGGAACTGAGTATTCTGAATTCGGAAGATATAAAAATACCCAGCAATGTTTTATTCCAACCCTGGAAACTGCTTGTTTTATTCTTACCGGAATTAAATTATCAAGTCGTTTGCATTTCATTAATACTTTTAATCGGCAACATTTGTTTTTCAAGCATGATATTTTAATGCTTGATGTTGAATTGGAATCACATTTGCAACAGAAATTGCAGGTAACACCCGAATTTGAACACCTGATCATTACGG
This sequence comes from Chitinophagales bacterium, assembly GCA_044227505.1. Lineage (GTDB taxonomy): Bacteria > Bacteroidota > Bacteroidia > Chitinophagales > BACL12 > UBA7236. The sequence goes on along the minus strand of JBGAWP010000092.1, from coordinate 13,333 downwards.
GTTCTGAATTATTACCAGGTTTTAGTTCTAAATTCCCGGCACAGGAAATATCAACTAAATGCGAATGGACCGACCTTGTTGTAAATGAAGAAGTTCAGGAAGATCTTTTTGAAATTCAGGATTGGCTTGTGTATAGCAGAATGATTTTAGAAGATTGGGGAATGGGAAATTCAATAAAACCAGGTTATCGTGCATTGTTTTATGGTCCTCCGGGAACAGGGAAAACGATGGCTGCCACTTTATTAGGAAAAATGGTTTCCTGTCCCGTTTTTCGTGTTGATCTTTCGGCGGTGGTTTCAAAATATATTGGAGAAACGGAAAAGAATTTAGCTAAATTATTTGATGTTGCAGCTTCAAAACGCTGGATATTATTTTTTGATGAAGCAGATGCGTTATTTGGAAAACGCACTCAAACAAAAGGATCGAACGATCGTTATGCCAATCAGGAAGTGGCTTATCTATTGCATCGCATTGAAGATTTTGACGGCTTGATTATTCTCGCTACAAATATGCAAGGTAATATTGATGAAGCCTTTAACAGACGGTTCCAAAAAATTATTTATTTTCCTCGACCTGAACAGGAACAACGCAAACGATTATGGAGAAATTTATTATTCAAGTATTTTAATATGAATGAACAAGAGCACATAGAAGATGTAATCTTTAATTATGAACTTTCAGGTGGAGAGATCATTAATGTGTTGCGATACTGTGCCTTACAAGCCGCTAAAAGAAATGAAAAAAGCACTAATTTAAATGATATATTAACCGGTATTAAGCGGGAATATAATAAAGAAAATAAAACAATCTGATTATGCCAATTCAAGTTTGTATGGGAGCAATGATGACTTGTTCATTCGGTGTAGCACCTTGCTCACTAATCGTTTTGCCTACCAATAGGGTATTTACAAATGAAATGCCCGCCGCAACAATTATGGATCATATTCCTTTGGTGAATATTCCTACATTCGGAATGTGTTCTTCTTTAGCCAATCCTGAAGTGGCCACAGCAACCACTGCTGCTTTAGGAGTACTCACTCCTATGCCTTGTATTCCAGCTACTGTTGCTCCATGGATTCCAGGTACAGAAGATGTACTTATCGGGAAGATACCTTCTCTTAATAATTCCTGTTCTTGTATGTGTATGTGGGGAGGTGAAATTACATTTATTGAGGCAGGGCAGGTGCAAACGGAGGTGGAGTAGGATTTATTTTTTTTAATTTTCAATATTTCAAATAAAGTTTGATCCCAAAAAAAGTTTACAAGCGCAAGTTAACTATTAACATATTTATTTATAAGTGAATCACCCCTGATTTCAGCAACATTTTTTCCCTGTCCATCCTCTGTTTGTAAAGTTGGAATATGCGTATCTTTTCTAACTCCATGTCCGGTTCCAAATTGCTCCTTATTAAATTTTGATTTGGGGGAAGAAATGAACTTCTTGCTGTTTTTCAGAAGATTTATCGTTCCATTTATTTCGTTTGTGATTTCCCTGCAAAAAATATTAATGACAACATCTGTTGAAATATTGAAGGACTGCAAATGTTCTATTATGGCTTTAAGTTCTTCGATGGTATTATTAACTTTACTCCAATCATCATCTGGTCCCAGGTATGTTATTGCTTCATTTTTTTCCTGGCCGGTTTCTTCTTCAAATAAATCAAATATATTCTTTAATTCATTCACTTTTAATTGACAACCCTCCAGTTCAATGAATAGTCCCAGCTTATCATTTATAAATAACTGGTCAAAATTCGAATTTACAATTTTAAAACTTTTTATTAGTAAATTATGGGATTCCCAGTTCACATTCTCGAACCACTCATTGGCTAAAATATTTGAATTATCTAAGGATTGAATAACATTTATTAATTCAAGGTCAGAATATTTTTTTGCACTCTTTTTTGTATCTGCATTAACAACCTCCGCAATATTTTGTTGCATCTCCAATTTTATATAATTCAAAAGTGCTCCTTTAGTTTTTTCAAGTAGTTGCGCTGCAGGTACTAGATTCTTACTTCCAATTGTTCGTAAAATATTGGGCAAAGAATCTTTTATCCAGATACCATGAAGTTCTTTAACTGTAGAATGCAGATCGAACACATAGTCCTTAATAAATAAGGAATTAAATATTGGATTACTTACAATATGAATACTTGGTATAGCCATGATATTTGTTACGGCCTTGGATAGATGTGTGAAAATATTATTGGATACATCGACAATTTCATCTTTTGATAATTCTTTTGCTAGAATATTTTGTACCGCTTCATAAATAGGATGGATCAATTTAATTTCAGCCGGTGTAGAATTTCCGGGGTCTTTTGCAAATTTTCTTAAATATTTTGCGCTTTCCGTAGCATCTAATGAAATATTTAGTTGAGAATACACATTATCGGTAGTTTCTAAATGCTTTTGCCTGATGGGTGTAACTTTAATATTTTTATGTTGGTCTCCATTCATCTTCCATCCATAACCGATTCCATTATTTTGAATTTCATTTTTTAAATCTTCAATGGATTGATTGCCGCAATTTTCACGTATTTCCGCCATTTTCCTTCTCATTGTAGTCCAAATGTTGGAAATATGTTTTTTTGTCATTTGATTTATTGGAATAAGCAAGGGTGGAAATCCAATCTCCAATTCAGATCCTGAATCAGTTTCAAGCACAAAACTTAATGGAAATAAATTTGAAAAAGGTTTTGATTCTGCTAATATAAGATGAGATTCCAGCGAATCTTTTGATGAATATGTTGCAAACTCAAATTCAAGTCCTACACTTTGATGATCTTGCATGATCTTACTTTTCGAATAAGTCTTTGCTAATTGATTTTGATATTCAGCTTGTGCATGCAAAAAACCTGGAATATTGTTAATAGATTCTGGATTTGCAGCAGCTTCTAATAATGGAAGTTTAAGATTTATTATTTTGATAACCTCAGATCTTTTATTAAATGCATATCTGTAAAGAAAGACTTCATTTGGAGTCATATTTTTTTCCTGTGTCATTTGACCTATAAATTCACCGAGTGCAATGGAGTTTAATTCCTCAGCCTGATGATCTATCCATGTCTTAATATGCCCTGGTTGTAGTTTACTATCAACAATCCATTCTTCTCCCTCATTTGGTAATTTTAGTTCTATTCGCTGAATAATACTTTCAACTTTATTTGAAGTACTATTAATATTACCTAAATCATTTATTTTTTTTAATTGTGTCAAATTATTTGCTTTCTTACCCATCACATCTGCTTCTTGTTCCAATCCAGTATCATCATTGAGAAATACTCCGCTTTTAAATTGTTTTATGCCCTTAACTCTTCCTTGTTTTTGTTGCACCACATGCCATGCTTCATGTGGCAAGTGTTTTTCCTGACCCGGGGCCAGATGGATATGATTGCCTTGTGCATATGCATGCGCTTGCAGTTGTGCCGGTTTCTCTGAATTAAAGTGCACTTTTACATCATCCATTTGTATTCCTGAAAGATGTTCAATTCCGGATTTCAGGTTATCAGGAAGTCCTGTGTTATTTGATCCTTTTTGAATTGGGAATTGTGAATTTTGATCCGCTTTATCTTGAATTTGTTTTAATTGTTTTGTTTTGGCACTTGATTCACTAAGTCTCTTAATTTTTCGTTGGGTAATTAACTCCGAACGATTTGATGTCGTTTGAGATAAAGATTCAACATTTAACGGAGCATGTGTAAGTCCAACTTCATTTGAAATTGCTATAGAAGATTTTGCAAGTCGTGATTGCATAATTGAAATATTTACTATTAGAAGTGTCTGTGATGCTTATTCATTTTTATTTTCCATTCATTTCCCGCAATGCCTTACGCATTTGGACAATGTCCAATATTATTCCGAAGTGATCATTAAATCGGTAGTTTTCTATTCCATTTGGAAGTTCACGTGTTAATAATTCAATATTTCTTCTGTAATGAAAATCCTGTATCTGATGTTTAAAAGTTTGTTCGTTTTTAGCTGTACCATACATGCCAAACCACCATGTTTGGCGATCCGCATTTACAAACGACATTCCTGCAGCACTTTCCAAAGTAATATTATCACCTCCATCCTTCATGATAACGCCAGCCCAATGAAAATTCCATCCAAGAGGATTGTGGTGAGGACCCTGTAATACTTCATGATAATTTCCACCTATTTCGGGATCCGGGTTTCCTCTTTCTCTTGCTTCAGCTCCACCTATTACCGTACTTACACATTGAGCACAATCATTAGGTAGTGAGATAGCCCTGGGATATTGTTCTTCCCTTAATACAAATGCACGAAACTTTGCTTGCACTTCCATTATATCTCTTATCATCACATTTATATTTCCATGATCTAGATATCCAAGAGTTGCCTCGGCCAATGCCATAAATAACAGATCAAATCGGAACTGATTTACATGACACCATTTATTCAACTCGATACCTATAATATTCTTGCGATTTTCAAATTTATGCCAATTTGGATTTTCCTGGATTGCAATTGGAAATGTTTTCCTGAAATTATCCAGGTCAAATTCAACCTCATTTAACCTCACAATATAAGCTTGATGTTTTTGTAACAAGCTTTCGTTATTATCTCCCATCGTTGGCTGAAGTTCTTGCTCTTTGGGCGAATTTGTAGCAGGATTCAATCGAGGCTCCACTTTGTAAAAGTTGGTGTTTCCTCCATAGTTTTTATGCGCCCCTGCATGCAATAGATATTTTCCGTTTTTTTGTGATAACACATGATTCGATTCTCCAAACTTTTCAGGTGTTGCATAAACATCCTTCTTATCTTCCCAAACAATATTCATATCTCCGGATATACGATTCGGACCAACTATAAAAAAACCTTGTAATACGGAATTTTGACCTGGATATACTTTTTTAAGTTGTTTAGGAGATTCTAAGGTAGAATTTGAGCTTTTAAGTGATTGCATTCCTAAATTATCTGCTTCCTTTTCAAGTCCTGAATTATCATTTATCATTGCTCCATTAAACTGTGTGGTAGGTTTCACCCTTCCTTGTTTTTGTTGAACAACATGCCACGCTTCATGGGGAAGATGTTTTTCCTGTCCGGGCCCTAAATGTATGTCGGTGCCCTGCGCATAAGCATGTGCAAATAATTGAGCGGGTTTGTCTGAATTATAATGCACCTTAACATCATGCATTGAATAACCGGAAACTTTTTCTATTCCGGTTCTTAGCTTATCAGGTAAACCTGTTTTGTTTTCCGATTTTGTATTAATTTTTGATGATGAAAATGTATCCGCTGATTTTTGAAGCTGAGAAATCTTCAAAGCGTTTTTTCCGGTTAATGCGGAATTCATTAATTTATTTTGGATGTGAGCACTATGCCCACCCTTTACGGTTCTTTGTAATGGTTTAGATATTAACTTTGGAAACGTTGCTAATTCGTCGTGGAATAAAGCAGCATTATTTTTTTGAACTTTTGGTATCTGTGTGTGCATCATATTTTCATTAAATGATATAAATTATTTTAGAAGGGTAAAATAGCCCAAACAACCTTTGGCTAATCTAACCTAAATTTAGGAAAACTGTAGACCTAAAAAATTATATTTATGCACATCCTTATTTTATAGGTTATATGTACATATAAATTAAGAAATTTTGTGAAAGATTTTCAAGGATTCGAATAAATAATGTGGAAAATGTTCTAATTGTGACATGGTAAATTTGCCAGAATTGCTTGTTGGATCAGTTATTAATTATATCAAGTAACTAATAACCTGTAGTACAACATCACTCCTTAACCAGCTCCTTCATAAACATTCCATCTTTCCCCTCAACCTTTATAAAATATATACCGGCTGAATGATCATGCAGGTCAAGCGAAATGATATTATCCTTTTTCGTAGTTGTAAATATGATCTGACCTATTGAGTTATATAAACATATTATTTTCTCATGATCATTGTTCGTTTCAATTGTGATGTATCCAGTTGTTGGATTTGGATAAATAGAAATATCTTTTGATCCCATAATTTCCCCTTCCTTGCAAACCACACTCACCGGAATTACATTCGAATTTTTAAAACATCCGGTTGCTATTTTAGTTACCCGGCATTTATAATTTCCTGTTACCGTTGCAGTGTAATTTACCGAAGTTGCTCCGGCAATCGGATTATTTCCTTTGTACCATTGATAAGCACAGCCTCCAACTGGTATTTCTGATAAAATAACATCTTCCCCTGCACAAAAAATTGTCGGGCCATCAGCAGTAATAAGTGCATTTGGGTTTTTATTTGCGATAACGAGTAGGGTATTCGATGTTGTTATCCCGCATAAACTGGTGGTTACGCAGGTATAGTTTCCACTGGTAGTCGCCGTATAATTTAATCCGGTTGCACCGGGAATATTGGTTCCATTTTTTTTCCATTGTAAGGTTGTTCCGTTATGAGTAGCGGATAAAACAACATTACTTCCCTGACAAAATGTAGTTGCTCCGGATGCTGCAATGGTAATGGTGATTATAATATCTTCATCCGCAACTCCACTGCAATTATCATCAATTAAATTACAAATTTCAGGCATACCCGGATTGATCTGATCATTAGTGTCATTACAATCTGTGTTATCTGTGCTCGTTCCCGGCAATATTTCACATGTATAAATTCCGGTATCGGCAATATCACCAAAAAGATCTGCATCGGCATCTGTATAATAAGTATTGAAAATAAGACCGTCATCGGCAATTCCACTGCAATCATCATCCAGGGTATTACAAGATTCTATCTGGTCAGGATTAATTAAATTATTTGTATCGTCGCAATCCGTATTATTTAAAACACTTCCGGCTATAATTTCGCAGGTATAGATTCCGGGATCATTAATATCGCCATGCAGATCACCATCAACGTCCGCAAAAAAAGTATAAAACACTAATCCATCATCAACGAGTGTATTACAATCATCATCAATTGAATTGCATATTTCAGTTGAACCGGGAAAAATATTTGCATTAGAGTCATCACAATCCGTATTATCTGCAACCATATTTATTACCTCGTTACAAATATTTATTTTATTTAAGGGATCTCCGAAACCATCACCATCAAGATCTGCATACAATGAATCGGCGCACATATGATAAACAAATATTGCACCTTCATTTGTTTGACCATTATCATAAAAATCAACTCCAGTTAATATATCATTAAATCCATCATTATTAACATCACCTGTATTTGACACACTGCTTCCCATATAAGAAATTGCCTGATCACTTTCCATAACTAAATAAGGAGTTGTAATTATTCCGGATGCGGAACCTTTGAATAAAAATGCTCCACCTTCGGAAGGTGATCCGTTACTATATAAAGATGCACCTACGATCACATCATCAAATCCATCGCTGTTAAAATCACCTGCATCGCGCACGGAAACTCCAAAGTAAGATACAGCAAGGTTGCACTCCAATAAAGTTGCTGGAGTTGTAAGAATTCCTGTTGCTGATCCATGAAAAATATAGGCAATACCTTCATCACCTTGTCCGTTGTCGTATCGATATGCACCTGCAATCACATCATCAAATCCATCATTATTCACGTCGCCTGCAGATGCAACATCATAACCTAAACTCGCAAAGGCCTGATTACTTTCTATTTGAGCAGCAGGAGTTGTATTTATTCCCGTTGGAGCGCCATAATAAAATACTAATTTTCCTTCATCATCCTGACCATTATCGAATAATTCAAAACCCACAACAATATCATCAAATCCATCGCCATCGACATCACCCGCATTTGCTACGGAAGTTCCAAAATGTGCCCAATTTTGATTGCCGTCCATATTTGCAATTGCTGTGGCTGGTATACCGGTTGCTGAACCTAAATATACATATACCCGACCTTCATCAAATTGGCCGGATTCGTAAACCCATGCGGACGCAATAACATCATCAAAACCATCATTATTCAGATCGCCGGCTTTTGAAACACAACTCCCTAAATTTCCACCTGATTGATTGCCATCAATAATTCTAGCAGGCGTTGTATTTATTCCGGTTGCTGAACCATGATAAATGTAAATTCGTCCTTCGTTCCCAACTCCACTGTCGTATAAATATGCGCCTACTATAATATCATCGTATCCATCATTATTAACATCACCGGCTCCGGAAATTGACCTTCCAAAATTTGCATTCACCTGATTGCTTTCTAACATAGCAGCTGGCGTTGCCGACAAGCCGATAGGGGAGCCGTGGTAAACAAAAACAACTCCCTCGTTTGATTGTCCATTGTCATAATTGTATGCGCCAACAATTACATCTCCATAACCATCACCATTAATATCCCCTGCATCAGTAGCGGCCCATCCAAAATAGGAATCAGCCTGATTGCTTTCTATAATTTGGTTTGGAATTGGGGTTTGTGCATTTGATTCATTGAGAAAAAATATATAAAAAAAATAAATTACCGGGAAGAATTTATTATTCGATTGCATCGTTTGGGTTTATTGGTACAGATGTTAAATATAAATGTTAAAAGTAAAGATCAGGGCATATTTATGATTAGTGTCATTAAATATTTAATAAGTGTAAAGAGGTTGCAACATTATAATGGTAGAATATAATAAAGATTTACCTCGTTATTTATGACTTTCGAAATGGATCTTTATTTATTTCAAACTTGAATCACGCCAGTACTAAACGCCTTCATCTCTGCATTGTGATTAGCCATTTCAATACCCATACTCACCCATTTTCTGGTATCCAAAGGATCTATAATTCCATCCACCCACAACCTTGCTGCCCCGTAATAGGGATCCATGGTTTCGTTATAATGATTTGTTATTTTATCGAGAAGTTCTTTTTCTTTTTCAGGCGTAATTACCTCGCCTTTTGCCTTTAGGGATGCAACCTGAATTTGTAATAAAACTTTTGCAGCTTGTGCCCCGCCCATAACGGCAATTTTAGCATTGGGCCAGGCAACTATTAATCGCGGATCGTAAGCCTTTCCGCACATTGCATAATTTCCGGCTCCATAACTATTCCCAACTATAACAGTAAATTTCGGAACAATAGAATTTGCTACTGCATTCACCATTTTTGCTCCGTCTTTTATTATCCCCGCATGTTCGCTTTTACTTCCAACCATAAACCCGGTAACATCCTGCAAAAACAATAAAGGAATTTTTTTCTGATTACAATTCATAATGAATCTTGCAGCTTTATCCGCACTATCATTATAAATTACACCGCCAATTTGTAATTCACCTTTTTTATTTTTAACTACTTTTCGTTGATTGGCAACAATTCCAACACTCCATCCATCAACTCGAGCATAACCACAAATAATTGTTTTGCCATAGGTCGCTTTATATTCTTCAAATTCAGAATTATCGGTCAACCGATAAATAATTTCATGCATGTCGTACTGTTTGGTACTGTCAACAGGCATTATTCCATAGATGTCCTCTTCATTTAATTTAGGTTTCGCTGATTCTTTGCGATCAAATCCTGCTTTGTGATTAGCACCAATTTTATCTACGATATTTCGAATTTGTTCCAAACAGGTTTCATCATTTTCTGCTGCATAATCGCAAATTCCACTTAATTCAGTAGAGGAAATTGCTCCACCCAAAGTTTCTGCATCAATTTCCTCTCCAATTGCTGCTTTCACCAAATAAGGTCCGGCTAAAAATATACTTCCCGTTCCTTTTACAATAAGTGATTCATCACTCATGATAGGGAGATATGCTCCACCAGCCACACAAGAGCCCATAATGGCAGCTATTTGTGTTATACCCATGGAACTCATGATCGCATTATTTCTGAATATTCTCCCGAAATTTTCTTTATCCGGGAATATCTCATCCTGCATCGGCAAATAAACACCTGCGCTATCCACTAAATAAATGATTGGAATTTTATTTTCCATGGCAATCTCCTGCGCGCGTAAATTCTTTTTGCCGGTGATTGGAAACCAGGCTCCTGCTTTCACTGTAGCATCATTGGCAACTACGATACATTGTTTCCCGGTTATATATCCAACTTTTACTACTACGCCACCACTTGGGCAACCGCCATGTTCGTTATACATATCCCAACCGGTAAATGCTCCAATTTCTATTGTGGGTTTGTCTTTGTCAAAAAGCAATTTTATGCGCTCTCTGGCATGTAATTTTCCTTTTTCATGCAATTTTTCAATCGACTTTTTCCCGCCACCTTCACTAATTTTACCCAATCGCTGTTTCATGGTCGAAACCAACAATTTTAAGGAGTCCTCATTTTTATTGAATTCTATATTCATATATCAAAGGCAAAAATAATCATTCGCTGGGATTATGCGGAGGACATAGGACGTAGGACATATGACATAGGACATATGACATAGGACAAGGGAAAAGGACAGGGGGACTTATAGTGATTTATAGTTAAACTTAATTTTAGCGTTTGAACTTATCGGTGAAATGGAGAATGAAAGCTTTATGAATATTTTATATTTCTACTTTCAAACTACTCGTTCTTCGCTTTTTGAGGAAGAAAAAGTGCATTAGAGAGACTAATTTTATTAATTTGATACTAATTTTTTTCACTTTTCCGTTATTGCATTCAATTGAGACACATACTTTTAACTGCAGCCTTTCTATTGTGCTTCTTGTTTTGTGATGCACAAAAATTTGTAGAAGCCTATAATGGCGGAAACTACAAAAAATCACTTTCTCTTGCGCAAAAAACGATCGAAAAAGATGCAAAAAATTTGGATGCTTATTTAATTAAGGCATTATCAAATATGCACCTTGCATTAGATCCCGAAACCAAGGAAGAATTTCCAATTGGTGTGGAATCTTCCATCACAACGCTTGATTTTATTATTTTAAAAGATAAAAAAGAAACATTTATTCCGGCTCATCAGGAACAAGTGGATACGCTTTTATTTCACGCTTTTCAACTTGCAGAAAATTATTATAATAATGAAAAAGTTGCTAAGTCCGAAAAGCTACTTGACAAATTATTAAACATCCAACCCAAACCTGAATATTATTTTCTAAAAGGTAAAATTTGTATGGATAGGGAGGAATTTGAATTGGGAGCCCAATATTATAACTATGCTGCTGCAAAAATTTACACCGATTTTAAAGAGGGAAAAATTCCGGAACCGTATTTATCGGAGGCATTTATTGAATTAGCTTATTCCATTTATGAAGATCGTGATTATTCAAATGCATATACCATTTTTAACAGAGCCCTCATGTTATTTAAAGATAGATCTGTTGAAACGGAATATCTTCAATTTCTGCAAACCCAATCAGCATCTATGTTTGGATATACAGAGCCGAAAATTTATGATGTATATTTAAAAAATTTGGATTCGATTGAAAAACAATTTCAAAACCCTTTGCCTTTTCAAAAATTAAAGTGGGAAGTAATATTTAATTATTATAATTCTTTGCGTCTGCAAAATGAAAATATCATGGCGGATTCAATGATATCTCTATATGCTTGTCGTGAAAATAATGCTGTTGTACTAGATACCCTATTATCTGCAATACTGACTAAAACTAAAATAAACAATACTGTTTCCGCAAATACGGTTTCCTGCGATCTGAATGGAAGCAATACCTATAAAAAGATTTATTCCTGCCTAAATAATGGAAAACCAGGAGAAGAGGGAATGTTTTTACTGGTAGATTCTCTTGTATCCCAAAATAAATTTTCAGAGGGAATTAAGGTGTTATACAATATTAAAAGGCTAACCTCCGATAAATCAAAAATCAATAGTTATGAAGCCAAAATTTTTACATTATTAAAAAATGCTGATTCTGCATACAAAGCAAATGTGAATATGTATGAGCTCACTGTGTTATTCCCTGAGAATAAAAATTTTAAATTATTGCAACAAAATGAAGCTGTTAATCAGATAATATCATTTATAGATAAGGGGAAATTCAGCGAGGCCGGAGTATTGTTGCGTCAACAAATTAAAATGTTACCAAACGATGCAACAATTCATGCTTTATATAAAAAATGGGTATTATATGATTATCAAACAAATTTTAAAAGTTATGATGCCTGGACAGATAGAATTGTATGGAATGGTTCAACAGAAACTTGCGATCCTGGTAAATTAACTGCTGCAGATCAGGAAAAATTTCTGCGTGCACTAAATTATGTAAGAAGAGTTGCCGGTGTGCCAGATAAATGTATTTTACGGGAGGAATGGAATGCTAAATGCCAGGCTGCAGCTTTAATGATGTCGGCAAATGGTGATTTATCACATAATCCACCAAAAGAATGGAATTGTTTTACTGCTGATGGTTATATGGGAGCAAATAATTCTAATTTATCTCTGGGATATGACGGTATAGATGCCTTAATGGGGCAAGTGGACGATGATGGAGGAAATAATGAAGCGGTTGGTCATCGCAGATGGATTTTAAATCCCTACCGAAAAGTTTTCGGACATGGTAGCACCGGAAGTGCCATGGCATTGTGGGCATTGGGTGGTAAAGATTCTAATTATGATGATAAAATTACTGACCCATACGATACGCAATACGTGGTATGGCCACCGGAATATTATTCTCCTGTTAATTTATATACTTATAGATGGTCGTTTTCAATAAGCAATGCAAATTTTGATAGTTGCACTGTCGAAATTTTTAAAAACAATAAAAAGATCGATGTTACAATTTTAGAAGATCATCAGGGTTATGGGCAAAATACTATCGTCTTCGTTCCTGATGGGTTGGATTATTCAATGGAACCAGATACAAAATTCACAATTAAAATTAAAAATGTCAGAACCTACACTTACGATTCTGTAAAGGATGAATACGTAAATGTTTATACAGATTATACGTACTGGACAACGTATATTTCGGTGCTTCAATGAAAAAAAGGAGAGAGGAGAGAGGAGAGAGGAGTTTAAATTTCTTGCGAAATTTTAAGGCCTTATTCTTCATTTTTAGGTTGTGATTCGTGAAGCATAAACTCGTCCATTCATGACTGGATTTTGAGTAATTACAAACTTCTATTCCCATTTTAATCCATCTGATTTAATTTTATACTATTATTAATCTGCCCGATCCGCGTCATCCACGTCATCAGCGCCTGCCTGCTGTCCGCGTTAGGCAGGCTCCCTTTTTTTTATTCGCTATTCTACGGACTAAAGTCAGTTGTTACAAAATGTATCGTCCTTTCATGACTGGCTTAAATCTAAAATAAATCGATATCCTGTGTCCCCTAAACATGTCATATGTCAAGTCCTATGTCATATGTCCTAAATCCTATGTCATTTTATTTAGTAGCTTCGCACCATATTTCAGCCTATGAGTTTGATCCTTATCATCACAATTATTGCTGTCGGCATCCT
>JBGAWP010000091.1:265-15627 GCA_044227505.1 Chitinophagales bacterium | reverse complement strand
TTAATAATTCTTGATTCTAAGTGAAATTATGTGAATTGTATACTTTTTGGTGTGAAATGGTTCAATTATCTAGTAAAGTGAAATTCCATTACCAAATCTTTTACATTCCAACTTATGCAATCCACCTTCTATTGCATCCTCCTGTAATTATATCACTTAACCAACTAAAACCAATTGTATGAGACCCATTTTATTAATTTCCGGAATTATCTTTTTGATCATGTCCTCTTGTTCTACCAACAATACGGAGGAAAACAAATCGTCGTTAAACCTCGCCAAGCCTGTATCACATGAAAAGGCGCCGATGGGAAATGCTATTGTGGAAGCAACCAGAATTCCGGAGGACAGAAAGATAATTAAATCCGGAGAAATAGTTTTTGAAACAAATAAGGTTTCAGAGACAGAAAAATTCATAAAATCTGCCGTAAAACAATTTGATGCCTTTATCGCAATGGAATCGATAAGAACTATCGACAGTATTGATCAGAATATTATTGAAATAAGAGTCCCGGCAGTGTATTTTGATGCCTTGCTGGCAACTGTCTCCTCACAGGCGGGAGTGTTAATTAAAAAAGAAATTTCTTCTGAAGATGTCACGGAAGAATATGTAGATACCGAATCGCGCATTCGATCAGAAAAACAATTGGAAGCCCGGTATTTCGAATTATTAAAAAATTGTAAGACGATTGATGAAATGCTTAAAATGGAAGCCGAATTACTAAAGGTTCGCACTGCAATTGAAGTTGCGCAGGGGCGATTGAATTATATTGATGCCAGATCAAATTACAGCACCTTGCGCATTATTTATTATGAACCGCAAAAGAATATTGCAGTAGTTACCGCTCCAACCTATTTCGATCATATTAAATCAGCATTTAATTCGGGTTGGATTTTTGTGCAGAAATTATCCATTGGGTTAATTACTATTTGGCCATTAATTATTTTTTCAGGAGTGGGGTTGTTTATTGTTTGGAGGATTAGGAGGATGAAGATGCGGAAGGGGATTGTGAGTTGAAGCCTGTAGTTAAAAGGCGTTATTATTTTAGATCGTGATTTGACTTTCAGAGTTGGGAAAAGCAGCAACGGCATGGGATAAAGTCCTGTATCCAATTTCCCATGTCCTATGTCAGTCCTATGTCCTATCTCCTTCATCCTAAATCCCTTTCCTTATCTTTGCACTATGGCCGATTTTTTATCCAAAGAATACTGGGAACAACGTTACGCAACAGGCGAAACGGGGTGGGATATGGGAGAGGTATCTCCACCGTTAAAAGCTTATTTCGATCAGCTTGACAATAAAGATCTACGGATATTAATTCCTGGTGCAGGAAATTCGTATGAAGCGGAATATCTTGCTTTAAATGGATTTACAAATATAACAGTGATAGATATTGCTGCTGAACCTGTTAAAAGGTTAAAAAATGTATTGGGAGATCTTCTTGGAAAAACAATTAATGTAATTCAAGGCGATTTTTTTGAACATAAAGGTGAATATGATCTGATCGTTGAACAAACATTTTTCTGCGCACTCGATCCATCCATGCGTGAATTGTATGTTAAAAAAATGGCGGAAATATTAGCAACAAAAGGAAAAATTGCGGGTGTGATGTTCAGGACGGAATTTGAAAATCCGGGTCCACCTTTTGGCGGAACTCCGGATGAATATCAGAAATTATTTGAACCTTTATTCGTAATCAGAACTTTAGAAAATTGTTATAACTCGTATCCAAAAAGAGAGAATAACGAAGTATTCGTTCAATTTGTGAAACGCGGTTAATTCAAAAGTTTTATTTCATATTAAATTTCGATTTAATAAAGATCAGACTTTTAGCATAGGCATCTGCTGCTAATTCAGCATTGTGTTTCGGATTACTTGGATTTGCAAATGCGTGATCGGCATCATATTCTTCCACTTTTAAAGGTTTATTCAATGCAAGCATATCTGCTTTAAACTGATCTACTACTGTTGCTGTAATCCATTTATCTTTATTCGGCCAGATCATTAATACATCGGCATTTAATTTGGAAAGTTTTGCTGTATCTGTTTCGGGAAATCCGTAATACATAACACTACCTACTGCATTTTCACCGGCTGCAATGCCCGCCTGTAAAGAGAATGCGCCTCCCATGCACCAGCCTATTGTAACGATCTCCGCTTTTTTTCCGGTGTGATCCAATACGCCTTCCAGTATTATTTTTGCCCTTTGTTGATCCAGATTTTTCATATAGTTCTGTGCACTGTCTTTGGTAATTGCTACTTTACCATCATACATATCAATTGCAAGAACATTTACATTTCCCCCAAGATCTTTATACAATTTTTCTGATTCCAATCTGATATAATCATTTAATCCCCACCACTCATGAAACACCAATAAATATTTATCGGTTTTTTCGGTAGCTTTAAGTGCAAATGCATTTGCATCTTTTCCATCACTGCATTTAAATGTGATCATTTCTCCTTTATCGCTGATAAAATTAAAAGGCAAGGGTTCGTCATGCATATTTACAAATGCGATATCCTCACTAAATGCAGCAAATTTTTCCGGCGCCGCGCAACAGGATGCATTTTGTGTAAATGCAGAGGATGCGGTGAAGATGAGAAGCAATATAACTAGTTTTTTCATAATATTTGATTTTGATGTTGAGGATAAAATTAAAAAAAATATCGGGTATCTAGTTTTGGTTTAGTAAAAGATGAAAAAAAGAGGGAACGCTGATGACGCGGATTTGGCGGATTTAAAGGGATAAAAAAAGCAATTTTCGGAGCGAGTGAGGCTTTCGCTCTTAGCGAAGGTCTCACTAAGGCATTATCCCACCTCTCGCCTAGCAAGGTCTCACTAATGCATCATGCCACCTCCCCTCCAGTGGTTGGTGAAAAACACACAGCTACGGCGAAGGGTGGTCTGAAAATTTTCGGTAAACTCGGATCATACTCACTACTTACCATTCACCACTGACAGAATGAGTTATGAGTAATGAGTTATGAGTATGATCCGAGTCTGCATGAAATTTCTATTTCCTGGTCAATAAGTACGATCATACCCGAATCGGATTCACGCCTCACGCTTCACGATTCACGATGTCTAATCTTTTTGGCATCGATAACTTTCAATTTAATCCGTCTACCAAGGCAATCCGCTCACGTCCCCACTTCCAGAATCAACCCCTTCAAATAATTCGTCTCCTCAACCCCCCAAACTATCGGGTGATCCTTCGATTGTGTTAAGAACTGCACTTCCCTTATTGTTTTTTTTGCATCTTTTGCTGCTGAGGAAACTACATCGTAGAATAAATTCACATCCATAAAATGCGAACAGCTAAAGGTGACCAAAAAGCCTCCGGGTTTTAACATTTTCATTCCCCGCAAATTAATTTCCTTATATCCTTTTATTGCATTTTCAATTCCTTTCCGGTTTTTTGTAAATGCCGGAGGGTCTAATATCACAACATCAAATAAACGATTTTCTTTTGCCCATAGTGGTAAAATATCAAACGCATTTTCACATATACATTCAATATTGTCAAAATTATTCAATAAAACATTTCTTTTTGTTTGTTCAATGGCATCTGCTGAAATATCGAGTGCAGTTACGTGTTTGGCACCAAAATGTGCCGCAAATAAAGCGAAGGAACCTGTATACGTAAAACAGTCTAAAATAGTTGCGTTTTTAACTATATTTTTTATTGCCAGACGGTTCTCCTTTTGGTCAAGAAAAAAACCTGTTTTCTGTCCGTTTGCCAAGTCCACATGCATTTTGACGCCATTTTCCTCGATCACAATGTTAGTGTCAAACTCTGCGGATAAAAAACCTTTGATTTCTTCCAAACCTTCCAATTTTCTCACAGGAACATCATTTCTTTCATAGATTCCTTTGGCTTTAAAATCAGAAAGTAATATTTCAACAATAACCGATTTCCATTTATCCATTCCCGCACTTAAGGTCTGAATAACATAAATATCGCCGAATTTATCTATTACCAAAGCCGGTAAAAAATCTCCTTCCCCAAAACATAAACGATAATTTTCTGTATAATTTAATTTCTCCCGATACGTTTTGCATTCCAATAATTTTTTCCTGAAAAATTCTTCATCTATATTTTCTGATTTATTTCTAGTAAGAATTCTTACAGTGATCTGCGAAAGTTCATTGATATATCCTTTGCCAATAAATTCGTTGCGAAAATTGTAGACTTCCACGATATCGCCGGTTTTTGGTTCGCCAACTATGGTGTCAATTTCGTTGCCATACACCCATGGGTGACCATCTTCCACGCGTCTTCCTTTGCCTCTTTGTAATATTACCTGCACAATTATTTAATTTTGGTGGAAATTTACGTATAATAATTGAGGGAAATATTTCGCAATATAATAAACTGGTTCCTGTATGGGAATATATTAATAGCAATTTGTGCAATGTGTTTCACGCTTCAAGCATATTATTTGCTGAGTTTGACGCCTGTTTTTGATATTTTGATCATCATGAGCGGTGTATCCACCTTATTTACATATTTACTGATTCGGATAGCGGCAATTTCACGCATTAAAAATTATAAACCTGAGCCGAGGTGGGATTTTTTTCTTCGAAATATGTTTTGGATGCGTTTGCTCACAATTCTTTCTGCGATCATAACAATTATACTTTATTTTCTTCTTCCGCGAAATGTGCAGTTGGTGTTATTAATACCCGGGTTGATTTCCCTGTTGTATGGTGTTACCATAAAAATAAAAGGCAAAAAAATAAAATTGCGCGACCTTGGATTTATTAAGATATTTTTGATTGCGTTAGTATGGGCTTTTGCAGGCTCTTATATGCCAGCTCTAAATGCAGGGGAAAGCATAAATTCCATCCCGGTTTTGATCTTATTTATGGCAAATTTCTTTTTTATTTTTGCAATAACACTTCCCTTTGATATTAAGGATCTGTCCATTGATGCAATGAATAATGTGAATACCATTCCTAAAAAAATTGGTGTAAGAAATACGCTTTTGCTTTCGTACCTATTATTGTTATTTAGTGGAATATTTCATTGGTATTTGCAGGAAGTGATATTAAAATCCGATAAGGGAAATACAGCAGCGATTGGATTGTCGCTTATTGTCACCGGATTTGTTATTAAAATTACACAAAATAGAAATAACGATACCGCTTATTTTGGATTTTTGGATGGGATGATAATTTTACAATTATTATTGGTGCTGCTGTTTAGATTTTAATCGCAATTACATTCACTGTCAGCAACAATAAATTTACTTATTATATTGCCATCTTCCCCACTTTCAACATTAAATTGGACATTCTTATCTGAAGAAGTTTTACCTTCTATTGTGTAATTTGTTACATGACAATTTCCCGGTTCACATTTTCCGTAATTCACATTATTTATATCGAGTAAAGGAATGATTTCTGATTGATTTATTCCATTGCACTCCATAATACATTCCGTTTTTTTGTCGAATATTAATTCCTGTTCTTGAAGATCGGTCAATAATTTCGCATCGAGGGCTTTTACATCGGCAGAGGGTTCATTTTCAGTTGTTTCTTTGCTTATAAATGCAGCACATACAATAAGTATGGTTGTGGTGATTACCACTAAACCTTGTTTTTTATATATTGGATTCATAATCTTTAGTTTTTATTTAAATTGCCTCCCTTAGCTGGTAAGGAATTCATTTTTATTATTTACTCTCCCAGGAACGATCCCGAATAAGAAAATTAATGAAAATTTGATTTAAGCCCCAAAAATACTACCTAATTTTCTATTCGGGATAAGCCCAACTAATGCAATAGTTAAAGCGCAATGCTCTTAACTATTGTATAAGTTGGGCTAAAAGTAGCATTTTTGCATAAAATTTATACGTGGATATGATTCGCAATAACTGGACAAAGGAAGAAATAGGGGAGATATACCATTCACCGATATTAGAGTTGATTTACAATGCAAGTGTTGTACACCGTGAGTTTCATAGCACAGGAGAGGTGCAGGTATGCACCTTATTGTCGGTAAAAACCGGTGGTTGTCCGGAGGATTGTGCTTATTGTCCTCAGGCTGCACGATATTCTACGGATGTGGAAGCACATAAATTGCTGGAATTTGATGAGGTGATCACAAAAGCCTTAATTGCCAAAGAAAATGGCTCTACACGTTTTTGTATGGGCGCTGCATGGCGAAATGTTAGGGACAATAAGGATTTTGAAAATGTATTACAAATGGTGAAAGGTGTTGCCGAATTGGATCTGGAAGTTTGTTGTACTTTAGGTATGCTGAGTGAAGATCAGGCACATAAATTAAAAGAGGCCGGTTTATATGCATATAATCACAACCTCGACAGTGGTGAGGAATTTTACGAACAAATAATTACCACCAGAAAATACGACGACCGTTTAGAGACCATAAATAATGTTCAAAAAGCAAATATTTCAGTTTGCAGTGGAGGAATTATTGGTTTGGGAGAAACGGATCTCGACAGGATCGATATGCTTTACACACTGAGCAATTTAAAAACGCATCCGGAATCTGTTCCGGTTAATGCATTGGTTGCTGTTAAAGGTACTCCGCTTGAAAATATGAAAAGGGTAAGTGTTTGGGAGATGGTTCGCATGATCGCCACTGCAAGAATACTGATGCCAAAGGCAATGGTGCGGTTAAGCGCAGGTAGAAATGAAATGAATATGGAAGAACAAGCTTTATGTTTTATGGCAGGAGCTAATTCCATTTTTGCAGGGGAGAAATTATTGACCACTCCGAATCCGGAATTTAATGAAGATAAAAAAATGTTTGAATTATTGGGATTAAAACCTCGCGAAGCTTATAAAGGTGTTGAAGTTAATGCAATATGACCCTCAATGACAGATTACATGCAGAATTAAAGGAACGTGAAAAAAACAACGCACTTCGCACTCTGAAAATAATTTCCAACAAGGTTGATTTTAGTTCTAATGATTATTTAGGATTTGCACAGGACCGGGAATTACAAAAAATTATCATTGCTGAAATATCCAAATTGCGTAAATTTGGTTCCACGGGTTCACGCCTGCTTACAGGAAATCATTCTCTTACGGAACAATTAGAAAAAGAGGTCGCAATTTTTCACGATGCGGAATCTGCATTGTTTTTTAATTCGGGATATGAAGCAAATGCAGGATTGATATCTGCCATTACAAAACGAAACGACACCATTATTTTTGACGAATTAAGTCATGCTTCCTTGCGCGAAGGAATCCGATTATCGAATGCTAATTCCTGGTCGTTCAAACACAATGATCTCATTGATCTGGAATTAAAATTGCAAAAGGCCGAAGGGGAAAAATTTATTGTGATTGAATCTGTTTATTCCATGGATGGAGATATTTGTCCGCTAAAAGAAATTGTTTTTTTTGCGGAAAAGTATAATGCAAATATTATATTGGATGAGGCACATGCAACTGGTGTAATTGGTGAGCTTGGTGAAGGATTGGCGCAACAAATAAAGCTGCATAAAAAAATATTTGCTCGGGTTCATACCTGCGGAAAGGCAATTGGAAACAATGGCGCTTTTGTTCTTGGTAACGAGATATTGCGTTATTATCTCATCAACTTTTGCAGACCATTTATTTATACCACCGCTCCGAATTTAATGCAGGTAATTGCAGTGAGAGAAGCATATCGTAAATTGGCAAATTCAACAGCTGAAGTAAAACAATTACAGGAAAATTGTTTCTATTTTAAAAAACATATATCCAGACATAAACAAATTCAATTATTGCCTTCCGACTCTGCCATTTTTAGTGTTTTAATACCCGGAAATGAGGACGTGAAACTCGCATCTGTATATTTAAGCAATGCGGGACAGGATGTTCGGCCAATTTTATCTCCAACTGTAAAAGAAGGAGAGGAGCGGCTGAGAATTTGTATACATAGTTATAACACCAAATTGGAAATTGACAGGTTGATCAAATTATTGGAGCAATTTACTACATTTACGGAATCAGAAGATGAACTTTCTGATTAATATTTTTTCTAAAATTATCATACATCAAAAAAGAACTCGACATACAAGTTGCTCCTGATATCGCTTCCGACACTGTCCGGTTAAAAAAGGTAATTGCAGAAAAGCTCAGGATTAAGGAGGAATTTCAATTTGAGATCATAAAACGGTCTATAGATGCACGTTCAAAAAATCCAAAATATCAATTAAAGATTATCGCATATATTGGCGAAGAGATTAAATTTCCTGAATTTAACATCCCCCAATATCCAAATGTAAAAAATGCAGCACGTGTTGTAATCATAGGTTCGGGACCTGCGGGATTATTTGCAGCGCTCACCTTATTGGAAAGAGGAATAAAACCTGTCATTTTCGAAAGGGGAAAAAATGTGCGCGAACGCAGACGAGATCTTGCAGCAATTAATAAGGAGGGAATCGTTAATGCGGAAAGCAATTATTGTTTTGGCGAAGGAGGTGCAGGAACCTACAGCGATGGAAAATTATATACGCGAAGCGATAAACGCGGGAATATCAAAAGTATACTTGAAACCTTTGTTCGTTTTGGGGCCGACAAAAATATTTTGATAGATGCACATCCACATATCGGCACAAATAAATTACCCGAAATCATTCAGAAAATGCGCGAAGTGATTTTGGATTCCGGTGGGGAAATTCATTTTAATGCGAAGGTCACAAATATTGAAATTCAGTTTGATACGGTAACATCTCTTCAAATAAATAATACCGATACATTTAAATGCGATCAGATCATTCTTGCTACCGGACATTCAGCAAGAGATATTTTTGAATTATTATTCAAACGAAAAATATTAATTGAAGCCAAACCATTTGCCTTGGGGGTACGTATAGAACATCCTCAACAAATAATCGATAAAATGCAGTATCACTGTGATAACAGAGGAGAATATTTACCTCCGGCATCTTATAGTATTGTAAAGAATTTTAATGGGAGAGGAGTGTATTCGTTTTGTATGTGTCCCGGTGGAATTATTGCACCATGTGCTACAAATAATAATGAGGTAGTGACCAACGGATGGAGTCCCAGCAAAAGAAATAATCCTTTTGCGAATTCAGGTTTCGTTGTAAGTGTTGAATTAAATGATCTGAAAACTTATCAAAAATATGGACCACTCGCTGGCATGTATTTTCAAAAAGAAATAGAAGAAAAATGTTTTATTGCCGGAGGAAAAAATCAGGGGGCACCTGCTCAGAGAATGGTCGATTTTGTAAATAATAAAATATCCACTTCTTTACCCGATTGTTCCTATCAACCGGGAATTATTTCCACTTCACTTGATAGCGTATTACCTGAATTTATCATCTCCTCCCTTCGCAACGCATTTTTACAAACCAAAGATCTCAGGTCCGGATATTTTACCAACGAAGCGGTATTAGTTGCTCCCGAATCGCGGACATCATCTCCAATAAAAATTCCACGCGATGAAAAAACTTTGCAGCATATCCAAATTAAGGGTTTATATCCATGCGGCGAAGGAGCGGGATATGCAGGAGGAATTATAAGTGCGGCGATGGATGGGATTAGGGTGGGAGAAGCAGTGAATCGTGAATCGTGAATCCGAATGAGTAATGAGTTATGAGTAATGAGTTTGCTACTTCTAGAATTGGAGCAATGATTTACCTATTTGAAAATTTATCTAAATTGGTACGAAAAACTTTAGGCCATTATCGAGGCTTCTCATTACTCATAACTCATCACTCATTCTCGAGAAATTAGGGGAGTGGTGAATGGTGAGTACTGAGTATTGATCCGAGTTAACCGAAAAGTTTCACACCATCCGTACGCTGTGGTTGTATGTTTCTCACCAACCACTGGAGGGATACGTGATCGTTGATGCATTAGTGAGACCTTCGCTAAGAGCGAAAGCCTCACTCGCTCCGATTATTATTATTATTTAAATCTAAATTATCTAATTTTTTTTATCCTTTTTTTATCCGCCTAATCCGCGTCATCCGCGCCTGTCCGCCTACTGGCGGATTCCCCTTTTTTCCACCATATGAACAAAATTCCAAACCAGTTCTCCAACTCCCAATCCCAAATTAATCCAAACCCCACCCTTTGTTTTCCTGCTACTTGATACCTGCTACCTGATACCCTTCAGAACAAACTCAAATTCTTCTGCGCAAACGAAAAACTCCTCACCGTCTCATAATTCGAATAAGAATCCGTCTTCACTAATTTTCGCCAGGTGATGGAATTGCATTCGAAATGGGCTTCATATTTTCTGTTGGCGAAATATTTTTTTGCTACTTGATATTGATCTTCGGAGAGAGTGCGGGCTATTGTGATGTGCGGAATTTTGCCAACATTAAAATCTACATCCTCATCAAATTTTGCGGTTTTAATTTCTGCGGATAATTTTTTTCTCAAGGATGTTAAATGCGTTTTGGATTGATCATCCGTGGAAATAAATATGGTGCGATTATTATGAAACTCATCAAAATCTCTTAAATGAATGGTAAAAGGTATTTGATTTCTGCAAATGATCTCCATACGTTTTTCTATCTGCGAAATTTTATTCTCATCTCCCATAGCAGCAAATAAAATGATAGAAGGGTCGGAATAAAAGGATGCATATTTACCTATCACCGATTCCAAACCTTGTTTAAAAATTTTAATAGGTTCGGTTATGGATGCAGGAGGAATAATTACAGCAGAATATACCTCTGTCATTTAATCTTCTTTAATAAATTCATAAGGCATAAAATCGATGAAATCGTTTACCATCACTGTTACAGAAACCACTTCTTCATTTTCCACTGCAAAAGGAATTTCTTTTACTCCCCAATTAATAGGATCGTAAGTGCAAACAAAATCATTGCCTTTTAATAGTTGTAATTTTCCGGTCAATTGTGGATGATGTTCGAAATACATATTTAAATTTCCTTTTTCCAATTTAATTTCCATCTTACCATAAACATCGTTATAATATGTTCCTGCATATTCTTTTAATGGCAATTCTGCTTTTGGCCCTTTAGCTGCAGTTGCATACCATTCCTCAATTTCTGTGTTCTTTGCTTTTTCATTGCGCTCATAAAAACCATGGAAAGTGGAACTCAAATTTCTATAAGGCATATCAAAATATGCTTCTATAATTTGATACAAAGCTGCCAGAAATAAATAATTCGCATCTGTATTTGTCAGTACCGAAATGCCCAGTTCCTCATCAGGTATCATGCAAACTGTTGTTACAAATCCATCAGCTCCACCGGTATGCCATACGAGCTGACGACCTTCGTAATCATTTAATCCGACACCTAAACCATAAAGATCAAAATGTTGTGATTTAAACAGTCCTGATCGGCCATCACTTACAATAGATCTTGGAAATCTCGTGTCCATGATCGCTTGTTCCGAAATTATTTCCTTGCCTTTGTATTTTCCCTCATCCAATTGTGTTATCATCCAATGTGAAATGTCATTTACACAGGAATTGATACTTGCACAGGCTGCAATATTATTCAAATTGTCGTACCCTAATTGTACTAATTTTCCGCTAGCCATAGTATAGGGTTTGCAGGCATTTTTATCTGCAACAATTTTTTCGTAGGTGGTGGAAGAGCGATTCATTTCCATAGGAATAAAAAAATTATGCAAAATAAAATCATCCCAACTTGTATCTGTAACTACAGGAATTATTTCTCCTGCAGTAACAAATCCGGCATTACAATAACCCCAGGTATCGCGAAACAGATATTGCGGCTCATTATTAGCAATATTTTCAATGATCCTTTGTCGCGACACGTTATTTCCCCAATTAAAAAAATCACCCTGAAAGGTCTCAAACCCCAGGCGATGAGATAATATATCTTCAATCGTGACCATGGAAGTTAAGGATTCATCATGCATTTTAAAATAAGGAAGGTAATCAACAACTTTATCTTCCATGGATATTTTTCCATCATTGGCCAAAATCGCTAATGCCGAAGCTGTAAATAATTTGGTGTTGCTCGCTATCATAAAAAGTGTATTTTCATCCACTTTTTGTTTTGTCTCCACGTCGGAAACACCATATCCTTTGGTTACAACTGTTTTACCATCTTTCACAATTGCAATCGCAACTCCCGGAATTTTCCATCTTTCCATTTCTCTTTGGATATAGATGTCGAGACTATCTGTAATAAATGCAGGTTGTTGGGTAAAAAGTTGCTGAGAAACAACTGAAAATAAGAGTACTAGAATTAAATTTTTCATGAATGGTATTTTATAATTTGGCTAAATTAATTTTTCCGTCATTAAATATCAGGTCTATCATGCTAAGATCACTAAAAAAATCAAAGCGATCTGAAAACACTTGCGGATACCTTGGCAGTTCCATTTTTAATGGATTCACCCACTTGGGTGTGATCACATTTCTAAGATCATCAAATCCTTCCATTCCCGGTTCTATATAATGATCGGTGAACCGGATCTCGGTTCTCACTTTGCATATCTTAAAAAGAAGTTTTAACAGATCATAATTAAGATCAATTAACAGATCATATTTTTTTTGATAATAAGGTGCTAAAGTATCTTCAAAAAATTCAAAATAAGGTGATCGTCTGTAGCAGCTCATTAAGGTCATCCAATGAATTTTCTGCCAGTTCTCCTCGTAAGAAATTTTAACAGTTTTCATGGTATCTCTATTGCCGGTGGCTTTCGACAGCGGAACACTTAGTGTTAAAACTCCGTTGGGACTCAATACCTTGCATCTGTTTCTATAACTGGCTTTTACGTAGTTGCTGCTCACATCCAAATACACGGTATCGTAACTTGCTACCTTTAATATCCAGGATATGGAAGGCAGATAATGTGGTTCTATTAAAAGAGAATTTGGTGCTTTTTCTGACATTAAGATGATACTAAAATTACCGCGTGAACCAAAGAAACTGTAATTTTAACATAAATTTCGTTCTATGAAAAAATTATTTGTTTTATCCGTAGCGATATTTTTATCGGCAACCATATCCTTTTCCCAAACTTTAGCAGAAAATACCACTGTAAGATCATGTATGTTCATGCTTCCCGGGGAAGGTGCCTATATGGAAACCTATTTAATTGCAGGAGCAAATGCCATTGAATATCTGCCTAAAAAACCAAGGGGCTTTAGTGGAGCTGTGGAAGTGCAGATTTTGATCGTGGAAGGAGAAAAGGTAGTGAATTTCGACAAATATCAACTCAATACACCTGTTATTTACGACACCGCAAATATCAATTTCAGCATAATGGATCAGAAACGTTTATTTATTCCAAATACCACTGTTTCTGTTGAGGTAAAAGTGATCGATGTGAATGATCCCGATAATTTCTTTTCATCCACAGAAGTATTCACGGCTTTTGTAGAGAATGCCGTGCAAATTTCCGATATTCAATTTGTAGAATCCTATAAATCCACTTCCCAGGAAAATAATTTTACGAAAAACGGATTGGAATTACAACCACATCCGATTAATTTTTTCTCCTCCGAAAAAAAATCCATCATTTTTTATGGAGAGATATATAATTCAGATAAATATCTTACCGATGATCAGTTCATGGTAACTTATTCCATTAAAAATTCTGCTACCGACGAATTCAATCAGGAATTTTTTCAATACAGTAAATTAGATGTACAACCTGTTGTTTCGTTTATTAAAGAGATCGATATCACTGATCTTCCAGGTGGTAATTATAATTTACTGGTAGAAGTAAAAAACAAAAAAAATGAATTGGTAACACAAAAAAAGGTGTTTATCCAACGTGCAAATTATTCTGCAATAAATGCATGGGAAAACATCAAAATGATAAATACCACAGGGACTTTTGCCGATGTTTATACCGAAGAACAATTGGATTATTTTTTAGATGTGATTAAACCTGTTGCGAGTTCTTCTGATCTCAATCTTATAGAATCTGTGAGTCCAAGGGTTGATATAGAATTAAAAAAGAAGGTGTTATACAATTTTTGGGTGGAGAGAAATGCTGCTGAACCCTATAAGGAATGGCTGAAATATCTCGATCTTGTAAAATCTGCCAATCAAAGTTTTGGTACACCATCCAGACCGGGCTACAAGACCGACAGAGGTCGTGTTTACCTGCAATATGGTGCTCCTTATGATGTGGTAACTGCGGTAAATGAGCCGGGTGCTTATCCTTATGAGATCTGGTTTTATACCACCTTACCCGATAAACAGACCAATATCGGTTTTGCCTTTTATGAACCTACTATGGTATCAAACGACTACATCCTCATGCATTCGAATGCCCGCGGCGAATTGCATGATGCGCGCTGGAAGATCAAATTATACGAGAATGTTGCATCTCCTTCGGAGGTGTTGAATTTTGATAACGAAACCGTTGAAGATAAAGTTGGGGGTTACAGGGCAGTTGATATGTATGAATTTTAACATATCTTTACCCGTGCATGCTTCAGGAAGATATTCTGTATAAGCCAGTTGTTGCTTTAGTGATTTTATCCTGGAACGGTCAAAAATTCCTTGAACAATTTTTACCGTCGGTTGTCGCATTAAAATATCAACCATTGGATATTTATGTCGCTGACAATGCTTCTACTGATAACACCATCGAATTTCTGCAAAAAAATTATCCTGCAATTAAAATTATATCCATCAAAACAAATGAAGGTTTTGCTAAAGGATATAATATTGCGTTAAAAGAAGTTATTGCCGATTATTATTTTTTAGTGAATCAGGATGTTGAACTCAGCGAAAATTGTCTGGAGCCTCTTATAGAATTAATGGAAACAGATGTAAATATCGCTGCATGTCAACCGAAAATGTTAGCCTTTCACGATAAACATTTATTTGAACATGCAGGTGCTGCAGGTGGATATATCGATAAATTGGGATTTATTTTTTGCAAGGGAAGAATATTCGAATCCGTTGAAAAAGATGAAATGCAATATCAAACTTCCGATGAAATTTTCTGGGCAAGCGGTGCTGCATTTTTTGTAAGATCTGATCTGTACAAACGTTTTAAGGGATTTGACCCTGATTTTTTTGCGCATATGGAAGAAGTTGATCTTTGTTGGAGATTTAAAAGAGCGGGATATAAGATCATGTATGTTCCGGAATCTACAGTGTATCATGTGGGAGGTGGAAGTTTACCAAAAGACAGTCCGCACAAGATATACCTCAACTTCCGCAACAATTTATTCATGTTATTTAAAAACTACGAATCGCATGAATTGATATGGAAAATACCTACGCGTATATTATTGGATAATGTTGCTTTTATCAAAGCATTAATCCAACGAAAATGGCCCGAAGCCTTTGCAATTTTCAGAGCCGACTGGCACTTTTTTTTATCCCTTCCTCTCCAATTCAAAAAACGTTTCGACAACTGGCGCCTATACCACAAAGTCCGAATTAATTC
>JBGAWP010000091.1:0-255 GCA_044227505.1 Chitinophagales bacterium | reverse complement strand
TCCTCCCGCGTGCGTCAAAAAGGCTATTATTCCGGCAGCGTCGTCTGGCAACATTTTATAAGAAAGAAGAAAAAATTTACAGAGTTATAAGAGGTTAGTATTGAAACAATTCATTCTCCAATAACTAATTAAATTTTATCAAAAAACAAATTATATATTCCTCCATAATGGTTAACGGAGACGGAATTGGGCCTCAGCATGTAGCTTTAATGTCCCTTATGCGTAGCCACAGCAAAACAAAAGCTCCAGTGTTGG
>JBGAWP010000090.1:0-15645 GCA_044227505.1 Chitinophagales bacterium | reverse complement strand
CCTCAATAAATAGAAAGACGCTGACTTTCAGGTCCAGCCTGGACGAACTCACGCTTCACGATTGACGATTCACGAAAATGAGTGATGAGTAATGCCCGCCCGGATGACTTGGTCGGACGGGAGTAATGAGTTTGATCCTCATGGGCCAAAGGATTTTAGCCCTGACTAATGACTATAGATGGAAAGTGGTGAGTGGTGAATGGTGAGTTAGTTCCTCAACAGCCGAATGCATTTACCCCTGACCAATGACTATTGACAAAAAAAGGTATTTATGGAAATACCTCAATTAATAGAAAGACGCTGACTTTCAGGTCCAGCCTGGACGAACTCACGCTTCACGATTGACGATTCACGAAATAAGCGTCCGCTTGAATTTAATATAAACATCCCAAACGACAACTCCTACACTCACCGAAATATTCAGCGAATGTTTCGTTCCAAATTGCGGAATTTCCACCCAATTATCACAGAGTTCCAGCACTTCATCACTAACACCGGTAACTTCATGTCCAAAAACGAACGCATATTTTTCATCCTTTTCCGGTTCAAATTCGTTCAGTAAAACACTTTTACTTGTTTGTTCAATTGCGAGAATTTTATATCCGAGCGATTTTAATTTTTTAACCGCTTCCACCGTATGATCAAAATATTCCCAATAAATGGTTTCTGTAGCACCTAATGCAGTTTTTTCAATATCCCTATGTGGAGGTTTGGCAGTAATGCCACACAAACAAATTCCACGCAATAAAAATGCATCGGCAGTGCGAAATACAGAACCGATATTATTCAAACTCCTTACATTGTCTAAAACAATAACAAAAGGAGTTTTTTCTGCATTTTTAAATTCATCTACAGTTAGTCGTGCGAGTGCAGAGTTAGGCGTTTTATACATAATTTACAGATATGTAAAATACAACGAATTAATATCCTTCTGTATTTTATTGTGTAACCTGTGAGGAGGTTAAATATTGTTAATCAAAAATACCCATGTCGTAAAGTGCTATTGCAATTAATCCGCAGCCCAATAATATAAATCCGGTTATCATTGCCAACTCACGCATACGCATATTTTTTTTCCAGATAGCTGCATTGATATTTTCAATAATATGGTCTATTATCATTTGGGCACGAACATAAGCACTTTCCCCTTTAATAATATAATCATAGGCTCCGTGGTCAATGGTATCTACTGCAACTTTCAGATCATCCTGACCACTCATCATAATTACATAAGTATCAGGATTTGAATTTCTTATTTTTTTCAAAATTTCAAGGCCATTTGCAGCATCTGTTTTAATACCATCAAGGTAGTAATCCAATATTATCACATCCGGGTTCTCATGCATTTTATCAAGGCAATTTTCCCCATTCGAAAAAATATTAACCTTAATATCATACTCCGACTTTTTCTCAAGGTGGTTCTTAAGCATGATCAGATGTTTCGTGTCATCGTCAACGAGAAAAATTTTATATTGTCTGTTTTTCATTGTGCTTGTATTTTTGAAAGTTCTGCTTGCAGTTGATCCAATGCCGACCTGCAGGACAAAACTACTGTATTAATTTTTTCCGGCAATAGATGGAGGTTGGTTTTTTCTTTGGCGGAGATTTCAATACTCTTCACAAGATCCAGCATTTCTGTTAAACCGAGAAATTGCAGTCCCGACTTCATTTTATGCGCCACAGCCCTTACTCCGTCCCAGTTTTCGTCCTTTAAATGATGCTCCAACTGCGCCATTTCTTCCGGTGTTTCGTCTAAAAGTATACGCATCATCTTGATCTTTAGCTCCGTATCCTCCTCCGTAATGGTATGAAAATATTCCAGATCTATTTTCGACTCAGGGGCTATGGTGATCATTTTTTGCAACCTTTCCCCTGTAAAATAACCCTTCGATTTTAGCAGATCTATGATCTTGCGGCATAAAATTTCCGGACTCACAGGTTTTGAAATATAATCATCCATTCCTGCTTCAATACATTTATCAGCCTCGCCTGTTGTTGCATAAGCGGTAAATGCCAAAATCGGAATTTTTGCAACCGAACCCTCCAGTTTTCTGATCGCTCTGGTTGCATCCAGACCGTTCAATTCAGGCATCTGAACATCCATTAAAATCAGATCGTATTGGTTCGACTTTAATTTTTCCAAAACTATTTTGCCGTTCACAGCAAGATCTATTTGTACATTTTTCCAGATATGTTTCAATAACTCGCTTGTAACCAATTGATTGATAGGATGATCATCAGCCAGTAAAATCCTGCAATCACCAACATCTGATATTGCTTCCGCAGCCTTGTTTTGAAGATCGTTTTGTTCCAGTACCAAATAATCCTTTGGAACTGCAAAATCAATTTCAAAAATAAATTCACTTCCCTCATTTAACGTACTCTTCACCATAATTGCTCCATGCAACATATCTATCAATTTTTTTACGATCGCCAATCCTAATCCGGTACCTCCGTAAATTCTGGTAGTATCAATATTTGCCTGCGTGAAACTATCGAAAATGGAATTTAATTTATCTTGTCCTATACCAATTCCTGTATCGCGAACGCTGAAAAAAATACGCGCTTTTTCGTCTACAACATCGATCAATTTTACTGTAACCCTTATCTCTCCTTTTTGGGTGAATTTAATTGCATTACTGATCAGATTTAATAATATCTGATTAACGCGAAGCTGATCGCCTGCAACTGCATCAGGCACATTTTCATCAATGACCAGAATCAGTTCAAGATTTTTTTCCTCTGCTTTAAAACGGATGGTTTGTATTAAATTTTCCACTAAATTTTTAATGGAAAAATATTTTTCCTCCAACTGTAATTTACCTGCTTCAATTTTTGAAAAATCGAGTATGTCGTTGATCAACTCCAGAAGATTATCTGCTGATGTATCAATAGCATGTAAATATTCCTGCTGTTTTTGTGTGAGCGGGGTTTGGTGTAAAAGATGCACCATTCCCACAATTGCATTAATTGGCGTGCGAATTTCGTGACTCATATTCGCAAGAAATTCCGCTTTGAATTTATTTGCCTGTTCTGCAAGATCTTTTGCCCTTTGAAGAGCTTCCGCTTTTTTTCGAAAGGTAATATCCCTGATAATACCCTGATATCCAACCAACACTCCGTTAGAATCAAATCTTACCGTGGAAGTTATAAGGCAATCAATTAATTCTCCGTCTTTTCGTTTTAATTTTAGTTCATAATCGATCACCTCATTGTGTTCATTAATGATCTGTTTAAAACGGTCTCTGTCCTCCGGATTTACATAGGTGCTTTCAACATTCAGCGCCTTTAATTCCTCATAACTATACCCGAGCAATTCAACCGTTGCCTTGTTAAATTCCAAAAATTTGCCATCGAGACTGGTAAAATAAATGGCATCAGTAAGTTGTTCGAGCAAAGAGCGATATTTTATCTCACTCTTGTATAATTCACGCTCTATACTCTTGCTGTGTGTGTAATATTTTGCGAGTAACTCCCGTAGCTGATCAGAAAAATCGAATTCAGACATCCGCCACAAATTAACGCAATATCCCTCATATTTAAAACGGCAATTGGTTATTCCTCCTATATTTGCAGTGATGTTGACCGCAGATCAGATAAACACGCTCATAGAGCTACGCTTAGGGGATATTTCCCTTCCGCAAACTCCCGAAGGCCTCTATGATCCGGCCAGATATATTTTAAACGGAGGAGGGAAACATATAAGACCCACACTTTCGATGTTGAGTTCAAATCTGTTCACCGACGATCTCAAACCCTGTGAGGATGTTGCCCTGGCTATGGAAGTATTTCACAATTTCACCCTGGTGCACGACGATATTATGGATAATGCCCCAACACGTCGCGGCCGTGCCACCATTCATGAAAAATGGGATCTGGCTACCGGAATTCTCTCCGGAGATGCACTTTTGATCAAAGCCTATCAATTGCTGTCAGGAATAAAAAAAGAACGCCTGGCTGATGTCTTGAATATGTTCAACCAAACCGCATTAAAAGTTTGTGAAGGCCAACAACTCGACATGGATTTTGAAACAAAAACGGATGTGGTTTTGGAGGATTATATTACAATGATAACCGGTAAAACTTCCGTATTACTTGGTTGCAGTTTATATTGCGGAGCACTTGCAGGTGGAAGTGATGAAGTAAATGCAAAATTATTATATGAAGCCGGGATCAAACTCGGCAACAGTTTTCAAATTCAGGATGATGTTTTAGATGCCTTTGGTGATGAAAAAAAATTCGGTAAAAAACCGGGAGGTGATATCATCCAAAATAAAAAAACCTATTTAATATTAAAAGCCTTCGAAAAGGCTGATCTGACCGATATTGAACATCTTAAATATTTATACAGCAAAAAACCACTCGACGAACAAAATAAAATAGATTCCGTAATGGAAGTATTTATTAAATATAATATTCAACAGGATGCAGAACTGGAAATGCAAAAACAATACAATGCTGCAATAGCATTATTAAAAGAAGTGAATGTTGCCGAAGAAAGAAAGGAAAATTTGTATCAGTTCCTGGAATATATTTTTAAAAGATCCCATTAAGTATATCTAAATTTAACTTTGTGAAACCTTCGTGCCTTAGTGACTTAGTGGCAAAAAAATTAACCATCAAGTGTAAATATTTTAAATGAATATCACCTTCCTCAGCATCGGCAAAACAACAGACAAGCAGGTCGCGGCCGGTTGCGAAGTATATAATAAAAGAATTAAAAAATATATCGGTTTCACTTGGAAAGAAACCTCTGATATAAAATCATTATCACCCAGCGAAATGAAGATACGTGAAGGCGAACTGATTAAAAAATATATTGAAAAGGGAGATTTTATCATATTATTGGACGAAACAGGCAAACAATTCACCTCCAAAGAATTTTCGGGATATATCAGTCAAAAACAAATGGAAAATAAAAAACAACTGGTATTTGTATTAGGCGGTGCTTATGGTTTTAGTGAGGAGATCTATAAACTTGCAAATGAAAAGATCAGCCTTTCCAAAATGACCTTTCCGCATCAAATGGTGCGACTCCTATTTTTAGAACAACTTTACAGGGCATTCACCATTATTAAAAACGAACCTTACCACCATTAAATGGAAAACTTCTCAATTACACTTTTAATTATAATTTTAACTGCCATCACCTCCATCATGGCCTTTAATAATCCGCTTATAAAAGGAACGGCATTATTTTATCCCTTTGCAATGCGCGAACGCGGAGAATGGTATCGTTTTGTAACCAGTGGGTTTATCCACGCCGATTTTTTACACCTCGGCGTAAACATGTTTGTTTTGTATTCCTTTGGATTGGCTTTGGAAAAATATTATTTGCCCTCCATTTTCGGAGAATATGCAAAATTGATGTATGTGGCAATTTATATTTTAGGGATGATATTATCCGATGTTCCTTCCTACTTCAAACACCGTCATGACGCTACCTACAGAGGACTGGGCGCATCGGGAGCTGTGGCTGCTGTATTGTTTGCATGTATTTTAATTGGCCCTTTTAACGGAGAAATAAGATTACTGTTAATTCCAATAGGAATACCTCCAATTGTTTTTGGAATTTTATACATGTTGTATTCAGCATACATGGGACGCAGAGGTGGCGATAATGTAAATCACGATGCACATCTCTATGGAGCATTATTCGGATTTATTTTTCCCGGAATCTTTAAACCGGAATTATTCACCTTATTAATTGATCAAATACAAATGAAATTATGAGAGTAGATCTGCGCAGCGATACTATTACAAAACCTTCACAGGAAATGAAAGAATTTATGCTGAAGGCAGAAGTAGGTGATGATGTTTTTGGAGAAGATCCATCCATCAATGCCTTGGAAAATAAAATTTGCAAACTGTTTGGCACCGAAGGGGCAATGTTCACTCCCACCGCAACGATGTCGAATCAAATTGCACTTAAATTATTGACAAATCCATTAGATGAAATTATCTGTGACCGAACCTCCCATATTTATAATTACGAGGTGGGTGGATATGCGTTTCATTCCGGTTGTTCCATAAGATATTTAGAAGGTGATCGCGGAATTATTACTGCAGATGCAATTGCAAAAAATATAAATGCAGAGGATGTACACAAAACGATCACGAAATTGGTTTCTCTCGAAAATACTGCAAACCGAGGTGGTGGAAAAATATATCCAATAAATGAAATTGAAAATATCAGAAAGGTTTGTGATAACAATCAATTGAATCTCCATTTAGATGGCTCGCGTTTATTTAATGCTTTGGTGGAAACAAAAGAGAATGCTTCTGTTTACGGGAAGTTGTTTGACACCATTACTTTATGTTTTTCTAAGGGTTTAGGTTGCGCTTTCGGTTCAGTGCTTACCGGAAAAAATATGCATCTTAAAAAAGCGCGAAGAATTCGAAAAGTTTTTGGAGGAGGAATGCGACAAGCGGGAATTATGGCTGCAGGATGTATCTATGCACTGGAAAATAATATTGATCGATTAAGACAAGACCATCAACTCGCAAAATATATCGAACAACAATTAATGATGTGTAATTTTGTAAGTGATATACTTCCGGTGGAAACCAATATTATCATCTTCAAATTACATGATAATATCAATGATAAAAGTTTTATCGATCACCTCGCTCAAAATGATATTCATGCTTTTGCGATTGGAGATAATTGGGTGCGGTTTGTAACTCATTTGGATATTTCTGCAGATATGGCAGAGCACACAAGAACTGTTTTGGGGAAAATGAATTGAGCGAAAATAAGCGCCATTACCATGAAAAATAAAATTTTGATATTAAATCAGATTTTAAGTCGAAGTATAAATTACATGTTCAAAAGGCGCCTTTTTCGCTCCGGGTGGCAAGCATTAGGGACATTTATGCCGCATGGTGAAGCCCCCGCCTGAATGTCTTCGTCGGGCAGGCTTGACTTTTGGCGCCACCTTTTGGTCAAACAAAAGGTGGCAAATTTGACATAACGCTAATTTATAAATCGGAGCTGGATTTTGATTTATAAATAGTCTAATAACCTTTTAACGCCTTAAAATAAATATGAAATGTTTGGTGGTTCACAAAAAATTACGGTATCCCTTAAACTTTCCCAAACCCTCTCCTATTGCATCAACCTTTGAAGAATATTGTTGATCACTTTGGTATTGCCATTATTTCCTCCAAAAAGTCCTAAAAGGGAATTGAACATCCCTCCTCCCCTGCCATTAAGAGGATTCAATTCAGAATTGATATCCAATCCGGTATTTTGAGCATTTCGGACCTTGCCATTGAGCATGTTCATTATGATGGGAAGAGCCATTATTGCCAACTGTTGGGCACTTTGGTCAGAAATGTTCAATTTGTTCTGTAACTGATTGGTTACAGATCCTTTTAGTGAGTTTACAACCTCGTTATCGTGGCTGGTATCAGTGCCTGATAGCATTTCCTTCAGGGAGTTGATATCTCCCTTCTTAGCCTGCAAGAGTATGGTATTAATAACTGTTTGCGAGGTAACATCCGACACCTGCTTGCTGTCCAGGTCGTTCAAACCGGGGATATTGCGGGTTATCCCACCCAAATTTTCCTGCGCTATGGTAAGTAATTGATCGAACATGCCTGTAGGTTTTTCTATGTTTTGTAAATATATAAAAACAAATGGGACTTTTATGAATTCCAGGTAGATCTTGGATTACCTAAAAAATGAAAATAAATCGGAATATCTAGGCTTAGGAAATGATCGTTGTGTAAATTGACATTGAAAATGAACGAATTCCACAAATTCCCATTCAAAATATTTCCTGTGAACCTTCCTTTTGAAAACCAAAAGATAGCTAAACCAGAGGTCATCATTACTTATAATATGTCAGTTACTTCCATTGAATAAGTAATTTTAATAAATGAAGATTTTAGAATATTTCCACCCTTAAACAGAAAGAACATCTATAAATTTGCAATCTAAAATCAAAGAATGAAAAGGTCAATAATATCAATATTTTTTGTTTTAGGTGGTTATGTGTCTATAGCGCAGTCACCGGTTATTGAGTGGCAGAATACCATTGGAGGATTTTTAGATGACCAGATGCGGGATGTAGTTATGTGTACCGATGGCGGATATTTATTATGTGGAGTTTCATGGTCAGGACCAACCGGAGACAAAACAGAACCATTAATGGGAGGTGTTGATTTTTGGATTGTAAAAATAAATAGTATTGGAATTATTGAATGGCAAAATAGTATTGGAGGAACCACCTCTGATTTTTTAAATCAAGCAATTCAAACTTCTGATGGCGGATTTTTATTGGGTGGTTATTCTGATTCCGGGAAAAACGGTGATAAGTCGGAAGTAAAAATAGGTTCTTATGATTATTGGGTAATTAAACTGAGTAGTACCGGAAATATTCTATGGCAAAATACCATAGGTGGTTTAAGTTATGATTATGTGCATTCCGTTGTTCAAATTCCCGGCGGAGGATATTTAATCGCAGGCTATAGCGGATCTGGAATTTCAGGAGATAAAACTGAAGTTAGCATGGGAAATGACGATTACTGGTTATTAAAACTGAACGATACCGGAAGTATTGAATGGCAAAATACAATAGGTGGAAGCGGATTTGATTATTTAAGATCTGCAACACTTACAGCTGATGGAGGTTTTTTAATTGGCGGTTATTCTGATTCCAATATTTCCGGGGATAAATCGGAAAATAGTTATGGGCTTACAGATTACTGGGTTTTGAAACTTGATAATGTCGGTAATATTCAGTGGCAAAAAACAATTGGCGGAAATAATGATGATCAATTGAGAGCAGTTTTACAAACAGCAGACGGAGGATATTTATTGGGTGGGTATTCAATGTCGGGTATTTCCGGTATTAAATCTGAAGCTAATATTGGAGGACAGGATTATTGGATCGTAAAATTAGATAGTATAGGAAATTTATTATGGGAAAATACTATTGGTGGCACTTCCGCTGATTATCTCCTTCGCATGATAAACACTAATGATGGGGGTTTCTTATTAGGCGGATATTCAGCTTCAGGTATTTCTGGCGATAAAAATCAAATCAGTTTTGGTTCTAATGATTATTGGGTTTTAAAAATTGATGATAATGGAAATATATTGTGGCAAAGATCTGTAGGTGGTTCTAATACTGATGAATTGAGAGGCATCGCAGAAACACAAGATTTTGGATTTATTCTTGCAGGCCATTCCGCTAGTCCGATCTCTGGTGACAAAATTGAACCACCGGTAGGTGGCATAGATTTTTGGGTAGTAAAACTTGCACCCTGTATAGAAGAAATATGCAATGCAATTGATGATGATTGTAATGGAATGATTGATGATGGACCTATACCTTCAATTTCAATTTTACCTGACGGACCAACAACATTTTGTAAAGGAGATAATGTGTTATTGTCCGCAATGTATGTTGGCGAGTCCCTGCAATGGAAAAAAGATGGTGCGGAAATTGCCGGTGCCAATTCGAGTAGTTATCTGGTAACAAAAAAAGGATACTATTCATGTTCAGTAATTAGTTTATGCGATACGGTTTCTTCTGATGAAATACATGTAATTGTCAATAATAATCCTTTAGCTAATATTTCTGCCGGAGGGCCAACAACATTTTGTTTTGGGGGTAGTGTAAGTTTAACAGTGCTGCCTGCTGCCGGTTGTACATATCAGTGGTATAAAGGAGGAAGCTCTATTGCAGGAGCGACGGGCACAAATTATACAGCAACAACGGCAGGTAATTATCGGTGTCTTGTTACAAAAACCTTAACGGGTTGTTCTAAATTATCCAATGGTATAAATGTATCAGTACCTTGTAAAGAAGGAGACACAGTTAAAAATATAAACATAGAATTGTACCCAAATCCTGCTTCTGGAATTGTGCATATTAATATTTTAGATATTGTTGACATTGAAGGTACAATTCAAATAACAGATGTCCAGGGCAGTATCATATATTCAGAAGCATTATATGAACCTGGAATTACAATAGATATTAATAGTTTCCCAGCAGGTATTTATTTCGTAAAAATGTTAATTTCCGACCAGGAATTGATATCTAAGTTTATTAAACAATAAGTGTTTGCAGCAATAGCGATAAATTATCCCAAAATTAAATTAATCTTGATTCTTCTACAGATCTAAGTCCAATATTTTTGGGCTGAATGACAAATATGGTCAAATTAGAATTATCTTATTAAACAAAATATATTTATTTACTAATATTTTGCGTGACCTATAAATATTTTTGATATCGGTAAACCTTCTAAAGGTTTACTTTTTATCAGATAAATTCCCTTCGGATAGTCGCTGAGATTAATGATCGTTATTGCGGAAGTTATTTGATGTTCCATTATAAGTTGCCCTGCCCTATCAAAGTCCAAGCAAGGTTCGTGTCGCCCGTATAATTTAATCCCGACAAAACCCTGCGACATGATGACGAATTACCTTCGCAGGGTTTTGCCGGATTAATTATTTTCTTTTGAGGCAAGAACCCTGCTCGGAATCAAATTGCCCTCATACCAAATTATCTACACATTTCGCCCTCGCCACTCTTGCGGTGTTAAACCTGTTTCCTGTTTAAACACTCTTGCAAAATAACCCGCTTCAGTATAACCACAGTCTGCTGCAATGGAGGCGATACTCAAGGAAGGGTCGGCCAACAATTCTTTCGCTTTAGCTAATCGCACAATGCGAATGAATTTATTTGGAGAACAACCTGTAAGGGCTTCTAATTTTCGGTGCAATTGCGAGTGACTCATAAATATCAGTTTGCATAGGTGTTCAACATTAAATTCATGATTATTAAAATTGGACTCTACAATTTCCCTCACCTTTTTTACAAATATATGTTCAGTCTTTTCTTCAGACATGGTTTGATCATCCTGCAGTGTAGACGTATTCGCTGATTCGGTTATTCCGATTTGCCGGCTGTAATACTGTTGCAAATTTTTGCGCAACTCCAATAATTTTTTTATACGCAGCAACAGTTCCTCCTTGTGAAAAGGTTTTTCCAGATAAATATCAGCACCCTTCTCAATACCTTCAAGTTTGCTCTTCATATCCGCTTTTGCCGTAAGCATAATGATTGGTATATGGCTGGTTCGCTCATCCTTACGAAGCCTGCGGCACATCTCAAATCCATCTACAAAAGGCATCATCACATCTGTGATTATTAAATCGGGAATTACATTAACTGCAATTTCAAAACCTTCACTGCCATCCCGGCCAACAGATAATTTATAGTCGGGCAAACAGCTAGCAGTATATGCCACTACATCTGCATTATCTTCTACTAATAAAATGTACGGTTGGTTATTGTCGTTTATTTCCGGAGTTGTTATAAATTGGTAGGTTGTTTCCTTTGACATTGTTGTTTTGTTGTTATCCTTAAAGACTGGCTTGACAACAACATTATCTACTGACATGCTAACTTTAGTTAAAGGAATTGTGACGATGAACTCTGTTCCTTTTGATGCACCCACAGGTGGACTTTTAACAGTGATGGTTCCACTCATAAGTTTTACCAATTCTTTTGTTAAAGCAAGTCCAATTCCGGTCCCACCTGTTTTGCGGGTTTGACTATTGTCAAGTTGGTAGAAACGATCGAAAATATATTCCAACTGGGTTTCGGGTATTCCGATTCCGGTGTCTTTAACTTTCAACGTTAATATTGTAAGATCATTTGTTGCAGCCGCATGCTGGGAAACACTTACGTAAATATTTCCATGAGCGGCAGTAAATTTTAATGCGTTTGACAATAGATTGCTGATGATCTGCCTGATTTTTTCAGCATCAAAGGATACTGTAAGTTCATCAATATCTGCTAAAAAGTGAAACTGTGTTTGTTGGCTGGCTGCTAATGATTGAAACGATTCTACCATATATCTCAGGAACGAGATAATATCTCCATCGGTTAAGTGTAAAGCCATTTTACCATCTTCCAACTTCGACAAATCGAGCATTTCATTAACGAGGTTTAATAAATTTTCTCCGTTGCGCACGATCATTTCTACGCCATCGTTCAGATGTTTTTCAGGATTATTTTTTACTTGATCAGCCATGCCCAAAATAACCGTAAGTGGTGTTCTGAATTCATGGGTGATGTTTGCATACAATTGTGTTTTTAATATATCAAGTTCTTTTACACGTTTGGCTTCCTGTTGTTCAAAATTTAATTGCGATTCGAGTTTTGTCTTATTTATTCTAAACTTAAAATAACCTCTCAACGCAAGGCCCAACAATAAAGCATATAATAAATAAGCCCACCAGGTAACCCACCAGGGTGGTTTTACGCTAATTTTCAATTCTGCAATTTTATCGCTCCATACTCCCTGACTATTACTACCCTGTACTTTAAAAACATAATTACCCGGAGGCAGACGGAGATACGTTACTGACCGCCTGGTACCCGCCTCAACCCAATTTTCATCCAGACCCATCATTTGATAGCGATATTTATTTTGGTTAGGAGCTGTAAAATCAAGTGATGAAAATTCGAGCGTTAAAATATCTTGCCAATGATGAAGTGTAAGAGATTGAATTTGATCAGATGCTTCCAGCGAAACAACTGAATTATTATTAGGTGAAACAACTTTATTCCCAACTAAAATATTTGTTATAAAAACATTGGGTGTAAATCCACTTTGCAAAACTGTTGAAGGGTTAAAAATATTTAATCCATTCACACCTCCAAAAGCCAGATTTCCATTTGGGAATTTTGCAAATGCTCCTGTATTAAACTCATCATGCTGCAAGCCGTCGGCTTTTGTGAAGTTTCTGAAACTAAATGATAAATTATTATTGTTTGACTTTACCGTCATACAAAAAATACCTTTATTAGTGCTTCCCCAAATATTGCCGGTATTATCAATTAATACACCATATACCACATTATTGCACAGGCCTTCTTTTGTTGTGATATGCGAAAAATGATTGTTGGATTTATCCAAACGATTGAGGCCACCACCCTTGGTTGCCACCCATAAAATATTTTGATTAAAAGCATCCTTCACTATGCTGGTTACATGACTATAGCTCAATGCAGATATATCTTTGGAATCGGTTCTGTACCATGTTATTATTGGTTGAGCAGAGGAAGAAGGATCGTAAATAAGTTTAACTAAGCCGGTTTCTGTTCCCACCCAAAATATATGGTTGTCATCCTCATACAATGCAGTGATTGGAGCACTCTTTAACATCGGATTGGTGGCATCCGTATTAATCGAAATTATTTTATGCTGACCGGTTTTTGGCTGAAACACAAATATGGTTCCACCTAAACCGATATTCCAAATATTACCCTGACTGTCTTCCAGTTTTGACTCAATACCTTCCTGGAAAACATCAACTGTAAATTTGTAGGTTTTACCGGTTTTTGTTAAAGGATCATAATTTTCAAGCACTTCTTTTAAGCGATCACCTTTATTGCCGGTTTTTTGATGAAAAAACCAAATTGTATTATCCCTGCCAACAATAAAATCTTGTCGTTGATGTAGTTGCTGATCTTCCTTCGTGGTTAAATTGTTTCCATTTAAATCGAGTCTTCTCACTTCTCCCCAGCCTTTTACATAAACCTGATCATTTTGAAAAGCCTCAATTTTACGAATACTCATACCACTTGCGTAGTGAGCAAATTTTTCGGAGCCTGTGTTGTATTTTCGAATACCATATCCGTTAGTACCAACCCATATTAAGCCTGATCTGTCTACATAAAATTTCGTAACAGTTATGCCTTCTTCATTGTGTATTATGGATGTTGCCGGATCAATTGGGTTATTCCTTCTCCAATTTTTTGTATCATAAATCTGCAGTATACCTAAATCGGTAATTCCAATCCAAAATCTGTTTTTATCTTTTTCGTGCAAGAAAAAACTTCCATGGCCCATAGCAACATCTCTAATAAACAGCGGAT
Source organism: Chitinophagales bacterium (assembly GCA_044227505.1). Taxonomy (GTDB): domain Bacteria; phylum Bacteroidota; class Bacteroidia; order Chitinophagales; family BACL12; genus UBA7236. The sequence goes on along the minus strand of JBGAWP010000090.1, from coordinate 1,735 downwards.
ATAAACTTGTATCCTGTATTTGGCTAAAAAAAATATCGTTTGTCCATAAACTACCATCTGAGTTGCTTGAAGATTGAGAAAAATATACATCATTCTTTCTAAATATAACTTGCATTTCATTGGGTAAAAACTCATATAGTTTGTGATCAGCATTCAGCCATATTTTGCCATTGCTGTCCTTAAACATATGGAGGGTATTGTGTAATTCGGCTGAAATAATATGTGTTATGGACGGCGGATTGTTGTTTTCAGGAAAATCATCAGGCAGAGTTATAATATTTAAATTTTTTTCATGTGGAAATACTAAAAACCGACCGTCTTCCAACTCGATAATTGGCAATTCTATTTTATTTCCGGAAATGCTGAATTTATTTTGGGGGTCGTGTAGTATTCTGTGAAAGTTGTCTTTGTTTTTATCGTAAATGTTTATACCATCATCGGTAGCTACCCATAATCTCCCCTTGCTGTCTTCCAAAAGGTGATTGATCGTATTATTACTTATCGAATTTGGGTTGTAATTGTCGTAGGTATATACTTTAAAATTATACCCATCGTATTTGTTAAGGCCATCTTTTGTTGCAAACCACATAAAGCCTTCAGTATCCTGCAGTATATCATACACATAACCCTGCGATAAACCGTTCGAAGTGGTCAGCCATTCGTACTGAAGCTGCCCCTTTACGGGCAATTCCAACCAAATAAACAAAATTACAAACCAGATTTTAGCAGAGATATGGGCTTTTTGCATTTACAATTTAAAGATAATTGCAACCCTGTTACTTAAGGTATAAAGTTGCAAGAAAATGATGCTGTATTGGAAAAATGATGAAAATATCCCACTTATGCACAATTTGTGCTATTAAAAGATAAAAAATTGAAACTATATGGTGGTTTTGTCTTCACACAAAAATCGGTATGATAAGAACTTTGTCCCTGCTGGACATGTAAGTCCGAACATTTACTAACCCAAAAAAAAATAAAATGAAAAACAAATTCAAATCAAGTGTCAAACTTCTTTTAACCATTATTATGCTGCTGCCGGTTTTAGGTAATGCGCAAACTAAGAATGTAATTTCCACACACAGGGTATTCCCAAAAATGGATAAAGTACTGGAATTTGAAAAAGGCCTGGCAGCCCATGCCCAGAAATACCATACGGGTGATGTAAGCTGGCGAGTATTTTCTATCCAATCAGGTCCTGACGCGGGAGGTTATCATATTTCAGAAGGTCCAACCAGTTGGGAAGGAGAAGATAAACGAGGTGACTTGGGCGATGAACATACCCTGGACTGGAACAAAAACGTATCTGCTTATTTATCCGAAAGGCAATCTGCAGGGTATTTTGTCTATATTGATTCTCTGAGTTCAGTTGCTATAGATGATCATTCCGATAAAATCAATATCACGCATGTGTATCCTAAAGTAGGCAAGGGAGAAGAAGTTTCAAAAATGATTGCGAATTTGAAAAAAACCTGGGTTGCTGCAGGGGCATCTGTGGCAGTATATTCTTCAAATAGTTCGGGCAGATCGCAATACGCATTGGTAACCAGATATAAACAAGGTTTAAAAGAAAAAGAGGCGGGTTTTCGTGCACCATTTAAGGAGACCTATGAATCTATACATGGGAAAGGTTCATATGATGTATATATGAAAAACCTTGCTGAAAATGTTGATGAAAGCTGGAGCGAATTACTTTTTCTGCGAACCGATTTAAGTTCAAAATAAGATTATTGAT
>JBGAWP010000008.1:57806-94804 GCA_044227505.1 Chitinophagales bacterium | reverse complement strand
TGCCTTATGTTCATATGGATTAGTTAAGCCTCTTAATAAATATTGGTTTGAATCACCAGGTGAAGGAAAAATTCTGAAGTCAAAAAATTCGATCAATCCGTGGTCTTTTGAAATATCAATTTTTGTCTGATTTGGAAATGAATCAGGTACTATCATACCTGCATAGGTGAATACATTTAGTTGCACTCGATATATGGAATCCGGAGTATCGGGTAAGGGAGAAAAAGGAATATAATTGATAACAGTTGCACTTACATAAGAGCCATCAGGCCATGTGTACATATGCCACATATCTCCATCAGCTATTTTATTTCTAATAAAAATACTATCACCATGGTTATTAAAGAAAACATGCGTTCCATAAATGTCATCTTTTTTGATCATTTTATAACCCAATAAAGTTGTATCTCCATTCAATGCTGAGCAAGAACCTGCATTTAAGGTATCTAAAAATCGGTTAAAATAAAATATGGAATCTGTGCCATCCGCAACAACGGAATCAATTTTTACAAATACATAAGAACTATCTACATCAGCACTATCCCTTTGTGTAAAGGTCATATACCTATCCTTATTAAACAAAGCATAATTTTGCCCTTTAATTTCCGTGTTCAGCACCGTCAGGAGGAGGAGAAGGGGTAAAAATGATTGTATCTTTTTCTTTTGCAACATGTTTGAAAGTTAATATCCTTTAACTGTTATATTCTATTACTTTTACCGTAAAAATAACAAATCTTTAAAACATGCCAATAGCGCCTCCGCAGGGCAGTTAAACCAATAACTTTGAAACTGGAAGAAAATTTCTCTCTTAAAGCTTACAATTCATTCGGAATTGATATAAAGGCTGCATTTTTCGGTGAATTACACTCAGAAAATGATCTGCAGCAATGTATTGCCGATGGATTGTTTAAAGAAAAGGTTCTGATTCTTGGCGGAGGAACAAATATGTTATTCACCCGCGATTTTCCCGGTGTGGTTTTGCAGAATAATTTAAAAGGTATCAGTGTTGTTTCCGAAACCGGCCAATCAGTTTTAATACGTGCCGCAGGGGGCGTGATTTGGCATTCTTTAGTGGAATATTCTGTTGCAAAAAATTGGGGCGGCATTGAAAATTTATCGCTTATCCCGGGTACCGTCGGAGCTGCACCAATGCAAAATATCGGCGCCTATGGTGTTGAGTTGAAAGATGTTTTTTATTCCCTCGAAGCAACAGATATTTTAACCGGGGAAATTAAATTATTTAATTTCAACGATTGTAAATTCGGGTACAGAAATAGTATTTTCAAAAACGAATTAAAAGGTAAGTATTTTATTTCAGCTGTAACGCTGCAATTAAATAAAAACCCAAAAGTTAATATTACCTATGGAGCAATTAAAGATGTTTTGAAATTACAAGACATAACCAATCCGGGAATTAAAGAAGTATCAGATGCAGTGATAAGCATTAGGAAAAGTAAATTACCGGATCCGAAAATTTTAGGTAATGCAGGAAGTTTTTTCAAAAATCCGGAAATTGAGATTAGTAAATTTGAAAAGTTAGTAAAGGTTTTTCCAAATATTCCTTCCTATCCGGCTGGCAATGGCCTAATAAAAATACCCGCAGGTTGGCTTATCGAACAATGCGGTTGGAAAGGAAAACGCGTTGGAAATACAGGTGCTCATAAAGATCAGGCACTGGTATTGGTGAACTATGGGAATGCGACCGGAGAAGAAATTTATGCACTCGCCCTTGAAATAAAACGGTCGGTAAAAGATAAATTTGATATTGATATTGATCCGGAAGTAAATATTATTTAAGATTTGTTAAATTCACTTGATCAGTGGTAAAATTCTGGAATTATAAATATTAACTTCATTGGCAAATGTCATAATAACAGCTATTAAATTTGGCATATTTTATTTTGAAATCCCTACTTTATAAAAAGAATTATTTACTAAATTCATATGCTATTAGAATTTTAGATGTGAAATAATATTTGTGTACTATATGACCAATTTTATTTTCCGGTTTTAATATAAAGGGTAGATGGAGTTGGGCCTCAGCATGTAGCTTTAATGTTCCTTATGCGTCGCCACAACACAATAAATGCTCCAATGATAGCAGAATTTGAGCGAAAATAAGCGCCACCCTCCGGAAAAATTAAAATTTTAATTTTAAAATAAAATCTCCTGAGAAAAAAAAAGTTCAATTGATAGTGGCGCCTTTTTCGCTCCGCGTGGCAAGCATTAGGAACATTTAAGCTGGATGGTGAAGCCCTTGACTTTTGGCGCTACCTTTTGGTCAAGCAAAAGGTAGCAGAGTTTGTTTTACAGTAATTAATCTCCCGGAGATGAAGTTTTATTCAATAATATAATTAAAGTTTTATATTGAGATTTAAGATTATGGTAATATATATATTCTCTTGAATAATGAATTTTACCACTTATTTTTTCTTCCGCATCATCTCCATCATATCCCACAATTGTGTTGGCACTTTTTCCAGCATATTAAATTCACCTGCGCCTTTTAACCATTCACCACCATCAATGGTAATTACTTCACCATTTACAAATCCCGCATAATCGGAAATTAAATATGCAGCAATATTTGCGAGTTCCTGATGATCACCTAATCTGCCTACAGGTATTTTTTTTGTAAGATCAAATTCTTCTTTTAAGTCGGGTGGCAATAACCTGCTCCACGCACCTTCGGTTGGAAATGGTCCGGGAGCAATTGCATTGAGTCTTATGCCGTATTTTCCCCACTCTACTGCAAGACTTCTCGTAAGTGCTAAAACCCCTGCCTTAGCACATGCGCTTGGTACCACATATCCTGAGCCTGTCCATGCATACGTGGTTACAATGCTCATTACATTTCCTTTTATTTTATTTTCAATCCAATATTTCCCCAGTGCTAAAGTGCAATTATAACTTCCTTTTAAAACAATATCTACAACAGTATCAAATGCTCTGTGTGATAATCTTTCCGTTGGAGAAATAAAATTTCCCGCTGCATTATTTACCAATACATCCACCTGCCCGAATTTTTCTACCGATAATTTTAATACATTTTCCACCTCCTCATAATTGCGCACATCACATGCAACAGCAAAACAATTTCCTTTGGTAAATGCACTTAATTCGGCAGCAGTTTTTTCCAACACATCCAGTTTTCTGCTGGTTATTACAACATTAGCACCCAACTGTAAAAAATAGGTCGACATACTTTTTCCTAATCCTGTTCCACCTCCGGTTACTATTACTGTTTTACCCTGCAAGGCTCCGTCGCGTAACATTGGCTGATTATACATACTTTTTATTTTTTGTAAATATAATCAGAAAAATAGGGATTGTTTGGGCGTGCCCCGAGGGGTCGGGCTATTCGCTACAACTCCTCGCCTCGTGCCTCGGCTGTGGGGTTTCCGCTACTATCCCTCACGCGGTAACCCTGAAAATTTAATTATAAATAAAGTTAATTTCCCCCAATTTATTCTCATCTTTAACACCCTAACCAAAAACGATGCATACAATTAAAGTACGAGGTTTCCATTGTGATATGTTCGGGCACGTAAATAATGCCCGTTACCTCGAATTTCTGGAGGAGGCGCGTTGGGAATGGCTGAACCGATTGGGTCCTTTCGAATTTTTTGAAAAAAGGAATTTGAGTTTTGTTGTTGTTAATATCAATATTAATTATAAACGGCCCTCTGTTTTAAACGACGAATTAGTGGTTGATGTGGAAATTAAAAACATCGGAAACAAAAGTGCAACCGTTCATCAAAACATTACCAGAATTTCCGACAATAAATTAGTTGCCGACGCCGATGTCACTTTTGCAATGGTTGACAATGCAACCGGAAGATCGATTGAACTTGATGAGGAAATGAGAGGGAAATTGACAATTGATAATTGACAATTGATAATTTGACAATTAACAGCCGAGATTTCGACGACCTCGACGACCTCACAGGTTTTGGAAACCTGTGAGGTCTTAGGTAGATTGAGTATGAAGAATTAAGAATGAAGGAATGAATCAACGCTGACGTCACAGTTTTTTTAACTTGAACTGAATTTCAATTTATTATAAAATTTTAATAAACTAAAGTATCCAACAATGAAAACACAATTATTACTAAAGGTGAAACTCGTTTCGCTTACTATTTTATTTGTGGGTTATATTAATCCTATTAAAGCCCAAATAAATTGTGAAACATTTAAACAAGTTAAAACCGGAGAAGAGATTGCATCTTCATTCACCTATTGGGTAGGAGGGAAGGCTGATCTATGGGGGAACTCATATTTTGACATTTATGTGACCGGGCCAAACGAAATACTCCTGTCAAGCCTACAGCCTGAAAGTTTATATATAGAAAAGTATGATGCGCAGTTGAATTTGCTAAATTCAAAAAGTATTGCAATTGTTATGAATAAATCGAGGTCATATTATGGCGTTGCTCAAATTGGAGAGCAATTATATATAATTTACACGGAAAAAATCAGCACCGGTAGCCTTGCAAAAACTACAAGATTATATGCTCAGCAAATAGATAAAAATTCTTTAACATTAAAAGAAGAAAAAATTGATATGTTAGGGGCAGAAGAGGATATTGTGATCGAGAAAAATGAACCCGGAGCACTATTTGCTCCAAAAGCAAAAGTCTATCTAAATTTTTCTGAGAATCACAAATATGTTTCCATTCTTTTGTATCCACAAACAAAGGATGATTTTGCGTTGGGGAATTTCGCCTATAAAGTGTTTAATCCTGATCTTTCAATTGCCTATGAGGGAGTTATTACAACAGATCATAAATTGATCGATCTTCGGTCTATCGTAACGGAAGTAAGTAATGATGGAGAATTTGCTTTAGGTATTGGGGTGGAAAAAAAATATAAAAAAGGTGCAGGTGATTATGTTACACAAGTGATCTATTTTAAAGACAAAACCAATAAAATTCAAAAAGCCAATTTGGAAGATGAAATCGGATATTCAGAATCTGTAAATTTTATTTTTGTAGACAATAAATTATTCGTTGATGTGATCTGGCAAAAATTTGAAGACAAATTATACTTTGATTCCGGTAAGTTTTATGTTTTTGACGTAGCCAATGGTGATATAATTGATGATTTTTCAAGTATGGTATTTGACTACCTTTCTCCTGAGGAAGCATCCTCTTATGGAAAGGAAGGAAAAAATGGGTATAACGCCTCATCCAAAGAGTTTTTGTTGCATAGTATTCAAAGTGATGCAGAAGGTAATATTTACCTTTCGTATAAAGATTATTTACCGGTGCTGCCTCCGGGAAGTGGAGGATTCACGCCCAGCAATATGAAAAATTTGGAATTAGGTGCGATTGCTTATATTAAACTGGATGAAAATTTTAAAAATGTTTGGGCACATCTATTTTATTTTTCGGATTGGGAAACAAATGAAATTTTACTCGAAAACAATAGAGTACATGCTTATGGCAATAGCTATGAAAAAATAAGCGCCGGTGCTGACCAACCGGATGTTAAAACGGTTTATAAATCGCAAGTTGACGCCGGTAACATAGGCGAGTTTTATCGATATGATATTACATTTAATGAAAAAGGAGATTTTGTGATAAACGAATTAGTAGGAGAATGTAAAATCCCATTTAAAGATTATAATTGGATAAAAGGAGATTATTTTCATGAATTAAATTCATTCCTCTACTACGGTCGCCCCGAAGGAAAAAATCAGCCCGGGTATTTGTTTAGGTTTGGATTTTAGGACCTAGGACATACGACATAGGACCTAGGACATACGACATAGGACATACGACATAGGACATAGGACATAGGAAAACAAAATGTGGGATTTTTAAATTCATTAAACCTGATCGAGTGAGGCTCTCGCTCTTAGCGAGGGTTTCACTAACGGCATAGTCCAAAAAAATTTCGCAAGAAATTTAAACTCCTTTCTATTAAGTATCAAGTATCAGGTATCAAGTATCAGGAAAACATTAGGATTTAGTAAAATTTCGCAAGAAATTTAAACTCCTTTCTCCTCACTCCTTTCTCCTATTAAGAACTAGAATTAGTTTATCGAAGTCTCAATATTAAAATAAATCAGGCTGTTTAATTATCAATTATCAATTGTCAATTTCTTCAACGCCTTTTCCAAACTCAACAAACACGCATCCACATCTTCCATTTTTGTTGTTCCAACACTCAGCCTGAACCAAGGGCTTTCTTTTTCGCTTCCAAAAGCATAAAACGGCACCAGTGCCATTTTCGCTTCATCGAGTAAATAGGAGGTAACGTCAGCCATTGTATCAATGCGTGTCCCTTCTGCAGTTAATGCACCTCTAAAATCAATTTTAAGTGTTAAATAAATAGCGGCTTGTGGTGCAATACATTCTACAGGATAATTTTTTTCCTTTAATTTTTTAAATCCTGCATAAAATCCGTCGAGGCGCTGTTGTATCTTATTTTTGAAATCTGCTAAAAAGGTATTTACAGCAACATCCATCATTAAAAAATTTGCCGCTGCTACCTGTTCCGGTTTTGGGCTCCAGGCTCCAATATGCGATAAAATACTCTTCATTTTATCTATAATTTGTTTCGGACCGAAACTCCATCCCACGCGAATTCCGGTTGCAGATAATGATTTACTTATTCCATCTATATAAATTACATATTGTTTTAATTCAGGTCGCAAGGATACAGGATCATAATGTTTTGTTTCGCCGAAGGTAAGTGTCCAATATAACTGATCGTATAAAATATACAATGGTTTTTCATCAGCTCCTCTTTGGTTATTTTCGGCGATAACAAGATCACAAATTTCTTCCAGATTATTTTTTGTAAAAGTTGTGCCCGTTGGGTTTAGCGGTGAACATAAAGCAATTAAAGTTGCATCCTTAACGTGTGGAGCAATTTCATCTGCCGTTGGCATAAAATTATTTTCCGGTTTTGTAAGTACTTCAATTTTCTGACAAGTACTTAAATGTGTATAATGATTATTGTTCCAACTTGGAATAGGGTATATCACTTTATCACCGGCATCTAATAATGTAATATAAGTGGCATAAATGAGTGGTCGTCCGCCACCTGCAATTAAAAATTCATCAAGAGCATAATCCAAGCCCTGATTTTTTTTGATAAAATGCTGCGCTGCCACACGCAATTTTTCAATACCATTCGCTGCAGGGTAATTCGTTTCATTATTGCGATACGCGCGAATGATCTCTTCTTCTAACTCTTTTGGAATGGGGAAAATTTTGGGGTCGAAATCGCCTATGGTCATATTATAGATCTTCTCACCGGTTTTCATACGGTTCTGAATTTCTGCTGCCAATTTTATGATCTCGCTCCCTATAAGGTTTTCAGCCATTTGTGAAACCTTCAATTTTTTTTGTGTAGCCATTGTCTCCCCCATAAATGCAAATTAAACTTTTTTTTTTCAAAATGTGTCCACCGCAAGAAAGAAATTTCGTGGACAAATTGACCATAAATCCGCGATTTGGCCATAAAAAGCGGAATTGACCTCGAAATTTACTGAAAACTAGTGCATTTAAAAGGTTTTGCACAACCCAACACTCGCAGAAACATTGTGAATACTCCAGTTCGGATTTCCTTGTAATGGTTCATCTAACGATAAAAATTCGTATTCATATTTCGGATTAATTTGAAGGGCCCAGCTTTCGATCATGAAATAATTTAATTCACATTCAACACCTGTATTTATTTTCCGTTTTATTTCAGCACCTGTGTAATCACTATGCAAATAGTATGTGCCAAAATTCAAATTCAAATTTCCTGACCAGTGTTCCGATTTGAATAAATTAAATCCTCCGATTAAATAATATTCCAACTCATAAATTTCATTTGTAATAAATGTGGTATCAATTTCAATTAATCCTGATATATCTGATTCAGTGCTGTAATAACTAAAAAAATCGCGCTGCAATCCTCCTCCTAATCCTATTTGAATATCTTTAAATTGAAATAAAACTTTAGATTGTAATTTAACCGAAGGACCACTACCTACAGATTTCACCTGAACATTATCAATAACATTTCCTGAGGCATCATAAAAAGTAACATTTCTTACCACATCAACCCACCGGGTATAACCACCGCCGGAACACAGACTAATATTGAGGTCCTGTTGTCCGTAACTTCCGTTTACAGTTACAAGGCACAACAATAAATAGAATATTGAATTGCATGTAGCCTTCATAGTTTTGGTTGATTGTATACTTTATTGCAACCTTTAACCAAAGATGTAAATTTTATATTACCTCTATAACAAAAGTACCTTTTTCCACCAATTTTCCAAAGGACCTAAGTAAAAAACCATTTTCCTTTGCTATTGTTTCAAATTCTTCTTCTGATCCGTTGCTTACAGCTACTAATAGTCCACCACTGGTTTGCGGATCGCAAAGAATGTTTTTTTTATGGTCATCTAATCCATTTATTTTATGGCCATAACTGTTATAATTTCTTATCGTACCTCCGGGTACTGACTTTAAGTCGAGATAATAGTTTAAAATGGTTGCATCTATTGTAGGAACCAATTCAAAATTTATTTCCGCACTGAGGTCACTTCCCTCGCACATTTCAGTTAAGTGTCCTAATAATCCGAATCCTGTAACATCGGTCATTGCTTCTATAAAATTTAACTTGCCAAACACTTCTCCTATTTTATTTAATACCATCATACTATCCGGAGCAATATCCGCGTGTTCCGGTTTTAATATAGCTTTTTTTTGTGCAGTGGTTAAAATTCCAACTCCTAATTTTTTGGTGAGGTATAAACTACAACCTACACTTGCTCCTGAATTCTTTTTTAAATTGGGAAGGTCAACTAAACCGCTAACTGCCAGACCAAACACAGGTTCCGGACAATCAATACTATGGCCTCCTGCTAATGGAATACCCGCCTCTGCGCACGCTTGTCGTGCACCTTCTAAAACCAATCCTGCATAATAGGGTTCTATTTTATCAATAGGCCAACCCAAAATTGCAATAGCCATTAATGGTTTTCCTCCCATTGCATATACATCACTAATTGCATTAACACTTGCTATTTTTCCAAATTTAACTGCGTCATCTACAATAGGCATAAAAAAATCGGTAGTAGAAATTAGTCCGGTCCCATTACCCAGATCATACACAGCAGCATCGTCCTTTGTTTCGTTGCCAACCAATAAATTTGGAAAAATATTTTGTTTGCCAACCGATTTTAATATTTCATCCAATATCTTAGGCGATATTTTACAGCCACATCCTGCTCCGTGTGAATATTGCGTAAGTTTAACCTGTTCTTTTTCGAGTTCCATTTTATATTATTTTTATTAAAACTTTATTAATCGTATTATTAACTGCCTGTAGTATTTAATAGTTTCTTAATGTGAATGTTGTTTGCAAAATACAATATTTCTTTTGCATTTTCAGCAGGTGAAATTTGGTCCATCATTAATTCAAATATGTTTTCAGGAATACGCTGAGATAGTCCGTAATTATATGATTTATCGTAATATACAAGTACTATTTTAGTTGCTTCATATAAATTCCCTGCCTCATAAAATTCCAATGCGGCTTTAGCATGTTGTCCGCCCAACCGCTTTGTAATTTTATTTACAGAATTTATAACTCCTTCCTTTGCAAAATGACCGTACGTTTCCACTAAAAATTTTAATCTTTCCTCAGTTGGGAAATTGCAATAAATAACCGGTGCCGTTCTCATTTGCTGCCAAATACTTTCCGGAATAAAAACTGTTCCGATAAGATGGCTTTCATCTTCCAGCCATATTTTTTTGTTGACATCCATTTGTCGCAATTTTTCAAATAATAAATTTTCAAACATTTCTGTTGACGGCTGAGGTTCTTCCCCTAATTCTCCAAATGCGCTTCCTTTATGATTGGCCAGTTTTTCGAGATCTATAACCTGTTCTTCAAGTTTATTCAGTTCATGTAAGATCTTAGTTTTTGCACTGCCTGTTCTGCCACCTAATATAAAATATTCAAATTTTTTATTAAAAAGATCTTGAACTCCTTTGCGATAGGTTTTGTAACCACCCTTTATTACTTCGGTATCAATGCCGCAAAAGGAAAATAAGGTTGCTACACTTTTACTGCGCATTCCGCCTCTCCAACAATGCAGAACTATCTTTTTATCGCTAAATTGTTCTTTTATTTCTGCAACCATAGGTGCCATTTTGGGCCCTACAATTGCTAATCCTTTTAATATGGCAGCTTCCCTTCCTTCCTGTTTGTAGGAAGTGCCAACTATAGCGCGTTCCGAATCATCAAATAAGGGCAGATTTATAGCACCCGGAATATGTGCATGGTTAAATTCCTTTGGTGAGCGGACATCAATTATCTGAACTTTTTGAGCCTTTTCGAGATATTGTTGTATAGATATTTCTTTATACAATAAATTAACTTTGCTGTAAACTTACACAATGAAATTAAAATTGATCGCAGTTTTGCTTTTGATAGGCAGATTTTCATTGCTTTTAGGCAATCATACACCTGAATTAAATAGAAAATACAGGGCGGTTTTGCTTACTCCGGGAGGCGAATTACCATTTGAGTTGGAATTGAGTATCCATGAAAACGGCAAGGGTTCATTTACAGTCATGAATGGCCAGGAACATATTTCCAATACCTTTATTTATAAAATGAACGATTCTTTTGATCTCATTTTCCCTGTTTTTGATACTCGCATCCGGGCTGTTTTTCAAGATGAATTAATGGAAAAAATAACCGGTATATGGTACGATCATTCCAGACCTGGTAATTATTATCTGAAATTTGATGCGGAGGTATATGACAAGTATCGATTTGTAAAAACACCGGTTTTATCAAAAGAAAATATTTCCGGCAAGTGGGCAACCAAATTTTCTGACGAAACAAGCAGTGACGAGACCGTTGGTATTTTCATACAGGAAGGAACTCATTTGAAAGGAACATTTTTGACCACCACAGGTGATTATCGTTTTTTGGCCGGAGAAGTGAGTGCTGATAGTTTTTTCCTTTCTGCCTTTGATGGTTCACATGCCTTTTTATTTAAAGGAAAAATTATAGATGATAAAATATTAAGTGGTAATTGGTGGAGTGGACGACATTATACTGCTTCATTTACCGCAATAAGAGATGAAAATGCAAAATTACCGGATCCTACATCACTTACATTCCTGGATGACGAGAATGCAAAATTCGGATTTTCTTTTCCCGATGAAAATGGAAATATTGTTTCCTTGGATGATGCACAATTTGAAGATAAGGTTATAATCGTATTAATAACAGGTAGCTGGTGTCCAAATTGCATGGATGAAGCAAGTTACTTGAGTGAGTTGGAAGAAAAATATAAACAAGCTGACCTTGCAATTATTGCTTTGTCATTTGAGCGTAAACCCGATAAGGAAACATTTAAAAAGAATATTGAAAAAGAAAGACTATATTTTGGTATTGAATACACGATATTAAATGCCGGACTACCTAAGGATGCAAGTGCTGCTTTGCCGATGTTAAATAAAGTTATGAGTTTTCCAACAACAATAATCCTAAATAAGAAACATGAAGTTGTGGAAATTTACACAGGCTTCAGCGGACCTGCTACCGGAGATATTTTTATAGAATTTCGTAAAGATTTTGAGGAATTTCTCGATAAGTTAATTGCGGAATGATCATTTACTGCAAAAAATCAATATTGCGTTTTAAACCTTTAAATTTTGTTCTCTTAATCGCAGAATCTTTAAATATTTTGTTGAATGTTGTTTCGGATAATTCCTCCCAATCCTTTTGATTAAACTGCAATAATTCCGGTTTTGGGTCAAATTTATTTTCTTTATGCGGAGTGGAAAAACGATTCCAGGGGCAAACATCCTGACAGATATCACATCCGAATATCCGGTCATCCATTTTGCCTTTAAACTCAGATGAAATAAATTCATCTTTAAGCTCAATGGTCAGGTAAGAGATGCATTTATTAGCATCGATAAGATAGGGATCATGCAGCGCATCGGTTGGACAAGCATCTATGCAGGCTGTGCATGTTCCGCAATAATCTTTTATAGGTCCATCATATATCAGCTCGAGATCGCAAATAATTTCTGCAAGAAAAAAAAAGGAACCTGAACGCGGGTTTATTATATTGGTATTTTTTCCCTGCCAGCCAAGTCCGCTTTTTTGTGCCCATGCTTTTTCAAGAACGGGAGCTGAATCAACAAATACTCTGGCGTGAAAATCACCTGCAATTTTTTTTATCTCCTCAATAAATTGATATAATTTATCTTTTATAACAACGTGATAATCTTCTCCGTAGGCATAGGTAGAAACGAAATATCCTGCATCGTGCGTTTGTTTTTTTTCCGGAAAATAATTATACATTAAACTTATCACCGATTTGGAATCCGGAACTAACTTGGTAGGATCGATCCGCATGTCAAAATGATTCTCCATATAAAACATTTTGCCATGGCGATTCTGATTTAGCCACTTTTCCAATAATCGCGCTTCATCATCCAATTGTCCTGCTTTTGATATACCACAATAAGAAAAACCTGCATCTGCTGCACCCTTTTTAATAAATGCTGTAATATTTTCTTTGGTGGAATTACGCATCAGCAATTTGTTGTATGAGGTCAGATGTATAAATATACTCACCTTTCTTGTGCTCTTTTGCCAATTTTAACATGGCTTTTGCAATTGCGGAAACTTTTATGGCCCGATATTTTTTTAAAGATCCAATTAATAAAGGTTTACAGAAGTTTAATACTATTTCTCCGATGCGTTCTCCGGCTCTTTTTTCAATTCTGTCACCAACCAGCAACGAAGGTTGTAATATGTGAAGTGAATGAAGCTTGAGAGCAAATAATTTATCCTGAAGTTCCCCTTTTACCCTATTGTAAAAAATGGAAGATCGACTATTTGCTCCTAATGCTGAAATGATCAGCAATTGTTGAGAATTATACTTTTTAACACAATTTGCAATCAACAATGGATTATACAGATCAGCTTCCTTAAATTTTTCTTTATCGTAGTTCACTTTTTTAATGGTGGTACCCAGACAACAATACACATCTGCATTTTCAAATTCATTTCCGAATTTTTGCAGATCTTTAAAATCGGTCGTAGTATATCTTACTTCAGTATTTGTCGATTTTATATCTTTTCGGACAAAACAAACTATTTCAGAATAATATTTATCTTCAATCAGATGTTTTAGTAAAGCAGAACCTGTTAATCCTGTTGAACCAAAAATTATTGCCTTACTCATGATTTTAAATATTTTAGTGTCTTGTTAAAAAGGAAAAATATAAAATAATACAACGTAACGAAAAAAGATAAATGCTGATGTTTTCTCAGTAATATCCAATTATACTTTAATACATTCATTTTTTTGTTGGAGAGTGAAGTATCTCCAGTGCGGTACATTGCAAGAGTTTCTTGTAATCCGTATCCAATCACACCTTTTTTGAGGATATTGAGCCAGAGACCGTAATCCTGACGTTTGCGAATTTCGGGCATTAACATTTTGCCTAATTTTTCACTGTTATAAACTGCTGTTAAACAGCCTAAGGTATTATTTTTCAGTAATTGCTTGTAACGTACCGTTTCGGGTGCTGCAATGGTCCTCTTCAAATCCTTGCCATTTTCATCCATTATAGCATAGGAAGTGAAAGTGAATGAACGTTCATTCATTTCCATAAAATTGATCTGATTCAACAATTTTTCCGGTAACCAAATGTCGTCGGCATCTAAAAATGCGATATATTTCCCTACGGATCTTGTAATTGCAGTATTTCGGGCAATTGCAGCTCCACTATTCACGGTGAGTAAAATACTTTTAATCCGTTTATCTATGGCAGTGAAGTTTGAAATAATTTGTTTTGAATTATCACTGCTGTTATCATCTATTAACCAAAGTTCCCAATTAAGGTAGATCTGGTTAATAACTGAACGTATTGCATCTTCCAAAAAGCGTTCAGAATTATACACTGGCATTATAATGGATACGAGTGGTTCAACCATTTTGTAAAAATTTAAAACTCCCTTTATATATGTTGTAAATAAAACTAAACAATCCTAATGACTTTTTATATTCCCGATACTTTCGCAATGCAAATAAACCGTCTATCATCAAAAATTTCCATCCATATACTTTAGCTATCATTGCACCTTTGTCGAATGCAACTTCGGTATTAAATATTTTTCCTGAGCTAACCGGCGGGTGTTGTACAATATATTCGGGAACATATACGGCATTTAGCCCTTTTTTAAGACCGTCGCTGAGCATCACAAATTCTTCTCCGGTGTTGTATTTTGTGCCCAAACCAAACCTTTCATCAAATTTTACCAGTCCCTTTTGATATGCTGTTCTCCTTATCACCATTTCTACTATTGAAACGGTTGCACAGCTACGCAGTGTATGTGTAAACGAATTGACAGGATAATTTTTATAGGGCTGAAGATCAGTGGTCTCAATTTTAAAGGTTAATATATCTGCAGTTTGAAATGTTTCTGAGGCCTCTATTATTTTCTTATAAAAATCTTTTTTAAAAATAAGATCGTCATCACATAAGTAAAATAATTCACCGTTCGCACTTTCCATTGCACAATTTCGGCTTCGGCCTGTACCTTTTTCAAACCTGGTGATAAATTTAATATTCCCCCGGTTAAACTTGTCGTAAAATGATCCGTATTTGTCAGCATTCGTGTTGTCTGTTATTTGGTGTACAACAATAAATTCACTGTCTTCAAATTGCTGAAGTAAAATGGATTCGGCTGCATAAATTCTGTCATTTATTGTCGACAGCAATATGCTCAGTTTTTTCATGTATTTTTTTCTTAAATAACAGTTTACTTATTGTTGGGGTGGCTAATAAAATAAATATCAGGATAATCGGCATTCTATGCCTAACTGCGCCTGTGATATGGTATTCATAACCACCAAACAGAATAATATAAAATAGAAGGAATAATAAAATAGCAAGGTGGTTTTTGACATGAAATTTAAATCTGGAAAAAATCACGATCAATAAAAAAATCATGAATATCAGATCTAAGAAAGGAATTAAAGTTGAAAACGGATTGTGATCAACAAAAATCGGTAACGGTGAAAAAAGGAACTGTCCGATTATAAATGGATAATCCCTGACCATATCAGCATAAGAATCCCATTGTACATTTCCATATCCCAGCGGACCGGCATTGCTGATGTTTACGTTTCTCAGTTCTGCCATTGTTTGGGGGGAGAGTGGTTTTTCCACCAATACATACCGAACAGTTAAAACTGCAATAAGTATTGTTACAAGCAGGATAGAAGCCTTAAATAGTTTATTGATCTTCAATTTATATACAAGCAATGCGCCTAATACCGGAAAAACAAAAACGATCAGTTGCAAACGAATGGCACAAATAAGTATACTTCCAAATATTAATGCTTTCCATTGTTGGTGGTAAATAAAATGTAAAAACCCATTAAAAAATACCGCGAATCCAAAAATTACAAAAGCTTCTCTTAGTGGAACTGTTAAATAAATGGAAGCAGCGGGCCATAAAAAACACAGCAGTGAAAAAGTAATTTCATCAAGATGCGAAAACGTTGGGTTGATCTTTTTCCAGGCCCGAAGAAAGATCATCAAAGCCAGAATGTATAAAAAAATGCAGAAGAATATATAAATTACGGGTGAATTCAAACAGATCAGGCCTATAAACAAACTGAAATAATATAATACTAAAATATTTTCTGAACTTGTTTCGGGGTACTGGCCACTGCTGATCATGTAAGAATAAAGATCTGTATCGGGTAAATACGGTAAAAAATCGAAAAAGCTATCTAAAATGATAATTAAAAAATACACTTGAAAAATAAGAAGAAAAACTCGGAGGGCCTTTTTGTTGATATCAAAAAACACATCCCCGATACGAAATAACAAATAACAGAATATACCATTATACACGAGAAATAACATGTAATCCCACCACTCTATATTTTCAAAATACTGTTTCATTGCACAAGGGTCAATTTAGACATTATTATTTTTTTTTACTTTTTTTCTTTTGCGTAAGAACCGAAGGTAAATAATTTGTTTTGCTTCGGGTAAATTTCGTGTATAATACATTTTCATGAACATAACGATCAGGAAGCTGATAACGGTTGCCAGCGCTGCTCCCATAATATTCATGGATGGGATCAGAATGAAATTCAATAAAATATTGATCACAGCAGCTAATACAGTTGCTTTAATAATGGGAAAATCATTTTTTCTTACATACAAAATATAATGAAATATAAGGGAGAAATTTAAAATGATCTTTGATACCACCAAAACAAGAAAGACATTATAGTCTTGCATATAAAGCGGGTCTTCCAGCGACCGGAACATCGGAATTATAAGCAGGGATAAGGCTATAGCTATTAGAATTGAATAAACAACTACTTGTTTTGCAAACTGTCCAAGTGTTTTGCGATAATCGTAATTGTTTTTATGAAAGGTTTCGATCAACCGGGGAGAAAATGTGATGATAACAGCAGTATGAACAAATGTTTCAATTATATTGCACATGTTTGCATATAATGTATAAACACCTACGTCTTCTTTGGTATGATAAAAATCTATAAAATATCTGTCTGCAAATTCGATAACTTTATAACCTACCGTCCCGATAAAAAACAAGGCACTCACTTTTATACCCTGTTTAATCCAGGTCCAATCAATAGGGATATGTTTTACAGATTTGAATTTAATTTTTGCAAGAAAAAACAACGAAACAGCAATTGCTGATATTCCTCCTCCCAACCAAAATAAGTATGTTGTTTTTAAATTACGCAACCCATCGAAGCCGGTCATCCAAAGTATGAGTAACACATAAGCCCAAAAACCTGTGCGAAGAAATAAAATAATATTTGCCGTGATGGGTTTTGAAAAAACAACAAAGGTGCGATACGCCTCTTGGGCAAGGTGTTCAAATAACAGGATCGCATAAAAGAAAATGGCAAACTTGAGCTCTATTACATTAAAAACAAAAAGTAACCCTAAAAAAGGAAATAATACGAGATAACTGATAAAATAAAAAACCAATTGATCGCGCAACATGGGACTTCGGTCTGCTACTTCAAAATCCAGGATTCTACGGGAAGAATAGGTGTAAAAATCAAGCCCCACTACATACAGTGATAATGCGATAGAGGTGGTGAAAATTCCCCAAACTCCATATTGTTCAACTGTTAGGTTTTTTGCTAAAAAGTACACCAACAGGAACTTTCCTATCAGAGTTGCCCCTCTAATGGTGAGATTGGCTGTGGTTATTAAATTCGTCCTTTTAATCGTATCAGTTAATTTCATCTGTTAGTTACGATTAAGGATATAAAAAGGCAATGGACCAATGTATTAAATTTTGTGATAAAGCATGGAGGCTGTTGTGCATATATCGGTACCAAATCAATGGCGAATATACATCAGATTTTTATTAAATGAATAAGCCATTTTACACAGTTTCTTTAAGTTTATAGGGAACACCGATCATGTAAATGGCTGTGATGAAAACCACAATGGCAGTAAAGGCAAAAGCAATTTCAGCGTTGAACAGGGTCCATAACAATCCTGCAGTGGCAGATGCAAAAAATGCACCTATACTCGAAAGTGAGGCATAAGTGCCAATTGCGGTCCCTGATTCATGCCCGGCTGTGATGTTTGTGATCCAGGCCTTTGCAATTCCTTCGGTGCACGCAGCATAAACGCCGTAAAGGAAAAATAAGCTCCAATACACCCAATACTGGTTGCTAAGTGAAAATCCTGTATATACAACAACGAAGAGAAATAATCCGAAAATAAACGTTTTTTTTATCCCTAATTTGTCGGCAATTATTCCTGCGGGAAAGGATAATAAGGCATAAACTAAATTATAAAAAATATACACCATGATGATGGTACTATCCTGCATTCCGGATTCTTTCATTTTTAATAAAAGCAGAACATCCGAACTATTAACTAAAGCAAATATTAATAATCCTATTAATAATTTTCGATATTGAGGGTCGGAAGTTTTAATATATTTAAGGAATGAGAAAAAATTAATTTTTTTATCTAAAGGTGAAGCCTTTTTTTCTTTTAGAAACAAGGTAAAAATTACTGCTGCTATTCCGGGAATGAATGCGATCACAAACAATGTTTTATACGCCCCTGGATTATAAGCTAAAAATATCAATGCGATCAATGGTCCCAGTACAGCTCCAAATGTGTCCATACTTCTATGAAATCCAAAAACCTTAGCCTTGTTTGCAGGTAACGATTGTGCCGATAATAATGCATCACGTGGTGCAGTGCGCAATCCTTTTCCAATACGGTCGATGGTTCTGGTAAAAAATATCCATAGAGGAGTGGCAAATATTGCCAGCATGGGTTTGGAAATTGCACTCATTAAATATCCTGCCTGAACAAATGGCAATCGTTTTTGTCGCACATCCGATAATTGTCCGAAATACCCTTTACTTAAACCTGCTATCATTTCCGCAAATCCTTCCAATATACCAATTAGTACTGCAGAGAAACCGATGGAAGTAAGAAATACCGGCATTACAGGATATAACATTTCACTGGCCATATCGGTAAATAAACTTACCAGACTAATGATCAGAATGGGTTTAGTGATATATGGGAATATTTTTTTCACATTGCTTTTTGCCAATAAAAATTTAATGCTTATTCGAGACTTATATTTTCGTCACCTTCCTGATATTCCATAAAGGTGATAATAAACTGCAACATTTCATTTGTAGTTTTCATGCTATCAAATTTATCACCCCTGTCAATAATTACTTGTGGAGGAAAATAAGGATTGTTGATGTTTTTTTCGGTGTTATCATAGGTTCCTTCTACGTGAATAGTTGAACCACCGGGTATTTTAACAACTTTTTTAAATGTGTAAAAATACTGCCATCTGAAGTCCCATTTGTTAATTCTGATAAGCGGAATGGTATCTTTTTGAGGAGTGAGCGCATATGCCAAAAAAGTTTTTCCCAATAAATGCATGTGCGGATTAATTGTGAGTAAACTCATATCCTCTTGCACCAAATAATCAATAGTAAAAGTTTTTATTTCATTGGCGGGAATTACCAAAGCCGGTTTTACCGGTGCGACACCCAGTGAACCTAAGAGAATCTCATAAGTTGGGCGTTTAGGGGGTGCATCATCAAAAAAAATATTTAATACAGAATTTGTATCAGTTGTATCGCGCGCTCCTGGACCGAAATGGTAGTCATTAATGAAAAACACTCCTTGTTTAGTCATCTTAAATCCACCTATTCCTTCCGGATAAATTGCAGGCGAAACTCCTGGTAAATAATTGCAAACAAGAGGAACTAAAACAGGGTAGGAGCCATCATCATTTTTATTATCCATGGCAGTTTGCACCACTTCTGCACTTTCTGCTAAATTTGTTGCTATGATCTTTTCACCTCCAAAAACATTTTTCTTTTTACCGGGTTCATATTCGATCAAATTTGCATTCATGTGATGCGCCTGTTTTTTATTTCCAGGAATGAATTCTATTGTTTTTACATATTTATCCTCGGGAATCTCATAAGGCACTTTTACAAGAAAAAAATGGTCTTTGTTATTTCCTTCTAAAAAGATTTCCGGAAATGGAATTACAAGATCCGGTTTTCCAATTTGTGATCCATCCGGAAAATTCGGGGGGGCTTGTTTTTTATTGATATCACCTTCTTTACAACCATCTTCTGTCCATACTTTCAGCATTTCAATTTCCGTTTCCGTTAAAATTCTTTCTCCTTTAAAATTGCTGTAGGTTGGATCGGCTGGCCAGGGAGGCATAAAACGCGATTGGGTAACTTTTACAATGGTTTTTGATTTCGCTTTTACTTGTTCATAGCTTGCAAGAGAAAACGGACCTGCGGAATTTGACCGGTGACAAGGAGTGCAATTCTTATAAATGATGGGTGCAATATGTTCGTGATAATTGAGATCTGCCGGAACTGCTATTTTCGGGGTTTTCTTTTTGCATCCAGTGGAGAGGGATGCAAAAATCAATAAAGAAATAAATATTCTGATCGTATTCATCGGATGCTAAAATAGTAATTTCTTTTCATGCATCGTATTTTACCCGATGCCTTCGATCAATCGGCCTCAATAAAACATCCAACTGCTTTGGTTTTTGTTATTGTTATCTTCTTATTTTGAAGAAGGGCATACAAGGCATCTTTTAAATAAAATTCAGTAATTACCTGTCGTTTTTCTCCCAGGTCAATTGCCCAATTGTCGATGGCGCCTGAATAAACAACTTCTCCATTTTTATTTAAAACAAATACTTCAGGAGTGATTGTCGCTCGTAAGTGCTGTACTAACAATGAATTTTGATCCAATAAATTAGTTTGTTTTAAATTATATGCTTGAATGAAGGCCTTTATTTTTTCCGGTGAATAGTAGGAGCCCGGAAAAATATTAACAAAATCAATATCCTGTGCTTCAAATTCCTGTTTGATCTCATTTAACGTTTTTGTGTAATTTTCGCTTAATGGGCATTCAGGCGATAAAAATGTTATTACAGTTGCTAAATGATCAGGAATTTCAGACAGTGTGGTCTCTTTATTATAGGAATCGGTTAGGGGTATAGAGGAAATTTTTTCTAAAGGTGACTTGCATCCGAAAAAAAAGATGCAAGTCAAAAAGAATAATATTCTATTAAACATTTTGTGTTTTACTTTTCAATGCAAGGTTGCATAATTTATACAATAATCGTGCACCAACAATTGCGTCCCAATCATCTTTTCCCGGAGCGACCTCCACTATATCAAATCCAATTATAGTGCGGCCTGAAGTAATGATTTCATTTAATAGGTAAATTGCTTGTTCATATTGTAATCCTCCGGGAACAGGAGTTCCTGTATTGGGACAAAAAGTTTGGACCAAACCATCAATATCAAAACTGATATATACGTTTTTAGGTAATTCTTCTACTATCTGGCGACAAATTGCTGACCAATGTATACCATTAAACATTGCATTTTTTATTTCATGATCGAAAAAAGTCACTATTCTGCGATCTGAATTATCAATAATATTTATTTCGTCATCACAAATATCTCTTACACCAACCTGCACTAATTTTTTTACATTTTCAATTTTTAATGCATTAAACATGATGCTTGCATGTGAATAGACAAATCCTTCGTAGGCATCACGAAGATCGGCATGTGCATCAATTTGTAAAATACCGAAACCTCCATGTTTTTCAGCCAGTGCCTCCATTAAACCAAGTGGTGTACTGTGGTCGCCACCAATTAATCCGGGAATTTTATTGTCGTTCAGAATTTTAGTTGCTTCCGTTTTTACATGTTTATTCATTTTTTCGCATGCTGCATTTACAGCATCCAAAACTGTTGCGGAATTTATTTCTTTACCTTTTTCTAAGTTTCTGATATGTGCGGCTGCAATTTTTCGTATTTCGCCATTTTTCTTTTTGAGGGAGGCAGAAAATTTATTGGTAAAAATTCCGGAATGCCATCCATTTGGATTGTCATTATCATACAGGTCTACTTGTGTGGAAGCCTTTAAAATTGCTTCCGGGCCTTTAGCAGTTCCCTCCCGATAAGATACTGTTGCTTCCCATGGAACAGAGAATAAAATAAGTTCACTTTCTTCATAAGTAAAGGGTAGTCCGAATAATTGGTTATTTGATACACCTACACCACTGGCATCAAATGCCGCAATTTTTTCCGATTTTGATTGATTTTCTTCCATAGCGCAAAGATAAGTATGAACGCAAACAGAATAAATTTTTAGGAAGAAGAATTGTCAGAAAAATTATTTTTCAAATTCGGCTTTACACCAAATTCCTATTCCAATAGGGAATCCGGCCCAATTTGCCTGACTTGTTTGGCGAAAAACAACTTTATTGCCGAAAAACCCGGCGCAAAACATTACGGCTTTGGTTTTGTCGGGAAGATCTTGCAGCCATTCAAGTGATAAAACAAAATCTTCCTCGATCTTGATATCATAAGGATACAGATCAACAATAACGTTTCTCTGATCGCGATATACGGTGACATAAATTGGTAGTGATATAAGCAATTCTCCCGGAAGGCCGTCTTCAAGATCATAAATATTAACTCTGAATATAATGCTGTCGTAGTTCACTTTCGCAAAGTTGAAACCACAGGATTTAAGGTAATAGGTTTTACCATCCTTTAATTTCATCACAGTTCCTAGTTCAGAGCCCAGATCGTCTGTCAAAAATCCTGCGGAAACATTTGGCGAATTATTTTCATTTCCAAGCACAACTTCCTTCATATTTCTTGGTCTGATAATTACTTCTGATAATTCTTTAATATCCGGTTCCAGCGTAATTGCTTTATTTAAAATAAAATAATCTGAAATAAATATTTTAACCGGTATTTCTTTTGTCTTATATCCTATCATAGATATTCTTAAAGTATCAGGTGTGTTTTCTTCAGCAATGGTTAATCGGAAAGTGCCATCGAATTGAGATACAGTTCCTGTTGCTTTTTTAGGAATTCCAATATTTACAAAGGCCAATGGCATATCGGTTGTAGCGTCTTTGATGACACCTGTATATAATTGAGAAAATGTATTATTAATTACAAATGTTAAAAGTATTAAATAGGCAGATCGCATAAGGTGATTTTGGACTAAACGCTTGAGACTGATATTAGTTACATTAAATCGTAAATTTAATTGAATTAATATTAGTTCGGATGGCATTTTTTTATAATATGTGTATAAAACAGAAGTAAATTCTGGAATTATTATTGTTGCGCGATAAGAAGCGATCTACTTTAAATTTTCTTTTAATTTTTTTAATTTTATGTAAATCGATTACCATGAGTGGAAATTAATAATACCTTAGTCGGCATGAAAATTCAATCCCTACTCATCGCAATTGCGGTTTCTGCATCTGCCTTAACTTTTGGTCAAACTCCAAACACTTCTGATACCACCATGGCAGGCAAAAAGGTTGCGCAGGAACAAAACATCATCTCCTCACAAAAGTTAAAATTAACCGGGTATACCCAACCGAGGTTTCAATATTTTCAGGACACTTTGAAAACAAGCACCTTCGATATTCGCAGGGCACGACTTGCGCTTACCGGGGCCATGCATGAAAAGATCGATTATCGGCTATTTGTTGAGTTCGGTGGATCAGTGCCACCACAATTATTGGAGGCAATATTCAGTTATAAATTCGATGAAAAATTGAAATTTTCAGTAGGTCAGATGTTGGTTCCGCTTGGTAATGATATTATAGCATCAGAAACAAAGATGGAAAGTGTGAATAGAGTTTTATTAAGTGAATATTTAGGTGCAAGGGGAAATGATGTTATAGGAAATCAAAATGCGCGAGATGTGGGTGCAACATTCTCAGGAATATTAAAAAAGGCTTCAACCCGTCCAATACTAAATTATACTGTTGGCGTGTTTAATGGAACAGGAATAAATAGAATGGATAATAATAAGGATAAAGCAATTGCAGGAAGAGTAATTGTTTCCCCGGTTAAAAATTTATGGTTAGGTGGCTCTTATTATAATGGAAGTTCACGTTGGGGAGATAGTATTCTTATTGATAAGAACAGAGACAGATTTGGGTTTGAATTAGAATATACTTATAAGAGGATCACACTAAGAAGTGAATATTTACAAGGTGAAGACGATACTATTAGTCGTTACGGATATTATGTGCAATTGATCGGCGATATTATCCAATCAAAATTTCAATTATCCGGAAGAGTGGAATATTTTGATTTTAATAAAGGGGTTCAAGATGATGCTGTTTATTTATTAACAATATGTCCATCCTATTTGTGGGGTGAAAGAGCCAGAGTACAAATTGGATATGATATCGTTAGGGAGGAAAGTGTTGCACAAAAGAAAAATGACGTTGCACAGGTGCAATTTCAATTGGCGTTTTAAATTTTACAAGGAACTTAAATTTATTGTCCTAATTATACTTTAACAATTTTTGTAAGTTTTATAGGTTTGCCTATCATCCTGACGTTGGAAGGAATTTCCAATAAAGTGCCTTTAAATTTAACAGTCAATCCTTCTTTCTTAAATTCTTCTCCCAGGTTTTCTGCATAATAATCCACAATAGCTCCACTTGG
This sequence comes from Chitinophagales bacterium, assembly GCA_044227505.1. Lineage (GTDB taxonomy): Bacteria > Bacteroidota > Bacteroidia > Chitinophagales > BACL12 > UBA7236. The sequence continues at coordinate 70,710 of JBGAWP010000008.1, read as the reverse complement.
CAAAGTTTCACGAATGATGTAAGCATCACCTTTTTTAAAGATAGTTCCTGTTTGCATGTCGTCTTTAATTAAAACCGGTGCTGGTGGAGTTTCTTCCTTTTTGGGTTGAATTACCAATTCCTCCCCATCAACCGTTATTTTTATTTCGGCAGAGTCGTCATTGTTTATTGATATATCGGTGCTATCGGCGCCAATATTATTATCTTCCTTTCCATCGGAGGTTTTTTTACCACATGCAGATAAGGAGAAGAGCGCAATTGCAATTATAAGAAAAGACTTCATTTTGGTTTATTTATAAAGATGATTTAAAATTAAAGTTAATTAAAATTCATCAAATTCAGACATTTTCAAAAAATAAAAGGATCCTACCCGTATTGGAAAGGATCCTTTTAGTATTATTCTGATCATATATCAAGGGAAAATACCCATCGCTAAATAATCACTCGCAATTTTATTGATGGCATAAACAAATGCAGCAGTTCTTAAATTAGTGCATTTATCGTTTCTTTTTAATTCTTCTCTTATGGCGTGATAAGAATTGATCATCGTTTCTTCCAATCCGCTTCTTACCAGATCAATTTCATCAGGTCCCTTTACGATTCTGTTAGTTTCTGCAGCAGTGAGTTTTTTACCGGTAAGTTCTTCAATAGTATCAACTATTCTTGTATTACTTCCCTGTTCAAAACGTTTTTCCAAACGACCGAAACGCACGTGCGATAAATTCGCAAGCCATTCAAAATAACTTACGGTTACACCGCCGGCATTTAAAAACATATCAGGTATGATCATAACACCCATCTGATTTAAAATTTCATCCGCATCAGAAGTAACCGGGCCATTTGCAGCTTCACCAATGATCTTTGCTTTTATTTTAGAAGCATTGCCTTCGTGAATTACATTTTCTAAAGCAGCAGGAATTAAAATATCGCAGGGTTGTTCAAGAATTTCTGATGTAACGGTTAAATTAGTTGCTCCGGCAAAATTCAAAATGGAACCGGTTGATTTTCTATGATTGAAAACAGCATCTACATCTAATCCATTTGCGTTATAAATAGCGCCTTCATATTCTCCTATACCAACGATTATTGCCCCGCCATCCTGAAAAAATTTAGCAGAATAATAACCAACATTTCCTAATCCCTGAACAATTACTGTTTTTCCTTTTAAGCCTGCTGTGAGTCCAAAATCTTTCATGTCTTCCTCAAAACTACACGCTTCACGTACTCCGAAAAATACACCTAAACCGGTTGCTTCTCTTCTTCCATTAATTCCATGTTGAGATACAGGTTTTCCTGTAACACATGCATATCCGTCAACATTTCCCGGATTTAAAGCCATATAGGTATCAACGATCCAGCTCATTTCTCTTTCACCGGTTCCATAATCAGGTGCGGGAACATCGAGTCCTGGTCCTAACATTTGTCGTTTGCACAATTCCGCGGCATATCTTCTGGTAATTCTTTCCAATTCTTCGGTTGAAAAATCTTTTGGATTTAATTTGATACCACCTTTTGCTCCACCAAAGGGAACATCAACTATAGCACATTTATAGGTCATTAAACTGGCAAGTGCCATAACTTCGTCTTCATTCACCATAGAATCGTAACGAATTCCACCTTTTGTAGGCGTACGGTGCTGCGAATGTTGAACACGCCATGCTTCAATTACCTGAAACTCGCCTTTTACCTTTACAGGAAATTTCATGTGATACACAGAGTTACATTCTCTTATCTGGTCCAGCAGGCCACGAGGATGGCCGGTAATATTTGCTGCCTTTTCGAAATTTTTTTCAACACTCTGAAAGAAACTTGTATTTGACATAAATTGATATTGGTTTTATTGATTTGTGAATTTGTTAATAAAATGAATAATTAATTAATTGAGAATAAAATTTACAAGCAAATGCTTATTTATTTTCATGCATTTCTTTTTCGAGTTTTGATATCTTTTTGTCAATGGAGGTAAGATATAATATCAAACCACCCAAAATAATTACAATTACACCCACTACTACATAGATCATACCGTTACTTCTCAATACATTATCAATAGTATTATCAGAATCCGGTAATGGCTCATTTTGAGCGTGCGCAAAGGTAAGGTTTGAAATCAAAAAAAGAAATGATAAAATATAAGGAAGAAATTTAAATAGCTTTTTCATTCGATGGTAATATTATTGTTTTTGTAATGTAATTTGCTGATCCTCACAAGTAAGGAAGAGATCCAACAACCCAATAAAAAATAGGCGATCACCGCAGGATAAAATACGATACGCATTCTGCTATCGAGATCATAAACGGTAAAGGAGGCATTTCCGCCGCTTCCGGGATGTAAAGAATCAGTTAATCGCGGCACTACATTAATTGCAACATTCAGTAACACGAAGGCAAAAATGCTGTAAACCGCTGAAACTTTTGCGCGTTTTTCCTCATCTTCAATGGAACCCCGAAGGACAAAATAGGCTAAATAGATCAATAAACCGATCGCTGCTCCAAGTGTTTTTACATCATTTGTTATCCAGGAAATGAGGTTTCCCCAAATGTAATTCCCCCATAACATACCTGTAATAAAACCTAAAATCCCGAAAACCATTGCTGATTTGATGAGATTCACAGCGGCAATATCATATATTTTTTTGCCCGTTCTGAGGAATTTAATGCTATAAACAAGGGATGCAAGCATTAATAAGATCATGGCAAACCAACATGGAACATGGAAAAAAAGATTTCTGATGGTTTCGTGTAAAAGCGGAACATCAGGAGTTTTGATCAATAAACCAAAGATAAAGGTGTAAGCCAGCAGTATTATTCCAAGCACCTTCCACCACCTTTTATGCAACTGTTTCAGCATTCTAAAATTAACTTTTTCCTAAAAAACAGGTAAGATCGTTACCCTTAATCGCGCCAAAGGTAAGGAAATAAAATAAGAGCCATTGCAATAATGAGCACATTTAATCCCAGCAGATATAAAAGATCCTGTGCATTTAACATCAGATCGTTTTGTTGTAATGCGTTGAGTGAAATTCTGATTAGTATGAGTAAGATTGGAATGAGCATGGGGAAGGAGAGGATTGCCATCAAAGTGCCGCTGTTAGAAGCTTTGGAGGCTATGGCCGAGATCATGGAAAAGATGGTGGCCAAAGCAATTGCACCTAGACCCAGGGCTAACAAAAAAGATGTGTTATCTACAATTGGGTATCCGGAGGTTATGCTGTAAAAAACAAGTGCAATAGCAGATAAAAACAACATGATACAGATATTGTAAAATATTTTGGCCAGAATAATGGCCTGCGGACTTGCAAGGGTGTAATAATAAAGTTGTCGTCCGGGGCTTTCCTGTAAAAAACTTTTAGCAACCGCATTGACAGCCGTAAAAAGAATCACTATCCAAAAAAGCACAACCCAAACCGGACCCCGAACCTCATTAAAGGTCATGAAAATGATAAAAACAATGCAAAACATGTATAACATGATCCCACTGATAGCATACCTCTGGCGCATTTCAAAGAGGAGGTCCTTTTTGAACAAAGTAAACACGGAAGGCCAGAATTGCATAGGGTAAAGGTAAGGGATAATTGAGAATTGAGAATGAGGGAGGGAAATGAATGAAAGAATGAATGACTCAAACTATAAGGTTTATTTTAGAATGAGTAGATGGAGGTTGGAAAATAATTGAGTATGAAGAAATATTATTTTACAATCACCTAAAAATATTAATGCCAGAATAGGAATTATCAAATTTAGCAGGATTAATACTCATTACTCATTACTCATTTCGTGAATCGTGAAGCGTGAGTCGTGAATCTGGTATGGATTGAACCTTGAAAACACAGTCAAGAGTCAATAGTCAGGTGTAAAAATCATCCTACCACTGAGAACTTACTCACTAGTCACCATTCACCCATCAAGAGTCATTGGTCAGTTATAAAAATTTTCGGCTAACGGCGATCAAACTCATTACCTGCCTGACGCTGACGCTATAGTCAGGCAGGCACATTCCTCATCACTCATTCAAAAACTTGGTAACAAAAAATCACCATCAATTATTAATAACTTCACTCCGGTTGCAGATTGCGACCGATGCGAACTCAGGTTGTCGGAAACGAAATAACTCATTCCTTTGGAAAGTAAAAATTTTTCTCCTGTATTTAATTCACTTATGAATTCCCCTTCCAGGCAATAAACCAGATGTCCTTTTTCACACCAGTGATTTGCAAAATAATTTGCGGTATATTCTACAATACGAATTCGCAATCCGTCAAATTCAATTGTTTGCCAGAAAGAGGTACCGGTCTCACCGGGATGTTCTGTTTTCTCAATAGATGACCAGTTTATCGTTTGGAATGGGATGGTGGACATAGGGTTAAATTTATCTCTGAAATATTTTACAATTTTAATAGCGTTATTTTTTGTCCGGCAAATTTATGTTTCAATTTCCGAATTGTTTTTCTCTGGTAATTTATTTTCTTTTTGTTTTGAATATAATTGTATTTTTTTTACAATTGTTCCAGGCAAAATCGGATAAACAATTTGCCCCACATAATTTTTAGGAAATTCTTCCTTTATTCCAAAAGATTCAGGCTCATGATCAGGACAAACATAAGTTCCAAAAATTACATCCATTAACGGAGAAATATTTGCATAATTACCGGCATTTCTATCAAGGTCGTGATGCCAGTGATGCAATTCGGGTGCGCCAATAATTATTCGCAGTTTGCCAATAGGCAATCTCACATTTGAATGAATATAAATCGCCCAAATGCCTCTGAAGGCGATTAATCCGGCAATTGTTTCTAATGGAAATCCTAAAATAAATGCAGGTAAATTTATTAAACCAACAGTGTAAATGGAATCGAGTGGATGTTCGCGATGTGCAGCAAGCCAGTCGAGCTGCTCGGCGCTGTGATGCACTTTATGAAACCGCCATAAAAAATTTACCTTATGTTGTAATCTGTGTCCCCAATAAATAATAAAATCGCTCATCACAATAACTTCTATTACTTGCAACCACCAGGGTTGGGAAGAAACTGCATTTCTGAAATTAACAGGAATAATATCATTTAACCAAAAACTAAAATAATTCAAAGCCCAAATTACCAATCCTCCCCAAAGAAGATATTGCCCTAAAAAGAAAAAAAGATCCATTGTCCATGCCTTTCTGAAAAATTTCTGTTTCAGTTTTGCGGGGAAAACTTTTTCCATTGGTACAAAAACTAAAATCAGAAATAATAAACTTAAACCACTAGCCTCGAGAAGTTCAATTATTTGCATAAAAATTAATTAGCAAGCTTAAATTTAGTGTTCAATAGAATCTTGTTTTATATTAAAAGGGTCGGATTTTGGTGTAAAAATAACCCCGGATTTTGAGGTGCCCATAAAATTTGGTTGTGTTGAAATCTCTTGTTTTAGGGAATCCGATTTAGAGGTCTGAAGTGCATTTCGCATGGAGTCGGCTATTTCAATTTCCTGATCGAGTTGTGATCTTTGAATCGTATATTTATCGTAAATGATTAGAGATTTTGAAGAAGGCAATAAATTCGGATTGATTTTCGGTGTATCAACTTTAGTTGTTGGCGTATCAATGGGAAAACGCATCTTTATGGGATCAAATAATTCCTTCTCGTTCATATTAGCAGAGTTTATTCCTGTCCTGTCAAAAACACCGGCTTTAAAGGCAACAAATCCACTCATTAACAATATGAAAAATAACAAGGTGAAAATTTGCACTGGTTTGAAGGATCTCATAACGAGGTTATTTAGAATAAGTAAATATAATATAATTATTTATTATACTCAATAATTGCTGTAGTTACATGTATATTTTGCCCTGAATTATTCATCGTTGTCATACATTTTTAACCCTTTAGTTAGCCTGTTTATCGTTTTCGCAAGTCTGTCAATTTTTGTCTCCTCTTTTTTAGCAGAATACACCCACTGAATATAGAATTTTTGTTCACTTTCGGTTAATCGCTTGAAAAATTTTAATGCCTTTGGTTCATCTTCAAGACACAGGAGCATCTCTTCCGGAACCTCCAGTGGTTCATTATCAGGATATAAGATCACATGCACCCAATCACCCTCTTTTTTCTTTATAGTTTTGCGAATCTCTGCCCTAACCGGTAAAAATAATCTTCCATCACCCATGGGCATTAAATGGTATTTTCTGATATCAAACCCGTCAATGGTGCCTCTCACTTTTACCCAGCCAAAATGTGCTTTTTTATCCTGTGGTATCTCATCAATACGCGCATAGGTCCATCCTCCCTTGCCTTGAAAACGCTCTAATAGATATTTTTTGTCAACTAAGGGTTTCATCAATATTTATAGTCTACATTTTTTGGATTCTCAAATAATTTATTATTAAATTATTTACCAGGTTCCTCCCGGCGAAAATAAAAAATCTATTTCATTATCTATATCGTATAACCATTGATATCCTTTTGTTTCTTTTACACAAAATGGTTGAAGAAGATCTACCATTTCCTGAAAACCTTCCAGCGTAAGATCACAGAAAAAAAGCACAGTGTCTTCTGAAATTATTCCTATATCCTCCTCTGCTATCCTCAATGTCAATTCACAATTTCTTGCTTCAATGAATTCAAGATCGCTGAGGTTTAGAGGATTTTTTTTTATTAGAATAGAATCCTGAATACTATTTCGGAATTTAATTGCCTGCGACATATTAAAATTGTATAGACGAATCATATGTTCGCCACTGTTGTTGATGTTGTGGATGTAATCGAGTTGCATTTATTTTTATGTCTTATTTAACTTTGAGTAAAGATGCAACAATAACACCTTTTATTTTATTTTTCAGCTCAAGATCACATCATGAGTCCATTTTTATTTTTTTTATCCAAATGCCAATTCATGGGATTATTTCGTATGTAATCTCTAACAATATACAAATCCTGCTCAGTTCTGATTATTCTGTCATAATATTTCGCCTGCCAACAAAAATCAATTTTATTTGTGGTAGCATATCCCTTAACACCTGATTTATAACCTCTGATTATTGAGCCCAAATTTTTAGATTGAGGACCAAATTTATTATGTTCCCATCCTGTGTGATCAGGATTATCAATCAATAAAATTCCATGCATATGGTTAGGCATTATTTTAAATTCATCTAATTCAACAAATGGAAAATGTTTCGGAATTTCCTCCCAATATTGTTGGGCAATTGTACCTATAATTGTCGGTTCCAAATGGGGTTCGATATTTTCATGTTCACGATGTAGAGTCGCAAAATTTTGCGACTCTACTACATGCGGATCACCATGAATATTTTCGTTCATGGAGGTTTTAATATCCCCAAAATAGCAAATTTGATTTTTTGTACAAATTGTAACAAAATACATCCCGGGAGAACCATAATCCCAATTTTTTAATCGATGCGGTGTTATCCGATATTTGTTTTGGAATTTTGCCATTTAATTATGATTGGTGATGTTGATCAATAATATTGTAAATGTAGAGTCGCAAAATTTTGCGACTCTACATTTACAATATTAGCAATATTCGTAAAATAATCATTTATGTTTTTAGTGATTTTTTTTATTTAATTATTGGTTAATTATTTTCATTAATTTTCCCATCTTTGTCAAATGAAGATCAAAAAAATACTGATCGCCAATCGCGGAGAGATCGCATTACGTGTTATGCGCACGGCAAAGGAAATGGGAATTAAAACCGTCGCTGTGTATTCTGAGGCAGATAGAAATGCGATTCATACGCAATATGCAGATGAAGCATATTTTATCGGGCCACCTCCATCAAACCAAAGTTATTTGTTGATGGATAAAATTCTGGAGGTAGCAAAGGTATCTGGTGCTGACGCAATCCATCCGGGTTACGGGTTTTTAAGCGAAAATGCTGTTTTTGCACAAAAGGTACAGGAGGCAGGATTAATATTTATTGGTCCTGATCCCATCAGCATCAATATGATGGGAGATAAAATTTCAGCAAAACAAGCTGCTGCAAAATTTCATATTCCCATGGTTCCGGGAACCGATCATGCGATAAAGGATCTGAAAGAAGCGAAGACCGTTGCGGCAAAAGCAGGTTATCCAATTTTGATAAAAGCAAGTGCCGGTGGTGGTGGAAAAGGAATGCGCATTGTTCAAAACGAAGCAGAACTGGATGAACAAATGCACCGCGCAATGAGCGAGGCAAAAAGTGCTTTTGGTGATGATGCAGTTTTTATTGAAAAATTTGTTACTTCTCCCCGGCACATTGAAATTCAAATTCTCGCCGACCGACATGGTAATGTGGTCTATTTATTTGAAAGGGAATGTTCTATTCAACGTCGTCACCAGAAATTGGTGGAGGAAGCTCCATCCGCAGTGGTTTCTTCAGACATGCGAAAAGCGATGGGCGAAAGTGCCGTTAATGCTGCAAAGGCCTGTAATTATGTTGGAGCTGGTACTGTTGAATTTCTTGTAGATGCAGATCTTAATTTCTATTTTTTGGAAATGAATACCCGTTTGCAAGTGGAACATCCTGTAACTGAATTTATAACAGGGTTGGATATCGTCCGTGAACAGATCTTAATTGCGGAAGGAGAGCAATTACATTTTATACAAGAGGATCTTAAAATTCACGGACATGCAATTGAACTAAGGGTTACAGCCGAGGATCCTAAAAATAATTTCCTTCCTGATATAGGGAGATTGATCACCTACCGCCGGCCACAGGGACATGGAATAAGGGTGGATGATGGATATGAAGAAGGCATGGATATTCCTATTTATTACGATCCTTTATTGGCAAAATTGATCGTGCATGCAGCAACCCGGGAATTGGCCTGCAAAAAAATGATTCGTGCAATTAATGACTATAAGATATCAGGAGTGGCCACCACCTTGCCTTTCGGCAAATTTGTCATGGAACATGAAGCATTTTTGTCCGCAAAATTTGATACAGGATTCATAGAAAAATATTTCAGCCCTGATCAACTAGTTTCTGAAAATACAGAGGAGCAAGGCATTGCCGCGTTTTTTGCATCTTTTATTCACGACAAAAAAAATATAACTACAGCTCATATGGATCAAATAACGGAAAAACGGTCAAATTGGAAACTGAACCGGTCTTGAAAAGAGGGTCTATTCTTATCCATTTTTTATAAATATTTCCCAAAATTTGAATTTATCTGAAAATTTATCGTTTTTTTTGTGTTAATTCGTATTTCAGATCTTATTTGGTAAGCTCTTTATAAGTCTCCAAATAATAAAAAAAAGGCATACATCGTTATAAAACTAAATTTAACGCCATGATCCGTACACTAATTTTTACGATATTGATATCTGTTGTAACTATTACACAGGCACAAACCGAATCGGAAAAAATTGAAATAATTTCCGATGACGATAGCATTATATTTAAGGTTGGTGGTGAGGAATCTGCAATTGCAAATAGCGACATGGCTGCATATTACCTTTCTATGGGATTAGAGGCTGCTGTTGAAGGCGATTATCCTGGTGCCGAGGATAAATTCAGAGTGGCATTATTGTATGATCTTCAAAATGCGGAAATTTTATATAACCTCGGTCTTGCACAATATTTTCAGGAGGAATATACTACTGCAATAAAAACATTTGACGCTGCCGCTGATGTAGATCCCGAAAATAAAGATATTTATAATCAACGTGGATTGAGTAAGGCTATGCTCGGAAATTATGCGGATGCTGAAACAGATTTTAAGATCATGTTGAAATATGACCCGAATTTTCCTATGGGAAATTATAACTACGGAATATTAATGTTGCAAATTGGCGAAATGGAAACTGCCTGCGAATTTTTAAATAAATCAGATAGTTTTGGTTACGAAAAAGCACCTGAGGTTTTGGCTACTTATTGTTCAGGGTATGGTGATTGATGATGATTTGAAGTGAGTCTACTAAAGATTCGAAGGGAGAAGGGAGAAGATTCGAAGGGTAAGGTTCTAAGGAATAAAAAAGGAAGGAAGGTGAGTAAAGTTAAAAAAAGGGGTTCTCGATTTAATTTAAACCATTAAGACCTTCCGCTAAATTTTTATTGATTTATTAATTTTCAAAAAAAATACATTGTTATGATGGAAAAAATGTGTATCTGCATTATATTTTAATATTGAATTGCAATAATAGATTACATTTCTAATTTATTAGCTATTGCAACAAAGATCGAAGTTAATTGGTCGCTCTCATTTATTAATCTTTTAACCTCTTCAGACTCTGTAATTTTTAAATCAAAAAGACTATTTAACCAGAAGTTAGATTCATCAATTTCCTCAAGAGAAATTTTAATTTTATTTAATGCATCTCTTTTAGATTTACCTCTTTGAGATGCTCTGTAATTTGCAGCAGCACTAAGGCGGAATCAATTAATTGCTCAATTAATTGTTTATTGTAAATATCCGGTTTAATCTTTTTTACGCAATTATAAACATCATAAGAAAATACTTTCACACGAATTAATAACTCTCTTTCCGACATAACAATTTATTTAGGGATTAAACAATTGCAAACTCTAAAGGTAATATTCTTCAATAAAAAATCAAATTTTGAGGACTGCCGTAAATTATAATTAAAAGAAAATCGTCCCTTTTCAACCCTTACCTCCCTTCCTTCCTTAGACCCTTAGAACCTTTCCCTTCGAATCTTCTCCCTTCTCCCTTCGAATCTTCTCCCTTTCCCTTCGAATCTTCTCCCTTTCCCTTCGAATCTTCTCCCTTCTCCCTTCGAATCTTCCTCAAAAACTTTCGAATCATTATTATTTGCAAATACTATCCACCTGCACTTTCGAATACTCATCCCCTAACTCCGCCCCTTTTTTCCAATCTGCGCATGCATTATCATCAAAATATAATTCATAGTAGGCGACTCCGCGTTCGTAATATGCATCACCTGCATCCGGTTGCAAGGTAATTACTTTAGTATATGCTTCAATTGCGAGATCATATGCTTTATTGTCGTTGTGAATATATCCTATTTGATACCAGGCATCTGCATCATTCGGATCAATTTCCACAACTTTATTAAATGCATTCATTGCTTCGGTATAATTTTCAAGGGCATAAAAACATAATCCACGATAATAATATGCATCAGCGTAAACAGGATTAATATTAATTGCCCTGTTAAGATCTTCCAATGCATCAACATATCGCGTTAAAATATATTTAGAAAATGCGCGCTCAAAAAAAGCCTCTGCGTAAGTGGGGTCATAATATAACGCATTGGTGTATGCACTAATGGCTTCTTCCACTTTATTTGATTCAAATAAGCAATATCCTTTCCAATAATACGCCTTGGCATCGCCTGGCTTTAATTTTATTATTTGTTCAAAGTCGTGAATTGCAGCTTCAAAATTGGACGTAAAATAATAACTTAATCCCCGGTTAAAGTATGCCTCAGGATAATCCGGTGCAAGGTTTATGCATTCGGTATAATCAGCAATTGCTCCTGCGTAATCCTTGGTCTCATATTTCTCAAACCCCGACTCGAACCACTGGTCAGCAGTTTGCGCCCTCAACCCGGCTACAAAAATCATGAAACATCCAACAATAAAAAACCTCATATAGGCGAATAAATTTTGCCGAAAGTTACCAACAATTATGCCTCTATTCAATTCATGACCACGCATTTCAGATAAAATTTAAACAATTTGTAAAGCTTGTGTAAAAAATGTTTAATTTAGTGTAATCATTAAAAAACTTACTTTATGAAAAGAAACCTTTACTTGCTCCTTTTATTGATTGTCTCCTCCTTTACACTTAGCAGCCAAACGATTGTGTTTGCTGATGATTTTGAAAGTGGTTTGACAAACTGGACTGTTACCGGTTCGTGGAATACCACCACCACCGATGCTTATAGTCCCACACATAGTTTTACTGATAGTCCGGATGGCAATTATCTCGATGCTTTTTCGTCTGAAGCTACTATGGCTGTGAGCGCAGATCTTTCCTTCGCACTGGATGCAGATGTGCAGTTTTATGCCATGCTCGACCTGGAGCTCGGATTTGATTATGTATACCTCGATGCTTCCACAGATGCCGGGGGATCATGGACAAATATTGAAATTTTTAATGGTGAGGACCTGTTTACCTGGCAATTATACACAGTTCCGCTAGGTGCATTTGTGGGTGGACCGGATGTAAGACTTCGTTTCCGATTTGTGAGTGATGCAGCATATAATGTTGACGGAATTTATATTGATGATTTTGTGATCTATCAATATAATGTTGACGTTTCTCCACCGCTTATTCTACACGATGCCACCAATTTATATGAAGGAACACTGGGGCCAAACCCCCTGACTGCCGAACTTATCGATGCTTCAGATATCGCCAGCAGTTTCTTGTGGTATAGCACTGATGGAGGTTCTTATACATCAATTCCCGGATTTAATACTTTTGGTGACACCTATTTATTTGAAATTCCTGAACAAGCTCCGGGAACCTGGATTAGTTATTATATAGAAGCAACAGATGATTTTGGGGTTCCTAATACCGCAATCAGCGATACATTTGAAATAATTGCGGGAAATTATATTTCCTACGACGAAGGAATAATCGACTTTGTAGCTGATATCGGCACTCTAAGTGCAACAGGTTATGTATCCGCAGCTGTGAGAGTTACACTAACCGGTGAAACCGATGTTGTTACTGCAATAATTCAAAATTATACTGATTATATGCGGCCGAATGATAATATTCAGTTCCATATTTGGGCGGATGATGGCACAGGATTCCCCGGTGCTGATATCATCACCCCTTTTTATCTCACTCCTGAACCAACACTCGAAGAGCCAAACAAAGGAACCAGGGTCGATCTGCGAGGTATGGCAGAACTGGAGGGAATTTATGGGGATGTTTTTGTCGGATATACCGTTCCTGGTGGAGTTGCCTGGGTTTCCTACACAAGCAC
>JBGAWP010000008.1:0-57796 GCA_044227505.1 Chitinophagales bacterium | reverse complement strand
TGTTCAGACAGGATTTGGATGGGCAGAACTAACCGGAGATTTTCATTTCAGAGTTGTTACTTCCGAAATTACCGGAGCCCCGGAAGCTTTATACAGTTATACCGCAGCTGCAGAGCCAACTGTTAATTTTACTGACCTTTCAACCAATTCACCAACAGAGTGGTATTGGGATTTTGGGGATGGAACTACTTCAACAGAAGAAAATCCCGTTCATACATTTTTAACCAACGGTGATTTTAATGTTTGCCTTACAGCAACAAATATTGTTGCAAGTGATTCCTATTGCGAAATTGTTGTCATAGATTCTTATGTTGCACCTTTAGCTAATTTTAGTTATTCGGGTGACCCGACAGTAACATTCACAGACTTAAGCACAAATACGCCAACAAGTTGGGATTGGGATTTTGATGATGGAACTTTCAGTACTGAACAGGATCCTGTTCACACTTTTTTATTGGATGGCACTTATAATGTTTGTTTAACTGCAACAAATGCAGCAGGAAGTTCCACAGCATGTCAGGATGTGGTGATAGGAAATACACCTAAAATTCCGGTTGTGGATTTTACATGGAATATTTCAGGAACTACTGTAGTATTTACCGATATTTCAACCAATCTGCCTGATTATTGGAATTGGGATTTTGGTGATGGTGGTTCTTCCACTGAGCAAAACCCGTCGCACTTTTATCCATCTCCCGCAAGTTATACAGTATGTTTAACAGCAGGAAATGTTGCAGGTGAGGATTATGAATGTAAGGTGATCAGTTTCAATGCTATTCAGGATATTAATAACAGTATTGTTGTAAATATCCATCCAAATCCAACCTCCGATTTTCTGATAATTGAAATACCGGTTAATGGGAATTATGAAGCTCAGGTATTAAATAATGTCGGAGCAGTAATTTCAGATTTTTCAATAATAAATGGTAAAGTTTTGGATGTCAGCAGCCTGTCAGCAGGATTTTATTTATTAAAAATTTCCAACAACAATTCAATTAAACTGCAATCCTTTATAAAGGAATAATTGACTCCTGTTTGCGTTTTTTCTTTGCGCCTTTGCGGCTTTGCGTGAATTTTTTTACACCCAAAGTATCAAAGGCGCATTTTTTTTAAGACTTTATATTTAAATGGAAAACTAAGGTCATCGGGGTCAATTTCCAGCAAATTCACTTATTTTACATTAACAAACCCTATCTTTGCGCCCGTTTAAACAGATCTAAAAAATAATACCATGGCTTTAAAGTGCGGAATCGTAGGCTTACCAAATGTGGGCAAATCAACATTGTTTAATGCATTATCCAGTGCAAAGGCGCAGGCTGCAAATTTTCCATTTTGCACTATTGAGCCAAACGTAGGTGTTGTTACTGTTCCGGATGAACGTCTTACAAAACTTGCTGAATTTGTTCACCCGGAGCGATTAGTGCCAACAACGATAGAATTTGTAGATATTGCAGGTTTGGTGAAAGGCGCTTCAAAAGGCGAGGGACTTGGCAATAAATTCCTTGCAAATATCCGCGAAACCGATGCAATAATTCATGTGGTTAGGTGTTTCGACGATCCGAATATTGTACACGTACATGGTGATGTAAATCCCATCAGAGATAAAGAGATCATTGATTATGAATTACAGATAAAAGATCTGGAGACCATAGAAACTAAACTAACAAAAAGTCAGCGCGCAGCATATATCGGCGATAAGGATGCAAAAAAATTGGTAGATGTTTTAACTAATTTAAAATCACATCTTGAACAAGGTAAAAGTGCAAGAAGTTTACATTTAGATAAAGAAGATTTTAAATTAATAGAGGATATGTGGTTACTTACCATTAAACCTGTAATTTATGTTTGTAATGTGGATGAAAAGGAAATTCATGTGGAGAATGATTTTGTAAAACAATTGCGAAATGCGGTTAAAGATGAAGATGCGGAAGTAATTATTGTAAGTGCAAATATTGAAAGCGAAATTGCACAGTTGGATTCTTATGAAGATAAAAAATTATTTTTAGAGGATCTCGGATTAAAAGAGAGTGGATTAAATACTTTAATTCGCGCAGGATATAAATTATTAAATCTCATCACATATTTTACTGCCGGTGTTAAGGAAGTGCGTGCGTGGCCTATTCACAAAGGAACTTTGGCTCCCGGAGCTGCCGGTGTAATTCACAGCGATTTTGAAAAAGGATTTATTCGCGCAGAAGTAATTAAATACAACGATTATATTAAATACGGCAGCGAAGCTGCGTGTAAAGAAGCGGGTAAATTAAATGTAGAAGGGAAAGAATATTTAGTGGAGGATGGGGATGTGATGCATTTTAGATTTAATGTTTGAGTTCTTTGTTCTGTGTTCTGCGTTCTGTGTTCAGTGTTCTGAGCCTGCCTGCCGACTGCGTCAGCGTCAGGCAGGTTCTGTGTTCTGGGTTGGGTTCACACACCACTGACCATTCACAGATCACCTGCAAAGTTTCCTTGGGTTGTAATAGTTTCAGGTTTAGCAAGGTTTCCTACGGAGGAATATCTTCCGGGTTGTCAATCCGATTAATGTTTTTTATTTTTTGATTGTTATTTATTATTACCTACTTTTAATACGGAGCGGATACTTCAGGGTTGTCGATCCGATTAATGCCTGCCTGGCGACTGCCGGCAGACAGGTTCTTTATTCCTTGTTCGATATTCCTTATTTTCTTTGGGTTTCCATGGTTCGCAAAAATTCCAATTTTAGTATCTAAATACTATATACTCTTTCCCCTTGCTTTTTCAAAAATACTGTAAACCTCATGGTGTTTAAAACCATCTTTTTTAAGTTTGCCTAAAAAAATATGGCATACATAGAATTAAACAACCCGCATCCCGGAATCAGGGGTTTGTTAAATTATAGTCCCGAAACAGCCTATCCATTATTATTACTTGCTAATACTTTATTGCACAGTGATAATTCCACTCTGACCAAAGGCGAAAGGGAATTAATTGCAACATATGTTTCAGGTAAAAATGACTGCACTTTTTGTCAATTATCGCATGGTGCTGCAGCTGCTCATCACCTAAAAGCATCACTGGAAGCAATAGAGCAAATAAAAAAACACCCTCAGGATGTTCCGATTATTTCTGATAAACTAAAGGCATTATTGCAAATTGCAGGCAAGGTGCAGATAAGCGGAAAATCAGTAACGCTGGAGGATATTGACCTTGCAAAAAAATTAAATGCCACCGATAAAGAAATTCACGATACTGTTTTGATTGCTGCAACATTTTGTATGTATAACAGGTATGTTGACGGATTAAATACCTGGGCGGATAAAGACCCCGAAAGTTATAAGGATGCCTCTAAAAGAATGGCGGAACAGGGTTATTTAAGAAAGGATAATATGATTTTGATGGGAAAAGAATAAAATATTGATATAAAAAATCCGGGATAAATTATTATCCCGGATCGATATTTTACTTTTTATTTTTATTGATTAACCATTGGAATGTAGTCCTATTACATTGCCTTCGGTGTCGATAAAAAATGCCATAAATCCGAAACCTTGTCCGATATCCGTTTTAGGCATGATTATTTGTCCGCCTGCATCGGTCACTTTATCAAGAGCTGTCTGAAGATCAGGATCTCCGTTCATATAAATTTTTACTCCATCGGCACTTGGTTTGTGCATTTCGCTTTGCACAATACCTCCATTAACCTTACCGCTTCCCGGGTTTGACGGAAACATTGCCATTGGCATATCAGGCATGTCCATTTTTTCCATTTTAATACCAAAAATAGTTTCATAAAATTTTTGAGCCCGGTTTAAATCTGCAACAGATATTTCAAACCAGTTGATCGAGTTTACATTTGCATCCATAATATTTTTTTTGAGTTTTGTGAAATCTAAGATACAGATTATAACACATTGAAATGTTAAGAAAACTTTAAATGATTTATTTCTGACAATTAATGGTAAGAAATTTTATTTCGTATAAAGATTGTACACGTAGAATAGGTTTAAAGTATTTCTGCATTCCTACATTCCTTCATTCTTTCATTCGTTCATTCCTTTATCCCTTCATTTAACTTCCGGCCGTTTAAATTGTCAATTGTCAATTTTCAATTGTCAATTTATTAAAAAACCGCCCTCATCTGCAATCTTCCCAAATGTGTTATATCGCTATCACCCGTTTTTCGCCCTTCGTAAGAGGCGGTTAGTTGAAGAATTGGGGATAGTTTTCTATCTATATTCAGGTTCCATAAAATATTATTCCCATTTTGCAAACCTTCCAAAATTGCATATCCAACAGGTGAATCTTCTATTCCTGTAAATTGAATATTCACCAACGAAATTTTTGAAGTTATTGTGCTTTTGGAAACAACATTATACCTGATATCAAAAGTAAATTCATGACTCAATAAATTTTCAACTCCTTCAGTATTTTCACTTTGAGTGTATTGATAGAATAAGGAGGTTCTGAAGACGGAGCCTTTTATATAAGTTAATTTGGGCTCAATGGTATAATAGGGGATGGTATAATTTTTTTCAATAAAGGCCTCCGATAATAATAATTTAATCCCGGTTGTATAAACCAGGTTTATGGTGAATGGCGTTGCAATTTTATACCGTGCAGTTATCTTGTGTTCCGATTTGCCCCTGCTTTCCGGACCTATCGTGATCACTTGTTTACTGAAATTTTCTAAATAGGAATAATCTATCCCGAACTTGGGTGAGGAGCGATTAAAATAGATCGTATTCAACCAATACATATTGGAACTCACCAGTAAACTATCATCAATTATGGTAAAGGGAACATAAGAGTTGAATTTTTGATCATCCAATACTTTTCTTGTGAGTTGAAGGGAGGATTGCGCTGCAAATTTTCCAATAAATCCTGCAAAACCTGTTTTATTAAATAATAGCACTTTTGGATTGAGTCCGATGGCATAATTAAAATTGCTGACATTCGATTGGATATATTCATCAGTTGGGATAAAAACCTGAATATAGTTCCCTTCATCCGCAAAGGCTGCTATTTCAAATTCATTTAACTCCGGGATTCCGTTGGTATTATAATCATTCCAGGTATAATTGCCTATACCGGGCTCCACCTCAATATAGGTGTATTCCTTTTTGGGTTCCTGTCCCGTTCCCAATTCATAAAATATATCAGAGGTAATGAGCCCTTTTCTAATTACAAATGCATTTTGTAATCGTCCCAATAATGACTTTTCAGGTTCTAAAAAAGTCAATTCTGTATCTACTATTTCTAAATTTCTATAGGAAAGTTGCCAGGAGATCCGATTATTTTCCTTCTTATTTAATGCACCGCTAAGCGAATAGGTATTACCTCTGGTAACATCGGCAAATTTACCATTTAGTGGAAGTCTGTCGTTGCGCATAATTACATCTCCATAAAATTTATTTATAGCAGAATCAGCATTCGAAATATGGTATTTAAATTGATCGTAATAAAAACTATTGCTCAATAAAGAATCTGACTCCGCATAAACATTATTGTGTTCCCCTTCATAATTTATACCGAGTTGCCAATGGTTAATTGCAGGAAATATTTTTGCTACAGAAAGATTGGGCCTGATAAAATTAGTGCGAATAGTATCGGCATCACTGTTCAGATAACTTCCGTTTGCACTGATTATCCATTCCTTTGTTTTTAGCGACCCTTTTACGGCTTGCATAAATCCGCTGTAGTCCTTTTCTCTTATAAAGGCAGAGGATTGTAACCCAATATTCCATAAATCGCCCGCTGCTAAATTAAAATTCGCATTCGAATAATGTTCATTTGTTTTTTCAGTGGAAAATATATTCCAGTCGCGATTAAATTCCACAGGTCTGTATCTTTCGGGAGGGGTAAAATTCATTTCTGTAAATTCATAATTTATGGAACTACTCAGCGTGGTTCTTTCATTAAATTTATGGAGATTCTGATATTCACCTCTGTAAGCAATTGCTGCATTGTCTGCGTTATTAATTTCGCTGAATGTATTCACATCATTATTTGTGAGTGCTACTTCTCCCGTTATAAAATTATTTTCATTAATTCTATAGTCGCCGGCAGCTGTCACCATTTGTGATTTTTTTGGCGCGTTTAATAATATTACCGGTTCTGCATATCCCTGTGGAAGTCCTGCTACAGGTGCAACCCAGGTATAAACACGTCCATTTGCAAAAGTGGCACTCTGAATATAATTACCCTTATTAACACCTAATTCCGTAAAGGAAAGCACATATTTTGCAGAATCGGGATTGACAGAATAAACAAAAACAGAATCAAAACCGAGACTATCCACCATCTTATACATAATTCGCGATGCATCAAATGCAATCGTATCAACTCCTGATGAAAAGGCATACTGCACAGAATCACCGACAGACTCCAAAATAGCTTTATCAAAAGAATCTATTGTTTGATCAAGTGGTTGATTTTTGCTGTCTTGTTCTGTGTAAATATTTAACCGCAGTTTTAATTTTTCATTTTCTGAGGTATATTCTGTGCCAGAAAAAACAAGTGTTCTGAAATAATTTTTATCGGAGTATTCAAATTCAATTTGAATACGTTTATCTTTTGTTAATAGAATATTCGGCGTGAATGTTATTTCTCCGGCATTATAATCTATTATATAATCATTTTCCGATCCTCTTATCATTAATTTGCCATCAATAAATACCCTTTCAGTTCCTGCAAGAATAATTATGAAGGTTTCGCCATTGTTCCCTTTTAATTTATATGGTCCTTGATTGCCTTCCAATACCACAAGATCCTGCCTGGCATAAATGCCTTTTGCAACAGCTAAATTTAATCCTGTACTTAAAGTACCTCCATTGGCAATATCAAATCCACCGGCATAACTCACACCTTGCAGCTTTTTATAATAATTTAAAAAATAACTTTTGGGTTTATATATTTCATAATCACCCATGGTAAGGAATTGTTTATTTTTTGACAATTGAATATATACTTTATCAAACTCCTGTAATTGTTGCGTGTTGCCTTCAGGTTGTATGGGAATATTATTATCCGTTATAGATGCATTGATATTTACATCATTTTGCAATTTTCCATTCATTTGCAAATTAAAATTGGAATTTACCACAATGTCCTGGTTATTGCCAAAGGATATTCCTCTGGCAAAACTACCCGAATAGTCAAGTCCGTTTATATTCAGATAGGGGTCAATATTGGAAATAGAAACAGAGTAGGGGGTAAGGTTAATATTGGCACTGTCGAATAATGCGGGATCCTTATTAAAATATTTTTTAGTAAATAAATAAGGAAATACTTTGTACTCTATTAGGACCTTTCCATTAATTTGATCAGAAAATTGAATGGTCGCATAAAAATAGTCCACTTTATAATAGGAAGTATCAATAATGGTGTAGTTAGAAATAGTATCCTGAACACCATTAGTTTTTTCCGCTTTCACGCTCACGCTTCCGGGAATAATGCTTAAACTATCAATGGTAAATGAACCACCGGAAACAACTAGGGTTTTTATTCTGTCATTGCTTGTTTGCGCCAACAACGGAGAGGAGGCAAATAGCAGCAGTATTCCTAATAATATTTTGGTTGTACGGTAAATACCCTGTCGTTTTATGGTAAAGATAAACCCTTGACAGGAAACGAATAAAAATGGCTTATTCTTGTATCAGGAAGTGGGTTCCTGATTAAGTTTGATCACCTTTAAAGCGCTCAATATCCTGATGATAGGATAGGTTGGATCTATTTCAAACCATTTTATTCCGAAATTTGGTCTGGCCAATAATTTATGGTGGTTATTGTGGTAACTCTCGCCCATCATAATGATATCAACCGGTAAAAAATTCTTCGAAGTATCAGGTGTATCAAAATTGCGATAACCGTATTTATGCGCAAAATAATTGATGATAGCCCCATGAACAGGTCCGGTTAGAATAGTGATGGGAAGTAATAACCACATCCACCATTGTGTCGCAATAAAAGTATAAATTACAATATAGATCGCTACCCAGACAAGTCTGCTGAATCGGCTGCTTGCAAACTGGTCAAAACTGCGCCAGGTTGGAAGGTTTTTCATGAATTTTTCATCCACTTTGAGCCTGTAATTGTCAATATCATTATAAATGATCTTCGTCTTCCACATTAAAGGAAATAATCCTTTTGTATAGCTCGGTGAATGTGGATCCTCTTCCGTATCGGTGAATGCATGGTGTAACCGGTGTAAAATTCCGTATGCATAAGGACTTAAATAGGATGAACCCTGAGTTAACCAGGTTAAAACATAAAAGAATTTTTCAACGCCCTTCGACATACTGAACATGCTATGCGCTGCGTAACGATGTAAAAAGAAAGTTTGGCAAAAGAGGGAGAGATACCAATGCGCAATAAAAAAAACGAGGAAAATGGTCATGCTGTAAGACTTATATTTTAGATTAACTTATTTTTAAGAGAATGCAAAGTTACCGGTTTTTAACGAGAACCAAGGCATTATTTTATTGTGGACAATTGCCTGTTTATCTGCTTTTGATGATGATCTATGTGAAAATGTGTGAATTCCAACATATTGTTGAGCGTTATCCTTCCAACAGCCGGGTGGCGAAATACGGCCTTTTTCAACAGGGATTCGGGTATACTATCCAAAATGGTTACCAGGTTTCTGTTTTGTTTGATCCATTCTGATCGGATCTCGTTAAATGAAATTTTTTCCGGCACTATATCAATTCCTTTTGGAGCTTTAAATTTAATGTCGCTTTTTAGCGCCCAATTCAACAAAAGTGATCTGAATTTCGTACTCCAATTTGAATTTGGAATCATTTCAGGTTTCTGTAATTTTTTATTCAAATAGATCACCGAATTGTTAATGGATAAATTAATATGTGTCAGAATTTGTGCAATGGACCATTTATGTTCAGAAATTGGAGTATTCAATTCCTCAAAGGTTAATTCGGAACATTTTTGTAATAATGCATCATAACCCGTAAATAATTTTTTGTAATTTTTCTCGAGTGAACTATGCATCCTGCAAATAAACAGCAGAAATGTTATTTAATTAGCACTATGTAATGTGAATAAAGTGATTTCCGGCAAAATTCCTACTCTTCCCGGGTAACCTATCACTCCAAATCCCCTGTTAACATATAAGTGTTGTTCTTTTTTGGAATATAATCCCGCCCATTGTTTATAAAAATATTTAACAGGGCTCCATTTTATATTTAAAAATTCAAATCCAAATTGCATACCATGTGTATGTCCCGAAAATGTAATATCCACATTTGCCGGATGATCTAATATTTCCGCTTCCCAATGTGATGGGTCGTGTGATAATAAAAGTACTGTAAAAGCATCCTGAATTCCGTTTAAGGCATTCTCCAATTTACCATAGGTATGAAACCTGCCTCGTGCCGACCAGTTTTCAACTCCTGCCACAACAATTTTTTCTCCGTCCTTTTCAATATGCACGTGTTCGTTGAGCAACAACCTCCATCCCATCTGTTTATGCAGATCTTTTAAGGTTTCGAGGTTTGCAATTTTATCATCCGGATTATTCCACAACATATAATCGCCGTAATCGTGATTTCCAAGTATGGAATACACTCCGTGCTCTGCTTTTAATTGTGCAAATATATCCACAAAATCAAGTGCCTCCGCTGCAATATTATTTACAAGGTCGCCGGTAAAAAATATAAGATCCGGATTTAATCCATTTATTTTATCTACTGCTTTTTGTACTGCCTTTGTATCTGATAAACTTCCCGAATGTATATCTGAAATCTGCACCACCTTTAAGCCATTAAAACTTTTTGGGAGTTTTAATAATTTTACCGGTACCTTTCTTATTTTATAATTATAAACATTAAAAATAGCTCCATAAACAAAAGTGAGTGTTAAAATGGCAGTAAAAGAAAATGTGATAATACTCCAGACCTCTGAACGACCGGTACCAAAGATAAATTCTGAATTTCCCACGAGAGATATTATTCCGTTAGCGCCTAATTTTACCAATCGCACAATATCCTCCAAAAACAAAAAAAGTGAGGTGAATATTTTTGGAATAAATAATAAAAAGAAAACAGCCATCAATAACTGCCGTGGTATTTTTATTTTTTCCTGCAATTTAAAATTGAAATATAATAAAATGCTGCCGAAAATAAGCGCTGTACCACCAAAATAAAGAAAGGGCAGAACAGTGCTTCCCGGGAATACCGTTATAAGCGCCTGATATGCGTAAATTTCAATAGCTAATATGAAACTGAAAAAAAATAATCCTCTGCTATGCATAATGTAGTAACAATTTTAGGTTTATAAAGTTCTGACGAATTCCTAGCATGCATATTTTATAATCTGTCTATTTTTGTTCCATGTTGCGCGATCTTAAGGTAATTGAATTGGCCGGAGTGCTTGCCGGACCTGCAGTGGGGTTGTTTTTCGCTGAATTAGGTGCTCAGGTCATAAAAGTGGAAAACCCTAATACAGAGGGCGATATAACAAGAAAATGGAAATTGCCCTCCGAAGATCCTGATTTGCCGGCCTCAGCCTATTTTGCAGCGGTGAACTGGAACAAACAACATATTTTTCTCGATTATTCCTCTAATACAGATCTCCAACAAATATATTTGCTTATTCAGGAGGCCGATGTGCTTATCTGTAATTGGAAAATGAATGATGCAATTAAGTATCAATTGGATCATGATACCATTAAAAAAATTAATCCAGATATCATTTATGGAAATATTTCAGGGTTTGGAGAAAATGATCCAAGAGTTGCGTATGATATTGTTTTACAGGCAGAAACAGGTTGGATGTTCATGAATGGTGTGCCGGAAACACAAGCACAGAAAATACCCATTGCCATTGTGGATCTTTTTGCTGCCCATCAATTGAAGGAGGGAATCTTGGTTGCGTATATCAATAAATTAAAAACCGGAAAGGGTTCCTATGTTTCGGTGTCTTTATTTGATGCAGCCGTTGCCTCGCTTGCAAATCAGGCATCCAATTATTTAAATACAGGAATAATTCCGCAGCGCACAGGTTCATTACATCCTAATATTGCCCCTTATGGGGAAATAATTACTACCGGAGATGGAATTGAATTTGTTCTTGCAATAGGCACTGATAAACAATTTAATTTATTATGCAAATTAATTGGTCGGGAAGACCTGACCAAGGATGATAGATTTAATACAAACTTCGCAAGAGTAATTCATCGAACTATTTTATTGGATTTAATTAAGGATAATTTTCTCCGCTTTAAAAGTGAGGAATTTAAAAATAAATGTATCTCCTTAAATATACCAATTGGAGAGATCAGAAATATCGCTCAGGTATTTCAGCAACCTGAAGCCGGTAAGCTGATTTTAAAGGATGCTATTGGAAACCGAGTTCGCACAGCAATTTTTAAGATCACTGCCGAAACGTGATCACATTCCAAACAAACCTGATAATCCGCCACCCATTGCTGCCGATCTCGCTTCTGCCTCCGAAACATTTTGTGCCTTTTCCATGGCCCTTTCGATGGCGATCAACAGCAGATCTTCCAGATGTTCCTTATCACCACTTTGCATTAATTCGTCGCTTATGGAGATATGTTTAACTCTTTTCGTGCCGGTTACAGTTACCAAAACCTTGTATTTCCCGTCACCGGATTCACCTTCCACGCTAATAAGATCAAGTCTGGCCTGTATTTCATCCATCCTTTTTTTCATTTCCATGGCTTTTTTCATGTCGAACATAACTTGTATATTTTTTGTGCAAAGATAGCGGGATTGCTTAACTTTGCGCCAAAATTATTATATGAGTAAACGCAGTGCTAAACGCCGTATCCAATATGAAATTGGAGATGCAATTGAAGAATTGGTTGTTCATGGTGGAACAACAGATAAAAATTTTGACCAAAAAGCAGAACAAATTTTTGCTTTGCATGATCAGGCAATTTCCAAAATCAATAAGGCAAAAAAAGTAGAAGGTCGCAGTGCAAAAAAGGCACATTTCAAACAATTATTTGCCGAATTCAAAGATGGCGTTAATAAAGTTTTAAATTCTAAATAATACTTTCGGGATGTCAAAAAAAACGAATAAGAAATCAGAATTACACATAAAGACCCTGACACCATTTTTACCGGAACATTTATTTGTTGCACTTACGCCTGACAGAGGAAGAGCCGTATTTACTTCTAAGAAAATAAAAAAAGGTACAGTAATTGAAATAGCTCCAATGATCGTATTCAGTGAAAAGGACAGAAATGCCATCAACGATACGTTTATTTATGAATATTATTTCGAATGGGGGAAAAGTGGAAGAAAGGGAGCTTTGGCTTTGGGATTTGGTTCATTATACAATCATTCCTATACGCCAAATGCAAAATATAATCCCGATTTCGACCTGAATATTCTGGAATTTGAAGCGGTGAAAGATATTTTACCCGGGGAAGAAATTACAGTGAATTATAATCTTGATCCGGATGATGACACGCCTGTTTGGTGGGAACGTGACAAGATCAAAAATAAAAAGCAACACAGTTAATATGTTATTTAAAAAGTACATCCTCACGGTTGTTCTTTGTTTATCTGTTCATCTGGTTTTTGCTCAATTAAATCCATGGTGGATAGATAAACCTGTTATAGATTCTGGGGAAATTAAATCAGTTGTAATTTCCGACAGCATAATCAACTATGCTAAAACCTTTATGGGGGTTCCTTACAAGTGGGGAGGAAACAGCCCGGATTCCGGGTTCGATTGCTCCGGATTTATTTGTTACGTATATAAAAACTTCGGCATCAATTTGCCGCGAACATCAGGCCAACAATTTGATGCGGGATACCCTGTGCCATATAATGAAGCAAGACCCGGTGATCTTATTCTTTTTGCCGGAACAGAAACGGAGGGAGGTGAGCCTGCTCATGTTGGAATTGTATTATCCTACGATGAAAAATCCGGATTCTCCTTTATTCATACTTCCTCTCCGGAAACCGGAGGTGTGCGCATAAGTAATGAGACACAGGAAAAATATTACTACAAACGATTTTTAGAGATCAGGAGAGTGATTAATTTTGACTAAACAGTTTATTCTGCCTATTTTGGTCGGATCAAATATTTAGTATGAGCGATTATCTGCAAACAGGTATTGGTACCCTAAAGGAACTTTTTACTTTTCTATCCGACCGATCGAAATCTAAGGACATTATTAAAAATAATATCCTCCGCGAATTACGCGATAATTTAAAATTACTGGAACACCGCGATAAAGAAGGTGTAAATATTAAAGCTATTATTGATGGTCTTCAACTTACTTCCATTGGAGAGGCCTATAAACAAAATTATAATTTCGATAAATTACTGGATCACAATAAAAAATTGGAAAAACAGTTTATCCTGAATAAAAGTCAGGAAAAATATATTGGTTGGAATGCCGATAAATTTATTTATAGTCTGGAAGGAAAAATAAAAGACCTCAAAAATTTACCTATATTGTATACAGACCTAACAAAAGCTCCTGTCAACCTCCAGGTAAGGTTCGACAACCTCTATTACCAGACTGTTTTATTTGTTCTGTTCATCAGGGATAAGAAGTGATACTGCATTAATTCAGCCCAGATACCCATTGGCAGGCGCTTTTGCCTCAATTTCAAATTTTTTTTAATACCTGCTGTAACTTTTTGCATGGCCCAATCGCCTTGTGCTGGTAAATCAATTAATTCAACCCAAAAATTAACATTATGAAAAAGGTATTACTTGTTCTAATCGCAATAGGTGCTTCATTTGCAACCTTCGCACAGGCAACTCAAATAGATCAGTTCTTTCAAAAATATGAAGGAAAACCGGGATTCACCTCCGTAAATGTTTCTGAAAAATTATTCTCCCTCGTTGCTTCTGCTGCATCAGAGGATGTAGAGCTGCAATCGGTGGTTGACGGATTAAAAGGAATTAAAGTATTGGTATATGAAAATGAAGAAGGAAACACAAAATCCGGTGAATATTACCGCGAAATTTCTTCCACGCTTGCACTCAATAGTTATGAAGAACTAATGACCGTTAATTCTGAATTGGATAAAGTTAGAATTTTAGGAAAAATGGAATCCGACAAGGTAATTAACGAACTTTTAATTCTTTGTGATGCTGATGGTGAATTTGTTTTGGTGAGTTTATTTGGAACTATCGACGTAGAAAAAATTTCCAAATTGTCTAAATTACAAGATATTAATATCGAGGGACTTGACGAATTGGAAAATTTAGACGATAAAAAATAATTCGTTTTTACTAAAACAAAAAAAGATATGAAAAAGCTACTACTACTATTACCGGTTTTATTGCTGATGACATTTTCCGGTAAAACATTTGCATCAGAAGCTCCGAAATTTGACGATAATTCCACTAAATTAAATTTATGGATACCCGGATTTCTTGTAAAAATGGTTGCTGAAATTGCGGAAGATCATGTGGAAGGAGAGGAGGCAGCAGCAGTTGAACTAATGCGCAAATTTGGTGGTATCACAGTTTCCATTCGCGAAGGAGAATATTATAGTGATAAGTCCGATAAAAAGATGACACGCAAATTAAACAGAATGGAAAAACACAATTTCGAAGAACTGGTTAGTGTAAAAAGTGAAGATGCGAATGTTAACTTAAGTATTCGTGAAAACAAACGCGGAAAAATAAAACGATTAGTGGTATTAGTAGATGAACCCGGTGAAACATTTGTTTATGTAAAAATGCATTGCAGATTATCCCTGGAAGATATTACAAAGCTCACCAACGAGTTAGCAGCTAATTAAACTGAATACTATTCATAGACCGAAGCAATAAGCTTCCCAAACCGCAGATAGGAGTGTCTGCGGTTTTTTTTTATGAACACTAACTATCCCTACAGTCGCTCACGGACTTAATTGATTTTTTATTTGCGTGAGTTGACACTGTGGGGACACTAGATCCGCGCCCTTTTTCAACCTTTACCAACCCCTACTTCCTTAGATCCCTAGAACCCTACCCCCTGCCGGCAGTCAGGTTCGAATCTTCTCCCTTCGAATCTTTTTACTCAATCCTCATCCAACCAAGCACCCTTCTATTCATCACCTTCCATTTTCCATTTATTAAAACCAATTTCAATTCTTCCCTGCTTGGTGAATCAGGGCCTGCGTTTTGGGAAATGATCTCAATTTTATTTTCATATACCGCAGAAATTATTGCGATATGCCCGTACTTATTTCCAATATGTCCGTCAAAAACTAAAATATCATCAACAGCAGGTTTTTTTAAACTCGGATTTGAATATTGAACAAGATCTCTTTTTTCATTATAGGATGCATCCGGAAGTTTATGGTCGAAAATATCTTTTGCATTGCCACCGGGATTTGGCATTACATGATTAAAGTGTTCGTAATAATATCTTTTTACAAATTCAACACATTGCCATTGTAATCCGATATTATATCCATCCTTAGAAATATTTCTTGCAGTTACATTGGATGTTTCTCCGTTATAATAAACTACCACGTGATTTAATGAATCAATTGGAGTTCCTACCTGATATTTTGATGCATCGGGAAAAACTAAATTCAGCGCTTGTAAAATAAATAATGCAATTGCCAGACACAATACAACAATAATTGTATAAACAATATTCAAATTTCTTGTAGCCGGGTGTTTGCTCGTTATCATGTTGTAATCTTCTAACGAATCTACTTAATATATTGGTATAGATGTAATTAGAGGGCAATTTTAATAAAAAAGGCCACCTCTTTAGGCAGCCTTTCTGTAAATATCATGGTATTGTCAGAATTTGAAAGTAATACCAACCGAGCCCAATATCATATCTGTTTTTGATTCTTTTGGAAAGGCAGCGATTGAAATATCTTCCTCATCTACATCTTCCTGAGTTGTAGGTATGGTATTAAAAACCACTTCCCACTCATCTATATCATCTTCTACAAAGTAAGACGCATTTCCGCCTAGGGAATAGGCAACCCTAAGGTCAATTAGCATATTTTCATTCAATTCTATCATCAGGCCTGCAGCGCCACCATAACTAAAGGTCCAATCGGAATTCTGTTTTGAACTGGTGATCAGCGGATTATCCTCTTCACTCAAATAATATTCTTCCGATTCATCATAAATAGAAGTGGTAGTTGAAAAATTATTAAATCCTATAATTCCATCTATATAAGGTTTAAAAAATTTGGTAGGCGACTGAACACGTAAATTCAAATGACCGGTAGAAATCATATTGGAAGTTTCGATGCGCATGGGAAACAACAACTGATCAATGATAACACCATCAACAACAATATCTGCCGTGAGGGTTTTGTCCTCGGTTTTAAAACCGTTATTCATAAATGCCAGGTCAAAACCTACTAAAACCGGAATTTTAACCGAAGGTTGGAAAAACAAATTAAATCCACCGCCAACAGCTACTTCATCGTTATAGGTCTTAAAATCGTTCATAGGAATACCAAGATCGAAATTCAGACCGAAAAACACCGCCGAATTCTTAACAGGGTGTGTGGTTTGTGCCATGAGAGAAAAGGCTGTGCATACAAAAACAACAGAGAGTGTAAGTTTTTTCATAATTGTAAAATTAAGTAATAAATGAATGTGTTATAACCACTTTTTTTTCTTATAAATAATGAACTGAATGATCGTAATGATGATCATAACAGCCCAAACCCCAGCATAACCATATTGCCATGTGAGTTCTGGCAGATTTTCAAAGTTCATGCCATAAACACCAACAAGGAAAGTTAAAGGGATAAAAATGGCCGAAATCAAGGTCAGCACCTTGATTATCTCATTCATATGACTGTTCATATTTGCCATATTTGTTTGTACAAGTCCGGCCAGATATTCGCGGTCGGTATCGATCTGGTTCACTACCTGGTTAACATGATCCTGTAAATCGCGAAGGAAATGTTTAGAATCTGGTTCTATTAATATAATGTCTTCCTTCATCAATTTAAAGATCACTTCCCGAAGGGGAGCTATGCTTCGTCGTAAGTAAATAAAATCTTTGCTGATATTATGAATGTCGGTCAAATGATTTTTATTTTTCTGAACAAAAATATTGTTCTCAATTTTGTCAAGTTCTGATGAATAGTGATCAAGAACAATAAAATAACTGTCAACTATTGCATCTATTAATGCATACATTAGATAATCAGAACCTTTTTTGCGCATTCTTCCTTTTCCGGTTCGTATTCTGTCGCGCAAAACCTCAAAATAATCACCTTCATCTTCCTGAAAGGTTAATACAAATCCTGAGCCGAGAATAATGCTTATCTGATCCCGTTGTAATTTATCGGCTTCAAAATAAAATTCATTTAGGGTTACATAAATGATATCATCCTCCGTGTATTCATCCACTTTTGGTAATTGAAATACATTGAGAATATCTTCCTGAATCAGATTGTGAAGTTTATAAAAAGCCCCAATCTCGGCAATTATTTTTTCATTATGTAATCCGTTTATATTTATCCAGGAAACAAAATCTTTTGGTGGTTTTACGAGATAATTATCCCCGATCGAAAAATTTTCTTCCGTAAAACTTGTTTCATTAAAATTGATAATGCTAACGCTGAATTCAGTATCGCGTTTACTTCCCGTATAAACGGGAGTTCCTGGAGGCAATCCGGATTTATGGCGATGAATATTTTTTTTTAAACGCCCGGTAACCGGTTTTTTGGTAGCCTTATTCATGTGCGATTTGTTTTTTATAGGAATTTCCAAAACTTTTCCACTTCATTTTTATCACACCGTATACCGCTTCCTTAAAAATTCCACTGCTCATTTTTGAAATTCCCTTTTCACGATCTTTAAAGGTAATCGGTAATTCCAATAATGTGAAGCCACATTTCCATGCAGCAAATTTCAGTTCGATCTGAAATGCATAACCAATAAATTTTATTTTATCGAGGTCAATAGTTTCGAGCACCTTCTTTTTATAGCAAACAAATCCGGCCGTAGTATCTTTAACCGGCATACCTGTTATCATTCTTACATAAAGGGAAGCACCTTTGGATAATAATATTCTGTTTAATGGCCAGTCCTCCACATTTCCGTTTTTTACATACCGTGAACCTATCACAACATCAGCGCCATTTTGGCATGCTTGTAATAATCTTGGAAGGTCAGATGGTTTATGTGAAAAATCAGCATCCATCTCCACAATAAATTCATAATTGTTTTTTAATGCCCATTTAAAACCAGCTATATATGCAGTGCCCAAACCAAGTTTACCTGGTCTTGTTTGCAGAAATAATCTTCCGGGATATTTATTAATTAATTGTTCCACTTCCTTAGCTGTTCCGTCAGGCGAATTATCGTCAATTATCAGCACATGCAATTGTTCCGGTAAACTCAAAACAGCATGAACCATTTCGGCAATATTTGCCTGTTCATTATAAGTAGGTATGACGATAAGTGAAGAGGGCAACGTTAATTTATTTTTGGATTTTTAATTTTGAACTCAATCATTTTTAATTTTAATTTAGTATGCAGCGAGAAGTCACTTTTATATATCCAATCAAAATATTGGGGTTCTCGTTTATATACTTCAACACAAGACTGACCATTATATTTTCCAAAATTAAAATATTCCACTCCATCTTTCAGGATCATTCTTCGGCCAAAATCAACAAAATCTCCATCCTTGGTAAATTCATGTAATGATTGCACGTCGTTTTTTAATTGATCTTTATACATTTCCAGTTGACCTTCCAATACCTCATAGGTTGCTCTTACATCTGCTTCGGCACTGTGCGCATCAATTAATTCCTTGTTACAAAAAAACTTATAGGCTGCTTCCAGTGTTCTTTTTTCCATTAACGTAAAAATACGCATCACATCTATATAACGCCTGTTTTCATCAAAACCGGTATCCGTTCTTAAAAATTCTTCCGCAAGCATCGGAATGTCAAATTTATTTGAATTATATCCAGCCAGATCACAATTATTTAAGAAATCGCGCAATTCAATCGCCACATCCTTAAATTTTGGTGCATCCTTCACATCAGCATCAAAAATTCCATGAAAAACGGAGGATGCTTCAGGAATATGCATTTCCGGATTAATGCGCATAGTTTTGGACTGCTGACTGCCATCAGGCATAATTTTCAAGATGCTTATCTCTACAATTCGGTCGCTGCTTAGGTTTATTCCTGTTGTTTCAAGGTCAATAAAAGCTAATGGTTTATCAAGTTTTAACATATATATCGGCAAATTTATGCCAAAATAGTAAAATCAAGGTTATCAAAGTTTCCTGAACTCATTAAAAGAAAATTTGTATTCACATTCTTTAACGTTTTTAGCAGTTTGGCAAGTTGTGTGGAATTATTAATAACCTGCAAGGTATCATCGTTAAAAAATTGTTTTACTTCCTCAGGCATCAATTCGGGTAATTTTTTTAATTCCACAGTGTGCGGATTGAAATAAACGATCTTCACATCTGCATTGTTCATGGTATTTTTATAATGGGTAATAAAAGTTTTATTTAAACTGCTGAAGGTATGCAGTTCGAGACATGCAACCAATGTTCTTTCGGGATATTGCTCCTTTACTGCATTTACAGTGGCAAGTACTTTGGAAGGTGCATGCGCAAAGTCGCGAAAAACAGTGCATTTGTCATTTTTAAATAATATTTCCAATCTTTTTGCTGCACCTTTAAAAGTTTCCATCGCGGAATAAAAAATATGATTTTCTATGTTAAGTGCATTACAAACAAGTCGGGCAGCTTCCATATTTTGCATATTGTGCCTTCCGAAAATTTCGAACGTATATACTTTATTTTCAAAATGGAGATGAAAAATATTGTTTTCTAAAAAATAATCGGGTGTTGAATATTTTTTTATTTCGGCATTAACTTCAGCATTATTTAGAAGTGCATTAATATTCTCATCTTCTTCATTCAATATTAATAATTGATCTTTCGATAAACTCTCCATTAATATTTTAAACTGATCGGAATAATTTTCGAACGTTGGAAAAACATTAAAATGATCCCAGGCAATACCGCTTATGAGTGTTATCTGAGCTTTATAATGTAAAAATTTTGGTCTCCTGTCCAATGGTGATGCAAAATATTCATCCCCCTCAATTATCATTAATGGTGCATCGCTGATTTGCACCATGGTTTCAAAACCTGCCAGCTGAGCACCAACCAAATAATCAAACTTTTTGTTTTGATTATTCAATACATGCATGATCATGGAAGTAATTGTGGTTTTGCCATGACTTCCACAAACTGCAACCCTGATCTTATCCTTACTTTGCTCATAAATGTATTCCGGGAAACTATAAACAGTAAGGTTTAATTCTTTTGCGCGCAGTAATTCCGGATTATCGGCGCGGGCATGCATTCCCAATATAACTGCACTTAATCCGGGATGAATATTTTCAGGATGCCAGCCCTGTTTTTCCGGTAATAACCCATGTTTCTTTAATCGGGATAAGGAAGGTTCAAAAATTTCATCATCAGAACCGGTCACGATCAAACCTTTAGTTTTTAAAGCTATGGCTAGATTGTGCATAACGGCACCGCCAATTGCTATCAGGTGAATTTGCATGTGCCGAAGATAAAACAATGCAACAATACATCAGGATGTGTAACTGTGGATTGTGTATTTTGAAATAAATTGCGTTACTTTACGTTAGTTATTAAAAAGAAAGAAATGGTTGAACTTTTCCTCAATTTTTAAAGTTAACCTCCTAATTTTGCATCTATGTTTAAATCAGTATCAATTTCCAAAGTTTTTTTTGCAGCCGGATTAGCTGTGATCTTAACGTTTTCATTGAGTTCATGCGGTTCTAAGGAAGGCTGTCCTAATAAAATTACAGAAGTTGGCGGGGTTAAGTTGGATACCAACACCTGATCAATATCTCATTAATATTTTAAAGCCTGATCAATTATCCTGATCAGGCTTTACTGTTTACAGATAGGTGAATTCAATGATCTTCTTTATTTCATCGTTGAGACTCAATATTACAGGGCAAGTTCGCGCTGCAATTTCCAATATTTGTTTCTGTTTTTCGCTTAAATCTATTGGTGGAATTGTGAGTCTGCAGTGGATCTCCGCAATTCTTCTGGGATTGTTGGCCATTATTTTAGTTACTTCCACAGAGGTTCCTTCAATAGGCAAATGGTGAGTTCTTGCTGCAATTCCCATAATGGTCAACATGCAACTCGCCGTTGCTGTTGCCACAAGATCAGTAGGGGAAAATCCCTCCCCTTTACCCTGATTATCGGGCGGGGCATCCGTAAAGATCTCGGTGGAAGAGGATAAATGTGTGGCTATTGTTCTTAATTCGCCGGAATAAACTACTTTTGATATAACCATGACAAATTTTTTTTTCTGTTGGCAACTATTCTCAAACAAAATTCGTAATATTATCCGATGAAATGTGGATTGGTGTTTTTTTTAATGGTTTTAGTGGTTTCCCGGGGTTATAGCCAGGATACCACAATAACGCTTGAAAATAATTCAAAGCCGGTAATTCTGAATAAAATCACCTCTCCATCCAATAAAACAAAAAGTATTGGATACGAACATGAATTTAGTATCGGAGGAAAATTAAGCACCGCAGGATGGAGCATTTTTGGTGATTATACCAAGGATATCAACCTGGATAAAAAACGTGTTTATTATTTTGAATTAGGATTTATCAACGACCCCAAAGAAGCCAAACGCGTAAACGAATTTACCATTGGTCCTGAATCACCAAAACCATTTATCTACGGTAAACAGAATTCCTTTTTTAACCTTAAGGCTGCCCTCGGTCAAAAACTCATGATCGGTGAAAAGGCCGAAAAGAGTGGGTTTCAGGTTAGTTTTAATTATGCCGGCGGAGTTTCGGCAGGATTTATCAAACCTTATTATCTCGAAATATTTAATACCACCGGTGAGAGTAATGATCTTACCCGGGCAATAAAATACACTCCAGAAACGGAGAGTTTATTTCTGGATGCCACAAGTATTTATGGCGCATCAGGTTTTAGTATTGGCTTTAATGAAATTAAATTTGCACCCGGTATTTTTGCTAAATCAGGATTTAATTTTGATTGGGCAACTTATGATGATTTTGTAAAATCGATGGAGGTAGGTTTAGGAACTGAAGTTTATTTAAAAGAAATTCCCATTCTTATTTCTGATAGCAATAAACCCTATTTTGTTTATTTATATTTGAGTTTACAATTTGGCAAGAAGTGGTAAAAATGTTGATGAAAAATGATTGAACTCGCAGTTGTAGAAAATCCTGAACGTATTAGAAAGCCAAAATGGCTCAAAGTAAAACTTCCTACGGGCGAAAATTATCGCAACGTAAGGCAAATTGTTGACGATCATAAGTTACATACCATTTGTGAAAGCGGGAATTGCCCGAATATGGGGGAATGTTGGGGTGAGGGAACAGCAACATTTATGATTTTGGGAAATGTTTGTACCCGATCCTGTTCTTTTTGTGCTGTAGCCACAGGAAGGCCAACAGAATTAGACCTGGAAGAGCCGGAACGCGTTGCTGATGCCATACGGCTTATGAAAGTTAAACATGCTGTTATAACCTCCGTCAATCGCGATGAGCTTGCCGACAGAGGTGCTTTTGTTTGGAATAGAACAGTTACAGAAATTAAAAAACAATCTCCTGCAACAACGATTGAAACATTGATCCCGGACGTAAAGTCCAACTGGGATGCTCTCATAACAATGATCTCTCCGGGTCAGGAGGTGGTTTCACATAATATGGAAACCGTGCAGCGACTTTACAGACTAGTAAGGCCCCAGGCCAAATACGAAAGGAGTCTGGAACAAATAAAGAGGACCAAACAATTTGGAAAACGAACAAAATCGGGTGTAATGCTGGGTTTGGGCGAATCAAAGGAAGAAGTATATGCAATTATGGATGATCTGGTTGCTAATGGATGCGATATTCTTACCTTGGGACAATATTTACAACCAACCAGAATGCACCTGGAGGTAAAAGATTTTGTTACCCCTGAAATGTTTGATCATTATAAAGAGGTAGGATTGCAAAAAGGATTCAAATATGTGGAGTCGGGACCCCTTGTCAGGTCTTCATATCATGCTGAAAGACATGTATTTTGAAACTTTTTATGTCACAAATTGGTTCAAATTTGTAATTAAACGGTCATAAATAAAAAGCGGTTAATTAGTGTTAATATAATTTCATATTTTTACAAAAAATAGCGATACATGAAAAGGAATTTTACAATCTTCGGTCTTTCATTACTCAGTTTGGCCCTTGTTTCTTTTTTCCTGGTGAAGGGATTCAGTTCTGGTGATGTTGCAGGAATGCCTGACGGCACAATTGACAGATACAATGCCAGAGCAGAATTAAAACAAGCAAGAGCAGATGGTTATGCAGAATGGATTAATAGCATGCGTGCAAATCCTTTAACGGGCAAAGTTGAAGAAGCAGATGTTATGCTTGCCAAGGAACAAATGAGAGAATATCGTGCGAAAGTAAATAGCGGTGATCGCGGAGGTTCTTTACTAAACCTTGCCTGGGAAGGGTTTGGACCAAACAATGTAGGCGGTAGAACCAGGGTTATTTTAATTGATAGAACAAACCCTGATCGTATGTATTGTGGTGGCGCCAGCGGAGGAATTTACTACTCTGATAATGGTGGTTTGGATTGGCAGCCGCATCCACAAAATGCAGAATTCAGTTCTTTATTGGTTTGTGCAATGGCACAAGCTTCAAACGGAGATATTTATTTTGGAACAGGAGAATATTGGGCAGATTATTATGACGGAAGTTTTGGAAGTTATACACACGGTTTTGCCGGTGATGGTATGTTCAAGGCAACTGCAGTAACTGGAACTGATCTTCCTGTTTTCACACAATTAACCGCAACAATTCCAACACCTGGAGAAATAGGCAGCAGCTCCGGTGCAACCTGGGCTTATGTGAATAGAGTTGTTTGCAGTCCGATTGACGCAAATACCATAGTGGCTGCAACAAATACAGGATTAAAAATTTCTACAGATGGTGGTACGGTATGGAACAATTGTGAAGCAGATGGTTCACCTTTATCTGCAATTTCTGATGATGCTGCTTTTGATAATGAAGGTTATTTACATGCAATTTCTGGAAGTCTTCGCAAATATTATCGCTCCCTTTCACCAACAGATCCCGGAAATGTTCAAGAATTAGGAATCGGTATACCAACAGGAAGTATAAGAAGAGTGCTTGCCGTTGCTCCTTCCGATAAGAATTATGTATATGTTTATTCAGCGAAATCCGGAACTTATGGCTGTCAGGGTGTTTTTCAATCAACTGACCATGGAGCAAACTTTACGCAAATAACAGAAGAAGCTTCCGATTTTTTCAATCCAAACGGAACATTGGCAAATGCTAAATGGAATCTTTGTATAGCTGTAAGCCCCGTAGATCCTCAAAGAATTTATATTGGCGGACAAATACAATCATGGACTTGGGTTGGAGCTTCCCAAAGTTGGACTCCTATGACAAGTTCCGGTTATCCAACATGGTATCCTAAGTATATACATGCCGATCATCATTTTATAGTATTCCATCCTGAAAATCCGGAGATCATGTATTTTGGATCTGATGGCGGGGTGTCGAGAACAATTAATGCTTCTGCCCAATATCCGGACTATGGCACTCTAAATAAAGGTTTGAATTTATACCAAAGTCATGGCATTGCGATTGGAATTGAAGGTGAGGCTATGGGTGGATCTCAAGACAATGGAACGCAGTATGTAAACTTTGACCTCAATAGTGCACTTCAATCTGTAGAGGTGTTAGGCGGTGATGGCGGAAAAGCAGAAATATCCAGAATAAGACCTGAATATTTATTTGCAACCTTTTTCTCAGTAACAGCAAACGGAAGTGGAGCTGTATTGCGCCGCTCTGTAAATGAAGGCGCTTCAATGAGTTCTATTTATGATTGTAACATCGACGGTGGTGTTGCAACTTGTGATCAGGATGGCTTAGCAGACGGAGGGACTGACTTTGTTACACCTTTCGTTTTATGGGAAAATTATGAACTTTACAGCACTTTTGCACCAGTATTATTAGGTGAAGCTGTTGAGTACCCTGCAGGTAGCGGTAATTTTTATTCAGAAGGAGATGTGGTAAATTATGAAGGAAGAGATATCCTTTTAAACAAATCAGGATTATCTGAATCCAGATTATATCAGAGTGTAAAAAATAATCTTTGGGTAACCAATGGAGCATTATATAATTCAACCGAAGCTCCGGCATGGTTTAAAATACTTCCGGGAGCATCAGGTTCAATAAGTGCTATTGAATATGATAATTCAGGAGATATTGCCTATGTTGGTACAGAAAATGGCAGACTTTACAAAGTGAGCGGCATTTTAACTGCAGCTCTGGAATATGTGGATGCTGATGAAAACCCGGAAACTGCTGCAACATTTAATGCAACTGAAGCCGGCATTGTTACTTTTACTTATGCTAACATATTCCCGGGTAAAATCACCGGTATCAGCATTAATCGCGATGATGCAAATGATATTGCCATCTCGATCGGAGGTTACGGAGTTGATCAAAATGTGTGGTATAGTGATAATTGTTTGGATGGTGACCTTGCTACTTTTGAATGTTTATCAGATGGCGGCTCATTGCCAAATATTCCAGTGTATGATATTTTAATGCATATTGAGGATAATGATAAACTTTTAATTGGAACAGAATTCGGCGTGTGGAGTTATTCTATTACTTCAGGTGGTGACTGGACACAGGAAACCGGAAGTGTTATAGGAGGTGTAGGACCTGGAAACGTTCCCGTATTTGAGATCAGAGAGGATTGGATCCGCGAAACAGAATGTAATGCGATCTATATCGGTACCCATGGTAATGGATATTATCGTGCGCTGAACCTTGCCTCTGCTGAGTGCGATTTTACAACAGTAAGTTCGGGACCTATTCAGGAAGAAATTATTGCCGGTATCACATTGTCACCAAATCCTGCAGATTTCTATACAAATGCAAATGTTACGGTTTCAGAACCAACACTTATGAATATCAGCATAGTTAATATGTTAGGTACAACTGTTGCAAATTATGGATCAGCAAATTACACCGAAGGTTCACATACCATATATCTTGATGTCAGAGATCTTAACCCTGGCACCTATCTAGTGGTGTTTAATGCCAACGGACATGTAGTTTCACGCAGATTAGCGGTCTTCTAAACGATAATTTAAAAATATAGAAAACCCTTTCAGTTTTTCTGAAAGGGTTTTTTTTATTCCCGGAATTCCAATAGCCTGTGAGTTCATCGTCGCCTGATAACCTGTGAGGTCTTTTCCAGAACCCCAAAAAGAATCAGAATCATCATCTAAACAATATCCATATTTGAACCCGACAAAGCGACCTCACAGGTTTTATCCGGTTTCCGATAACCTGTGAGGTCTTTTCCAAACCTTCAAAAAGAATCAGAATCATCATGTAAACAAAATACATATTTGAACCCGACAAGGCGACCTCACAGGTTTTATTCGCAGTGTAAACATCGTGATCCGAGTTTCCCTCAAGACCTCACAGGTTTCCCAAACCTGTGATGTCATCGACTGTGGCTTATCTCCCAAATCTCAATTCATAAATCCTTGGGCATAAAAAAACCTCCCTGAACTAACAGAGAGGTTTATAAAATATAATTTTATGATTATTCTACAACGAAATTTCTAACAGTTGCCTGAGCACCATTTGAAATTTTTGCCATATAAACACCTGCAGGATATGCGCTGATGTCAATAGTAGTATTGAAAATAGTGCCTATTCCGGTATTTTGAGTATATAATACCTGACCAGCCATATTCACAATTGAAACTATTGCATCCTGAGCATCGCCAAATGTTAGACTTAAATTCAAAACATCATCAGCAGGATTTGGGAAAATGCTGATAGAAGTTAAGTTTTCGATATTATCTACACCAACACAATAGTCGGCAGTAACGTTTTTACAATAATCGTAAGCTGATCCACCATAATCTACAGCAAGACAAACCTCATAGGTTCCAGGCAAAGGATAGATGTGAACAGGATTGCGTTCCGTACTTACAGCGCCATCTCCGAATTCCCAATAATAGGTTGCATCATCAGGTACAGCTGCGAAATTTGAAAGATCAGTAAAGTTCTTTTGTAAACTAACGCAAGGTGAAGGAGTTGTAGCAAGGAAATTTACTCCTTTAGGAGCAACATACCAGTCGATATAGGCATGTTCCCAGGCGAAAGGATCGGTATAAGCCAAAGTACTTACATAAAAACCATTCCAACCTGTTGCTGAAATATTGTAGCGAACGTCAGAACTTGCAAAACCATCCTGATTATCAGAATATTCTGACCAGGAAACCGGTGCACTTTCTAAAAGTTCCTCATTACATAATAACCAAAAGCGGTTTAAAGGGTTTTCAATTAAAAATGGAGGATCAGTAAAGTCCATTAAAGTATCGCCAACTTCATAGGGTTGTCCGGGAATAAACTGAAATGCAACTCCTACAAAATGATCAGGTGAATTTTTATTGATAGTAAGATCCAAAGGAATTGTAACGGAAGCAATATTAAAACTTGCAGTATCCTCATTATCCATAAGGAAGGTATACTCTGTATAGGTTCCGTTTGGTTTATTGTCCTGATATTTATACTTAGTAAGGAAAAGGCTGATATCAATACCTTCATCATAGTCGCCATTTGCATCGTTATCGATGTAATAGCCTTCCTGATATACACTTGAATTTGGTGCAAAAACGTATACTTTCAGTGTATCGGTATAAGAATCATTGAACCTGTCGTAAAAATAGTAGAAACGAACAGAGTCAATATCAAATGCATGATCTTCATTGAACCAGTCATCAGCATCTCCGATAACGGTAAAATTATCATCCACGAAATCAGATACATAATCTGATATCGGATCAAAAACATGCGAATAACCATGTCCGTACCAATAGAAATCTTCGCCCGTTCCGGTAACAACATAGGTTGTAGAATCCGGCCAAAGTGGCAATGAAGCTAGATTTTCAAGGGTCCAACCGTTTAATGCATAGTCAACAGCATCGGAGTAATTCACCCAATAATAGTTAAGTGCGCGTTCGCCTGCGGTTGAGGCAGGTTTGGTCACATCAAATTTGGTAGCTGTTTTGGCATTTGCAACCTGAGTATTGCCATATTTAGCATCTGTTTGATAATTTAGAGGAGCTTGTGCATTAATGGAAGCTGCAATTATCAAAAATGTAATAAGTAAAAGATTT
The DNA here is from genome assembly GCA_044227505.1 of Chitinophagales bacterium. Classification (GTDB taxonomy): domain Bacteria; phylum Bacteroidota; class Bacteroidia; order Chitinophagales; family BACL12; genus UBA7236. The sequence goes on along the minus strand of JBGAWP010000008.1, from coordinate 29,599 downwards.
TTTTTCATAACTTTCCTTTTTCAAGATTTATTTTCCATACAAATATACAAATTTCAAATAGAATTCCGTCATTGGAGTGTCAGTTAACAACACTTTTGATTTGCTTAACTATCCTTAAGGAAACATGTTCTGCATCGGGCTTCATACTCTTCTTTTTCTCCCAACATAACCTGTGCATTGTTATGCACTTTTCTATATGACCGGGATGCAATATTACCGCATTGCATACAGATGGCATGAACTTTAGTAATATAATCTGCTATCGCAAGCAGGTCAGGCATTGGACCAAATGGTTTGCCGCGAAAATCCATGTCGAGCCCGGCTACTATAACCCTTGTTCCTCTTATAGCAATTTGTTCGCATACTTCCACAAGGCCGCTGTCAAAAAACTGGGCTTCATCAATTCCGACCACATCTACCCCCTCACTGAGTAAAAGAATGTTAAGAGAATTATTGACCGGAGTGGACACAATAAATTTTTCATCATGGGAAACAACATTTTGTTCATCGTATCGTGTATCAATGGCGGGTTTAAATATTTCCACCTTCAAATTGGCTATACGGGCGCGTTTCAGCCGACGAATCAGTTCTTCTGTTTTGCCGGAAAACATAGATCCGCAAATTACTTCTATCCAGCCAAGGCGTTCTCCTTTCAGATGAGGTTCAATAAACATAATTTTGCAAATATTATTTTTGGTACGAAAATACGTTTACAAGCTGGTTAAAACTACATAATTAAAAATGGATACTAAAATCACGGAAATTGAAATACTGATCGACAAATTGAATTTGCTTTTCAATTCTGTTAAAAGTGACGGTCAACTCGACAAGTTTGAAATTGAACTACTGAAAAAATACGTGCGACAATTGCAGGAAAAACTTGATTCGCTTGGGGAGCCGAACAAACAGGAAAATAAACGGGAAATAAATGTTATTCCCATTATTCCGGTAGAAAAGGTAATACCGAAAGTATTACCGGATGAAATTGTTCCGCCCGTTATATTTAAAGAGGAAAAACAGGAAAAAGAAAATGAGGAACCAATCGGCCAGGTCATACAACCCGAAAAAGAGATTCCAAAAGTTATTGAAAATCCCTATGCAGAGAAGAAAAAAGAGGAGATCAAACCTTTAGTGGAAGAGCACAAAAAACCAATTCATAAATTAAAGGAAACCGCAGAAGAAGAATTAAATAAGGCCTTGAATGTGAAATTGGCCAGTAATAAAAAGACATTAGCTGAAAGGATACATTCACATAAAGCAAAAGAAATTACAAGTGTTATCGATCTGAATGATAAATTATTTTTTATAAAGGAATTATTTAATGGCGATGTGAACGGATATGCTTTAGTTCTTAAAAAAATAAATGCGATGAATTCTTTTGAGGAAGTTAAAAAATATATTCAAAATGAATTATCGTCACAATTTAATTTTTCAGAAGAAGAATCAGTAGAGCGATTTTTAGAGGTGGTGAAGTTGAAGTTTGAGTAGGAGAGAGGAGAGAGGAGAAAGGAGAAAGGAGAAAGGAGAGAGGAGAAAGGAGTATAAATTTCTTGCGAAATTTTTTCTAATCCCACTGTTTGTTTCCTGATACCTGATATTAAAATAGGAGAGAGGAGAAAGGAGTATAAATTTCTTGCGAAATTTTCTAATCCCTCCATTTGTTTTCCTGATTCCTGATACTTGATACCTGATACTAAAATAGGAGAGAGGAGTATAAATTTCTTGCGAAATTTATGTATCATATGTCCTATGTCATATGTCCTATGTCCTATGTCATATGTCCTATGTCCTATGTCCATTCATTCCCAATTCCTGCTCCACTGCATTTACAATCTGTTTAGTGCCTCCAAGGTGGGCCTGCACATATTCCTGAGCTTCGCTTGATGCTCCAGTAAAGATAAATTGAAATTGGTTCATGAGGTTGATTCGGTTCAGCAATTCGTTGTAATCGCGCACATCAAATGCGGCATTTTTTTTAGTGAGATCAACAGCTTCAATAAATTTATCGTATTTCGGTCCGAAGAGAATGGGTTTACCGTATACCGCAGCCTCGAGGCAATTGTGTATACCCTTGTTGAATCCGCCACCTATATAATTTAAATCTGCGTATTGATATATAGATGAAAGCATTCCAATATTGTCGATGATCAACACTCTCTTCCCGATGAGGTCTTCTTGTTGAGCTTTATGTAATTCGGAATAAATAAGGGAAAATTTTTTGAATAGTTTTTTTGTTTTGCGCATATACTTTTCTTCAATATTATGCGGAACGATAATGATCTTAAAATTTACAAATACCAGTGATTTATAAAATGCTTTTGCAAGTAACTTTTCGTCCTTTGGCCAAGTACTTCCGGCAATTATAATATTATGACCCTTCACAAAAGTTGCAATTTCCGGAAATTCTTTTTTGTTTTCTGAAATGGCTTTTACCCTATCAAAACGCGTGTCAAAACAAATTTCCGCATTCGTTATTTTAATTTTTTGCAATAAATTTAAAGAAGTTTCATTCTGCACAAATATGCGGGTATATTTTTTTAAAACTTTACTGAAAACAGGAGCATACCATTTAAAGAACAATTGTTTTTTTCGGAATACCCCCGAAATAAGAAATAATGGAATTTGTTTTTTATGCAGTGCATTAATATGATGGATCCAAAATTCATATTTTACAAAGATAGCAATATCAGGTTTTACGATGGAAATGAATTTTTCGGCATTTGCAGCTGTATCAGCCGGGAAATAACAAACATGATCGGCAAAAGCATAATTTTTTTGATTTTCATATCCGGAAGGAGAATAAAAGGTCAATAAAATTTTAGTATCAGGATGGGTAGTCTTTATTGACTCCATAACCGTTCTGCCTTGCTCGAACTCACCAAGTGAAGCGCAATGCACCCAAATGGTCCTTTTGTTATTATCCTGAAAGTGCAGTTTTAAATTATCGAATAAATTTTTTCTGCCTTTTATCCAGAGAGAAGCTTTTTTATTAAAAATGGAAGCAATTCTTATCAAAAAATGATAACATCCTACAAAAATGGTATAATAAAATTGCTGAAAGAGCAACATGGATGCTCCAAACACTATCCCCAGCACAAAAACAATTGCAACTAATTTCATATTAATTTGAATAAAATTTACGGGTGGGTTGTTCAAAAATAGGCAGATTCCAGCTTAATTTGAGATTAAACATCATATCAATTCTGGATGCATCATCTTTCATTTGTGTATCATAATTAATGGTTCGTCTGTTTTGTGTAAATGCTTCCGTAACCTCAATACCGGCGCGAAAATTCACAAAGTATTTATTGCTGAACAAATAATATCCAATGTACTGGTTAAGGGCCAGGCCATTCGAAAGCCTGTCGTATCCCGGTTTATACTCTTCAGAAAGTTGGGGCACTGCGGTTTCATCTATATAAATCCAGATATTGTGTTGAAGAAAACCAATTCCACCCATAAATGTGACCCCGGAATTGGGGTTAATACTCAAAAGCTGGGTGATCTTTCCAACCTGAATGGAGGCTGTAAACCCGCTTTCCCATAGAATTGGGTCATATTGAAGGCCGTCTGTACCGATAATATACCCTTCTTCATTCTTTAAATTATTCACAATTGTATCCTCTTTCACAGCACTTCCATAAATAAATGCGCCACTGATACTGTACAACCAATTTTTGTTCGTTTTATACTGATATCCTCCTCCCACGATGGCATGAGCACCAAAACGGTCAGCAAGATCGGCTGCAGGAAGCCCTACACCCAGATCGATAGTAATAATATTTGCCGAAACGCAGCTGTCGTTTAGATTTATTTGTGCTGTTAATTGGGTAGCTGAACAAACAAGAAATAGGGCAATAAAAATATATTTCATAATTAAAGGCTCAAAATTACAAAGATTGTGGTGTTTGTGAACGCCTTCCACCTGCTTATATTATCTTTGCCGATTGAAATTTGAAAATGTGATGAAAAAAATACAAATGGTTGATCTCAGCGGCCAATACCAAAAAATAAAGGAGGAAGTGAATGACGGTATTCAGCAGGTTATTGATACAACTCAATTTATTAATGGGACTGCCACAAAGGAATTTGCTTCAGAATTGGCCTCCTATCTTCAGGTTAACCATGTAATTCCGTGCGCAAATGGGACTGATGCACTTCAAATTGCATTAATGGCATTAGGGCTCGAGGAAGGCGATGAGGTGATCTCCATACCCTTCACTTTTGTTGCAACTGTGGAAGTGGTATCCTTATTGAAATTAAAACCGGTTTTTGTTGATGTGGACGAAAGCACCTTTACTATAGATGTAGATAAAATAGAAGAAAAAATAACTCCACGAACAAAAGCGATAATTCCGGTGCATCTTTTCGGTCAATGTGCCAACATGGAAAAGATCATGCAAATTGCTGCAAAATACGATCTGACTGTAATTGAAGATAATGCACAGGCAATAGGCAGTGAATTTACCATGGGGGATAAGAGAAAATTAAAATCGGGAGCGATAGGGCATATGGCCAGTACTTCCTTTTATCCCACAAAAAATCTAGGGGCATTTGGCGATGGCGGCGCCCTTTTTACCAATGATCATGAAATTGCACAAAAAATTAAGATCATTTGTGATCACGGCTCTGCAAAAAAATATTATTACGATTCCATTGGTGTTAATTCAAGACTTGATAGCATGCAGGCTGCAATTTTACGAGTAAAACTTAAAAACCTTGATCTCTATAATCAACAACGTCAAAATGCGGCTGCTGAATATGACCGCAGGTTAAGCGGAATTCCAGGTATCACAATTCCTGCAAGGTTTGAAAGATCAACGCATGTATTTCATCAATATACCATTAAAGTTGCGCAAAATCGCGACGGTTTAAAAGAGTATTTACAGGAAAAAGGGATTCCTTCCATGATATACTACCCTGTTCCTCTGCATCTTAGTGATGCATACCAGGTTTATGGATATAAGCATGGCGACTTTCCCGTAAGTGAAAAAATTGCATTGGAAGTATTGTCACTACCTATGCACACAGAATTAGATGTTGAACAAATTAATTATATATGTAATACAATTAAAGAATTTGCTTTAAAGCAGATTCCGGTAATTGCATAAGCCGATTTTTAAATAAACACACACTAATAAATTTACAATTAATCAGAAAATGTTCAACAAACTAAAAAGCGGGGAAAATAAAATTTCAGTGATAGGCCTTGGTTATGTAGGATTACCAATTGCTTTAGAATTTGGACGTAAATTTTCAGTGGTTGGGTATGATATTGATACGGATAGAATAAACATGTTAAAGGAAGGGATAGATGAAGGAAATGATATTGAACCTATCGCATTTGAAAATACAAATGTATTATTCACATCTGATGTAAATGATCTTCAAAACTGCAATTTTCACATAATTGCTGTTCCAACTCCTGTTGATGAACACAAGGTGCCTGATCTTTCTCCATTAATAGCAGCTACAAAAACAATTGCCGGTATTTTGAAAAAGGGCGATTATATCGTGTATGAATCAACTGTTTTTCCCGGTTGTACGGAAGATATTTGCCTTCCTGTATTAAAGGAAGGTTCGGGATTGGAATTAAATACGGAATTTAAACTCGGATATTCACCGGAACGGATAAATCCTGGTGATGTGCAGTATACGCTTAAGAATGTGATCAAAATTGTATCGGGATCTGATGAGGAAGCATTAGAAAATATCAGTTCCATTTATTCAGAAATTGTTTTGCCGGGAGTTTATCAAGCTTCCAATATTAAAGTTGCCGAAGCGGCAAAAATTCTTGAAAATACACAAAGAGACCTCAATATCGCATTAATGAATGAATTGTCGATCATTTTGGATAAGATGAACGTCAATACTTACGAAGTTATTGAAGCGGCAGGAACAAAATGGAATTTTCATAAATATAAACCCGGGCTAGTTGGTGGACATTGTATTGGTGTTGATCCTTATTATCTAACCTATAAAGCCATGGAACTTGGATATGAACCATATGTAATATTAGGAGGAAGAAAAGTAAATGATAATATGGCGTTCTATGTGGCAAGACGCTGTATGCAGAAATTAATTGAGGCCGGAAAAAATCTTACAGACTCCAGAATTTTAGTGATGGGTTTAACGTTCAAAGAAAATGTTAGTGATATCAGGAATTCAAAAGTGGCGGATCTTGTGCAGGAATTATTATCTTTTGGATTGCATGTTGACGTTACGGAGCCAAATGTAAGTTCAGAGGAAGTTAATGCGGAATATAATTTCGGACTCTTGGAACAAGTAAGCGATAAATATGATGCTATAATCATTGCTGTGGCTCACAAAGAATATTTAACATTGGAAGAGGAATATTTTTTATCGCATGCAAAAGAGAATTGCCTTTTAATAGATATAAAAGGAATTTATAGAAATAAATTTACTAAATTTAATTATTGGTCATTATAAAAATGCGGGAAATGAAAAAAACCATATTAATTACAGGAGGCGCCGGATTTATTGGATCGCATGTGGTGCGATTATTCGTAAATAAATATCCTGAATACCAGATCATTAACCTGGATAAACTTACCTATGCTGGAAATCTTGCAAATTTATTTGATATAGAAGAAAAAGAAAATTACTCTTTTGTAAAAGGGGATATAGTAGATGCGGAATTTATTGGGAAATTATTTGAGGAAAATGAGATAGATGGAATAATTCATCTTGCAGCAGAAAGTCATGTTGACCGTTCTATTTCCAATCCTATCGAGTTTGTAATGACGAATGTGGTAGGTACGGTTAATTTATTAAATGCCGCAAAACTAAAATGGAAGGATAATATGGATGGAAAATTATTCTATCATATATCCACTGATGAAGTGTATGGTAGTTTGGGGGAAGAAGGATTTTTTTATGAAACCACTAATTATGATCCACATTCTCCGTATTCCGCATCAAAGGCTTCAAGCGACCATTTTGTAAGAGCATATCACGATACCTATAAATTGCCTGTGGTTATTTCCAATTGCTCAAATAATTATGGTTCTTTTCAATTTCCTGAAAAATTAATTCCTTTAGCGATCAATAATATTAAAAATAATAAATCGATCCCGGTGTATGGCAAAGGCGAAAATGTTCGGGACTGGTTGTGGGTGGAAGATCATGCTAAAGCTATAGATACTATTTTTCATTCCGGTAAAATAGGAGATACCTATAATATTGGTGGGTTTAATGAATGGAAAAATATCGACCTGATCCGTTTGTTATGTAAAATCATGGATAATAAACTCAACCGTAATCCAGGTGAATCTGAAAAACTGATTACCTATGTGACAGTAGATTGGTATTTAAATAATGAAGATTGGTTGAAAAATATAACGAGCGGTGATTATAAAAAATATTATGACGGTCAGTATGCTTCAAGATAGATTTTATGGGATCCATTTTTAGCAAATTGTTTGAAAATAAGGATATTCTCGATTTTAGTGTTTTAAATGCGGATATGCATTCACATTTAATTCCGAATATCGACGATGGTTCACTGAGTGTTCAGGAAACATATAATATGATAAGCGGTTTGCAGGCTTTGGGGTTTAAAAAATTTATCACTACCCCGCATATTATGCCTGAAATTTTTAAAAATGATGCTGATATTATTCTGGACAGATGTACACAATTGAATGCAGAATTGAAAACCACAGATACGGAAATTCATGTTGAAGCAGCAGCGGAATATTATATAGATGAGCAATTTCCGGGCAGGATACGCAATGGGGAGAAATTTTTAACCTTTGGTGCAAATTATATTTTGATTGAGGTAAATATGATGGCTAAAGAAAAACGATTGGAGGAAGTTTTATTTGAATTAAACTTAAAAGGATATAAACCTGTGTTGGCACATGTTGAGCGATATCCCTATATGTTTGAAGGAAATTCGTTAAAATATTATTCCAGTTTATTGGATGCGGATGTATTATTACAGGTTAATTTGCGATCGTTCACAGGGCAATATGGCGAAATACAAAAAAAGATAGCAAGGCAACTTGCCGAACATAAAATGATAAATTTTTTAGGCAGCGACATTCATCATGAAAATCAATTGCCAATAATTCAACAATCAATGAAAGATGCCTACGTGCAAAAATTATTGGCAAGTAACACATTAATGAATAACCAACTTTAATATTAATTGAAAAAAACTATTACCCAAGAATTCAGGATATGCCATTTATAGAAACCCCAATACAAGACCTGCTCATTTTCGAACCGAAGATATTTGAAGATGCAAGGGGTTATTTTTTTGAATCGTTTAACTCGGCGGTTTTTGCGGAAAAAAGTATAAATACAAATTTTGTCCAGGACAATCAATCAAAATCAACATACGGTGTTTTACGCGGATTACATTATCAGTTAAACCCTTTTTCCCAGGCAAAATTAGTGCGTGTAATTTCCGGTGAGGTGTTGGATGTAGCGGTTGATATAAGACAAAATTCCAGAACCTATGGAAAACATTATTCCATAATTCTATCTGCGGAAAATAAAAAACAATTATATATTCCCAGGGGATTTGCGCATGGGTTTGTTGTGCTAAGTGAAACGGCCGAATTTTTTTATAAATGCGATAATTTTTATTCTAAAGAACACGACGCCGGAATTATTTATAATGACCCATCCTTAAAAATTGACTGGAAATTGAAACATGATGAAATTTTAGTCTCGGAAAAAGATAAAAATTTACCTGAATTCAAATCCTCCAAAAATAATTTTATTTAAAATTTAAAAAATTTCACGAAATTCCAATTTGAATATAGTTCAGCGAAATTACAATTATGTCGAAAATATTAATAACCGGTAGTAACGGGCAACTCGGAAGTGAACTGCAGGACATCGCAAAACACAATAAACAACACGAATACCTATTTGTTGATGTTGATGACCTCGATATTACAGAGGCGAATGCTGTAGACACTTTTTTTTCGTTATATCATTTCGACATTTGCATTAATTGCGCTGCATACACTGCCGTTGATAAAGCAGAATCAGATCAGCCACTTGCATATAAAATTAATGTTGCCGGAGTAGAGCATCTTGCTAAAGCATGCGAAAAAAACAATGCGGTATTTATTCATATCTCCACCGATTTTGTGTTTGATGGCGAATCAAAGGAACCTTACGATGTGGATCATTCTGTCAACCCGATCAGCGTATATGGTCAAACAAAAGCAGAGGGTGAATACCGCGCTTTATCTCTCAATAAAAAAACCATTCTGATAAGAACCAGCTGGGTATATAGTTTTTATGGGCACAACTTTGTAAAAACCATGATCCGGCTCGGAAAGGAAAAAACCTCAATAAATGTGGTGGACGATCAGATAGGTGTTCCAACTTATGCCGGTGATCTTGCCGCAGTGATATTTAAATTTATTGAACTCGGAAATAATATCGAATTTGGCATTTACCATTATTCTAATTCCGGTGTTACTTCCTGGTGTGGTTTTGCAAAAGAAATAATGCATTTGTATGGATTACAATGTGAAGTAAATCCGATTACTACCGAACAATATCCAACTCCTGCAAAAAGGCCGAAATTCTCCTTGCTAAAAACAGAAAAAATTAAAAGGGTATTACAAATAGAAATACCTGATTGGAAAAAATCTTTAAATCATGTTATTCAACTTATAAAAAACAACGAAATGCTAGAAAAAATTGATGTAAATAAAATTATTGCAATTGCAGAAGAAGCAGGAAGAGAGATCATGAAAATTTATGAAACGGATGATTTTGCGATCACCGACAAAAGTGATAACTCCCCGTTAACCAAAGCTGACAAGGCAGGCAATGCTGTAATTGTTGCAGCTTTAAAAGAAAATTATCCCGATATCCCGATCATTTCTGAAGAAAATAAAATGATTGACTACAGCGATAGAAAAGATTGGGAATATTTTTGGTTGGTTGACCCTTTGGATGGAACAAAAGAATTTATAAAAAAGAATGGAGAATTCACGGTGAACATTGCACTCATTCGCAATGGTAAACCGGTGATGGGTGTTGTTGGGATTCCTGCTAAAAACCAAATGTATTATGCAGTAGAAAATAAAGGTGCATTTAAAATTGATGAAGAAGGCAATAAAATTAAATTGGAAGTAAATGCTCCTAAAGAAAATGAGATCGCTTTAATTGGAAGTCGTTCGCATCCTTCACCTGAATTTGATGCATATCTGAAAGAAATGGAAAAGAAATATGAAACGGTGAATTTTGTTCCGGCCGGGAGTTCCTTAAAATTCTGTCTGGTTGCCGAAGGGAAGGCAGATGTTTATCCCCGTCTGGGTCCAACCATGGAATGGGACACTGCTGCAGGCCATGCACTTGTGCTGGAAGCCGGGGCAAGAGTAAAGGTTTACGGTGGTGTTACTGATCTTCAATACAATAAGGAAAATTTATTGAATCCATTTTTTATTGTGGAACGAAACAACTGAGATGTAAAATCTGCAAAATATTTGCTCAATTGTGACATTAAGTTTTAACAAATTACCCGGTATTTTGCCGGGTTTTGTTTTTTACTTAACCATTCGTGACTATCATTATGGCTAATTTATTCTATTTTAGCAAATACAAACTATACAAAATGAGAAAACTTTCAGCCGGTTTTTTGAGTTTATTTTTATATTTGGTCACTTCCGCACAAACAGCCGAAACGGTTGTGGATTCTGCCTCGGTGACTCTTCCGGTATTAAATGAACGGCAATTAGGTCTTCAAAAAAGAAGGGCTATGGAAAATAGCACACTGCTGAGTAATGTGGAATTTACAAATATTGGTCCTACCATTATGAGCGGACGTGTGACAGACTTAGATGTTAATCCAAAGGATCCTGCTAAATTTTATGTGTCATATGCTAGTGGGGGATTATGGTATACTGAAAACAATGGTCAATCGTTTACACCTCTTTTTGATAATGAAGATGTGATCACGATTGGCGATTTTGCAGTGGATTGGACCAATAATATTATTTGGGTAGGTACCGGTGAAGTAAACAGCTCTCGCTCCAGTTATGCAGGTATAGGGGTTTATAAGTCGGTAAATGGTGGAAAAAGCTGGGAGTATTGCGGCTTACCTGAATCACACCATATTGGAAGAATCGTTATAAATCCTAGAAACCCGGAAATGGTGTATGTGGCAGTAATGGGTCATTTGTACACTCCAAATCCGGAAAGAGGGGTTTACAAAACCATAGATGGCGGTAAAACATGGAAACAAACATTATTTGTTGATGAAAATACCGGCGCCGTTGATCTTTTGATAGACCCAAATGTTCCTGATTTTTTATATGCATGTACATGGCACCGTGAGCGCAGGGCTTGGAATTTCGTTGAATCCGGAAACGGTTCGGGAATTTATAAATCAGTGGATCAGGGAGAAACCTGGAATTTGCTCACAAAAAATGGTTCCGGTTTTCCTCAGGGGGAAGGTATTGGAAGAATTGGTATTGCAGTGTCTTACCAGCGCAATAATATTGTTTATGCGGTTGTAGATAATCAAACACCAAAAGAAGTTAATCCGGCAGAAAGAATGCGTTTGGCTGATGCGGAAATTTTTAACATAGATACCTTAAAAGCACTTACCAAAGAAAAATTTGCCATGTTGGATAATGAGCAACTTTCGAAATTTTTGGAAAAAAATAAATTCCCAAAAGATCAAACCGCCTCGGTTTTAAAAGAAAAAGTTGCGAGTGAAGAATATTTGCCTACGGTATTAACCGATTTTTTAAATGATGGAGGATATATTTTTAATTTGCCTATAAAAGGATGTGAAATTTACAGAAGTGATGATGGAGGGACAACATGGTTCCGCACTCATGATAAGTACCTCGATGGCGCTTTTTTTACTTATGGGTATTATTTCAGCACAATAAAAGTGAGTCCGAAAAATGACAATAAAATAATTGTATCAGCATTTAATGCTTTATTGAGTGAGGATGGTGGTAAAACATTTAAAAATATTGATGGTGATAATGTTCATCCCGATCATCACGCAGCCTGGATGAATCCCGCGAATGATAAACATATCATAGTTGGTAATGATGGCGGAGTAAATATTACGTACGATAATGGAAAAAATTGGTATTTGGCAAATAATCCTGCCGTGGGCCAATTTTATTCTGTTGCCGTTGATGATGCAATACCTTATAATGTTTATGGTGGATTGCAGGACAATGGGGTTTGGACCGGACCTTCCACTTATAACAAAAGTAATTATTGGTATGCTTCCGGAAAATATCCTTATCAGGTTTTATATGGTGGCGATGGTATGCAAGTGCAGGTTGATACAAGAAATAATGAAACTGTTTATACCGGATATCAATTTGGGTATTATGCCCGCTTAAATAAAAATTCAGGAAAAGAAGAAATCAGTATCAGACCTTCAACAAAATTTGGGGAGGCTCCACTGCGGTATAATTGGCAAACACCAATTTTATTAAGCAAACACAATCAGGATATTTTATATTATGGTTCCAACAGATTTCACCGCTCATTAAATAAAGGTGAAAATCTGGTTACACTAAGTGATGATCTTTCCAATGGAAAAAAGGAAGGGGATGTTGCATTTGGCACTATCACTACTATTTCTGAATCCCCTTTAAAATTCGGGTTGATCTATTGCGGAACAGATGATGGTAATGTTTGGATGAGTAAAGACAACGGATATAACTGGAATAAAATTAATGTATTCATTAAAAAAGAAATGCCGCCAACAAAAGCAAAAACACCTCCACCTGCTGTAAATATGATACCGGATGGATTGTGGGTTAGCAGGGTTACTGCCGGAAGATATAATGAATCAACTGTAATTGTTTCCTTAAACGGATATAGAGACGATAATTTTAATCCTTATTTATTTATAAGTGATGACTACGGTTTAACCTGGACTCAAATTGGTTCTGACCTCCCCGCTGAACCTATTAATGTTGTAAAGGAGGATCCAAAAAATTATAATATTTTGTATGTTGGAACTGATAATGGTCTGTATATATCCTTGAACAGGGGAAAAAATTTCATGACCTTCAGCGCCGGATTACCACGAGTTGCAGTGCATGATATTGCCATTCAGGAACGTGAAAATGAGATGGTTGTCGGAACCCATGGGAGAAGTTTGTATAAAGTTAAATTAAATGAAGTACAACAATTAGATGCATTAATTGCAAAAGAGATACATTTATTTCCTATTGATGATATAACCTATGATGAAAACCTGGGAAAACAATTTAATGTATTTAACGATACTTATGTTTATGACCATGTAATTCCATATTTTGTTAAATCTCCCGGAATTATAACAATTCAGATCGCAACAGATGATGGCACAATTATAAAAGAAATGACTGATAGTGCTGAGGCAGGCATAAATTATTTAAAATATGACCTCAGTTTGGACAACATATTTGAAGCTGCCTATGAAAACTATTTAAATAATCAACCGGTGGATGGAATGCGTAAAGTAGCAGATGTAAAAGTAGCAGATAATGGCAAATTGTATGTATTGCCCGGAAAGTTTCAAATTAAAATGTCGACAGAAAGTTTGAATAATGTGGTGGAGAATTTTAAAGTAGTAAAATTGGACTAAGATCAAAAAAATGTATTTTACCCTATAACTGCACAGTATATGTGCAGTTTTTTTTTAAGTCTTGTTAAATAAAATCGGGTTTATGATTTTCATAATAATTATTTGTCAGGCTTAACAATTCATGCATCTCAAATGGTTTTTCAATAAAATGATCAGCACCTGCATCGGTACATCGGGATCTGGCAACGGGGTCTGCCGAGATCATTAAAATGGGTAAATGTTTAAATTCTTCCTGAGCTTTCAATTCTCTGCAAATATCACAGCCATCTGCTCCTGAGAGGTGCATATCCATTAAAATTAAATGCGGTTTTAAATCCCTAATTACTTGTTCAATATTATTAACATTGTCGAGGGTTGTTACCATAAAACCATTGTGGGTAAGCATGGCATTTATAATAAAAAGAATATCTTCATTATCATCAATTACTAAGATATGAAACCCTTTTTTTGACATTTTTATTTGTTTAACAAAATCGGGAGTGAAAAATAAAAAATTGAACCTTTTGGTATGGCATTTCTAACACCAATAGTGCCACCATGACGTTGTATAATTTCTGCTGCGATAAATAAGCCGATTCCAAAGCCCGGAAACGTTTTTTCATTTTTGCCTTCTACCCTGTAAAATCTTTCAAATATTTTTTTATGATCAGCCTTGGAAATTCCGATACCTCTATCTTCCACTGATACAAATACATGGTTGTCATTAACATTTGATTCTATCCAAATTTCTAAACTGTCGGGTGCATATTTTATTGCATTAGTGAGAAAATTGGTCAGCACCTGTGCAATTCTAATTTTATCGGCAAATACACCGGCACTATTAAATCTTGAAAATGTGATTTTATGATCAGGATTTATATATTTTATTTCAGTGATAACATCCTCAATCAGTTGATTCATGCAGAATTCCTGTTTTTGTAATTCAAGATGACCTGATTTTATTTTGGAAAGATCCAGTAATTCGCCTATAAGATTTGTAAGTTTATTTATTTGATTACCTAATTTATCAAGTGACCCTGTTAAAAATGTATTTTCGTTGTCCTTATACATGGATTGTAATAACTGGACATATCCTTTTATAGAAGTAATCGGTGTTTTAAGCTCATGGCTTGCCATTTTAATAAAATAATCCTTTTGCTGATCCTGTTCACGCAGATCATGGATATCAGTACTTGTGCCTACCCACATTTTTATAATACCATTAACGTCTCTTTGTGGGATGGCTCTGCTTAATTGCCATCTGTATTCGCCATCGTGCCTGGCAAAACGGTGTTCAAAAATAAAATTATTGCCGGATGAGATCGATTCCTGCCATAATTTTAAATTATTTGGCAGATCGTCGGGATGTACAATTTGCGACCATCCTGACTGTAATAAATCGTCAGATGACAAGCCGGAATAATCAAAAACAGATTGATTAAAATAATTCAAATTTCCGTCAGCATCGGCGGTCCAGATAAATTGGGGCATGGAATCAGCTAATAACCTGAATTTTAATTCTCGTTCTCTTAAATTCTGCTGATAATTTATTTCCTCGGTAATATCCCGTATTGTTCCAACTAATTTGACCGGATTGTGATAATCATCATAAAATACTTTGCCTTGACCCTCTATCCATCGGAGTTTATTCTTTTTTGTAATTATTCTGGTTCTGTAAAGCAGTAATCCTGTTTTAAATGCAATTTCGTAAGCCTGTTCTCTAATTGCCTTATCTCCGGGATGTAAATGACTTTTTAGTTCTTCATGCGATAATGTAACATATTCATCATATCCTAATATCTGCAAATACTTTAAAGAATATTTAGGAATTTTTGTTATCCAATCTATTTCCCAGGTGCCTAAACCTCCCGCTTCAATTATAATATTGAGTTTTTCGTCTTCTTCTTTTAATCTTGTTTCATGTTGTTTGCGATCATCAATATCTGAACAAGCACCTATATATCCTTCGAATTCACCTTCTGTTGTGTACCTTGGAATTCCTTTATCTGATATCCAGCGATATTCGCCATCAAAACGTTTTAAACGATATTCAATAGAAAATTCCTCTCGTTTTTCGAAAGCAGTATCATAACAATTAAGACATGAGGCAATGTCGTCTTCATGTACATTATTTGTCCAACCCTTTCCAATCTCATCTTCAATGGTACACCCGGTAAAATTGAGCCAGGCAGTATTAAAGAAAATACGTTTTTTATCATTTCCTGCCATCCAGATAAATACCGGAGCTTCATTTGCAATTTTGCGGAATCTTTTTTCACTTTCATCTATTTTATTGTATGCATTTATCAGAAAATCTTCCGCTTTTTTCTGATCGTGAATATTTGTGAATGATCCAATCCATTTTATTATATTTCCATCCTTGTCTTTAATTGGTTCTCCTCTTCCATGAAACCAATTATATACACCTTCTTTATTTTTAAAACGCAATTCGACAGAATAAATTTTACCACTTTTTAAACAACTATTCCATTTTTCCATTACAATTGGAATATCATCCGGATGCGTAATTTTTTCAAACGAAACGGTATCGTAAGGATCAATACCCGTAAACTCCTGCCATTTTTCAGAGGCAAAGGTTTGGTTTCCTTCTGCATCAGTTGCCCATACTAATTCCGGTAATGAATTTGCAAGTTGTTTGAATTGTTTTTCACTTTCTTCAACCTTTTTTCTTAATTTAACATGGTAAGTTACTTCAGTTGCAATTGCATTGATCCCTTTTATGGTACCGTTTGTTTCGCGTAAAGGGACCATGACCACACTCACAAAAATGGTCTCCATTTTTCCATTACGAATAAGATTAACGCTCAGCTCTTCTGACCTGAATTTTTGGCCGGTATTATACACATCGTCCAATATCGATTCAAATCCCTGATTTGCCAATTCAGGAATGGCTTCAAAAATATTCTTATTTAATAACTGTTCAGGCTTTCGGGAAAGTAAATTCAGCATTAATTCATTTACTATTGAAATGATATGATTTTTTCCAAGAAAAATACATTTTGCAACCGGAGATTGTAATATGCTGTTTAAATACTGTTCGTTAGAAAGTTCCAATAATTTTATTGTCCTGACTTTTTCAGTAGTTTCAACACAGGTTACCAATACACCGCTAATTTTGTGGAACTCGTCATATAACGGACTGTAGCTAAAGGTCCAATACACATCTTCCATTTTCCCGTTTCTGTAAATTGGTATCAGTTGGTCTTCGCTCCAGGTGGGTTTTCCTTCATAAAAAACCTGGTGAATCATGGGCTCAATAATATCCCAGATTTCAGGCCAAGCTTCTTTTGCACTCATACCTAAAATTTGAGGATGTTTCCCGTTAATTCCGAGTGATGGTCTATACGCATCATTATAAAAACAGGTAAATTCCTTCCCCCAAAAAAGAAACATAGGGAATTTAGAATGTAAAATAAGTGATAAAGTAGTTCGCAGTGTACTTGGCCAATTTTCATATGGCCCCAGTGGCGTTTCTGTCCAATTCTTAGTTACAATAAGTTTACCCATTTCACCGGTTGAATGAAATATTTTTTCCAACGCTGATGATTTATGGGTATTGATTTTTTGCATTAAATGATTTTATAGATATGGGTTTTATAAATTAGTACAAATGCAAACCTGTTTTCAGCAATTTCTCGCTGATGATTTTTAAACAATCATTGAACGTTAAATTTGTTTGAAAGATAAAAACATTTTTCAAAAAATATACCAGAATAACCACAACCTCATCATACTAGAGAAATTGTGGGTAATAAATACCACAAAATTTGATTTTTAAAAAATAGTGGAGAAATTTCCACATATTTTGGAAAAAAATACACAAGTTACGCAATTTGATCCCTATCATATTCTCAATACAGACTGTATTTTTTCTAGCACCTCATTTGACTTATATAACATTCTTTTAATATATGGAAAAAGTGGAGAGTATTGATTTGTCAGATCACATACTTGCGACAATAATTACCGATCCAATCAAAAATGCCAGATCAGTTGATCTGATATATGTAAATGATTCGCAGGAAGGGATTTTGCGCAAGCGGAGGGGAATTGGATTTTATTATGTTTATCAGGATAAAATAATTAAAGATAAACAG
Organism: Chitinophagales bacterium; assembly: GCA_044227505.1. Lineage (GTDB taxonomy): Bacteria > Bacteroidota > Bacteroidia > Chitinophagales > BACL12 > UBA7236. The sequence continues at coordinate 11,899 of JBGAWP010000008.1, read as the reverse complement.
ATTTTGAACCGCATAAAATCTTTGGTAATTCCGCCTGCATGGGAAAATGTTTGGATATGTTTCGCAGAAAATGGACATATTCAGGTTACTGGTTTGGACAGTAAAAAAAGGAAACAATATAAATATCATCCTTTGTGGAATTCCGTTCGCAACCAGACCAAATTTTACCGATTAAAGGAGTTTGGTAAAGTGCTGCCGGAGATCCGGTTGCAAATAGAAAAGGATCTCTCTTTACCGGGAATTCCGGCAGAAAAGGTTTTGGCAACCATAGTAAGTTTAATGGAAACAACGCACATTCGGATAGGAAGTAATTTTTATGAAAAACTTTATGGTTCCATTGGACTAACCACATTAAAAGATAATCATGTTAAAATTTCGGGTCAGGAACTTCGGTTTATTTTTAAAGGTAAAAAAGGGGTGGAACATGATATTCAAATAAAAAATAAAAAGATATCCCGCATTGTTCAAAAATGTAAGGATATTCCGGGGAAAGAACTTTTTCAATATGTGGATGAATCAGGCAAAAGAAAAACCATTGACTCAGGCATGGTAAATCAGTATCTTAAAACAATTTGCGGACAGGATTTTACGGCTAAAGATTTTAGAACCTGGGCCGGAACTTTAGAAGCTTTACTTGCATTTAAAGAAATTGGATCATTTAATACCGTTTCTGAATCAAAAAAGAATATTTCCAAAGCTCTAGAAATGGTTTCCAAACAGTTGGGGAATTCAAAAAATGTATGTAAAACCTATTATGTGCATCCTGTTGTATTGACCTTGTATGAGAAAGGAACACTCAAGAAATATATTAAAGAACTGGATAGAATTGAGTTTGAAGATGATTCGAAGGGGTTGACCAGTGCGGAGGTGGTGTTGATGAAGATATTAAATGGTGGGAAGCGGACGCTTCGATGAACGTTGCATCAGCCGCGGCGGACGCTATTTGGAGGTTTTTGCAAACCTGTAGCTTGCAATGCTGGGCTTTTTGCTGTCATGCGCCGATGTAAAGGAGTAACTTTGAATAGCCGGGTAAAGCAGCCGGAAGCCGCTCTCTAGCCCCGATTGTAGCGGAAACCCCTGCCAAACAGGTATCTTTTGGGTAACTTTCCCATTTTGGTGTATTTGAATCTTGAAGATGTGAAGAGATAAAAACAGGCAGGGTTGCAGCGAAAAGCGGGGGCGCGGCCCCGAAGAAACGCAAAAGATCGTGCTTCAGATCCCTTTTGTTGACAAAGAGTTAATCTATTTCGTGAAGATTCTTGGCTATTTGAGGAAAACTACCGATATTTGCACTCTCATTTTAATAAGCATGGCAAGAGTTTGTGATTTATCAGGAAAAAGGACGGTTAGCGGGAACAATGTTTCTCACTCGAATCGTAGGACCCGCCGCAAGTTTTACCCGAATTTGCAGGACAAGAAGTTCTTCATAGCTGAGGAAAATCGTTGGGTTACCCTAAAAGTGGCTACCACCACGTTGAAAACCATCAACAAAAAAGGTATCAGCGCCTATTTGAAGGAATTGCGCGCTTCAGGCAAAATAATTAAACTTTAAATCTTTTATAAGAGATGGCAAAGAAGAGTAAAGGAAACAGAGTTCAGGTAATATTAGAATGCACTGAGCAAAAAAATACCGATGTTCCCGGTATCAGTCGCTATATTACTACCAAAAGCAGACGTAATACACCTGACAGGGTTGAGTTTAAGAAATACAATCCGTATTTGAAGAAAAAAACCGTTCACAAAGAAATTAAATAACCTAAAGGAGGTATATTATGGGAAAAATAAGTAAAAATGCCCGTGTTTCCGGCGGTGGAAAAGGAAAAATTTCCGGCGGTGGAAAAGAAATGGTAAAAGTAATTGTTACCGAAAAATCGGCTAAAACCGGTGCTTACATCTTTAAAGAACGCATTGTTCACAAAGACAAGGTGCAGGATGTATTAAAAGGTAATGCTTAATTTCACCGGCTTACAATATTTAAAGCTTCTATGAAAGTAGAGGCTTTTTTTGTACCCCTAACTTAAATTTTCATGGGTTTATTCAGCATTTTCAAAAAAGAACAAAAAGAGGATCTCAATAAGGGTTTAGAGAAAACCAAACAGAGTATTTTTTCCAGGATCACAAAAGCGATTGCCGGAAAAAATACAGTGGATGATGATTTTTTAGATGAACTGGAAAACATTCTCATTTCCAGTGATGTTGGTGTTGAAACCACACTTAAAATTATAGACCGATTAACCAAAAGAGTGGCAGGTGAAAAATATTTTGGTTCTGAGGAGTTAAATGGAATATTAAAAGAAGAAGTAGTAAAATTACTTTCAGAAAATAATACACCAGATTATACCACCTATGAAGTTCCTGCAAACACAAAACCCTATATTATTTTAGTTGTTGGAGTAAATGGCGTAGGAAAAACTACAACAATAGGTAAACTTGCCTATCAATTTAAACAAAGCGGAAAAAAAGTTTTGTTAGGTGCAGCAGATACATTTCGTGCAGCTGCAGTTGATCAGTTAACTATTTGGGCCGACAGGGTAGATGTTCCTATTATTAAACAACAAATGGGTGCCGATCCTGCGGCTGTTGCCTTTGATACCGTTAATGCCGCAAAAACGCAGGATGCGGATGTTGTATTAATTGATACTGCAGGAAGGTTACATAATAAAATTAACCTGATGAACGAATTATCAAAAATTAAAAGGGTAATTCAAAAGGTATATCCCGATGCACCACATGATGTTTTATTGGTTCTGGATGCATCTACCGGACAAAATGCTTTTGAACAGGCAAAACAATTTACAGCTGCTACAGAAGTTACATGTTTAGCTCTTACAAAATTGGATGGAACTGCAAAGGGAGGAGTTGTGTTGGGTATTGCAGATCAGTTTAAAATACCGGTAAAATATATTGGAGTAGGAGAGAAGATGCATCAGTTGCAAGTTTTTAATAAATCGGAGTTTGTTGATTCGCTTTTGGGCTGAAACCTAATAATGTACCAATGAACAGCCGGAAAAAATGTACCAATGTACCGATGAACAGCCGAAAATAATGTACCGATGAACAGCCGGAAAAAATGTACCAATGTACCGATGAACAGCCGACAATAATGTACCAATGAACAGCCGGAAAAAATGTACTAATGTACCGATGAACAGCCGGAATATAATTGACAATTGACATTGGAACAACCGGGTTAATGTAATGAAAAAGGAAAACAGTTAAAGCAACAATAATTTTTTAATTTTAATTTAATAATAAAATTCCATTATATAGACCACATAAGCAGCCGCAGGCAGCGGTTATATTGGGTTAATTGGTACATTGGTACATTTATTTAATTGGTACATTTTCGATGGGTTTCAAAGCGAACAATAATTTTTAAGAATGAAAGTACGTACACTACGTAAAGACAAAGTAAACATCATCACCCTCGGTTGCAGTAAAAATACTGTTGACAGTGAAGTGATATTGTCGCAACTGAATGCAAATGATATTGATGCTCATCATCAGCGTGAAAAGGATGATTGTAATATTATTATTGTAAATACCTGTGGATTTATTGATAATGCAAAACAGGAATCCATTGATACCATTTTAAATTATGCAGAGGCAAAAGCCAATGGGGAGATCGATAAATTATATGTTACGGGTTGTTTAAGTCATAGATATAAGGATGAACTTCAATTGGAAATTCCCGAAGTGGATGCCTGGTTCGGCACTATGGAATTACCTCAGATGTTGAAAAGATTTAATGCAGATTATAAACATGAACTCATAGGTGAGCGACGTATTTCCACTCCAGGTCATTATGCCTATTTAAAAATTTCGGAAGGTTGTAACAGAACTTGTTCATTTTGTGCTATACCATTAATGAGGGGAAATCATGTTTCGAAAACCATAGAGGAAATAGTTAAGGAAGCAAAATATTTAGCAAGTATAGGAGTTAAAGAAATTATGCTCATTGCTCAGGAATTAACGTATTACGGTTTGGATATTTATAAAAAGAGGACGCTGCCGGAGTTATTGTATGCATTAAATGAAGTAGATGGAATTGAATGGATACGATTGCATTATGCATATCCTTCAAAATTCCCCTTGGAAATAATTGATGCTATAAAAAATTGTGATCATGTTTGTAATTATCTGGATATGCCATTGCAACATGCCAGTAATAATATTTTGCAGGCAATGAACCGACAGATAACCAAGGAAGAAACGATAACACTTATTAATAATATAAGAGCTCAAATTCCTGATATTGGTTTGCGCACGACCATGCTTGTTGGATTTCCCGGCGAAACGGAAGAGGACGTGGATGAACTTGCGGAATTTGTGGAGAAAATGCAATTTGACCGCTTGGGTGTATTTACCTATTCGCATGAGGAAGGTACAAGCGGGTTTTTATTAAAGGATGATATTTCTGCGGAAGAAAAAAGCGAACGTGCAGCAAGAATAATGGAAGTGCAGCAACAAATTTCCTTTGATAAAAATCAGCAGAAGGTTGGAAAAGAATTTAAGGTTTTAATTGATAGGATGGAGAGCAATAATTTTATCGGTAGAACAGAATTTGATTCTCCGGAAGTAGATAATGAAGTGTTGATTGACGCATCTCAATTTTATTTGCGGGTTGGTGATTTCGCCCAAATTAAAATTTTAAGAGCAGAAGAATTCGACCTGTTTGGTGAGCCGGTATTAAACGATTAGTTTTATGTAATATTTATTTTGAAAGCAGAAAGGATTCCATATGAACAAACCGGCCGATTTACAAAGATCGTAACTGATTATTTGCAAGAAGTTACTGCACTTCAACCGTTTTATAAATATAAACCTGGCCTTGATTCTTTTCAAACTGCTATTATTAATAAATCAGCGGAACAAATTGATCGAAATTTATTATCCGATACCATTTTGAAACAATATGGGGATATTGGAATTATCCCTTTTGTTAAAGAAAACATAGAATTATTCCGCGATCAAAATACTTTTTGTATTGTTACTGCACATCAGTTAAATATTTTCACAGGTCCCTTATATGTAATTTATAAGACCATCTCGGCAATCCAATTATGCAAAAGTTTGAGGGAAAAATATCCATCCAATAATTTTGTTCCTGTTTTTTGGTTGGGTAGTGAAGACCATGATTTTGAGGAAATAAATCATTTTGAATTATTTGGCAAAACCTATACATGGGAAGACAAACAGGGAGGGGCTTGCGGTAAATATGATACTAAGGGGCTGGCAGCAATTATAGCAGAACTTGAAACGGTGTTGGGAGATGGAGAAAATGCGCAATCGTTAATTACAATGTTCTCGAAAGCGTATTTGTATTCGGAGAATCTTTCGAGGGCAACACGCGTTATTTTGAACGAATTATTTGGTATTTATGGATTGGTGATCGTGGATGGTGATGATACTTATTTTAAATCGTTATGTAAAAATATTATTGAAGACGAAATATTTAACCGTACGGCTGAAAAATTAGTAAATAAAACTCTGGAAATTTTTCCTTTTGACGCGCAGGCAACTCCAAGAGAAATTAACTTGTTTTATTTAAAAGAATATACAAGGGAAAGAATTATTTTCGATGCTGCAAAAAACATCTATTCTGTATTAAACACCGATATTACCTTCACATCTACTGAAATATCACAAGAGATCAAATTGCACCCTGAAAATTTTAGTCCGAATGTAATTTTGCGACCTTTGTTTCAACAAAAAGTGCTGCCCTCTCTTGCCTATATAGGCGGTGGTGGTGAACTCGCATATTGGCTACAATTGAAATCCCTGTTTGAGTTTCATAATATTGATTTTCCGGTTTTACTGTTGCGGGATTCCTTTCTAATTATAGATAATAATACAAATAAAAAAGTTCAAAAATTACATTTAAATAGCAGCGATCTGTTTAAAGACGAAAATATTTTGATCAATGATTTTGTAAGAGCTAATTCCACTGAATCTGTTAGCCTGAAGAATGAAATTGATGAGATTGAAATTATTCTTACGAGAATATTAGTGACTGCAAAAAATATTGACAATTCACTTGAAAAAACTGTGCTCGGGGAAAAGCAGAATATGATCAATGGCATTCAGAAATTGGAGTCAAGATTGTTGAAGGCTGAAAAAATGAAAATGGACGCAGAAGTAAACCAGATACGGGCAATTTTAGCAAAATTATTTCCAAATAATGGGCTTCAGGAGCGCAAGGATAATTTAATCTCCTATTACCTTAAATATGGCCCCGGGTTTTTCGATCAACTGCTATCTGCTGCAAGTCAACCTAACCCCGAATTCATCATTTTGACCTTTGACGAAGTTTGATCACTGCTATTTTTGAAGTCACAAATCCACCAAAGTTTAAACAGATTTTAGGGATTTGTTGAGCAAATTTGAGTTCTGCAATGACTGACAATTTTAATACAAGACAGATTCCGGTTAAATATCAGGCTTTGGAGTATCTTCATTTGCCTGTAGCGTTAACTGATAACGCCTTTAACCTCCTGCATTTCAATTCCGCCTTTCTAGCATTGATGAGGATTGAATCTGTTGTATTCCTTCCGCGAGATCTTGCAGAAATTTTTCCAGACTTTACGGTAAAGCTGGAAATTGCGCTTCAGGGATCTACTAATCCCGCCCAATTTGTAGTTCAGGGTTTAAAACACGGGAATACTAATATTGCATTTGACCTTCAGGTGTCACGAATTGATGCAAAACTGGACCATATTGAGGGGTTCACAGTTATTTGTGTGCCGGCATCGGGGTCAGAAAAAAGCCGTTTACAAATGGAGGAATTAAGCGATCATCATCTCCGTTTGTTGGAGTATACCAACACAGGTGTTGTAATACATCGCAATGGAAATATTGTGTATTCAAATAAGCGTGCTGATGGTCTTGCAGGATTGCCAAATAATGAATCTTTAGTTGGGAAGGAAATTTGGGCATTTGTATCAAAGGAATTTAAACAGATTGTTGCTTCCAGGATCATGGAATTAATGGAACAAAAACAGGCTGCAAAACCATTAGAGGAAAAATTTATTAAAGTTGACGGCACTCTTCTGGATGTGGAAGTTTTTGCTTTTCCGGTGACCTATGAAGGAAATTTTGCAATAAAAACGATTTTTACTGATATCTCCGACAGAAAAAAGGCAGAACAATTACTTGTAGATTCACAACAACAATATTTTACACTTGTAGAAAATTTATCTGATGTTGTTTTTCAAACTGATACAGATGCGCAATTTAATTATCTGAACTCTTCGTGGCAAAAATTAACAGGTTTTACAATTGAAGAAACAAAAGGCAGATCATGTTTTGAATTTTTACATCACCCTCAGAATACGGATATTTTTTATCAGAAAGTGCGTAAGCTTTTGATCAACGGAATTCAGGATTTTCAATACGACCTTCTTTTAAATACAAAAAGCGGAAGTACAAAATTTGTGGAAGTAAGTTTAAGACCAATTCACGATGAATATAAACAGATATCGGGAATTAATGGTATAATCCGGGACATTCATTCAAAAAAAATAGCCGAATTAGAATTAAAAAAAATACAAAAGACCTTAAAACAGCATCAAGCTGTTTTGGTTGGTTTAACAAAGGAGGAGTCGATAATTAAAGGTGATCTTGAAATTGCTTTAAAACATATTGCTAAAATTGCTGCTGATACTCTCAATATTTCTAAAATTCAGATTCGGGAATTTACAGACGGGCAACAGGAATTGAAAAGTTGCATAGAATATGATGCTTTAACGAATGGTTTTTCTGTAGGTCCTACATTTTCGTATAATCAATACCCTGTTTATTTTAACACACTTTTAAGGGAGCGTGTTATAGTTTCTGATGATGTTTTGTTTGACGCAAGGTTGGATGAGTTAAAACAAGATTATCTGATACCTGAACAAGTAATTTCCAAAATGTGTATCACCTTTGGAAACAGGGAAAAAATTTGGGGTATGATCTGTATTGAAAGCAGGTATACTTATCATAAATGGACTTTGGAGGATCAATCGTTTACTCGGTCGATAGCTGATTTTGTAACGCTGGCATTTGAAAGCAGTTTGCTTAAAAAGACACAACGGGAATTATTAGAAAGTGAAAATTTATATCGGAGTTTAGTTGAGCAAGCAACGGATGCTATCTTTATGATAGACAAAAATAATAGGTTTATTGAAGTAAATTCCAGAATGTGTGAACTCTCCGGATTTACAAAAAAGGAATTATTGGAAATGACCTTCGAACAATTAATTTCAGGAAAATTTTTTGACAAGGGCATAGAATATTATTTAAAACCAGGCAGAATTAACAGATTTTTTGGGGAAAGAAAATATTTAACCAAGAAGGGTGAATTGTGTGTTGCTGAAATTAGTGCAAATGTTTTTCCGGATGGAAGAATTCATGGAATTGCAAGGGATATTACGGACAGGAAAAAGCAGGAGCAGGCTTTAATAGATAGCGAAGCTCGTTTAGAAATGGCTTTAAAGGGAGCTGATCTGGGAACCTGGGATTTTTATATTGCCGAAAATAGAATGGTGCATAATAAACGTTGGGCAGAGATGTTGGGATATTATTTTGAAAATACTGTTGTTACTCAACAATTCTGGGAAAAATTTCTTCATCCCGACGATCGAGACAAAGCCTACGAAGCCTTTCAGGACCATATTAACGGAAAAACGACTTTTTATGAGGCTACGATACGAATGTTGGCGAGTAATGGTGAATGGAAATGGATATTGGATAAGGGCAAAGTTGTAGAGTGGGATAAAGATGGAAAACCTTTGCGCGCTTCCGGTATACATCAGGATATTACAGCGTTAAAGATATATCAACAACAATTATTCACTCAAAAAAAGTTTTTGCAGGAGATTATTAATGCAATTCCAAATTTGGTTTATGTAAAAAATATCAATGAAGAATTTGTATCGGTTAATAATGCACTTGCCGAATTTTTAGGAACTACCTCTGAAGAATTATTAAGTTATAAACGAAATAAGGATCAAAATTATTCTGGTGCACTTCAAAAATTATTTGAAAAGGATTTTGATGTATTCATCAGCAAAAAACAAATAATTACTGACGAACAGAAAATCACAAATGTTACCACCGGAAAAACATATTGGCTGCAATCAATAAAATTACCTTTGATGGATGATGAAGGTAATTTCTCGGAAATATTGTCCGTTTCAATGAATGTAACGGAAATAAAGAATAAAGAATATGAATTAAGTGTACTAAATGATAAGCTTGAACAGAAGGTAATGGAGAGAACTTCTATGCTTGAGTCTGCGAATAAAGAATTGGAAACATTTAATTATTCTGTTTCACATGATCTTAGAACCCCACTTCGCTCGATTGATATATTTGCATATTTTTTAGAAAAAAATCACAAACAAATTCTCGATAGAGATGGACTCGAAAATATCAGGCAAATTCGTCAGAGTATCATTAAAATGAGTGCTCTAATTGATAATTTACTTATTTTTTCAAAGATCGGAAGATGGGACAAAAAATCGGATATTATTAATACCAATGAATTGGTGGCAGAGGTTATTAAAGAAATTGAAGATAGAGAAGATATAAGTCAATATAAAATTATAATTGGTGAATTGCCATTACTATCAGGAGACTATAAAATGTTTCGGCAGGCTTTTATGAATCTCATTTCAAATGCCATTAAATTCAGCAAAGTGCGAAAAAAACCACAAATAGAATTTATTGGCTCTGAAGATGAAAGGTCTGTTACCATAGCCATAAAAGACAACGGTGTTGGATTCAGTATGGAATTTAAAGACAAGCTGTTTAAAGCACTTAAACGCTTGCACAGTGACGAACAATTTGAGGGAACCGGAATTGGATTGGCGATTGTGGAACGAATTATAAAAAGACACAACGGTTCAATTTGGGCAGATAGCACCGAACAAAAGGGAACTACCTTTTATTTCAGTATTCCCAAAACACAAGGTCAATAGTCAAGGGTCAGTGGTCATTAGTCAGTGGTCAATTGTCATTAGTCAATGGTCAGTAGTCAATAGTCAATGGTCATTAGTCAATGGTCATTAGTCAGGATTAAATTCATCCGGCTTTAGGGGATCCAACTCATTACTCATTTCTCATTAATAACGGTAATACCATCAATTTCTTTATTTTTGCACCCATACCGGAATGGTGGAACTGGTAGACACGCACGTTTCAGAGGCGTGTGCCGCGAGGTATGCGGGTTCGAGTCCCGCTTCCGGTACTTAAATCTCTTGCAACCCTTTTACCACAAGTGTTTTGAAAGAAACATGTGGTGAACGGGCCAAAAGAGGGCCATGTTTTTAAGTTATTTTTTGTAGCTTTAAATCAGAAAAACATGGAAATCGTAAACTATAGGTATGCCCAGCTCCAAAAGGGCAAGGAGTGGAAAGTAATCTTCTACCAGACTCATCCAGTAACTAATCAATTAACACGAGTTCGAATCAAGGTGAATCATGCCGGAATTCACAAGGAGAAATTTGCGAATCAACTGGTTAAGGAGCTTAATAGAAAACTTGACACAGGTAATTGGAATTATTTCAGAGAAAAGGAAGGGTTAGGAGGTTCCTTAACTTTCGCTGAAGCAGTCAATAAATATCTAACCCATAAAAAATTACATGTAAGATTAGCTACATTAAATTCCTATGCCAGCAGGTTAAAAATGTTTGGAATTTGGTTAAATGTAAACTATCCAAAAATTAAAAACATCGATTTAATAAATTCTGCAATAGTGGAGCAATACTTTGATTATTTAATCGAGATTAAGAAATATAAGAATATCACACATAAAAATACTTTACTGGATCTGCGCACTTTTTGGAATTTTTTAATCAAAAAAAATTGCACGAAAACCAACCCCTTTAAGGATGTTGACGTAATGCCAATCCATTTTAAAAGAAAATCTTTATTTAATCCGGAACAATTAAATAAACTCTTTACTTATTTAATAAAAAATGACCCGGATTTTTATATTCCTTGCGCGCTTTGCTATTATTGCTTGATGAGGCGTACTGAAATTACCCGTTTAAAAATTCAGGACATTAATTGGAAAACCCGTATTTTGAATCTAGCGGCAGAGGATAGTAAAAATCATATGGAAAGATTTTCAGTGATTCCTGATGAGTTTTATGATTTTTTAATAAAAAGGAATTATGATAAACTGCCACCTCATTATTATATAGTAGGTGAAGGCAGAAAACCTGGTTTAAAAAAGACTTCTGCAAGCCGATTAAGTGAAAGATTTAAAACTATTGCTGAACACCTCAAGTTTGAAGATGATATTACTTTTTATTGCTTAAAACACACCGGCGTAAGTAATATGATTGGTAATTCCTTTTCAAAAGCTGTTGTGCGTGATCAAGCCGGATGGAAACATATGGAACAGATGAATACATATTTAGGGGCCACCAAGGAAGCAATCGAACAATTAAAAGGTTTCACAAAATAGGAAATATTCAATATACCCTTTGGCAAGTTTAAGGCAGTGAAAGTGAACAAATGCATAAAGTGAGCTACCCCTTTTGCCCGAAAAATATTGGTGAAGTGGTGACGAGCCGTCGAAAGTGCTATAAACATTGACTTTTTTGACCAAAAATCGTCACCACTTTCGAAAAAACGTGTTTGGTGAAAAGTGGTGATTTGACCATTTTTCACCACTTTTTAGCTAATTGTTGATGTTTTGACCATGTTTTGCCATTTCAGATTCACTAAAAATAGTGAATGCAACTCTCGAAAATTCTGTTTATTATTGTCTTAACATTGATCTGAAGTCCAAAACCAATTATAACACACAGATCTTGCAATTACACGACTTAACAATTTTATTGGTTTGACAGCAATACATAGAATTAGACTTTAAAGTTATGCCCAAAACAAAAAAAGAGATAAAAGA
>JBGAWP010000089.1:0-16084 GCA_044227505.1 Chitinophagales bacterium | reverse complement strand
CAGCATTATCACGAATTGCACAGGTATTTAAAAGGATGAGGTCTGCCTCTTCATACTCCCGTGTCAGGCCGTACCCTTCTGTATACAAAATAGAGGCAACGATCTCGCTGTCGCTGAAATTCATTGCACATCCATAACTCTCGATGTAAAATTTTTTCCCGTTTTTCCCATTTTCCAGCTCCTCAATTCCCAAAGCCTCTCCCTGCCTGTTCTCCTCAAGCGGTTTATTTATCCCTATACCGGGTAGCGTTGGATTGTTATCGTACATTTCAATAATAATTTGATGCAAATTTACGCAAAATGCTGTCAACTTGTCAGACTGAATGAGAAAATAGATAAATTTAGTTCGGAATTAAAATATTGCAATTTTCCATTCAGTCCAGGGCCTGAATGAGAAAATAGATAAATTTTGGGAAATTGGGGTAACATTGGGGAGAACACCTTTTGGGAAATCAGGGTAACATTGGGGAGATTGCTTCGAAATTACTGCGTAATTTCTCGCAATGACTTGCTCGTCAAGATGTTTAACTTAACATTACAATACCTTTCTAGTCCTGTGTCCCTTTCCTTTGTCCTATGTCAAATCCTGTGTCCTACATCCTTCATCCTTTGTCCATTAGTTATGTACACCGTTAAAAAAAAGCAATTGGTCGAAAACATATAGTTTTGTGCCTTTAGTTGAATTTTCTTTACAATAAAAAAAATAAATGGAAAGTATCATTCCTGTTGGATATTGGATATTCTTTATCTTCTCGATCGTTGGAACCCTTGTAGGACTTTATAAATTATTCGAAAAGGCAGGTGTTGCGGGCTGGAAGGCTTTTGTACCTGTGTATAATTTTTATCTCTGCACAAAAATTACAGGTAAGGGAATTTCCTGGTTCATAATGTTGCTGATACCCGTATTAAATGTAGTGGTATGGCTGCTTATGGCGAACGAGATCGCTAAGGTTTTTGGGAAAGATAAATTCTGGGCTTATGTGGCTTCCATGATGATCCCCTATATCTTTTTTCTCAAATTGGGATTTGATGATAATGTAAAATATATAGGTCCACATAAATCGGCTAAAAAAACCTCCGGAAGAGAATGGGCTGATGCCATTGCTTTTGCGGTTGTTGCGGCTACCTTAATACGGACCTTCTTTTTTGAGGCATTTACCATTCCTACCACCTCCATGGAAAGCACTTTAAAGGCAGGTGATTTTTTATTCGTGAGTAAATTTCATTACGGAGCAAGATTTCCAATCACTCCACTTGCATTTCCATTTGCACATCACACCATGCCGGTTATTAAAACGAAGGCGTATAGCGATATTATACAAATGCCCTACATGCGTTTTCCGGGGTTAGAAAAAATTCATCGCAACAGTTCTGTGGTTTTTAATTTTCCGGAAGGTGATACCGTTTATTTACCAAACCAACAAAATAGTTATTACTCCATGGCGATGTCATTTGCCGACTCTCTTATGAGAAGAGACAAATACAATAACAACACTTTAAAACCGTATCAAACATATTATAAAAGAGCAATGCTGGCCTATCAAAGTACGGGACAATTGGCTTATCGACCGGTGGATAAAAGAGATAATTATATTAAACGCTGCGTTGGATTACCCGGTGATTCGATAGCTGTGCGTGACGGAATATTATATGTGAACGGCAAAAAAGCAATGGTTGCCGAACATCAGCAAAAATCTTATGATGTTTTATTTAAGGGGAATTTGAGTTATGAAAACGCAAAGAATATTTTAATTGATATGGGGCTCAACCCGATGGATTTTGAGAATACAATGTTTATTGATAATGTGCCTGTGATTATTGCAAATATGAGTATAAGTGAGAGTCAGGAATTAGCAAAAAATCCATCTGTTGTCAGCGTCACTTTAAATCACTTCGATAGAATTCGATATGGATATATCGGTTTATTTCCACACAACCCTGATGTAATGCAAAATTCGGTGGATGATTTCAGTGCAATATGGGTTCCTAAAAAAGGTGCAACCGTTAAGATCACGAAGGATAATTATTATAATTACCAGCGGATAATTGAGGCTTATGAACACAATAATGTTACCAGAGATAAAAAAGGCGGCGTATTTATTGATGGTAAACAAATAACGGAATACACCTTCAAACAAAATTATTATTGGATGATGGGTGATAATCGCCATCGTTCATATGATTCGCGTTATTGGGGATATGTTCCGGAAGATCATATTGTTGGGAAACCTGTATTGATCTGGTTTAGTTGGGATAAAACCAAACCCTTTGGCGAACGTATAAGAGATATTCGCTGGGAGCGGATGTTTAATTTTATTTAAATAAATAAGTATGCGGAATTTAATTCCCGGTTTTTTATTTTGTATGGCAATTTCATTTATCGGTTGTAAAGAAAATACAGCTGATGAGGAAAATGAAAATACGGAAAGTGTTGCCACGGAAGCGGTACAAGAAGATAAAACATTAAATGAAATTATCGACGAAGAATCCACAGAAGCCAGTTATGATAAATCAGACACAAAAGGCAATAAAAAAATAACCAGTGATCGTTACGGATTTACCTTGGAAATACCTGCTGCATGGACCGCAACGGATAAAAGCAACAACGGCGACGGATATTTTTTATCTACAGGGGATAAAACTGTTGACATGCGTGTTTATGGTGAAAATTTACAAGGAAATGAGATAATGGCCGAAATGGAATTGTCAACCTGTGAAACAAGCGAAAAATTTATTTTTGGGAATGGTTATCCCGGCATTAAATGTTACCAATCAGGCGATTATTATTATTACTACGATACCCCAAAAACCAGAGTAATATTTTATGTGCATGCTTCTAAGAATTGGGTGGAGAAAAATAAGGTTTTGATTGAGAGTGTGGTGAAGAGTTTGGAAGTAGATGGAAGTAATTTTCAATAAATTCTACCTTTAATAAATACAATTGAGAAATATCCAATATTCCTATTAAAATCTTATCTAATTCGTGTATTCGCTGCATTTTTTTCATCCGTATTGTGGGTTAAAAGGGTAGCCACGAATACACGAATCAGATAAAAATTTATTTCATCCCTCTCATCAAAATCTCCAACTCACTTAAAATAATTGCAGTAGCTCCCCATACTCTATGTTTATTAATGAGATAACATGGAGCTTCAAATTTTATTTCAGGTCTGTTTATAGTCAGGGTGGATTTAATTGATTGATCCAACAAAATATTTACCGGTGTTTCAATAACATATTCCACTTCATTTTTATCAGGAAAAAAATCGGGTTTTTCATTTATCAGGCCTAAATAAGGATAAACAAAAAAATTACTTGGGGGGATATAAATATTACTTAATTGTCCGAATATTTTGATCTGAGATCCATTTACACCTATCTCTTCTTCTGTTTCCCGAAGCGCTGTAAAAGAAGTGTCAACATCTCCGTCTTCCACTTTTCCACCTGGAAAACTCACCTGCCCGCCATGTACACCATCATAGGAAGGACGTTTTATCATCACCATAAAGATTTCTTCTTTCACAGGATAAAATAAAATCAACACTGCACCTTTTTTTGCCTTAGGATAATCATTTTCTTCGAAATTCTTAATTGGCCGCGTAGCAGGTGCCATTATTTTGTGTGCATCCAAGCCGGGTAAACCCAATTTGATCTGGTCTGATAATTTGTTGCCAAATTTTTCTATCATATTCACGTAAAGATTACTTTTGAGCGCCCGAAATTATTGTAAAATTGATTAAATTCGGGTTTTGAAAATGATGTTTATGAAAAAAATCTCTACGCTCCTTATTCTAATCATTTCAGTAACCCTTGTTTATGCAGGTTCAAATGCCAAAACCGGCGACCTTCAATATGTCCAAAATCAGGGACAATGGCAAAATAATATCCTGTTTGCCACTCCTGTTTACGGTGGAAATTTATATCTTGAAAAAGACAGGTTTACCTGGGGATTTTCAAACTCCTCAGAGTTAGGCCATTTTAAACATGAAGGAAATGCAGAAGACATCAAAAACTTCATATATAAAAAACACGCTTTCAGAACACATTTTCAAAATTCAAACCCCGATGTAAAAGTTACAGGAGAAAACAAATTCTCCAATTATTACAACTATTTTATCGGGAAGGATGAAACTAAGTGGAAAGGTGCTGTTCCGGCGTTTGGTGCTGTAAGATATTCAGAACTTTATCCCGGGACCGACCTCTTGGTATACAGTCAGAGTAACTCCATGAAGTACGACTTTATTCTTGCCCCAAATGCGGATGCATCACAAATTCGGTTTAAGTATGAGGGTTTAAAAGACTTGCGGATAAGTGGTGGCAATCTGGAACTGGTTACTTCCATAAATACTATAGTAGAAATGAAACCCATTGCTTACCAAATTATATCAGGTGTGAAAACCATGGTTGAATGTGATTTTATATTGGAGTCAACATCTGTATCATTTTCATTTCCAAATGGTTATGACAAAAATTACGAGTTAACAATAGACCCTGCAATACTGATTTTTGCCAGCTATTCCGGTTCCACAGCCGACAATTGGGGTTATTCTGCTACCTATGATGCAGCTGGTAATTTATATGGAGCAGGCATTACTTTTGACGATGGATATCCATTAACTGTGGGTGCATTTCAGGAAAATTATGTTCCCGGGGTTGATTTTTATGTTGCCGATATCACCATTTCGAAATTCACACCAGATGGCACCAGTTTGATCTATTCTACCTATTGTGGTGGGTCTTCCAATGACTTGCCCTACAGTCTTATCGTAAATAGTGATAACGAATTGATCGTATTTGGCTCAACGGGATCTGAAAATTATCCGGTTACTGCCGGCAGTTATGACAATTCATTCAACGGAGGTCCATTTTCGCTGATTGAAGGTGTACTTTATTTTTATGACGGTAGTGATGCATTTATAACAAAATTCAATGTAGATGGAACCGACCTGATTGGCTCAACATTTTTAGGTGGAACTGGAACTGATGCCTTAAATGAAGGAGTAACCTCTTATAATTATGCCGACCACGCCCGTGGAGAAGTTACCAATGATATTTTAGGGAATATTTATGTCGCTTCTTGCACAAGGTCTGCAGATCTTCCGGTAACCGGTGGTGTATTTCAAACCACCTTAGGTGGACAACAGGATGGATTTGTCGCCAAATTAAACGAAGATCTCAGCGACCTGGTCTGGTGTAGTTTTATAGGTGGATCATCTGATGATGCTGTTTACAGTATTAAAAAAATGAATTCCTCCAAATTTGTGGTCTGCGGTGGAACAGCGAGTAATAATTTTCCTACAACCCCTGGAGCTTTAAATGAAACCTATAAGGGTGGTTCCTGTGATGGATTTGTAATGACAATTGAATCAAATGCATCTGACATAGTTAGCAGCACCTACATTGGCACCAACAGTTACGACCAGACCATGTTAACAGAAATAGATGGTTTTAATTCTGTTTTTATTACAGGTCAAACGTTGGGAGCTTATCCTATTGTAGGAACGGTTTATGAAAATCCCGGAAGTTCACAATACATAACGAAATTAGATTCCACCCTGAGTACTATGGAATTTTCAACGGTTTTTGGGAACGGAGATAATGCAGTAAACATTTCACCCACCGCATTTTTAGTGGATAATTGCAATTTTATCTATGTTTCGGGCTGGGGAGGGAGTGTAAATCAATTTTATAATCCTGCAACCGGAACTGTTGATGATATGCCAATTACCGGCGATGCATTTCAGTCCACAACGGATGGCAGTGATTTTTATCTTGTTGTTTTTGAAGAAAATATGGCTAGTTTGGTCTATTCCACTTATTTCGGAGGACCGGTAAGTGGAGAACACGTGGATGGAGGGACCAGCAGGTTTGATAAATCAGGTGTTGTTTATCAGGCTGTGTGTGCAGGATGTGGAAGTAATGATGATTTTCCAACTACTGATGATGTTGTAAGCAATACGAATAACAGCTCCAATTGTAATCTCGGGGTATTTAAATTTGCATTGACACAAGCAGCACCTGCATCAGCCTTTACTGCGGACCCAATCAGCGGATGTTTTCCGATTGATGTTGAATTTGAGAACAACAGCAGCAATGCAGCAGGATATAACTGGGATTTTGGTGATGGCTCCACATCTACAGATGAAAACCCAGCACATACTTACGATACGCCCGGAACCTATACAGTTACACTCATAGCAAATTCCACCATGGAATGTGTTTCAAACGATACTTCAACAGTTGTAATTACGGTGTATGATTATCCGGAAGCCGATTTTACATTTAGTCCAAATCCTGCTACCGTATTCACACCTACTAATTTTACAGATGAAAGTTTTGATGCTGTGGAATGGTATTGGGAATTTGGAGATGGATTTACCTCTACGGAGGAAAATCCGGTTCACCAATACCCGATCGCCGGAATTTTTGAGGTATGTTTAACGGTAACAAATGAGTATGGATGTGAAAATAAAATTTGTGATACGATCATAATTGAGGAGATATCGATATTGGATGTACCAAATGCCTTTTCACCTAATGGAGATGGAGTAAATGACATCTTTATTCCTTTAAATTATGGATTGAGTGATTTCGAATTTAAGATCTACAACAGATGGGGAGAACTGATTTTTATTTCCAATGATCCCGTTAAAGGATGGAATGGAATATACAATGGCGTGGAACAGGAATTAGACGTTTATGTTTATGTTGTGAGCGGTAAGGGATTAGATAATGTAGATTATTTTAAGCAGGGTAATTTTACATTGGTGAGATAATCACCCTCCGGATAGCGGCAGGTTAATAACTCCCTGCCGTGTGGTGAACCAGTAATTACTACATATCCCGTATCACACTTAGCTCACTCAATTTAACCAAGGAACCCGAACTATAATCATATTGTGTGATCGCACTTTCAGAAACCAGTATTAAAATCCCACCCAAAGCAATAACATCGTATGGAGAACTGATATTTATGGTCTGTAAAAGTTCCATTTGCATTGGGTCAGATACATCGTACATTTTAAGGTCTTCATCGCAAAGAAATAATTTATTTCCATCTAAACCTAAACCCATTGGATGTGTCATTTCATAAGAAATTGTCAGAACAGGATCTGCAATATTACTGATATCAATTATATCTAATCGATCATTGTTAAAAGTTCCGCATTCAGTTCCCGACCGGAGGGTTGAATAGGCAGTATTACCTGAAACTATTACAGGGTCGCAACTTGTCATATGTAAAAATTGGGATACATAAACAGGTGATTCAGGAACAGCGTTATTATAGATCTGAATTCCGGTGGTAGTACCTATGAATAAGTAATTCTCGTACGGGAAAATTGTCTCCACATTGGATAAAAGAGAGATCGTGCTGCCCTGTTGCGGTGTTGAAGGATCTGATATATCGAATAACTTAAGATCAGAGGGGGTTACACAATATAAATGGTCATCTACAATAGTAAAGCGTGTCATGGAACCTGCAACCCCATAACCAGGACTATTTGCAACGGTTGATCCTCCATCTGTTGCTACAGTTCCTTCCATGGACGCAAAAAATACACCTCCGTTCCAGCCAGACCAACCCGAATAATTACAATCTTCGGTAATTAAGGTATCGCGTTCCACAAAGTCGACAACAACACCAAGATCAGGATCTGCCGTCCAGCCTTCGTATTCCCTTTGCGGAAATACATTTTCAACTCGTCCAACTTCTGTTACGTTTTGGGGATCAGTAATATCCAATGCCACAAGATCAATATAACTGTCGGCGTATAATGTGTTGTTCTTTACGCTGATATCGATATTTCCCGGTATCTTGATGAAAGCAATATTTTGTGGGTTTGATGGGTCAATATTGTTAATAATATGTATTCCTTTGTTCAATTCGTTCACAAAAATATAAGGTGACTTATAAAAGATCTTTCCCGGAGCAACTATGTCTTCAGCCGGCAGAATTGCAATGGATGAGCGCAATTCTGCTTCTGAAATATAAACGGGAGTATATGCAATATAATGATATGTTTTTTCGCATTTATCCTTCAAACATCCGCTAAAAAGTAATGAATTAACAGCTTTAATGCAGAAAATGATTAGCTTAGAGGAGAGTTTCGTTTTCATTGAACAAAGTTTTATTAAATCAAATTTAGGAAATATTTGTGTCTGTTAAAGAAAAAAGTTGTTTTTTTACAAACAACATACAATTAAATCCTTTGTAAAAACAATGCGCCACCTCCTCATATCATTTTTTTTAGTCGCCTTTGTTTGTGTATCAGAAAAGGCGATCGCACAATCGCATCTGGAAGATGTTGTTTATCTTGAGAACGGTAGTGTTTATCGCGGAACTTTACTGAATAATTATCCTGATAGCACTGTAGCTATTCAAATTTTGGGAGGTAGTATAATTGTAACTCCGAGGTCTACTGTAACAGCCATTAAAAAAGAACCTGCCTTCGACCCATTTCAAACTATCTATACCCCGAGAGATACCGGATATACCATTTTGGGGTCTATTGGTTTATTAATGGGAAGTGATTCCTGGGGTTATGCAGGTGGGGTTGTAGTGGATATGATCAATGGGTACCATTTTAGTGAAAGGGTACAAGCAGGTTTAGGATTAACAATAGAAGCTTCAGATAATTTTTATCTTTCCATTTACTTAGACGGCAGATGGAATTTCAGATCAGGGAAAAACACGCCTTTTGTTTATGGTGATTTTGGTTTGCACACACCATTAATTGACAAGGATGCAAGCTGGGTTACAGATTATGATCCGGGAATTACCGGTGGAGCAGGAATAGGGATCAGATTAAATTCTACAAAAAAACAGACCGGGTTCATTATGAGTTTAGGTTATAAATTAAGCCGATATTCCATAAGTGAGGAGGATTGGTGGTCAGGAAACCCGATAGTGTATAATTACACAAAAAATAAAGCTCTCTTTAAGATCGGGTTTGTATGGTGAATGAACGTTCATTCATACAAATATTTTGATATTAAATTAAAGAAATTCAAGCAAAAAGTATAAATAAAAATTGTGGTCTCTTTATTTGGTTTAGGTTGTGGCAGATGCACACCTTTTTTATCGATTTGTTGAAAAAATGTTGTAGTAAAATCAGTCATATCTCTGCTTATATTCAGCAAATTAACGATAGAATCATAACTATGATGATTAGCCAGCATACGTGAGGCCAATAACCTGAAATTTTTATAGGCAGTTGTATCCTTATCTTTGATGTTGTGCGAAACCGGCAATTCGAATAAAAATTTATAACAATAATTCAGCGCGGAATCCCAATTTTCCAATTTTATTTCCTTTTCACACTCCAATAAATATTTGTAAGCGGAATTCAAAGGGTTAGTCTCAGATGCGTTTTCATCAGTCATTATTAAACCGGGAGTTAATGTTAAGACAGATGTTGAATTTTCCATGTTGTAAAGTAAACCCGAATAACAAGTCAATTAACAAAAATCAGAATTAATTAAATGTTATTAAATTGTAAAATCAATATCTAATCATTATAACCAGTATAGGTATTACGGAAACTTCCATCTTCAAAAAGATCAATAAGTGCATATCCTGCAGGTGTTTCATGGTAAACATCATTTTTCCACCAATCACCTGAAACTGCACCATTACAACTATAGGTAACACCATTATATTGCACATTATCATATAAATGTATATGTCCGCTTACACATAGTTTCACATTTTTATGTTGGTTGAAGATGGAAATGATATCCTTTACATCAGTATGCATCCATGAACCGGGAACCTGAAATTTTCCATATTTAATTTTCACATTATCTAAAAATACATTTGCACATAAAATTGGAATATGCGACATCACCATCACCGGAGTTTCCGGGTGCACGGAGGCCAGATCGTTCCTAAGCCAATCGGTCTGCTCCTCTCCTAACTTGGCTGTATACCACAACCCATTCTTCTTTTTTTGGGTACTGTCAAGAAAAATAAAATGCCATCCGTTTCTGTCAAAACTTTTATAGGTTTTATCCATTTTCATCATTTCCAAAGCAAAATTCTTTCCATATAATATATCTTTTCTCTCAGTATATAATCCCCATATATCATGATTGCCAAGACAACTATCTATTTTTAAGGAGCATTCGTTTCTCAAAACACTATGCCATAGGTTCCATTGGTTCGCAACCTGTGATTTTGTTTTAAATAAAGCATCTTCAATGGTATCACCTCCATTAAATATCATATCTGCTTTATCAGGTAAATTCTGAATATGGTGTAAACATTTTATCAAACCGGATTTCGCATTTTTTGTTTCACCGATATGAATGTCGGTAATATGTGCAATGCGCAACACACGTTTAGGTTTTTTTTCTAAGGAAAATGTTTCGGAACCACTAACTGGTTTATTGGGCAAAAGCTGGCTCGCTGCCAATAATCCAATACTTTTTAATAGGTTTCTTCTGTTCATACTTTGTATTACTTGATTAACACAAAGTTCCAGTTACTATATTATTCCATAGTTAACATCAGAATATATTAACCTATAATAAACAAATTCATTTCTTTCGCAAAAAGAGTTTTGTATTAAATTCATACTGATTTTACTTTATTATTTCATGAAGTAAAACCGTACGTTTTTTTGTTCTTGATTTTTTATAAATGTGAATTAAAAAAAATAACTAGATTAAATAACCCTGTTTAATGCATTAGCTGTGTATAAAAATGGCAGAAATCTTAATTTAATGTAAACAATTTATAATTCTCCGGTTTTTCCACAGGAAGTCATTTTTTTACCAAATTTGCAAATCTGTTATTCAATTGACACCGGTTGCGAAGTGAATCTTCAAAAAAAATCCTAATTTTCCATCAAAATACAGCTTTACATGCGGAAACTCTACACAACGGCAATTATTTTAACTTGTTTTATCCCGTCCATATTAAATGCACAGTTGTGCGGCACCTGCTCCATTGATTATGGATTTTTAGTTCCGGGTGTATATCCTGATACTCTTCCCCCGGCCACCGCAGGAGAATTTTATGAATCCGACATCACCTTTGTTATGCAGGAGGATACTACAATTGATGTTGTTGGAACCTTGGAATTTTTAAATTACCATATTCTTGAACCGGTTGGTGCTCCATACGGAATGTTTGTGTCAACAAACCTGGGTGATCTGCCGGTGGATTATGATCCTGACGTGAGTTTATACGGATGTGCCAGAGTTTGCGGTACACCATTGGTTCCGGGCTGGTATGAGGTGACCGTCCCATTGATAGCTACTTTAGAATATCCCGGAGGAGATCAGGCTGCAGAATACAGCATTTTTATTGAGGTTTTACCTGCTGCAGTTGGAGGTGGTGGAATTATACCGACAGCAACTTATGGTTGTGATCCGCTTGAAGTGGATTTTGAAACGAGTATTCACAGTTTAGGTGTTGATGGATTTACGTATACCTGGGACTTTGGCAATGGTGAAGTTAGTAATGAAGAATTTCCTCCGACACAAATTTATAATGCGATTGGTGGAGTAGAAACCGAGTATATCGTAAGCCATACCATTACTATTGACACAATTGGTTATCAATTGGATTATGTTTCAGTTTTAAGCAGCGGATGTGATGATTGTACTTTTTTTGGATGCACAGGCTTAATTGAGGCAGAAAAACCAGATCTGTACATATTGATAGATGATCTCGGGTTAACTACCTGGCCGGGTTTTGAAGATACCTCACCCCCGGTAACTTTTAGTCTGGGAATTGAATTAGATCCTGTGCATACCTATACCATGCAAATGAAAGATTATGACACCGGTGCTGCAGGTGATGATGATAATTGTGGCACATTCACATTTAATGGTGATGATGTGGGAGTAAATGTATTATCCGCAGGTAGTCATCAGGTGGAAGTAAGCATTTCACATCCTGTTATTAGTTACACCTTTTATGACACAATAACCGTGTATCCTTCTGTTCCAACTCCCGAAGTTGTTTTAACCGGTTTAAATATTTTTTGTGAAGGTGACTCTGCAATTTTAGATGCAACAATTATAGCGGATGGAAATTACCAATGGTTTAAAGATGGTGATGAAATTCCAGGTGCTGACAGTACCAGTTATATTGTTTATGAAACGGGCGTATATGATCTGGTTGTTACAGCCGTAGGGGGCTGTTATTCTGAGAGTGCTGAAACCAGTATTGAAGTTTTTGAAAATCCTGCGGCACCGGCATTAATTGTTATCGGAAATGTTTTAACAACATCATCAACCTGGGATGTTCAATGGTATTACAATGGAAGTCCAATACCGGGAGCAACGGATGTTACCTATACACCGGCGGTGGAGGGAACTTATCAGGTTGCAGCAATAAATGGCCCTTGTATCGCTTGGTCTGTGGAGATAGATTTCGTGTTTCAATCTATAGATAATTATATCACTGAAAACCTGGTTATTTTTCCAAATCCAAATTCCGGAACATTCCAATGTAATTTTACACTCACTCAACAACAGGATATTGAATTAATGATAATCAATGTTCTTGGAGAGGTAATTACAACTATTAATTATGCAAATGCCTTCGGAATTATTAACCAGAATATTCAAATACCCGGCAATAATTCAGGGATATATTTCCTTACGATTAAAGGGAAATCAGGATGTAATATAGTTAAGCTAATAGTAGACTAAAATAATTTTATGGCGTATGAGGAGCTTATAGAGGGGCAACGGATCTTTTTTAATTCAAAAGCTACGCTTACTTATGCATTCAGGTTAACCCAACTAAAAAAATTATTACAACTCACAATAACATTTGAGGATAAATTACTTGACGCTTTATACAAAGATCTGCATAAATCGAGGTTTGAAGCCTGGGGTGTGGAAGTTGGATTAATACAGACGGAATTAAAATATTTTATTGGTCATCTTAAAAAATGGATGAAACCGGGAAGGTTATCTACTCCCCTATTTCATATTCGAGCTAAAAGTTACATCCAGAGAATTCCCTATGGCAATACTTTGATAATTGCACCTTGGAACTATCCATTTTTACTTGCGATCAGACCCTTAATTGGTGCAGTTGCCGCAGGTAATACAGCTATTATTAAACCATCAGAAAATGCTCCAAACACAGCTGCTGTATTGGAGGAAATAATAAATAATAATTTCGATAAAAAATATTTACATGTAATAAATACAGATGCGAACGGAACGCAGGACCTGTTAAAACAAAAATTTAATTTTATATTTTTTACAGGTGGGACAAATATTGGAAAACATGTATATGAAGCAGCAGCAAAAAATTTGACTCCGGTTGCATTGGAATTAGGCGGGAAAAATCCATGTATCATTGATGAATCTGCTGACCTTGATATAAGTGCAGCGCGCATTACCATGGGTGCATTCAGCAACTGCGGGCAAACCTGTGTAACTCCGGATTATGTGCTTGTGCCTGAAAAATTAAAAGAAATTCTGATCAGAAAGATCATCAACAAAATTGAATCCTCTTTTGGAAAGGATATAAAACAAAGTTCCGATTTTGGAAGAATAATAAATACCGCTCATTTTGACCGAATAAAAAATTTATTAGAAGGCCAAAATATTATTTATGGAGGAATTACTGATCGCGAAGAAAAATATATTTCTCCAACCATAATACTTGACCCTGACCCAAAATCTGCTTTAATGCAGGAGGAAGTTTTCGGCCCTGTATTGCCAATATTAGGGTACACCGATCTTGAAAAGGCATTGGAATTAATAGACAATAATCCCGACCCCTTGGTATTATATCTATTTACAAAAAACGAGGATCAGATAAAAAAAATTGCGGAAGAAATTCGGAGCGGCGACATGGTAATAAATGAGGTGATGTTGCATTTCGGACATTTTAAATTACCTATCGGCGGAATAGGGACGAGTGGGTTTGGAAAATATCAGGGAAAATATTCCTATGATGAGTTTTCACATAAAAAAAGTGTGATGCGCAAATACTTTTTCCCTGAATTAAATGTGAGGTATCCACCCTACGACAAGGGTAAATTGAAATTTTTGAAGAATATGTTTAGGTGGTTTATGTGGAGGTGATAAAATGAAGGAATGTAGGAATGGGTGAACTACTTTATAATTAAGTTTGATTTCCAAATTATCACCTACTTAGAGGTGTCCCAATTGTGCACGCGAAACGAATGCTGTGGAGAGTTGACGACTATTCTCCCACATATTACTGATTACAACAAAATAGCTGTTCATTGTACATTCGTGATAAATTATTTTTTTATACATCATGTGGACAAAAATAATTAGCCACGAACACACGAATCTGATAAACCAAATTTCATTTGAACTTTCAAACTAAATTTCAATTTTTGTTTTTCGTTTGCTCCAAACGATATTACCCAAAATTGCTACTACAACAATAACTACCGGATAAACCGGTATAAGATATCTGTAATTCTGTATAGGGTGTGAATAAACACTCATTGCAACATATAAAAAAACAAACCCTGCAGTGAATAAAATAAATTTACCCAAATTATTTTCGGCTAAGAATGTTTTTCTTTTAAGAATGCTAAAAATCACTAAACCAATAAAAGAAAAAAGCATTACGTAGTATAAAACCAATCTATAACCATAAACATTATCAAATAAAGTAGATTTAAATTCATATTTATCAACAGGCACCTGAAAATATTCTTTGGAGGTATTATCAGGAACATATTGTTTTTCGGAACCGTAGGGAAACACTTCAAAAACACCTCCCATATTTGGAACCATATAATATCTGAAAAATTGCAATGGGTATTTGTTTCGCAAATAGGTGCCGTATTCTTTCCACTGTGTACCTGTATACACCCATGCAGCATTGTAAGGTATTCGCAATTGATTTGCGTTATAACCGAGTAATGCTTTACCCGGAAATAATTTATCCCACATAAAATCGGTATCTTTAATATGATACCAACTGTAACAGGTATCGTTAAAACTTGTCACCAAACTATGCATTGCTGCAATTTGTTTATCGGGAATTTGTAATGGGTCCAATTCGATATGTGGTATTATAGCTACTGCATTGTTTGCGAGTGCCCAACCACTGAATCCGGAGAAGGTTTCGTAACCAAATAATTCGGCAGTTTTATTTTTAACCGATTGTACTGTTGATATCAAAATAATGATGGGAACCAATGCCATTGCGGAAATAAATTTCCATTTTTTATAGTCCAATATAAAAATGAATGCCGATAAAACCGGATAAAACAATCCGATATAACGAACGTTTATCGCAAAATATAAAATGATACAATGCAATATGGCCGCAATAATATTTTGCCGCATTATCATCCATATACCCGTAGTGATCCACATAAGGGTCAAACTATTAAATAAACTGTCGCTTAATAAAGTATTGGTATTACGTAAAATATCAGGATGTAAAACAATAATGAAAGCAATTATATAAAAAAGGCTGGCTTTTAGTTTGAAGAAGTACTGGATCGTAAACAGCAATGTAATTACAGCTACATAATTAAAAATGCTTTGCCATATATATACAAATTTTACGGAACTACTGAAATCGTGAAAAAACCTGATAAAGGAAGAATATCCCATTGGCCGATACCCACCATAGGTATTAATTTGGGCACAATAAACATAATTGCCGGTATCGGCTGTTGTGAAAGGATAAGGGAATAATTTGCTGATTACTACAGAGAGGATCAAATAAACTGCAGAAATGATCAAAAATTGAATCCTTTGAGGCTTGTCCCAAATAAATCTGATAAAATTTATTTCTCCGCTGTGATTAATTTTATTCCCTTTCATTGATCTTTAATTGCAGCAGCAATATTAATTGTTTCGGAACACTTCTTAAAATGGTGAAGCATTTTGTGAACAGTAAGGATTACAACATCAAAAATTACTTTCCTAACTTCGCCACTTAAATTGCACCAATGCATAAATTAGCCAACCGTATCGCCAACCTCGACGAGTCAGCCACCATAAAAATGGCTCAAATGACCCGTGAACTTAAGCGTCAGGGACGTGATATCATCGATCTGAGCCTCGGTGAACCGGATTTTGAAACGCCGGAATCAATTCGTGAGGCAGCAAA
>JBGAWP010000088.1:0-16228 GCA_044227505.1 Chitinophagales bacterium | reverse complement strand
CGCTATCGCTCGTAGGACAGGAGAGAGGAGAAAGGAGTTTAAATTTCTGGCGAAATTTTTGCAAATCCCACCATATGTTTTCCTGATACCTTATACCTGCTACCCGATACCATATTCTGTATCCTTTGTCAACTTTCCCATGTCCTATGCACGAGGCGAGGAGTTGCAGCGGAAAGCACCTGTCTGCCGACTGCGCCAGCGCAAGGCAGGCCCGACCCGCAGGGGCACGGCCAAAAAATAAACTGTAATAAAATTCATTTTGTTTTTTTATTTGCAGGTTTCTTATATTTGACGGAGTTATTCCTGATATGAGAAAAATAATTACCCTGATCGCCATAATTGCTTTAGCTGCAAATTGCTTCGCACAAATAATAAAAACGGATGAACCAAAATCATTTATGCCCGATGGGACGGGTGAAATAAAAATTGGTATGGGAATAGTTGATTTCCAATTGCAAAAGGATACTGCTAAAATGGTGCGTGATGCTAATTATGCTTATGCGTATATTGCCTTTACAGAAACAATTACAAATAACGCAGTAAAAACAATTTATTATAAATTTGATACTCCGCAGAATGGAATAAATACAAAAAGACCTTTATATGAATTAAGATTTGAATTTAATGATGTTGCCGGCGCTGATGTTTATGCTGATTCAAAATTTGGTGGAATGTACAGGTCAACCGACTTCGCAGAAAAGGAATGGTTTCTTGCAACAGATAAAGATTACTGGTTGCTTATCCGCAAAACACAAAATATAATTACCATTGCCGCAATGATGAATGGAACGGAATGGGGTTTTGAATAAATTATTCCTGCTAATATTATTATGCCATAAAATAAAATATATACCTTGTTTATTCCTTCCCTTCTTTCCGATATTTCGAAAATGTTCGAAGTGGCATTTTCCATTAAAATAATTCTATTTAGTTTACCCTTAATTATAAATTTTACATGCAACTTGTTAAAACATTTGGCAGCGCCGTACACGGTGTTAATGCCTTTACCGTCACCATAGAAGTAAATGTAACTACCGGTGGTGCGAATGCGGATATAAAATATTTTATGGTGGGACTTCCCGATAGCGCTGTTCGGGAAAGTTGGCAACGCGTTGAAACTGCACTCAAACACAACGACTACACCATGCCGCGAACACGGATAGTGGTTAATTTATCGCCGGCGGATGTAAAAAAGGAAGGTACAAGTTATGATCTTCCCATTGCAATTGGTGTGCTTGCATCGTCGGAACAAATTCCGATTGATAAATTAAGTGAATATATTATTATGGGAGAATTATCGCTCGATGGAACGATAAAACCTATAAAAGGTGCTTTGCCTATTTCCATTCAAGCGAGAAAGGAAGGATATAAAGGATTTATTCTTCCAAAACAAAATGCTCGCGAAGCTGCAATTGTGAGCGACCTTAAAGTATATGGAGTTGAACATATTGATGAGGTGGTAAAATTTTTGTGCGATCAAATTGAATTGGATGAAGTTGTAGTAAATACCAGAGAGGAGTTTTTTAATCAGTTGGGTACCAGTGAAATTGATTTCAGCGATGTTAAAGGACAGGAAAATATAAAACGTGCATTGGAAATTGCAGCTGCCGGAGGACATAATGCAATATTAATTGGTCCGCCGGGAGCAGGAAAAACTATGCTCGCAAAAAGACTTCCGGGAATTTTACCGCCTTTAAGTTTACATGAGGCATTGGAAACAACAAAAATACATTCGGTTGCAGGAAAATTACCGGTGAATTCTTCGCTGATGTATTTCCGTCCCTTTCGAAATCCGCATCACACGGTAAGTGATGTTGCGTTGGTTGGGGGAGGAACAAACGCGCAACCGGGAGAAATATCGTTTGCACACAACGGTGTTTTATTTTTGGATGAACTTCCGGAATTTAAAAGAAATGTATTGGAAGTTTTGCGCCAACCCATGGAAGAAAGAAAAGTGATGATTTCACGAGCGCGATTTTCGGTCGAATATCCGGCAAATTTTATGTTGTTGGCGGCTATGAATCCGTGCCCTTGCGGATATTATAATCATCCCGATAAGGAATGTGTATGTGGCCCTGGTGTGGTGCAAAAATATTTAAATAAGATCTCGGGACCACTGTTAGATAGAATAGATCTGCATGTGGAGGTTACTCCCGTAAATATCAGAGAGTTATCAGGTACTTCAGATGGAGAAAGAAGTGAAAAGATTCGGGAGCGCGTGATAGCAGCGAGAAAAATTCAGGAAGTTCGTTTTTCGGAAGGAATAATTCACAGCAATGCGCAGATGAGTTCAAAACAAGTGAAGGAATTATGTGTGATCACAACAGCGGGTCAAACATTGTTGAATAAAGCGATGGATAAACTGGGTTTAAGTGCGCGGGCATACGATAGGATATTAAAGGTAAGTCGCACTATTGCTGATCTTTCGGGGTCGCAGGATATTTTGGTGGAGCATCTGGCGGAGGCGATACAGTATAGGAGTTTGGATCGGGAGACCTGGGCGGTTTGAGTGTCGCAGGCATTTTTTCGGTACAATTCACCATTTTTATTGTGGAGATCTGTTTCTGTTGTAAATCAATATGATATAAATTTGGTGAATAAATTTTTTGAAGTAAAACAATAAATTTTTCTTTTGGCAAGTTTATTGTTTAAACTGCAAAATGAAATGAAACGATTACTTTAAACCACTGTATGGTAAAAAGAAAAATGTCAGCAAGGATTACCGCGTTAATGCTTGTATTTATTGTTTCCATTTCAGCTGCGAATGCGGCAACAATTAAAACACTTTACACCTGGTCGTATAACAACAAGTTGTTGTCTATTAATTACAGCTTCGATCAAACGGCATATAATTATTATAAGGGTCAGCAACGTGTTTACAACGATTTTTTACATTATTTGGAAGAGTCCTCCAGTTATCCGGTAATAGAAAAGTTTGCGGAAGAATTTAAACTGATAGCCGCGGAAAATGAATACAGTGACTGGCAAATGGTGGAGTGCGTCATTTCTTTTATACAAACTATGCGATATAAAAATGATGGCACTTATGAATATCCGAGATATCCGATAGAAACTTTAATTGATAAGGGAGGAGATTGTGAGGACACTGCCATTTTATTGGAAGCCATACTAAGAGAGTTGGGTTTTGATGTGGTTCTTGTTTCACCCGATAAACATATGGGAGTTGGTATTGCATTGAGATATGAAATTAATGGTGCAGCTTTTGAGCATCGCAATAAATATTATTATTATATTGAAACAACAAGTGCAGGATGGGGAATAGGAGATTATCCGGAGCATTTAAGTGCAGGAGTTTCAATATATGATCCGGGTGCATTGGGTGAGGCTAAATTATTATCGGAATATGTTTATTCGTTTAAGAATTATAATTCTTCTGCGGAAGAAGAAACGGTTGCAGAAAATAAGACTGACCATAAGGCAACTGATCCTGAATATGAATTTAATGCATCTTCACTCGAATCGGATATAGAAAAGCCTGATAATAAATATACTATTGATGTTGATAATATTATTATTGACGGGCAAAAAGAAACCATGGTTACAGAAAAGGTGAGTGGTGAGAAAGGGGAGAAGATAATTGCTACTTCGAAGTGAGAACAAGGATAAATATTATATTATTGATCTGTAGTTTACTATTATTAATTAATTTTATTAGTTGCAGGGAAAAAAATCAGGTTGTTTTTAGTTTTTCTATAAATTACGATTGCGATACTGTAATAGTATTTAATAACCACAATGAAATATTACTGGATACTATTATAACAACAAATTATTCAACAGGTCTTGCCTGTAATTATTTAATAAACAAGGATGATCTAACGAATGAATTTTATATCAGTATAAATGCTGAAAATCATATAATACATGAACCAATCAGCAAAATCAGACTGGATATCTATTATCTCGATAGAATAATTACGCACGAGCAATCATCGGATGTGAGATATTATGCATCCTGTTTTTAATGTGATACAAATACATTCAGCAATTTGAATAACGTTAAAAAAGATCACTCTTCAACCTTCCGCTTCACCAACAAAAAATAATCGTTATCAATTGGCATATATCCATATTCATAACAATAATAATACACTGTTCCTTTTTTGGTCGTGTAAAGAGAAGTGATGAAATTAAAATTAAATCCTTTGTCGTATAATTTATTCCTCGAAATTTTTGCTGTTTCGAGCGGAATTAATTCAGATAATACCGTTCGGTTTTTGCGGAGAATGGAATTTACATTTTTAATATAATTTCCGGATTCTGCACGGCGGCGGTTGTTAAATGAATGACGGCAAAGGTCGCTGCAGAATTTTTTGTCGAGGCGGCCGATAATAGCTCTGCCACACTCCAGGCAAGTTTTGTTTTCCATTGATAAACAAGATTTTAAGGTTAAACATTTGTTTTTAAGGTTGCTGTTTTGGATAAAAGCAGAACAAATATAATGAAGCGGATGGGAAAAACAAATGGGGAGGGTGTGAATCGTGAATTCCGGAGTTTTCGAAGTATTCGGAACTTTCGTTTTCGAATTGCAACTTCATAACCCATTTTGTCAGGAGTCAATAGTCAGGAGTAAATAGTCATTGGTCAGGAGTCAATAGTCAATAGTCAGGAGTAAAATTTATTGGCCAACAATGATCCCACTCATTACTCATTACTCATTTTATGATCCATAATTAAATTATTATTCGAAGCACTCTCACCACTCCCTATTCACCACTCACCTGCTTTCGTGAATCGTGAGGCGTGAATCCGATTTTCGTTAGCCGGATGTTTTTACTGTTGACTAATAACTCCTGACAATTTTTTTCGTGAATCGTAAATCTGATCCTACTTGGGTTAAAACTCATTACTCATTACTCATTTCATGATCCATAATTAAATTATTACTCGAAGCACTCTCACCACTCCCTATTCCCGTCCGACCGTGTCATCCGGGCGGGCACCACTCACCTTATTCTATCCGCTTGCAACCGCTTACAAGCGTTTATATCCGCAACTAAACGGTTAAAATTTGTAGGTGAAAGCGAGCCAATGCATCTTTGCTTCGTCAGTTGTGAGAAATACAACGGCTTCTCGAAAAAGGGAAAAATATTAATTAAAATTTAAAAATTAAACACATGTACAGCTTGAAAAACAAAGTACAATTAATTGGATACCTTGGAGGTGATCCGGAAGTTAAAACGGTTAATGGAGATTCGAAATTGGCAAAATTTAGTATTGCTACGAATGATTCCTACAAAAATGCTAAAGGAGAAAAGGTAACTGAGACCCAATGGCATCATGTAATTGCATGGGGTAGAACCGCAACATTTATTGAAAAATATCTGGTGAAAGGTATAGAGGTGGTGATTGATGGGAAATTGATCAACCGTAATTACACAGATAAAAATGATGTTAAAAGATATATAACGGAAGTTCAGGCAAATGATGTTTTGATCGTATCACATAAAAAGTGATATAGGATAATAAATCGGGGTCGGATATTTTCTGCAGATCGTGACCCCCTTCCTGACCAAGATCAAAACGATCATCAGGATTTGTTTATCCAACAAAACTTCACAAAACTTTTCAAAATACTTTTCATAATAAACCCCCAACTACCCGTCGGCTTCTTTATGCAATGAGTGATGTGTTTTAAGGGGATAGAGAATACGCGGGTAGTTTTTTTAAAAAAGTTTTCCGGATCCGAATTAGATTTTAACAAAAGTGGTAAAGTACTTTTGGTTAAACGGATCAATAATGTTGGTAGTGGGTATGACCTGATGGACAAAAAAGGTAACGATTTCTTCTACACGGTAATGGTTATACCCTCGGAGGGCGCAGGAATTTGTGTGTTGTTCTTTTCTGCGCTCCTCCTCTTTTTACCTTCTCAAAATGCAAATGATCTCGCTTGATTTAATCCATAAAAAAACACAATGTGTTGAGATAATATCAAAACACATTGTGTTAATTCTATATAAAATTTATTGCGCTTCCAATAATTTTTGTTCCATATACGATTTCGCCTCTGCGTATGTTATGGTTGTTTTTGTTTTGAGTTGTTCATCACACAGATCAATGTCGGCGGCTTGTCCCTTTAGTGCTGCATTACATAGATCGATGAGCAGGAATTTGAATCCTCCGGTCACTTCTTCATCATTTTCAACACCTTCCTTAGTAACAAAGCGGATCCGATATCCATTTTCATTGAGCACCTGCACACTGAATCCTTGTCCGGTGAAGTATTGATAATCCTTTAAGAATTGCGCAACATTTCTGGCAACCTCCTCTGTTACAGGTTCTTTATAATACATTTCGTCGCCTTCGAAATCGAGTTTTGTGCCATAATTGCTACATCCGGTAAGCAAAAGGCCAAACAGGGTTATTAGGGTAAGATTTTTCATAGTGTTTGTTTTTGTAAAAATACTCATAACAGGGAAAATAGCAAGGGATATATCAATCGCTTATGCAGACTGTTGATTGCCTTCTTAAAACAATGCCCTCTTATCCCTATTTTTGTCGAAATCATCAATCCTTTTTGAAGAAGTTTCTAAAATCGGCATTTTTTATTTCAGTTGGAGGGGCATTGCCGCTTTTGAGTGGGTTGGTGTTGTTGATACCGTATACTCAAAACCTGAGCCTGACTTTATATGGTGAATTGGCAATTTTTATCTCCTTTACATTATTTGTTCAGATATTAATGAATTATGGGGTTGACACTTATTTGTCTGTGCATTATTATGATCACACGGAGAATACTAAATTGAATTACTTCCTGAGGTCGGTTTCAGGATTGTTAATAATGAATGGATTGGTGCTGATAATTTTATTTTCAGGGATTGGGTATTTTTTATTTCAATTTATTTTCCCTGATGGCGATATTCCGTTTTTCCCATTTGGATTTATGAGTGTTGTTACGGCATTTTTTAACAGTTATTTTCGCACATACGTTAATTTACAAGTTTTCGGTGATAAACCAATAAAATATTTTTTATTTGGACTGTTTAATTTTGCGGCAACAGTAGCTATTTCATTAACTCTAATTTACCAATACCCCTTTGAATTGACTGGACCGATGTGGGGCCGATTTTTATCCGGAGTTTTAATTTTTCTGTTGACATTATTTTATAGTTGGAAAGAATTTGGAATTTCATTCAGAGTTCCTTTTTTTAATGAATTAAGAAATTATACTACACCTATCGTATTGTTCAGTTTGTTAACATGGGTGCTTGGTTATATTAATAATTTTATTTTAAAAGGGTTGTCCTCCAGCGCCGATGTAGGTGTGTACAATTTCACTATAACTTGTACCTTGCTTATAGAATACGCTTCGTTAGGTTTACTTAGCACAATAAATCCAAGGATATATAAATTATGGAAGAGTAAATCAATAAGAGAAAGTTCTATGGAAGAAAATAAATACAACCATGTGTTTAGCGCTTTTAATATATTAATGATTGCCATCAATATTCTGATCCTGCCTTTCATAATCCGATTCTTTATAAAAGAGGATTTTCATGCAAGTATTGAATTTATTCCAATTATTTGCGCAAGTTTTGTCTTTAGGGGGTTATATAATACATTGATAAATCCACTTTATTATTTTAAAAAGACACAAGTATTACCTAAAATTTTATTAATCTCGGCAATTATTCAAGTTGTGTCCGGAATAATTCTTATTAAATATTTTGGAATTTGGGGTGCTGTTTGGAGCTATTTTTTGGTAAAACCAGTGCAACTTATTTTCATTTGGCAAGAGAGTAAAAAGGTGTTTACCTTTCATTTTAATTTATTTAAAATGGTATTTATGCCTATATTGTATTGTCTAACAGTAATTCTTTTATCACAAATTGGTAATCTCACTGAGATTCAAGTTGTTGTAATTCAAATGGTTACCGCATTAATATTGGTTGCTTTCGGTTATCGGAGAGAGTTGTGGGAGCTGAAGAAGGTTTTTAGTGCTTGAATTAGTAAAATTTGTATAATTCCAATGGATCAGATAACTTTAAGGATGCATTTTTTATGACTATCATTTGTGGACTTCCCGAATGGTAGTTCTATGGTTAATGTAATTGTTTATATCAACTTTTCTTAATTATAAAATTTATTTAAAAATGAAAAACCTGAAACTTTTCTCCTTAATTTTTATGGTGTATTTAAGCCAAAACGTTTTTGGCCAATTTATAAAAACTTTTAACAATACTCCCGGACAAGACGTTCGTTTTGGAGCATTGGTTCCGGTTTCGGATTCACCGGAGTCTAATTTATATATTGCAGGTTTTAATGAAGGATTTATGTTGATTGGTGAAATAGGCCAAAATGGAAGTTTTGTTTGGACTAACCGAATTAATGTAAAGGACACAAATATGGTAATTAACCAAATGATAAGAGATAGTGATGGGAATTTGGTTTTAGTTGGAACAGCAATTGCGGGCGATTTAGGTAAATCTTTTATTATGAAGTTCGATCCTAATACCCACACTCTAAAATGGTTTAGAAGATGTACCACGAACACTTTTTTCTGGGATGTTGCCGAATTAGGTCCTGGTGGTGATTATATTGTAGGAGGTCAGGAAACAAATACCGGGACAGGAACAGGCTCAGATGATATAACAATTAAATTTAAGCGTTTATCCGGAGCATGGGACATCATTACAAATCTGGACAAAAATTTAAATGAGTCTGTTGAATCAATTGTTTATAATGACGAAACAAATGAAATATATTCAACAGGTAGATATGAATTGTCAACAGGTGGAATAGGTAAATTTCGAATTTGTATAAATAAATTTGATATTAACGGAACTGTTGATTGGACAAGAGCTTATATTAAAAGTAACACAGGCTCAGGGAGGTTTTATTCTGAAGATATCTTAATGGATGGTGACAATTTAGTGGTTGTTGGTGCCGGAGATGATGCCGGAACAAGCTCAAATAAAAATTTGTGGCTTGTAAAAACAGATTTGGCTGGAGAGGCAACAATTACAAAAAAATATGATGTAACAGGAACTAGCACAGATGGGTTATTTTCATCAATAAAAAAACATGAAGCTGGTTATATTATTTATGGAAGTTTATATGCAGGAGGATTTTATACAGATGTTTTCCTGTTCAATGTTGACTTTGAAGGTAATATCAATTGGGCAAAATCTTATCCATTTAGAACACGTTATCCTACAACAGGATTGTTTTGCAGTGGTGCAATGACTGTAATTGGGGATAATATTTTTCTTGTAGGGGAGCAGGTTTCGGATGGTGGAATTATTGAAGGTGTATTTATGTCAACTTCAATTTCTACCGGAGATTTAGCTGACTGTGACAATGATATCTCTTGTGTAGTTAGCAGTATTTCGAACTACGATGCCTTTGAAATCTTAGACACAGCTAATGTAACCCTTTCGTTCCCAAGCTCCTTTCCGGGTAAAGTTGATGTATTGTTAACGGAAAATCTAAGTTGTACTGAAATAGGCGATATTGATCAAAATGCGGAATATGGAAAAAATGCAATAAATAAGGAATTTGGTGTAACGGAGGGCGGCCTTAATATTTTCCCTAATCCCTCAACACAATTTGTTTGTTTTGAAATTTCAAACGAAAAGTTCAATTCCGGAAATTTGGATATTATGGATCTGAATGGAAAAATAATACAAACCTTATATGTAGAAAAAGGTACAACCTGTTTTGATTTCGACAGGGTTGCAAACGGAATTTATACCGGAGTTTTACATGACAGTGAAAATAATATAATAACCTCGAATCAATTTGTAATCAATAAGTAGTGAGATTTTAATCCTTGATATTATATAAAAAAGCCGGCTTCTTAATTTTTGATGCCGGCTTTTTATACATTTTAAGATTTTAATTTTTATAAATTCGTTTTGTTGCGATATTGTTATTGATCAAATCTTTAACAACGATGCTGTATAGGCCACTGGCGTAATCCTCAATTGGAATACTTAGATGCAGAATATCTTCAAAATAAGCATTAAAAATTTGCTGTCCATTATTATTGTAAATTGTAATAAGGTAATCACTATTAATGGAAAATTCAAAATTTATACTACTAACGATTGGGTTTGGAGAAATATTTAATTTAAACTCTCCTTCAAGTCGTTCATTAATAATTGAATCACATAATTTTTCGTTGAGATAGATATCAGATGTCTCATTTATTTTTATGGGAGTGTTTATAGTATATAAATTTGTCATTGGTGTTAGAGTTGATGAGTAAGCTGTTTTGGCTTTGTTTATAATTGAAACTGGTTCAGATATAGCACATCCTTCCGGAAGATCCCCATCCTCTTGGTCAACTATCATAAATACACCTTTAAATAAAAGTGATTCATCATCTAGAATACTGCCAACCGCAATTATTTTTGAATTAACTGCAACCATTGCATCTGTGTGATTATAAGTTTTACTGGTTTCAAATGGATAAGATTTTGCCCAATTCAATTGCCCTGTTGTGTCAATACTCATAATAAAAACTTTACCTTTATTGTCGGTTGTCCCGTCATTAAGACTGCCATATGCAAATATTTTATTATTATTGATCTCAATTCCATTCCAGCCTCCATCTTCTGTATAATTAGTAAGATCATAATTCTTAATCCAGGTTGCTGATCCATTCAAGGTTGCCCTCATTAAAAACAGGTCTTGATTAACATCACCCCCTGTTTCATCTCCGTGAATGCTCATATATAAGCCATAATTTAAACTGGTGATATCAAATGCATAGAGCCTTGCAGCATCTGTAGTAAAGTTTCGAAGGTAGGCTTTTGTATAAATTTCAGTGCCAACATTATTGAATTTCATCAGACTTCCTCGAAGCTTGGTAGTGCCCCCTGTAGCAAATGTAATTCGTGTAGATGTATAATAATTGCCATCCTTGTACGCAACTCCATAATAAGTTTCGGAATTCACATTGTAATTAGAATTATTAAGTATGGTAAATGTTCCATTACTTCTCTTAAGTGAAAGTAAAATTCCTTCCTCTCCGTTTGGTGGATTAAAAGATTGTCCTGCTACTATGTATGCTCCTCCTGCGCCTTTTTCGATTACCTTGTGAAAATAACTCCCGGGGTTATCAAAAGTTTTTATCCATTTTATAATTCCTGAATTATAATCGTATTTAATTGCAAAGCTGGTGGAAGTATAAACAGTAAATTCACGATATCCAACAATAACAATATTTCCATCTGAATCTACAATCATAGACATAACACCGGGAAAGGTAGATTCGTCAACTACTGTAATATGCCTGCTTGAAAGGACGTTTCCATTAGCATCAATTTCACAAAGGAGTATTTTATTTCCTTCTGAACCTGCAACAATATAATTATCACCAAAGGCTTGAACGGCATTAAAATGAATGTTTTCTTCAGCCAAACCTTTGTATTCAGCAATGAATTGCCCGGATGCATTAATAAATAGGATTAAGATGATAGTAAATAAATGTAATTTTTTCATAATGAATTATTGTGTTTGAAAATATAATAATAATTGGATGTTAGATTACTCTTATGGCCAATTTTATAAAATTTAAGGAATTACCATAGATTATGAATTTAAAAAAAACAAATAATTAATGATTGTCATAAAAAATAACATGTTTTACAATGCTAAAAGACAATTAATTTAGCATAATTCATGTTTTTATCATTTGACTTTCTGATAATTAAGTAATAAATTCCTTGGTCTATATCGCTAACTGAAATCTGTGGGTTACTGGCATTTGTATTTATAGTTTTAATAGGAACTCCATTTAAATTGAAAACTTCAATAGTGTAGTTGTTATTTGAAATATTATTAAGTTTGATTTCTGCTACTTCGAGGACAGGATTTGGTGCAATTAAAACATAATTTTCAGTACCGCTTAAATTGAAAATGTTAGTAGGTTCTGTAAAATTAACTGTTAGTTCCGGCCAATCCTCTTCATTGTCCGAATCCTTTGATTTAAACATTAAGCCTCTTGTAGGAGATTCCTCCTGTAAGTGTAAAGCTAATCCATAATTAGAGGCAGGATTGTCAACCATATCTTGTACAATTTCCTTTAGATCAATTATATAATCTTCATATGGATCAATGCTTTCAGAAACCTCGATCTGGCCAACTGCAGTTATGGCTGGTTGTGTGTTCCAGGTAACAGCATATTCATCCCAGCTTT
This sequence comes from Chitinophagales bacterium, assembly GCA_044227505.1. Taxonomy (GTDB): domain Bacteria; phylum Bacteroidota; class Bacteroidia; order Chitinophagales; family BACL12; genus UBA7236. Next base: position 4,062 of record JBGAWP010000088.1, on the reverse strand, counting down.
CTATTATTCTTGACAGCCAACAAGCATTTGATCCTTCGTGACCTGAAGTGATAAAAGATGAGAAACCGTCACCAAAAGCAGTAAGTCGTAGTTCGGCTGAAATAATTTCTGAGCCTACAGGTATTGAAGTAAGGTCAAATTGAATCAGACCCCACCCTGCATTTTCTCCAACAACTGTAACTGCTGGTTGTGAGAATGCTGAAAAATGTGTTGCACTCCCATAATTTACATCAGCTGAAGTTCCCCCGTCATGAAATCCAATGCTTCCGTCAGCAATTGGACTAAACTGAAGATATATCTGAGTAAATATGTTATTACCGAGAAATAATACAATAATGATTAGAGATATTTTTTTCATAATTTTCAGATTTTTTTTAATATGATTAATTGATTTTAGTATCCTATTGTGGAATGAGGTAACTATCTTACTAATGTCACTGTTCCTGTTAATTGAACATTATTACCTTCGCAGTTACCTTCGGCTAAATAAACATATGTTCCTATTTCTTGCTCAATATTATTATAAATACCATCCCAACCTATATTAATGTCAATGGATTCGAAAATAAGCGCACCCCATCGATTGTAAATTCTTAAATAGATAAGATCACATTCTTCTGATCCGAATATATTAAATTCATCATTGATACCGTCGCCATTTGGTGAAAATGCATTAGGAGCAAGAATTGTAAAGTCGAAATCTACCAATAAGTAGATGCTATCAATTGACGTGCAGCCGTTGGCATCTACCACAGTAATATAGTACCAGCCACTTTCTGACGGGAATGCACTTGGGTTAAGGCAATCATCACAGGTAAGCCAGGTATTGGGACTCCAGGAAATTGTTGTAGCGGTTCCCGTTAGTATCGGATCAAGAACAACACCTGTTCCATCGCAAATGATAGTATCATCTGCGAAACTCACATCAATTGGTGGTTGAACTATTAGGGTAATTGTATGCACCGAATCACAGGCATCTACTGAACTGAAATTCTCCGTATAGTCTCCACTTTCAGTTTCATTATTTCCAAATATAGAAGCAGATTCTCCGAAACAAATCACAATGGATTCTGAGGTAAAAATAGTATCAACAGTTTCAACTATGAAAGTATGTATTGAATCGCATCCACTTGCACTTGTAAAGAATTGAGAATATGCTCCAGGGTCGCTCACTGCAACACCATCAATATAAATAGTATCATTTACACAGATAGAAATTGTTTCAATAGTAACAAGTGTATCTACAGTCTCGACAATAATTGTAATTATTGAATCGCAAGTTCCAATACCTGCAATTGTATCTGTAAAAACTCCCGAATCACTCACCGCAATACCAAATACGTAAATTGTATCATTTTCACATATATTGTATGTTTCAGTACTGGTAACAGATTCTGTGATGAATACATCGAAGGATACAGTATATAATTCACAGTCAGTTGTAACCTCAGCAGTGATGGTTATAAAACTTAGTCCGCCCCAATCAGTAATCTCAATTGAATTTGATCCAATTTCTGAATAAGTAATTTCTGGAGGTAAGTTCCAGTCTATAGAACCTGAACCCGAACTGATCGAATATTCAACGGTCTCAGAGGAGCAGACCGAATCGGGACCAATGATATACGCAGTTTCAGTAACATTATTAAAAATACAGGTATTATCAAGAGTTCCTGTTAACGTTCTCAAATAAAACCCCCAGGGTGCATTACCATGCTGAAGTACATTTAGGTCCGTTATGTCATCAGGTATTTCAAAACATTCTATTGAACCTTCAAGAATAGTCCTATCGGGATCAGTGTATACATCCAGGGTTACAAAATCTGTTGCAATCCTCTTCAGCGTAAGGTAATACTGTTGACCCACCTCCGCAGTTACCCAATCGTAACCCCATGAACTTACCCAACTTGTTCCATTTTTAGCATAAATGTAGAAGCCGGTTGTTGATGCAACAGGGTCATATTCAGATAAATACCAAATTGTTATACCATCCTGATCACTTATATCGCAGTGATAGGTTGAATCATTAAAGGGGCAATTTGTACCTGCTGATAAGGCAAAAATCACATGGCCAACCCGTGGTGTGGCACCTTCTCCAATATCTGTTGATTTAAAATCAAAATTAGCCGTCCAGGCCTCATCACTTAATGTTAAGCCAAGATCCCTATGTATACGAGTATCATTGCCGTCATTCACATTTGTAAAAACAACTTCACCACCTGCAACTTCAAGGGTGCCGGTTTGAGGATCTAAGCTACAGGGCGCTATTCCGGGGTAGATATATACATTTGTCCAGGGTGCGGGATCAGAGTAATCATCAAAAAAATCGCATGCCAATTGAGGATAGGCTGAAATAGAAAAAATTAATAAGGTTAAAATTAGAAAAATTGGTTTCATGGTAATTAATATCGAGTTATCAAAGTTAGTGTTTTTTTAGCTTAGACTTAAGCTATGTTATCATTAAATAAATTATACCTTACTTTGACCCCGTAAAGTTGAATTCGGGAACGGATACAACACAATTTAAAAATTAATAAATATGGTTTGAATTAATATAATAAAGAATAGGGGCAGAGAATGACATACGTTGTGATAGTTACATATGGTAATAGAAAGACATATTTGGAAAGGGTATTAAATTATTTTACACCCGTTGATGCGATACAAATTATAGTTGTTAATAATAATTCTGACTATTCAGTAGCCGAATTAATTTTAAGTTTAAACAGACCTGAAATTTTTTGTATTAATTCCAAAGAGAATAAAGGCTCTGCATGGGGATATAAAACTGGTATTCAATATGCAAGTGAACAAGAAGATTGCGATTTTATCTGGTTGCTAGATGACGATAATTTACCTGAAACAAATTCTCTGGAGATATTGCAGTCGCAATTCGATTTTTTTAAATCTAAAAAGGAAAATAATAATTTTGCATTAATGGCATATCGAACAGATAGGAAGTATATTTCAAATGTTGTTCGTGGCGAACCAGTAAAATGGAATTTCCCACAATCAGATGCGTTTTTGGGATTTCATCTCTTTAAATTGCACTATTTAATTTCAAAAAAATTAAAATTATTTAAAAAGACTAGTTTTGAAAATAATATTACTATTCCCTGCGCACCATATGGCGGCTTCTTTTTTCATAAGGATCTAATTCAATTGATAGGATTTCCCGATGAAAGGTTTTTTGTTTATGCAGATGATTTTGATTTTACTTATCGAATCCAGGAATTAGGTGGAGTAATTTATCTTATAAAGGATTGTAAAATATATGATCTTGAACAAACCTGGCAAGCTGATAGTAAAAAAAAGATGTTTTCCCCGAATATTCTTACTGTGGATAGCAATAAAGTATATCTTTCAACTAGAAATTTTATATATTTTCAAAATCAGCATTTGGTTCGGAATAGATTTATTTTCAACCTCAATAGAATAGTTTATTCGAACTATCTATATTTGCTAGCTATTTTAAAGGGGAAAAAGGCAAACTTTAGGAGATTTCTTGAAGCTACCAATGATGGTTTGAATGGTAATTTTAACAATAATAAATATCCAATATAATTTATGTTTTTATTAATTAAGTATTTAAGAAAATCATATAGATATACTTACAAGGCCTTCTTTTCGAAATATGATGTAATAATTGAAAAAGAAGTTAAAGGGTTGAAAACTCTTTTAGATGTTGGGTGTGGTGCAAATTCTCCAGTTCAAACTTTTAATAAAAATTTGTATTGCGTTGGAGTAGATGCATTTGAGCCAAGTATTGAAAGAAGTAAATTAAAAAAGATTCATAATGAATATATCAAGCTAGACGTTTTAAAAGTTGGTGAGGCGTTTCAAGCAAAAAGTTTTGATATCGTTGTCGCTTTGGATCTGATTGAACATCTTGAAAAAGATGATGGGCTTGCATTGTTGGACATGATTGAAAAAATCGCCTCAAAAAAAGTTGTGATTTATACTCCTAATGGATTTCTTCCTCAGGGTGATAGAGAAAATAACCCTTGGCAAGTTCACCTTTCCGGATGGACCGCTCAGGAATTTATTAACAGAGGGTATGAGGTT
>JBGAWP010000087.1:0-16859 GCA_044227505.1 Chitinophagales bacterium | reverse complement strand
AGAATTTCGCTGAACATTTTATTAAAATTCGGCAATACCCCCGGACGATTATTATTCGGGTTTTCCGTTTCCACCTATTTTATCAGCATGTGGTTGAATAATACATCTACCACATTGATGATGTTACCCATTGTTTTAGCCGTGGTTGACCAGATACATGGAGGCGATAGTAAAAGGAAAACAGGATTAGCTGCAGCCCTGTTGCTCGCTGTTTCTTTTGCATCATCCATAGGTGGTACCGCAACCCTGGTTGGCACCTTGCCAAATATGGTAATGAAAAATTTTTACGACGATAGTTTTCCTGACGGCACTCCACTTACATTTTCCAATTGGTTCGTAATGGTGTTTCCAATGAGTTTATGTATGCTGGCTATTATGATCCTATTATTTCGTGTGTTATTTTTAAGAAATAGCGACCATTTAAAACCCGATATGCATTTTTGCCGCGAAGAAAAAAATAAATTGGGCAGACTTGGTTTTGAAGAAAAAGTGATCTCTGTCGTTTTTGGCCTGGCTATAATTTTATGGATAACTCTCGATGATAAAGATTTTGGAAGTTTTACAGTTTATGGTTGGCGACATTTATTGCCGAACGGAGATTTTGTCGGGGAGAGTTATGTAGCCATTTTTATGGCCGGTATTTTATTATTCTTTCCTTCCAAAAATATTAAAGATAGCACTATTGTGACCTGGGAAGAAGTTAAAAAAATTCCGATCGGGATAATTTTTTTATTTGGTGGTGGATTTGCTCTTGCAAAGGGTGTGGAGGTTTCGGGACTTGATAAATGGATTGCAGGAAATTTGATCGGGTTACAAGATTTACCGATGTGGCTGCTCATTTTAATTTTATGTATGATAACAACTTTATTTTCTGAATTTGCCTCCAATACAGCCACAGTAAATGTATTTATGGTAATTATGATTCCGGTAGTAATTCAATTGGGACTACCTCCGCTCATGATATTAATGCCAATTACTATCGCTGCAAGTTATTCCTTTATGCTTCCGGTTGGCACACCACCCAACACAATCGTTTTCGCCACCGAAAAAATATCCGCCCGCCAAATGATGCGAGCCGGCTTCTGGCTCGACATTTCCGGTGCGTTTATAATTACCTTATTCATCATGTTGTTAGGCTACCTATTTCTGATGTGACGTTGTCATTGCGAGATATTACGAAGTAATATCGAAGCAATCCCCCCAATGTTAATCGAATTGCACGTCAGGAGTCATTAGTCAAGAGTCATTAGTCAGGAGGAAGAACATTCGGCTTGCGAGGATCATACTCACTACTCCCCACTCACCATTCACCCCATATCTGAAGTAATTAATCAGTAGTTAAACCATTAGGCCTGCGAGGATCAAACTCATCACTCCCGTCCGACCAGGTCATCCGGGCGGGCATTACTCATTACTCCTTCAGGCAATACCAATGGTTGCAATCTTAAAACAAAAAACCCCTCCGATCCGGAAGGGTTTTTTAAATAATATAATCTGAAAATTAATGTGCAACTACAAACTTCACAGTTTGATTAACACCATTACTTTCCAATTTCACAAAATAAATACCATTTGCGTAACTAGTAACATCAACTGAATAAGAATGATCTCCAGCTGATAAATTACTGCTTGTAACAGCATTAATTTCACGACCTAAAAGATCAACAATCGCAATATTCATTTCTTCAGCAGTAGCAAAATCAAAATTGATGGTAAATTCTGATTGTGCAGGATTAGGATAAATGCTGAATGCAGAAACCGCGTCAATTGAATTAATTGCAGTTTCATTTGCAACCTTTAAAGCAACTGCTTTTTTATAACCTACATTTTCAGTTCCCTGAACTATTAATCCACCTGCATCATTAAATAATTTAAAATATCCTGAACCTGTAATACCATCACCACCTGTATCGAAACAATTAAATGTATAACATCCTAAACCCGGTAAGGTAAGATCTTCATCAAAAACAATTTCATTTTTATCGCCATTAGTATAAGGACCGTCTTCGTAGATCTGATCACCGGTGCTTTCATCTATAACTTCCCAACGCAATTGTGTAGGATAATTATCTGTTTTAAATTCAAGGTGAATTACCATGCTGATATTATCTTCATAACTAATGGTTGTTGAAACGGAATTATTATCAGTGATATCATCAGGTGATGTGATTTCAATATCGATATCTGCTTCGGGACTTGTTAAAGTAATGGAACCGATAACGATCTCCTCCATTTCATAAATGCTTAGATCACCTGTCCAATCGTAAGATAATAACTCAGTTGCTCCTTCAAAAGCTTTAATAGTACATGATGTAAGTGGATCGAAACCCATATTTTGCATATTGATAGATAATTCCACTTCTGAACAACCCACTGTTTCGCCGGTATACGACATGATACTTGGATCAACAGAAGCACTTGCAACTTCGCAACTTGCAATAGAGTTATAAAGAACAGTTTCAGAAACCTGACCAACCTCTTTAATAACCCTGTTAGGACAAATGCGATAAATAGTAGGGAAATAAGCGATCTCATAATCACTTACTGCGTCATAACTTGCATCTCCCACATGTGTTAATATAATTGGATAAGGAGTACCGGTAACCCAGTCGCCTTGCGTACCTGCACCAATACCATTTAATTCATCCATAGTGCTGAACCCATCGCCCTCTATCATAAATACCATTACCTCATTTGTTCCGTCCGGACCGTAATCTTCATACAAAGCTTCAAGATTTCCGCCAGTGTGGTAACTCCAGCAAGGCCCGCACCAAACAGCCGAATAGTCAAGAAATACACTTTTGCCTTCATTTAATATCGTATAAAGGTTCCATTGAACACCATTAATATCGGTAAGTGTCCAATCAGGTGCTATGCTTCCTTCTTCTAACTGAGCTTCAGCCACATTGCTGATCAGTAAAAGGGAAGTAGACAGGAGGATAATAGAGAGGAATTTTTTCATCATAAGAGTTTTATTAGATAACAAATATAAGGATAATATTTATATCCAAATTTAAATGTGTATACATTTATTTGTGGAGAAATGCGTCTTTAGTAAGATTTAACATAAAAAAAACTCCTGGTTTTACGCAGGAGTTTTGTGTATTGTAGTTTGATTGAAATCAATGGAAAACAGTGAATTTAACAGCAGCGTTATTTCCGCCTTCAGTCATTTTCACAAAATAAATGCCATTTGCCATGTTTTCAGTAGATACTTCAAAAGAGTGTGTTCCGGCAACCAAAGCAGAATTTGCAATGTTTGCGATCACTTTTCCATACATATCAACAACAGAAATAGCAACTTCAGCAGTTTGATTCATTGTGATATCAAAAGTGAAAGAAGTATTTGCCGGGTTTGGATATAAAGAAACTCCATTTAAAGCAGCAATATCTTCAATTGCAGTTTCATCATTCACTTTTAATGCATCAGATTTTTCAAATCCAACATTTTCGCCGCCGGAAGTGATCAAACCACCGTCAGCAGAAAATATTTTGTAGTAAGCAGCTCCTAATAGACCATCTCCGTATGAATCGTAACATGTGAATGTATAACAACCAACTCCGTTTAAGGTAATATCTTCATCATAAACGATCTCATTTTTATCACCGTTTGAATAAGGTCCGTCTTCAGCAATCACATCACCGGTGCTTTCATCTATAAGTTCCCAGCGGGTTTCAGTTGGATAATCGTCAGTTTTAACCTCAAGGTGTATCACAACAGTTACATCATCTTCGTAGGTAATAGTAGTTTCTATGCTGTTATTCAAGTCGTTATCATCTGCGGAAGTGATGCGGATTTCGATATCGGTACTTGCATCGGTTAAAGTTACAGTTCCTAAGTTCACGTTATCGATCTGATAAGTGGTAAGGTTACCTGTCCAATCAACAGAAGCAATTTCGGTTGCACCTTCAAAAGCTGTGATGGTACAAGCTGTTAGTGGATCAAAACCCATATTTTGGATAGTAATTTCTAGATCTACTTCAGAACAACCAATAACAGGTCCGTCATAAGTAAGAATACTAGGGTCAACATTTACAGATGCAGAAGCACAATCGTCAATTGATGCATAAAGAACGGCAGTTGAAACCTGACCTACTTCTTCAATGATCCTATTCTGACAAACGCGATAGATTGTAGGAAAATAAGCAATTTCATAGTCAGAAACCACTGCGTAACTTGGATCACCTGCATGTGTAAGTATAATTGGATAACCAGTTCCACTCACCCAGTCGCCTTGTGTTCCTGCGCCAATACCATTTAATTCATCCATTGTGCTGGCACCATCGCCCTCAATATAAAAAACCATAACTTCATTAGTTCCGTCAGGTCCGTAATCTTCATATAAGGTTTCCAAATTACCTGTGTTATGGTAACTCCAGCAAGGGCCACACCATACAGCAGAAAAATCAAGAAATACACTTTTGCCTTCGTCAAGCAAAGTGTAAAGGTTCCACTGCACTCCATTGATGTCCGTTAAGGTCCAATCAGGTGCTATGGTTCCGTTCTCCAGCTGAGCTTTAGCATTCGTGTTGCTTAAAACTACAATTCCGAGAACTAGTAGTAATGAAAGGTAAATTTTTTTCATAATTTTTGATTAAAAGGTTTATCTACCAAAGGTAACAATTACTGAGATTATTTATAAACCTTAACAAAGTTTATAACTAATTTTTACACTGAAATGATTTTGATAGCGTATCAAAGCAAAGATCCCGTTTTCAGGTGGGATCTTTGTTGAGATCAATAGATTTTTATTCCTTTTCCCCTCCGGTAGAAGGATCTTTTGCCGGTGAGCATTGCAACAACATCTGATCCACCTGATCCTCACCCCAGTTCGGGTGTAAAGCACTTGCAGGTTTAAAAATTGCAAAATTCGCCTTCGATTTGGTAAACATTGCGCATCCTTGTTCCACTCCGCCCCCAAATTGAGGAGGTGTATAAAATAATGATTGCCCCAACATAAAGTAGGCTCTTGGATTTGTAGGATCTATTTGCATTGCCTCATTCATCACCATCATACTTTGCATTCCTAACGACTGACCGCGCGTCATCGGGTCAACCATGATGCGCCCGCCTAAGACCATGCTTCTCAAAACAAGTATTTCCGAATTTTTAGGTTGAAGAGAATCTGCAATTTTTGCATGTTTTTCAGCAACATCTAGTATAGCATCAGTTTTTGCATTGTCGTTGTACATAAAAACTGCTGTGCAACGTGCCAGTGCTGAATAATAATAGGGCAACCACATATTTTTTTCTGCCATTGCAATGCGTTCGAATTTATTTGCAATTGCCATAAACTGATCACCTGACTTTAAGGTATCCATTTCGGCAAGTGTTTTTGTCATGGCATCATTATATTTCGCACTTTGTGCAAATACTGTTGAAGCTGTTAGGGTTAGGGTAAAAATGAATAGTAATTTTTTCATAATTTATTGTTTTGATGTTATTTATATTTTGATGTTTATTTCCGAAAATAAATGCGTCTTTTTAAAATGAAAATAATTCATAGCAATTACTCTGCCGATTTATCAATATCAATATCATTCACTCTTCGATCATCACCATACAGTATCGACATAAATATGCCGAAAAATAAAGTACTCTTTACCGGAGCTTCACTCACCAGCATATTTTCCCCATTTGCAGAATATTGATAACCGTAAATCTGATCCATTTGCAAAACATTATCCCAGGAAATAAAGAACACAGTAAAGTTGCCCCATAAACTTGTAAGTACACTTGCATTTAAAGCCAGATTATGCAGATCAGGAGAAACATCACTGAGGAATTCTTCAGAATTAGGATTAAAATAGGGCCATCCACTTATATACCTGTAGGTGGCTCCAACTTGTGTATTGATAGAAGGGATATAATGTTTATATACCAAACTTAATATGTTTTGTGCAGCAAAAGTAGGTGTAACTTCTTCAGGATAATCGGAGAATTTTCTTTTAGTATCGAGAAAGGAATAGGAGACCCAGAAATCGGCATATTTGATCGATTTTTTATCTCTGTAAAACAGGTCTATCCCCCGCGCATATCCATATCCCTGATTGGAATAATCGAAATAAAAATTCTCGATGTCAAAGGAATCCTGTGTTATCAGATCGTCGTATTTTTTATAATATCCCTCAATACGAAATGTTCTCTCATTCGTGATATACTGATAATTTAAAATATAGTGTGTTGCTTTTTCATACGCTAAAGGATTGGTTTCCACCACATATAAATAATTTGGCTGCGGTGTTTGATAAAAATCACCATAAGCGAAAGATATCTGTGCATTTTTGCTTGTTTTATATGCCAGTGATACTCGCGGTGCAAGATTAAATTCCCCAAGCGCTTCCGAATATTCTCCCCGCACGCCAATTCTTCCGGCGATATCATTTGTGATAAAAATATCACTCTCTACAAATGTTCCATAAAAATCGTCGTCTATACCGAAATTTAGCACCCCCGCATTCTGTTCGAAATGTTGATTCTGATATTCGGCACCGTAACGAATTTTTATTTTTTTAGTGATCTCATTATTAAAGGTGATTTTTGCCTGATACGATTCATCAGCTCTTCCAACATCAAAACCATCTATAACAATATCATCATTATTTTTACTGTAACTCACACCGGCGGTAACGCCCCATTTATCCGTTAATAATTCGCGCCAAGATGCATTAAAATAATTGTAGTCATTTCCCAACTCTATATCATCCGTTTGAGGCAAACTATCGATATCGGGTGTACGAAGACTAAAATTTGAACTTTCTTTCTGGAAATAAACTTTTAATAAGCCTGTTTGAGAAGTTTTTTGTCTGAAAAATAAACTTCCATCCACTGCTTCCACACTATTTATCCACTCAAAAGTTGCAGGATCATATACTTCATCAAAAAGTGCCAGATTAGTATAATTAATGCCTCCACCCAGAGCAGTTCTGTCTTTATTAAATTTTTGGGTATGAAATGCGCCAAGAAAAATGGGCGCCAAGCTTACTCCGGAAGCACTGTATTCGGGCATATCTTCCGTATTTAAAATTACAGCAGAAGATAGGGCCTGGCCATATTCAGCAGAATATCCACCGGTGCTGAAAACTGTTCCTTTGAACATAAATGGCTGAAATCTTCCTCTCGATGGAACATCGGGAACAGTGGAAAAATAGGGGTTGTTCACCGGCATCCCGTCAATGATGGTTTTTGTTTCATAATCACTGCCACCGCGAACATAAAGCCCGTCGTCGTTCCCTACCTTACTGGCTCCGGGCAGTGTTTCCAGAGCGCCGTAAATATCTCCTTCCGCACCTGCGGTTGTAACTATATCCAATGGCTTAAGAATGGTGTTCTTTTTTTCATCGCTTGCTTCAAATGCTCCTGCAGATATCACAACGGCATTCAATTCGTTGAACATCTCTTTTAGGACAATGTCCAAATTTAATGTGGAGGAGGTAAGTTTAATGGTATCGGTATAATTTTCATAACCAATAAAGGACACTATAAGTACCTGTGTGCCTGTTTCATAGGTAGTGAAGGAGAAATTACCAACGGAATCGGAGGTTGTGCCATCATAAGTATCTTTTAAAATAATATTAGCGCCGGGCAATTTTTCCTTTTTTGTGTCGGAAACATTGCCAGTGATGGTGGTTTGAGCAAATGTTAAGGTGATAATTCCAAGGGATACAATAAGGGTAAATATTTTTTTCATAGTTGCCTGTTCATCTGAATAACCAATCTGACGAAAATTTGTTGATTATATTTTGCAAAGAAACAACGCTTTTTTGGTGTATTCAAAGAACACGCGATTAAGCCGCAAAAAAATCAGATGAATGTAATTTTTACAAAGACCAACATGAATATGTTTAAAGAGTATTCCCGAATATTAATTAATCTTGCCATTTAAATTCTTTAATTATGCCAATCGCTTTTATAACAGGAGCCAGTTCAGGATTCGGAAAGGCCTGTGCCGAAAAATTTGCTGCACATCAATATGATCTTATAATTTGTGCAAGGAGAGGAGACCGTTTAGAAAATCTAAAAGCTGACCTTGAAAGTAGGTATGGAGTAAATGTGATTGCACTCGTATTTGATGTGCGAGATAAAATGGATGTGGAAAACCAAATAAATACACTTTCAGGTACATGGAAAAATATTGATGTTTTAATAAATAATGCCGGACTAGCAGCTGGTCGTGATCTTTTTCAGGATGGCAATATCGAAGATTGGGAAACGATGATAGATACCAATTTGAAAGGATTAATGTATGTTACGAAATTTTTGGTTGGCGGGATGATGGATAGAAAATCGGGTCATATTATTAATATTTCTTCTTTGGCAGGATTGGAAGTGTATAAAATGGGCAATATCTATTGTGCTTCCAAACATGCAGTAACTGCCTTAAGCAAAGGTTTGCGCATGGATCTCTTACCTTATGGAATTAAGGTGACAAATATTTCTCCGGGTTTAGCAGAAACAGAATTCAGTATTGTGCGATTTAAAGGTGACGAAGAAAAAGCTAAAAATATTTATGCCGGTTATGATGCCTTAAAACCGGAGGATGTTGCAGATGTGGTGTTTTTTGCTGCAAGCAGACCTGCGCATGTTAATTTGGAGGAAATTACTATCTTGCCTACAGCGCAAAGTGATGCGAATACAGTAATTAAACAACTGTAAATTCTATTTCACGTAAAGGCGCAAAGTTGTGGGATGTAGATTATCATGATATTATTTAAACAGATGTATTTTCTTTATGCCGGCCGAGTTGTTAATTAGAATTGGTTGTCCCTTTGCGACTTTGCGGCTTTGCGTGCAATTTTATTTTATAAACAACAATTGATCAATTTAAGCATAACCATTTTGCATATAATTTTTTCTGAGCTTCAGAACTGGAATTGCTTGCAGTAATTTTATAATTTACTTTAGTTGTTTTTTGTAATTGTATTTCGAAACTTTGTATAATTCCCCCGCGATTTACTATTGCGATCAAAAATGCACCGGCAAGCATATTCTCAGTCAGAGTTGATAGAAGGGTAGGAGTGTATCTAAAATTATTGATGGCAATGATTTCATCATTTACGTTTAATTTTCCTTTTTCCCCAGCAGAATTTTTTCTTATTTGGGTGATGGTATTTTTATCGTTAATTATTAAACCGAGGTCGGTTTCAATATTGTCTTTTATGGTATTCTCTAAGGAAAGTCCGAGTGGTTCCAAATATTTTTGATAATTTATTGCAGTTGTGCCAAAAACATGGTCGGAATAAAAAGAGGTGAGGTCTGTTCCGGTATATTTCTCAAGAATTAATTTAAATTCTGCTTCCGTATACCCGCGATCTTCCTTTAAATAAAAGGTTTCATAGGCCTCACGCATTACTTCATCCAAAGAGTGTGAGCCATTTGAATAGGTTATGATCTGCATATCCAATAACATAGCAAGTATTCCACCTTTGGTATAATAATTCACTTGCGCGTTATTGGAATTTTCATTTTGGCGATAATATTTTATCCATGCATCAAAACTTGCGTGACCAACCGGGTGAATTTCATTTCCCGGAGCATTTTCCACGTCGTTTATATTTTTTGAAGCTATTTCCAGATAGGTTTGTTCGGATATAATATTTGCTCTGCGCAAAATAATATCATCGTAATAATTTGTAAATCCTTCCGCTATCCAAAGTGATGTTGTATAGTTCTCCGATGCATAATCAAATGGCCCTAAAGCTGCTGGTCGAAGGCGTTTAACATTCCAGAGATGAAAATATTCATGGCTCACCAAACTGATAAATTCCTGATAACTGCTTTCGGGTGTATATCCCAATCGTTTATAAATTAAACTGGTTGAATTCAGATGCTCTAATCCACCTCTGCCGTTATTGCTGTTTTGTAAAATAAATACGTAGCGTTTATTGGAAAATTTATCATCTGTACAAGGATGATGACCGAAAACAGAAACCTCCGCGTGTATGATCTTGATTATATCCTCTTCTATTTTTTCAGCATTATAATTTCCATCACCATAAATTGCCAATTCATGTTCTACTCCGGCTACCATAAATTTATGAATGCTGTGATTGCCTATTTCTACCGGGCTGTCAATTAATATATCTCTGTTAGGAGCGTAACGTTTCCAGGGATCATTGTCAACCATTTCAAGAGAAGTAGAGATATTTTTCCAGGAGCTGTGCGGATTAAATTGAAGGAATATCGGAACATCCATCACAACCGGATAAATAAATAAAGCAGCCGGAATTATGGAAGCATGTGATTCGTCCAAAAATCCTGTTCTCACTGTTTCTTCAAAGGCATATACTTTGTATTGAAAATTGAAGTTCTTTCCTGCATTACTAACACGCCAATTGTTTTTATTTAATTTTTCCACAGGTAATTCATTCCCTTCTTCACTATACGCTTTAATTTGTTCAACATTTTTGGCATATTCCCTCACCATATAAGAACCGGGAGTCCAAACGGCCATTTGAAGGTCGGTGGTTATTTCCGATGCACCCTCTAAATTTAGTACCACGTCAAAATAATGGGTATGTGGATGTGGAGTTGATATATGATATATGATTTTTGAAGACATGTTTATTCTTTAGAAGGGCTAAAATAATTGTTTGTGCGGATATAAATAGAAATTATCGGGAAATACTGGCTTAATCATCCTTAAAATCAGATCTATTATTCAACACTGATGATCTTTAATTCCACCCGTTGATTTTTTTTGCGGCCTGCAACAGTTGCGTTATCAGCTATTGGTTCTGTTTTGCCATATCCTTTCCAGGTGATGTGATCGGGTTTTAAACCCTTTGAAATAAGATATTCTGTCACGCTTTTAGCTCTGGCATTGGATAATTTAAAACAAAAGTCATCGTTGGGTAATCCGTTGGTATGTCCGCCGATTTCTACATAAATATTCGGGTTGCTCTTTAAAAATTCCACTACTTCATCAAGTGCTACAAACGATTCATCCATAAGATCTGATTTATTTGCCTCGAAGAATATATTGTCAAGCCTGATAATGGTGCCCGCACGAATAGGAATCATTTCAATATTTTCAGTTACCTCCGTGTAAAGTGTATCTGTCGTGGTTTTTAATTCTTCAGAAATTTCCTTGATGATGCTATCTTTTTCAATTGTTGTTGTGGAGGTTAATTCCTCTTCTACACGTTTATTTACTTCCTTAATAATTTCTTCCTCTGAAAGTGGTTTGGTTTTTATTTCAGCACGTAATTCCGTTTTGATATCGTGTTTTATGGTCTCCAGTTCATCTTCCGTATTATAATCCTGTTCTTCAAAATCCAAATTCTCTTCCAGTGTTTTAGTCACAGGAAAATACCCGGGTTTTTTAATGGTAACATTATAATTATCTTCCGGAATAATGATCTGATATCCCCCTTCTGTTGTTGTTGCAATTCCTTTAGGTTCTTCGCTTATTAATCCTCCGAATTCTATTTCCGCATTGATCTCTTTTTTTGTTTCGGCGTCGATTATTTTTCCTTTCATTAAGGTAACCGGTTCGGGTTGTAAGATCTCCGGTAATTTAATGCGAAAAAGATCCGCTTTTCCATAAGAATTATTTGTAGAGGAAAAATAAGCGTAATCGCCGCTTGCCGGAATAGTATAATAATAATCATGACCTGAGGAATTTATTTTTTTTCCAAGGTTTACCGGTTCGCTCCAGTTCATCCATGTATCATCGAGGCGTTTGCTCATGAACATATCGTAACCGCCATAACCACTTATTCCATTGGAAGCAAAATAAATAGTTTTATTATCCGCCGCAATAAATACGCTTCCTTCCACAGCGGCAGAATTAATGGTGTTCCCAATATTTTTAGGTTCCGTCCACACTCCGTTTTGTTGCAGTCGGCTGACATAAATATCCATGTCGCCGTAAGTATCAGGCCGGACAATATTCATCAAAATTACATTGCCCTCAGTATTCATATGGTAACAGGAAAATTCATTGTCATTATAAAAATCATTAATTTTTAATGCTTTTGGAAACGACCATTCCTTATCATTTTTTCTGGAGATAGAGATATCCTGTTTAACTTTTTCATAATTATTTGCGAGTAATAAATTATTGCCATCCGGACTGATCCAGGATACATAATTGTGTTGATCATTATTTAAAGGTTTGCCGATATTTTTAGCCTGCGTCCATTTTCCATTTTCGAGGAAGGAAACGTAAATATCATCACGCAACGCTTCACCGGTATTTTCGATGTAATTTTTTCGTGCAAAATATAATGTTTTTCCATCCGGAGCAATAAATGCGAACATATCGTCGGCATTGGAATTTACAGCGGGACCCAGGTTTTCTGGATCCGGCACTTCTTCAGTGTAGATTGCCTCATTAATTTTAGCTTTTATGGGTTCATCATATTCGGAGATCCCGATACAATCTATTTGATTCATACCTGGAATTGCTTTGGTATTTAATACCACTTTTACTTCACTCACCAGGTAATCGGTAAGGGGAATAAAAACTCTGAATATTCTTCCACCGGATGTGAATTGAGGAGTAATAGTATCATTTTTATAAACGGAATATTTTTTCCCATCGGTAGAAAATAAAATAATTTCTTTAACGGAGCCCGGACAATTATTTTCTCCGATACCGATCTGTTTTACTTTCTGTGGATTAGCAAAGGCAACGTGAATAAACTCACCATTGGGATTATCGGGAGTAGATGCCGCCCACGCTACTAAACTTTCGCCTGAAGCAGGTAATTTGTTGGGTTTTCCGATTACTTGTTTAGCAGAGTATTGTGTTCTCGAATATTCCGTTGAAAATCGCACAACCGATGAAGCCCATTGCACCTGCTGCGCAAATATACTTTGACAGGTAATGCAGGTTAACAGGAAAAATAAAGTTTTTACCATTTGGGTTTTTAACTAAACGGCAGGGTGAATAATATTATTTTGGAAGTGTGGTGTTGTCATCAGTTACTTCTTCATAATCAGTAAAATTTCCATCATCAGTATTCGTTCCGCTCGAAGTCTTGTTGCGTTTGCGATTAAAAAGGAGCGCAAATACTTCATCAGATGCTTTAATTCCTCTGAAAATGATATTAAGCATATAAAAGAATGCAAAAAATCCAATGATGTATTTCAGGATAGAGGTGTTAAAGATCCTATCAATTGTGGTTAATATCCAGGTGTGCGGAGGAATATTTGCGATCTCGGGCTTTAACAACGTAACAATAAACAATACAATACATGCCATTAATAAATATCCGTCAAATCGCATTACACGAATGCGTTTTCTTTCGTAGTTCATTACTGCCCGCCATCTGTTGCGTTCAAGATTGCTGGCAATGGTGGCATAAATTACAAAAGTTCCGGTTATTGCGTAAGCCATGGCTGCCAGGCTGTAGGTTTGCTCCATATGTGTAACTGTGACCATGGCGGCCATAGAAACAAGAATGTAATAACCCAGTGTTTTAAAAACCAGAAAGGAAGTTTCTTTATTGATTCCAATATCGTTCAGTAGTGAGGAAATAATAGTAGCTAATAATTTCCAACCTGCGGAAAAAACAATATTAATTACACCCAGATAAAATATGTATTCAAAAATTTCCATTTATCGGTGCAAATATACCGTTTGACCCGATAAAAAATAAAAGCCGCTCCATATCAGGAGCGGCCTTGTTTCACAGCCTTAGGTGAGAATAATGCATTTGGGATAGCAGGGTGTTTTGTGTTTTTTTGTGTTTTTCAGGACTAAACCAGATAAGGATCACTGAATATCATCGGATTAACAATGCCGAAACGCATCGTATAATTAAATACTCCGAAAATGTTTTTGGCTTTAACTCTTTTGATCATTCTACGCCTGTGTGAATCAACAGTGTGGGTTGTCAGAAAAAGCTCATCCGCAATCTCTTTCGAGGTTTTGCCGATCGCAATTAATTGTAATATTTGTGTTTCACGTTCGCTGAATGCAACTGGGTTTAGAAGATCAGCTTCGATTTGGTGCACTTTGTTTTTCATTAGTCGTGTTGTTTTTTTGATTACAGAACCAAAGGTATTTTGAGACAGGGGCGGTGGGAAACCAAATTTGGGTATATTATACAATTTCCAACACACATATATAAAATAACATAATTTATTTTTCGCTTAAAACCATTGAAAACATTGAATTAAATGGTGTCGAGATGATTAAGTCGGCTTTTCACTTTCAGGTAAGTGTTTTTAGTGTTTATATTTACAAAACTTTCAGTTTAGATATGAACTTACCGGGTGACGACCTCTTTTTATTGATAAAATCACTGAATGCAAGTGAAAAACGTTATTTCAAGCTCTTTGCCGACCGGCAGGGATCCGGAAAGTCGAAATCGTATTTAAAGGTGTTTGATCTGATGGATGGTCAGGAGGATATCTATGACGAAAATCTTCTTAAAAGGAAATTAAAAGTTCGTTCAGAGATCGACGCATTACCTCGCACTAAGGTGTATCTGCATGATATGATCATGAAAAGTATGCGACTTTACCGCTCTGAAAAGGATGTAGCTTCGGAAGTATTTGATCTGATACAGGATGAATTGTTTTATACAGAAAAGGGATTGATAGGAATGCGTGCAAAAACAATGAAACGCGCAAAAGAATTGGCTTATACCCACGATCTGATGTATTTACTGCTCGCAATAATTCAAAGAGAGCGGGTGTATGCACTAAAATATACCGGTGGAGATCCAATAAAAAAAATGGAAGAAATTCATAGCGAGGAGGTCAATGTGCTGCAACATTTAAATAACGAAGCGGAATTAGGTCGAATTGCTTATACACTTTGGGCACAATTAATAATTGATCCATTATTAAATGATAAGGCGATATTGAAGGAATTTACTGCTTATAAGGACCATGATCTTTTAAAGGATTATTCAGTATTAAAGACCTTTATGGAAAAAATTTCCTTTTTACGCAGTCAAAACCTGGTGAGCAGATTCAATAAAGATGTAAAGAGTCAATTTGATTATAACAAAAAAATAGTTGAACTTTTTGATAGTTATCCGCAACATAAATTTAATGTTAATCATAATTATATTGACGCTTTGGCAAATTACCTGGCAGCATCACATAAGGCTGGAATTTATGATGAGTTTGAACGGGTAATTGATCAACTCCATAATTTGCCGAAAGATAAGATCAAGGATGAGGTTTCCATTGCAGTTTCCGTAATTCACCATAAGTTGTTATACATCATGAATACCGGAAAATTCCATTTAAGTGAAAGCGTGATAGCGGAATTTGAAAAGGTATGCACTACACATAAAAAATTGATCACGGAAACTTTTATTTTGATCAATAATTACAATATAATGATAATGTTGTTTATTAAGAAGGAATATGAACGGGCGCTGGTGCATTGTTTACGTGTAATTGAAACAAAGTCGAAAGCCAGGATAGAATTGCAACACGGAGCCCAAATAATGCAAATAGTGTTGCATTATGAATTGGGCAACTTAGTGTTTTTAGAATCCTTGTGCAGAAATACAGTGCGTGCAATGCGAAAGGATAAAAATTTCAGTGAATTTGATCAATTATTCTTCACTTATATTAAAAAAATAATCAAATCGCCGACCCGAGAATTAAAACCGGTATTTACCCAAATGTTTAATGATTTTTTACTGATAAAAAATAAATCACCTGAAAATATTTATGTATTTATGTCAGAAACACTCGCATGGTGCAAGAGTAAAATGGAAAATAAACCATTAACAGAAACCATTTTTTATAAATATGATTGATCAATTACAGGCATAACAATAAAGACCCGCATAACACAATGCACTTGAAGGACTTACATTGGTCTTTACATCTCCGGAATATCTGACAACCATTTTCCATTTTATCACAGCATTAGGATAGGTAACCTGTTCGATCTTTGCTTTAAAATTTAATTCAGCTGAAATTTCAAAATAATTTGAACATCCACTTGATCCGGTGCAGGTTTGGCCGATCTGATCTTCCTCCCATCCAATTATTTTATACTTATTGGAAGATCCGCTGCAAACATCAATGTGCAGATCGTTCCGCAAATCGGTATAGTTATAGGCAATGGTATCTTTTACAAGATCGTTTGTATTTCCCGTAGTAAAAACAGAGGGATCTATTTGTTTTAAGGTGATACTTTTTGTACTTCCGCTTTCCGTGATAAATATCGTTACAGGGAAATTTTTATTTATGGCACCAAGTAAAGTTCCACCGACTTTTATCTTAATATCATCGGCTGAAGGGTCGAAAGTAATGTCGCTTAAAGCATTAAATGTGAGTGTTTTGTCGTAGGGCATAGTTAGAGTTTGGTTGCAAATGTTACAATTTAACTTTGAATTTCCAAATCAAACGTACTAAATTGCATTCTTTCTAAAAAAAAGCGCATTTTTGGAGCTATTCTCCATGCAGGAAGGGTTTATGAAGAACGAAACAAAGATCATTAAGTCAAATATCCGTTTTCAAAATATAATAATTCCCGTTTTTACCGGTGAATTCTGGACTTCCGGACAGCGACAAGGAAATAATTTGCATGAAATAGCCTATAGGGCATGTTTTAAACCGGCCTTACCCGAATATTTTATTCAGCGTTTCAGCAAAAAAAGTGATTTTGTGTATGATCCCTTCTCCGGTCGCGGTACTACCATTATTGAAGCAGCATTGTCAGGGAGAAATATTATTGCGAATGATATCAATCCGATCAGTTCCATTTTGTCGAAGGGCAGGCTCCATATTCCTGACCTGAAATTATTGGAAAAAAGAATGGATATGATTAAAAAAGAACCTGTATTGAAGGAGGAACATCATCTTTCCATGTTCTATCATAAAGAAACCTTTCACGAGATATTGCAATTGCGCCAGTGGTTGAAAAAAAGAAGGC
>JBGAWP010000086.1:0-17042 GCA_044227505.1 Chitinophagales bacterium | reverse complement strand
TTTCTCCTCTCTCCTTTCTCCTTTTGGGTATCAGGTATCAAGTATCAGGAATCAGGAAAACAAAGGGTGGGATTTACTTCGGAGGAAGTGAGGCTTTCGCTCTTAGCGAAGGTCTCACTAACGTTACACCCAAAAAATTTCGCAAGAAATTTAAACTCCTCTCTCCTTTCTCCTTTTTCCTCTCTCCTCCCTCCTTTTTTGCTGCATTTAAAATGGAAAAAAAATAGTTTTCCCCGGAGCTATATTTATAAACCTTACAAACTGCCCACTGCTCACTGCCCACTACTTCCTCCCCCCTCCTCCTCCCGCATTACCCTTTTTAACAACTTACCGGATGGACTTTTTGGTAGAGAGTCAACAAAACTGATGTATTGTGGCACTTTAAAATTGGCAAGATTATTTTTGCAATGATCAATAATTAATTCTTCAGAAATTGTATGATCGGGTTTTAATACTATTCTTGCTTTTACAATTTCTTCCTGAAGATCATCTATTACACCATACACAGCAACTTCCTCAACAAAGGGTAATTCCAATATCACATTTTCCACCTCACTTGGATATACATTCTCTCCTTTAACTATGATCATATCCTTAATTCTGTCCACTATAAATAAACGATTTAATTCATTTACAAAACCAATATCACCGGTATAAAACCAACCATCTTGCAATACTTTAAAAGTTGTTTCAGGTTGTTTATAATATCCCAACATTACATTCGGCCCCTTTATTGCGATCTCACCGGCTATATTTTCCGAAACGGAATTTCCGTTTTCATCCACAATTTTTATTTCAACACCGTTAACAGGAATTCCAACAGATCCTTGCATATAATTATCCCGAGGTACATATGTTGCAAACGGCGATGTTTCTGTTAACCCGTACCCCTGAAATATTGGTCTGCCGAAGCGCTGCAACCAACTTTTTTCGGTTTCCAAAGCAAGTTTGGATGCTGCGGAAAAAAAATAAGGTGTTTTATCAAATATTGAATTGTCAGCTAATTTTTTTAACAATAAATTATAAACAAATGGAACTGCAAAAAATAATGTGATATTTTGTTTTTGTAAGGTCTGATATAATTGATCCAAATTAAATCTGCGTATTATAAATATGGAAGTGCCGCTATAAATCATACAATTTAATATTGCATTCAAGCCGAAACAATGAGATAAGGGTAAAAATAAAATTGTTTTATCATTAATTGTTGACTGGTAACATTCTTGTGCAGCCTTCATATTTGAATCAATATTGCCATGCGACAATAAAATTCCTTTCGGTTCGCCGGTGGTTCCCGATGTATATAAAATTCCGAATGGGTCGTTGTTATCCAAGTCCACAATATCGAAGGAAACAGGAAATGCATTGCAAATTTTAAAGGTTTTGGAATAACAAAGCTCCATTTCATCCAACACAATTATTTCATTTTTAAACAAGGTCTCCTCACTATTGTGCAAAGCTTTATGTCGGATGAATAAATGAGGATCGCAATCTTTTAAGATGGCGTTAATTTCTCTTGATGTTAATGTAACACCAATAGGTACCACTATTGCTCCCAATCTAATTACGGCACTGTAAAGAATTACAAAATCGATTGAATTGTAAAGTTGGAGAACAACACGATCTCCTTTAAGAATATTTTTTTGTACGAGGAAATTTGAAAATTGATTTGCAAGTTTTTCAATTTCGGAAAAAGAAAAATCTGTTTCCATATCATTGATAAAAATATTATCAGGATGGGAAAATGTTTTGTCCCTTAAATAATTACTTACATTCATAACAATCAACCCTTATTAATCAATTGTTCAAGATCCATTAAAGTTTCAGAACATGCCTCTTCGAGCAATCCGTTTTGATTGATATCGTTCTCAATTCTTTTTAAATAATCGTCCAGCGGATGAGCATTATCGTTAAAAATAAAAGGCTGTTTTCCATTTTCGGGTTTACCACAAACCTCCAATACCGCTTTATAAACTTTATATGTTTCAGGAGATATATGTTCTTTAACTATAAAATCCTTATCCATTTTTCTAACCCGCAGATCCACCGCCTGCACAGCGAAGACCAGGGAAATGGATATATATTTTCTAAAAAGATCTAATGATTTGGCTGTGAGCAAAGCGGAATTAAATCCCTGACTATTAATATTCTGATTAAATTGTTCGGCATGTGTCGGAAATTTATCCGCAATACTATTACCATAAAACAACAACATAGGCATGATGGAGTTTGCTGTTATTTGTAAACCCTTTAATCCCATGTTAATATTATTTGTGCTGTTTCCGGTCAAAGACGAGGGCAATCCGGAGTTAAACTCTGGCATTACCAGCATTGCAATTTGTGCATCAAGATGTTTGGAAACCAATCCTATATATTGTCGTACTTGATCCATGGCAATGGCGATATATTCTCCTAAAAAATTTCCTCCATGGATCAGCTGATAATTTTCCAGATCAATTAATGGATTATCAGTAACGGAATTCGCTTCTATTTCTATTTGTTTATTTATCGTTTTAATTCCATCAGCTACCGGTCCCAAAAATTGTGGAATACATCTGATGGAGTATCTGTCCTGGTATAATCTGGATTCGCCTGCAATTAATTCTCCGTTCTTACGAACAAGTGATGAACCTTTTAATAAATTTCTAAAGATATTTGCTACAAATAATTGTCCTTCATGAGGCTTTTGTTGATGAATAAAATCATCGAATGGTTGTACGGAGGCAATCAATGCCTGAAGCATTAATGCGTGTGTTTGTAAGGTTAATGCAAATAGTATTTTTAATTCTTTTAAATTACAAACAGCAATCGCTGTTAGCATAGCTGTACTATTAACCAGTGCCAAACCCTCTTTCGGTTGCAGGTGTATGCGTTCTAAATTGAATTCATTACAAATTTCAACACCAGATTTTTCATACCCTTTATGCTTCACTTTAAAACATTCGGCATTTCCTGTAACAGCACCGGCTATATAAGAAAGTGGAACCAAATCGCCACTCGCTCCTATTGAACCTAATTCGTGCACCCGTGGAACGATATTATTATTTATGAAAAAAACATATCGCTCAATAATTTTATAACGAATTCCGGATGTTCCTTTTACTAATGCATTACATAGAATTACCATTGCAGCGCGAACATATTTATCCTGCAAAAATTCGCCGGTTCCGGTTTTTAAAAAATATAAAAGATTATCTTGTAGTCTTTGTGTTTCTTCATGACTCAGAATATGTGTTGCCATTCCACCAAATGGCGTGTTAACTCCATAAATAGGTTTTCTTTTTGCAGAAGCTTGCTGAATAAAATGATGACTCTTATTTATTCCATCAATTATTTTTTCATCGTCGGTGAGTATTAATTTACCTTTATTAGTTGCGATGAAAACGATATCATTAACTGATATTTTGTCGCCTTTGATTTCAATATAGCCATCAGAAGGCAACGCCTTTTTCTTTCGGGAAAACTTTTTCATGTAGAAATATTAACGAGTGTGTGTGCGGTGCAATCTTAAGAATAATTATATTAAAATTATAAAAATTTGTTATTTACTTGTGCAGATTCACTATAAATAGTGAATCAAAGCGTCACTATTTAGAACGATTCAAAATTAAAACAATTATTACACTCAAAAAATGACCTTAGTTAGTTCATTGTTAATGTCCTATTCTGATCGCCATACTTCCCGGAAGCAGTTTGTTTTCAGACATCCCCTGCAAGGCTTCCGGTAATTGGCGAAAGCAGGAATGGCCCGACAACACCGGATTTATCTTTTTATTAATTACAAGGTCATTTAAAAGCAAACACTCCTCGCGATTTGCATAATGAGAGCCCTGAATCCGCTTGTTGTACAACCAAAGGTATCGCAGATCAAAAGAACCCATATACCCTGAAGTTCCAGCGCAGGTTACCACCATTCCCTCTTTATCGCATATATATAAAGAGGTGGGAAAAGTATCTTCACCTGAATGTTCTAAAACGATATTCGGATACCGACCTCCGGTCAGATTCAGGAGGTCATTTACGAATTTTTTTGCCTTTCCCCTCCAAATTTGCTGATTTTCAGGCTTGAGGTCCTCCGATAATAATGGCCCCCAATGTTCATAATCTGACCTAATCAGGGCCAAAGTTCCCATATTTTGACAAAACTGGCGCTTCACCTCCGAATTTACGACCCCAATAGAAATTGCTCCGGCATGTTTTACCAATTGAATTGCCATAGAGCCCAAACCACCCGCCGCACCCCAGATCAACACGATATCACTCGGTTTTAAGGTGTGTGGAGCATAATGATGGAGCATTCTATAAGCAGTGACTCCGCTAACCATATAAACTGCTGCCTCATCCCAGCTTAAATGTTTTGGTTTCGGAAGACATTGAAAATCTTTCACAATGCAAAACTGTGCGTAGGCACCATATTGAGTTTCATATCCCCAAGCACGAAACGATTTGGAAACCGTGGGATCCCCTCCACGGAGATTATGTGGCTCCTTTTTATCATGCCATCCTCCTTGCACCACTATTTCATCTCCTACACGAACATCGGTAACGGCACTACCTACTTTAAATATGATCCCGGAACAATCAGAACCTAAAATTTGAAAATCATCGATAGAATCACCGCGTTTTTGCATGAGATCTATCATATCAAGCGGATATGCTTTTGCAGCCCAAACAGAATTATAATTTAATCCCGCCGACATCACAGCAACCAAAACTTCATCTTCTTTTATTTCAGGTATTTTTATTTCCTCAATTTGAAGGGCATTTATTGGTTCACCATATCTGTTTTGACGGAGAACTTGAGCATACATATATTCCGGAATAACTCCAATTGGCGGTAATGTTCCTGGTTCAACAATTCTCATAGACAGGAAAATTAAATAAAAAATTTCTTTTCGGTATTAATTAAATAAAACACGCAACTCCTTTCTCAAAATTTTTCCGGTAGGATTTCTGGGAAGTTCTTTTATAATTTCAAGACGCGCCGGTAATTTATATTCTGCAAGCTTATCTTTAGCCCAGGTTCTCAATTCAGGTAGCTGCAGATCGGAATTCTCTATCACTGCCACCACACAAATATTTTCACCATACAGTTCGTGCGGAACACCAATAACAGCACATTCCTTTATTTTCGGATGTTGATTCAACACCAATTCAATTTCAGCGGGATAAATATTTATTCCCTTTGAAATAATAAGATCATTTTTTCTGTCCACTAAAAATAAATATCCCTGCTCATCAATATACCCCATGTCGCCGGTTAACAACCAACCATCTTCCTGAAATATTTTTTCATTTTCACCTGTTGCTTTCCAATATCCCTGCGCAATAACTTTTCCTTTTAAACAAACTTCACCAATATTTCCGAAAGTACTATTTTCTCCAATTTCATTTATAATTTTTATTTCCACTCCCGGATAAGGTTTACCTGCAGAACGCAATAATTTTTTGTGTTCAGGATCATCATTCAACAATATTTTTTCATGATCATCGAACCGCAAAACCGTTGCTATGCCACTTGTTTCCGTTAAGCCATAACCTTGCGTGAAATAACAATTAAAGGTTTTATAACACAACAATAATTGTTCTGCATGTATTGGTGAACCTCCGTATTGAATATTTTGCAAGGAGCTGAGATCATATTCTTCAATTTCATCCAAACCACAAATAACCTGCATCATCACCGGTGCAAGAAAGGCATTGGTGATCTTGTATTTTTCTATCAAAGCACAGGTTTCTATGGGATCAAAATATTGTAACAACACATTGGTGCATCCTGTATAAATTCCAAAAACAAAATATCCGATCCCAACAATTGCATACCAGGGTCCTGCAACCAGGTTAACGGATGCCGGTCCGAAAAGCGGTGTTTCATTTCTGAGCGATAAATACATTTGAAAGATATTGTTATAACTTATCCTCACCCCTTTTGGCCTACCGGTTGTTCCCGAGGTATAGATCAATAATGCAAGATCTTCTTCGTCAACAAATGGAAGCGATAATTTAACCGAACTATTTTCTTTAAAAATATTATTACTGATATCATCAATAGTATTTGATTCTATTGTAATGTCAGAAATAGCCGGACCAATTAAATTCGTAAAACTTACACCATATAATATCAATTTACATCCGGCGTCTTTCAAAATAAAATTGATATCTTCGGAAGTAGATCGCCAGTTGATAGAAACCGGCACAACTCCGCTAATTAAACATCCATTAATAAGATGAACATAGTTTTTATTATTAAAATCGAGAAAGGCAATTCTATCTCCTTTCATAATTCCATTTTGAGCAAGCCAATTTGCTGCTTCAATTGCATATACATTTAATTGAGCATAATTGATCTGTTCTTCTTTATAGATCAAGGCAACTCGTTCAGGATGTGTTTCAGCCCTGTGTTGTAAAATATATCGGTAATTATTTATCATGGTCATAAGAAGTGCCAGGCGAGATGATTTCCACCGTTTACCGGTAAAGTAATTCCAGTAATATAAGATGCTTCTTCACTTGCAAGAAATGCCACTGCCGCTGCTACTTCGTCGGGGGTACCAATGCGTTGTAATACATTTTGATTGGACCGGAGATCAAATTCTTCTTTTGAATAATTTTCAAGTACCGATGGAGTGGAAATTAATCCGGGCACAACCATATTTGCAGTAATACCGTGTTTCCCTTCCTCTGTTGCCAGCGTTCTCATCAGTTGTTCCAGTATTGATTTTTGCAGGTTATAAATTGTCATTCCCGGAACTCCGAAATAATTCGACATGCTACCTACGCCGACCCATCTTCCGAACTTTTGTTCCCGTTGAAATTCAAGAACCGGTTTCATAATTACCAGCAGATGGTCGATATTTTCCTTTACATTAATATCGACAATAGCAGAAGATAAACCGATCAATTTTTTTCTTTCAGAATGGGTTCTGAGATTATTAATTACAACATGAGGCATTGTGTTTTGTTGTAAAAATTCCAATAATGCCGCACACCCTCTTTTAGTGATCAGATCCGCACAAAAAAATAAATGGGCTGTGTTTTTAAGGTCCTTTTTTATTTCCTCTAAATGTTTTTCATTTCTGGATACAGCAATAATATGATAACTCTTTTTTTCGAGGTGTTCACAAATTGCTTTACCGATGCCATTTCCGGCACCGGTCACCAATGCATATTTTTGCGAATTCTTTGTCATGCGGGTACTTTATAAATTGCAGCACCGCCTGCGTAACCGGATGCTGCTGTTGTCATTAATACAATTTTTCCCGGTGTTAATTTTCCTGATTCAAATGCTTGTGTAAATGTTATTGGCAATGTTCCTGCTATTGAATTTGCTGCCTTATCAATACTTACTTCCATTTTCGAAAGTGGTATTCCCAATTTTTCAGCAACTCCTTTCATTATTAAATAATTTGCCTGATGTGGAATAAATATATCTACCTCTTCCGGTTTAATTCCATATTTATTACAAACTTTTTCGGCAATATCTGCCATTAATTTAACCGATATTTCCACCATTTTTTTTCCGGAGATGGTCATCACGGTTCCGTGTAATCCTTTTGTTACAGTTTCAACACTTGCAGGCATAACCGATCCACCTGCCGGCACATAAATATTTTTTAATCCTGATCCATCAGCAAATAATTCACTCACCATAAAGCCTTCATCAGGATCGCAGGCGCCTAAAATAAATGCACCCCCGCCGTCACCAAAAATGGGACAAAATACAGGATCATCTTTTCTAACAAATCGCGTTTTAATATCTGCTCCAATTACACATACATATTTTAATCCTGTTTGTATAAGACGAATTCCATGGTCTAAGGCATAAATAAAACTTGCACAACTTTCAGAGGTATCGCCTACCGGACAATTTGCGCCTAATAAAAATTGCACATTGCATGATGCAGCAGTATTTGTATAGTCGGGCGTAGAAGTTCCCAATAAAATTCGGTCTAGTTCGGTTGCTTTAATTCCGGCCCTTTGTAATGCAATTTTAGCCGCTTCCGCTGCAACATCACTGGTTGCAATATTATCCGGCGCAATATGACGCGTGTGAATTCCTATTTTATTGTGCACCATCTCTGCATTAAATTCAAGTGCATATCTTTTTTTTAATTCCTCATTAGAAACAGGATCTCCCGGCAAATAAGAACCCACACCTAATATTTTAACACCAATACCTTTCATTTTATGTATTTAAAATTAATCCTCCATAAGATACTCCACCACCAACTGCTACCAACATAATAGAATTGTTATTTTTAATTTTATTATTTTCAAACGCGTGGTCCAAAGCGATCAAAATTGATGCTGATCCGCAATTGCCATATTTAGCGATGAGGTCGATGGTATTTTGTTTGGAAATCCCGGAAGCATTAATTACTAAATTAAGCAATTTATTATTAACCTGATGCGGAATTAAAAGATCAATTGCATTTTCATCCAAACCGGAATTCTGATATAAAATATTTGGTATTACCTTCCACAGATCTGCAATAAAATCTGCGCTTTCTTTTCCCATATGCATAAAATATGCATTGTTATCGAGATCTTCCTGATTTGGCGGCAGCAATCCGGGTGTTCCCATGGTTCCTGAATATTTTCCTTCACTTCCCAAAAACCCGGTGATTATACCTTTATTTTCATCTTCCGTTTTTTTCAAAATTACTGCTGCACCTCCATCGCCCACTGCATATAATAAATTGGTATCTGTACCTGTTACCTTACTTGGAGTTTCACCTGATGCGATCAACACATATTTAGTTCCGGAATTGATAAATTGCGCAGCTAAAATGATCGCGTAAAGGGAAGATGCGCAACCTGTTTTAATTTCGAATGAAGGGCATTGTAATCCTAATTTTCCGGCTACAAATGTTCCCATGCTATTGGTGTATTTTGGAGAAGTAACAGTTACGGCGATAAATAATCCGATCTCTTTAGGATCAATATCCGATTTTTCCAAAACCTTTTTTGCTGAGGCTTCCATCAGGTCGGCGGAATTTAATTCTGAATGTATGATGGGAGTTCCTGGTGTATGCGTCCAATAACGATCCTGGTAACCAAGTTCATTTTCTATAAAATCTGTTTTATAATTTTTTTCTCTGAAAACAGATTCCCAGTTTTTACCAAATCGCATTTGATGTATTTCGGCATTGTCAACAAATCTTCCGGGTGAGGGAAAAGCAGATGCGGTGGAAATAATTTCTACCCCCCATAGATCTTGCATTTTCAAACCCCGTATCTCCATGTCAGGTTAATTTTATTTCAATTAAAGATAACAGATCCCCTACAGTCCTAATTTCTATCAGTTCGGCAGTTTCAATGCTGATACCAAGTAGCTTTTCTATTCTCGCCATAATTATCATATTGTTAATGGAATCCCATTTCTCAAAATCGGTTGCAGAATATTCATCCCTCAAAACTAATTCCGGTTCCTTAAAAACCTTACTGAATATTCCCGTTATTGCAGTTCTGATCTCTTCGCGATTCATCGGACAATATTATATAAATTTTTATATATAAATAATTTTGGAGAGATTTACCCCTGTGGTTTTCAACTCATTACAATTTTTAATTTTTCTTCCGTTAACGATCCTGCTGTACTATTTACTGCCTTTTCGTTTCCGTTGGGTGCTGCTTTTAGCTGCAAGTTACTTTTTTTATATGTGTTTTGAACCGTCGTATGGTTTAATTCTTCTCAGCTCCACCTTTATTTGCTGGTCACTAAGTTTTTTAATTAGTAAGGAAACAAATAAACAAAAAAGAAAAACATATTTGGTAATCGGAGTAATTGCCGATGTGGGTATTTTATTTTTTTTTAAATATTTCAATTTTTTTAACGAGACCATTTCTTCCCTGTTTACTGGTGAAAATAGATCGGTATTTAATACCAGTGCTTTATTATTGCCGATCGGGATCTCTTTTTATACATTTAAATCGTTGAGTTATCTTATTGATGTATATAGAAAAGTAATAAAACCGGAAAATAATTTCGGATATTTTGCTTTATATGTTTCCTTTTTTCCGCAATTGGTAGCAGGACCTATTGAAAGAGCAAACGATCTTTTACCACAAATTAAAAAACCTGCAAAATTAGAAGAAAAAGATATTGAATACGGAATAATACGTATTGTCTGGGGCTTTTTTAAAAAGGTTGTTGTTGCCGACACTGTTGCACAATTTGTGAATTTTTCTTTTGGGGATATTACAACTGCAAATGGAGCGCAATTATATATCGCATTATTATTTTTTGCAGTGCAACTCTATGCCGACTTTAGCGGATATTGTGATATTGCAATTGGAACTGCGCGATTATTCGGAATAAAACTCAGTGAAAATTTTAATCGGCCCTACTTATCGAAAAGTATAGCAGAATATTGGAATCGCTGGCATATCACACTTACATTATGGATCCGTGATTATGTGTTTATGCCTTTAAACAAAGGCGTTACAGCTTATTGGAGAATTTATTTGAATACCCTTATCATTTTTTTATTGATAGGGATATGGCATGGAGCAAGTTTGAATTTTGTGGTGTTTGGATTGATAAACGGAATAATTGCAGTTTTACAGGCTGTTTACAAAAGGATTACTTTTTTACCCAAATTTAAATCTGCTGCAGGACAAATATTTCTAACTGTCTGGACTTTTCACTTGCTATTATTAAGTGGTGTGGTATTTCGCGTAAGAGGATTTAGTGAAGCCGTTTTATTTTATAAAAAATTATTCACTGATTTTAATTTCAATATCAGAAATATATTAAATGGCTTTTCGAGTTATGATTTTATAATTTGTTGTTTTGTAAGTATTTTATTTGTATTCTCCGTATTTATGAGAAGAGATTTTAATTATAAATACAAATATCTTTTTTTATTTACTGTGATAACACTCATTGTTCTATTGGGAAGAAATAATGCCGAAACATTTATTTATTTTCAGTTCTGATCTCACAATAAAATACGCCTATAAAAGTATGTGTGGTTTGTGTAGATGATTTCCTATTCCCGCCTTAAGCTTTATCTTGCTCCGCTTTCACTTGATTGATAATATCGTTTTTCAGTTTTTCCGTACACTCCTTTCGTGAAACTTTGGCTACCAAAAATTCCTTAAAGGTTTTTTCGATATGAAAATGTTCCAGACACCCCTTACATCGCTGTATGTCGGTGATGAACAGGTTGCGTTCCTGCTCGGGTAATTCGCCGTCGAGAACGAGAAATACTTTCTCTACAAAATTGCGGCAATCGTGTTTAGGTAGTTGTTGGTCCATAATTATCTGTTTTCTTTATAACCTTCTTTTTGAGCGTATTCGCGTAATTTTTCTTTTAATATATTGCGTGCCCTATGAAGGCGTGATCTTACGGTTCCGATGGGTATGTCAATAATTTTTGCGATCTCCTCGTATGAAAATTCTTCAATGTCGCATAAGAGAATTATCGTTTTAAAATCCACGGGCAACTCATTTAATGCCCTGGTTACCTCATCTCCCAACATGCCCTGAAACAACTCCTGTCTCAGATCCAGGTACTCCACTCTACCATCATCCTCCGTATCGTGAAAACTCACAATATCATCAAATTCCACCCTCGCCGGTTGTTTGGTTTTTCTTCGGTATTCGTTGATGAACCCGTTCTTTAATATCTTAAACAACCATGCCTTAGCATTAGTACCCTGCTGATACGACTCTATAAAGCGATAAGCTTTCAAAAAAGTTTCCTGTACGAGATCATTTGCATCATCTTCGTTGAGCGTTAGATGAAATGCAAAGTTGTACAGCGCATCCATATGCGGCAAAAACTCCTTTTTGAAGATTCTGTCTTTTACCTTTTTTACCAGTTTGCCATTTTCCACGGCCATAAAAATAGGGCTTTTAGGGGAACGAGGCAAATTGAAGGGACACGGGACATAGGACACGGGACACGGGACTGGACAAATGACAAGGGAAAGGGGACATAGGACTGTGTTTTAAGATATTTTTTTAATTTTTATACTGATTGGAATTTTAATATAACATGGAAAATATTGAACTATTAGTTGTCATAAATTTCTTCGTATAGTCTTTGTGTTCTTCGAAACTTAGTGGCAAAAAAATATCAATGTGAAAATTAATTTATTATTCCCACGAAAATTTCTTCCCGTTTACTTCCCGCACTCACCGCCAAAGGAGAAATAGGAAGTTGGAAATAGGAAATAGGAAGAACACAGAAAGCAAGGGGTTGTATTTGGTCAAATTTCGCAAGAAATTTAAACTCCTTACTCCTCTCTCCTTTCTCCTTTCTTTCTTTTTTCCTATTTTTGATGCCTTAACCAAACAAACTCCACTTCTATAGACCCTACGTTTACGACAAACACTACGCATGCGAGCTATTCTCAGGGTTTTTCCCAATAAGTTTTTTGCCGAATTGGCAATTTTAGGGTTAATTGTAGGTCTTGTAACATCAAAAGTTGTTTTGAGCGTTGCCACCATTATGATCTTATGCAATGCGCTTATCAATATAAGAGCTGGAGAAAACTTGAAGGCCTGGGTCAACGATTCCACGAACAGGATTTTTATTTTGTTATTTCTGGTGTATCTTTTTTCAGGATTTTATTCTGAAGATACCGGATATTGGGTAGATAGGTGCAGAATGAAATTGCCCTTTCTTGCATTACCCCTCGGATTTACCACAGTAAAAAAATTGACCACAAAAGAATTTCATAAGTGGCTGGCTATTTTCTTTTATACCATTTTTGGTGCATCTATTATTGTTTTTATCAATTACCTCGCACATTATGAAACATTAAATCAACTATTATCACAAGGTCAGCCAATTCCTGCACCATTGCACGACCATATTCGTTTTAGTTTAGAAATTGCTTTCGCAATTATTACAGGAGGATATTTATTATTACATAAATTTCAGTTTTATGCAAAAAAAGAAAAATATATACTGTGGACGGGATTAATTTTTTTAATTATTTTCATTCACATATTTGCTGTTCGAAGCGGAATTGTTACACTTTACATTGCCTTATTGGTAATTATTTTCCAATGGCTGATTTCTAAAAAAGAATATTTAAAAGGATTAGTTGCAATTGCACTTCTGGCAGGATTTGCCTTTGCCTCTATTAATTATATACCTTCTCTTAAAAACAGGGTAGCCTATTTTAAATACGAGCTTGATCTGATCAAAAAAGGAGAATTACATCCTGAACACAGCGACGCACAAAGAATATTAAGCATTATTTACGGAAGCCAGATCGCAGAAAAAAATCCATTGATCGGAGTTGGAGCAGGAGACATTAAAAATGAAATGGATCTCCTCTATAAGCAACATGCCGGAAGCGAATTTGTGAAATCTAAACTGCCGCATAACCAGTTCGTTTATTTTATGGCCGCCACCGGAATTATTGGATTAATTGTTTTTTTATTGTCGATATTCTACCCCTGGCTGAGCAAAAAACGATTTAAGAACCAATTGTTTACGGTATTTTTTGTTATCATGTTATTTTCCTTTTTAGCGGAACATACTTTAGAAATTCAACTTGGAACTGCATTTTATCTTTTATTTTTACTTTTGATAAAGAAATACATCGACGATAATCGGGAAACTATATCCGCAACATCCAATCATGAATAAAATAACAGCAATAATACCCTGCAAAAACGAAGCGCATAATATAGAGGCGGTATTGCAGTCAGTTGCCTGGTGCGATGAAATTCTGGTTGTTGATTCCTTCAGTACTGATAATACTGTTGAACTTGCAAAAAAATATACCGATCGTGTAATTCAAAGTGAATATATTAATTCTGCCAGCCAGAAAAATCGTGCTATACCTCAAGCAACACATGAATGGATACTTTTGGTAGACGCAGATGAACGTGTTACAGCGGAATTAAGATCTGAAATACAAAAAATTCTTTCTTCTGATACAATTCCCTACGATGCATTTTGGATCTATCGCAGAAATTATTTTATGGGGAAAGAAATTAAATACAGCGGATGGCAACGCGATAAAGTTGTTCGTTTATTTAAAAGAGATACCTGCAGATATGAAGAAAAACATGTGCATGCAGAAATAATTACTTCCGGAAAAATTGGAAAACTAAAAAACAAACTACAACACTACACCTTTAAAGATATTTTTCACTACCTCGAAAAATGGGATCGTTACTCCACCTGGAGCGCAAACGACGCTGCAAAAAAAGTGCAGAACCCAAATTTTTATCACTTTATCATCAAACCTGCTTTTCGTTTTTGGAAACACTATTTAATTGATCTCGGAATATTAGATGGTTATGTTGGATTTATTATTTGTTCGCTTGCTGCTAAGGGAGTTTTTATGCGATACGTTAAACTTTATGGAATGCGGGGGTCGGGAAAGTAGGACATAGGACACAGGACATAGGAAGCAGGACTTGATATAGGACATGGGAAAATGGACTTAGGAAGTGAGGCTTTCGCTCTTAGCGAAGGTCTCACTAACGTTAAAACCCAAAAAAATTTCGCAAGAAATTTAAACTCCTTTTTTGGGTATCAAGTATCAGGAATCAGGTATCAGGAAAACAATAGGTGGGAAATGCATTAATTCGAAGCTAGTGAGGCTTTCGCTCTCAGCGAAGGTCTCACTTACGAATCACCCAAAAAAATTTCGCAAGAAATTTAAACTCCTTTTTTGGGTATCAAGTATCAGGAATCAAGTATCAGGAAAACAAACGGTGGGATCTAGCGAAATTTCGCAAGAAATTTAAACTCCTCTCTCCTTTCTCCTCATTTCACAAACTTCACCACATACACCTCCTGCCTCTGGCTAATGCGCAAATAATAAATGCCATGAGCGAGATAAGAAACATCGAGAGAATATTCTCTGATCGGCGGATAAAAATCCAGTGTAGCATCAAAAACTGTTTGTCCAACTGAATTATAAATCGAACACTCAACTCCTCTGTTGCGCGAACTGGTAACGGTCATATAAATATAATCGGAAACGGGATTAGGATATAAACTTTCCACAAATAATTCCCCGTTATTTCCAACTGCACATTTAAATTTACCTATTACACGATAAATTTCTTTTGTTGTGGGAGTTCCGCAAAAAATTTCTTTTAAAAATACTTTTGCATAATTATAAATTGTATCCGGAGGAGCAACATCGTGTCCTGCTCCTTCTCCGGTATAAAATTGATACGTTCGCCCCGCTGCCTGATACATTTCTGTTAATTCCCAACTTCCGTGTAAATAGGGATAAACAAATGGTTCATAACAAAAAAAAGTCGGTCCTGAAAAATAGGGAACTATGGAATCACATGTTCCGTGAAAAAATAAAAATGGAATTTCTCTGCGCAATAATAATTCAGGTGTTTCTATACCACCTGCTTCAGTAATAATTGCGATCGGATTAAAATTATTATTTATGATATCATTTACTGCGGTATCGATACTTCCCATTTCATCAAGAAATTCGGATCTGTAATCTTCCTGTTCTGCATAAGTCGCAAACATCACCAGGCGAGATCCTGCACTATTGCCTTCTAATATTATATAATTAGTATCAATTCCATAGGTATCAGCATTAGCTTTTAAAAAACGAAAAGCAGCACGCACATCCTGCACTGCTCTGTATGTAGCTCTGAAAAGATCTATTGTGTCTCCTCCACATCCATCTTCTTCTTCACCATTATCCCAACCAATTCTATAATCAATACTTGCATAAACAAATCCCGCTCTTGCATATAAATATCCAAGATCAACTGCCCCTTCGCTGTCTTTGTCTCCCCCAACCAAACCGCCACCATGCACAAAAATGATCAGCGGCTTTTTAATCATAGTATCCAAAGCAGGTTTAGGCCGATAGATATCCAGATGTAAATTTTGATCGTTGCCCTGATTATTTATTGCGTGACCATATTCAATATTTGAAGTAATAACAACATCCGTAGAATCGAAAATTAATTGATCAAATCGGGTTATATCGCAATAATTTTGCGATGAGGAAATTTTTATCAGAATTAAAAAAATAAATAAATTAAAAAAATGCTTCATGCAGAATTAATTGCTAAAAAATATTTACAAATTTACGGTTTTTAAAACAAACTGTCCTCGGCCCATGCCGATTTATCGGGAAAATCGGTAGTATAATGCAATCCGCGGCTTTCTTTTCTGGCAGCTGCTCCGCGTGTTATCAAAAACCCAACGGTTATTAAATTGCGCAATTCGCATAATTGGGGAGAAATAGTAGTTGTTTCATACATGTTTTCTGTTTCTGTATACAATAAATGCAACCTGTTCATTGCGCGTTCCAATCGCTCATTTCCGCGAACAATCCCTACATAATTTGTCATCACCTCTTTTAATTCCCTGATGCTTTGTGTTAACATTACCATTTCTTTAGGATCATTTGTTCCGAGCGCATTCCAGTCGGGAATATTTTCCTGTAATTCGAGTGAATTTATTTTTGCCGCAGCATCAAGATAAATTCTATGTGCAAAAACTAATGCTTCCAATAGTGAATTACTCGCCAATCTGTTTGCTCCGTGCAATCCGGTTGAACTACATTCGCCACAGGCATATAAATTCTTGATGGAAGAAATTCCATTCTTATCCACCATAATTCCTCCGCACATATAATGCGCTGCCGGCGCTACCGGAATCAGATCTTTTTCAATATTAATTCCAATGGATAAACACTTTTCAAAAATATTCGGAAAATGATTGTGTAATTCTTCTTTATTTATTTTAGTGCAATCGAGATATACAAAATCATCGCCTCTAATTTTCATTTCATTGTCAATTGCCCTCGCAACTATATCTCTCGGTGCCAATGAACCCCGGGTATCATATTTCTGCATAAATTCTTTTCCATCCAAAGTTTTTAATACTGCGCCCGCTCCTCTAATTGCTTCTGTAATTAAAAACGAAGGAGATACTCCTGCCTGATATAATGAAGTTGGATGAAATTGCACAAATTCCATATTGGCAACTCTGCCCTTCGCGCGATAAACCATTGCCATTCCGTCACCTGTTGCAATGAGCGGATTGGTTGTGTTTTTATAAACCTGCCCGGCACCT
>JBGAWP010000085.1:0-17676 GCA_044227505.1 Chitinophagales bacterium | reverse complement strand
TGAAGATTCACGATAGGTAAGTGGTGAGTAGTGAGTGGTGAGATTGACCGCATGGAGGTTTTGGTTTCACATGGAAACTTGGATTCTGGATGGAACGTATATCGGA
This sequence comes from Chitinophagales bacterium, assembly GCA_044227505.1. Classification (GTDB taxonomy): domain Bacteria; phylum Bacteroidota; class Bacteroidia; order Chitinophagales; family BACL12; genus UBA7236. The sequence goes on along the minus strand of JBGAWP010000085.1, from coordinate 17,570 downwards.
TTCACGATTATGATTGAAGATTCACGATAGGTAAGTGGTGAGTAGTGAGTGGTGAGATTGACGGCATGGAGGTTTTGGTTTCACATGGAAATTCGAATTCTGGATGGAACGTATATCGGATTCACGATTATGATTGAAGATTCACGATAGGTAAGTGGTGAGTAGTGAGTGGTGAGATTGACCGCATGGAGGTTTTGGTTTCACATGGAAACTTGGATTCTGGATGGAACGAATATCTGATTCACGATTGACGATTGACGATTCACGCAAATGAGTAATGAGTTGTGAGTAATGAGATCGACGGCATGGAGGATTTGGTTTCACATGGAAATTCGAATTCTGGATGGAACGTATTTCGGATTCACGATTGATGATTCACGAAAATGAGTTTGATTCTCGATGGGTGAATGCATTTACCCCTGACTCCTGACTATTGACTCCTGACTAATCCCCCCCGACTCCTGACTTTTTTAGTACCTTTACAGTTGTATTTTCAGATAGTAGTAAATTTTCAAATTATAATTTAACTAAACTCACGATTCACGCCTCACGATTCACGAACGAAAATTATTTGGAAATCAGATAAGTAACAACCAAAGTAAACTACTCAATTGAAATCCACGATATCCCACACTGAAGAAAATTATTTAAAGGCCATTTTTAAATTGTCGGAAATGCAGAAGGAGAATGTTTCTACAAATGCAATTTCTGAAAAATTGGCAACTACTGCAGCTTCGGTTACGGATATGCTGAAAAAACTTTCAGGGAAAAAATTAATTCACTACGAAAAATATTACGGCGTTTCTTTAACGGATAAGGGGAAAAAATTAGCAAAGGACCTTATACGCAAACATCGTTTATGGGAAACATTTTTAGTGGATACACTTAAATTTTCCTGGGATGAAGTGGATGAACTCGCCGAACAACTGGAACATATTAATTCGGAAATTCTCACCGATCGCATTGATAATTTTTTGGGAAATCCAAAATTTGATCCGCACGGAGATCCTATTCCCGATAAGGATGGAAATATTGCATATCACGAAGATGTAACTTTAGATACTATGCAAAAAGGTGATATCGGAATTATAGTTGCAGTAATTGATCACTCTACACAATTTTTACAATATCTCAATAAGATCGACCTGGTATTAAATACCAAAATAAAAATTAAAGACGACGAAGACTACGATCAAAGCAAGATCATTATCGTTAATAATAAAAAAGAATTAGTGGTGTCGCAGAAAGTGGCGGTGAATTTGTTGGTGCGAAAAGTGAAATAGGATATAGGACATAGGACATAGGATATAGGACATAGGACATAGGACATAGGATATAGGACATAGGATATAGGACATAGGACATAGGATATAGGATATAGGACATAGGATATAGGACTTGATATAGGACAATGAAAAGCGACATAGGAGTGCTTTTGACTTAATTTATATACTTTAATTTCTTGGTGATAAATTAAAGTAACATGGATAAATTAGAGTTTACTCACCATTGACTATTCAACATTCACCAAATGCGTTGCGTTCTCGCTTGAGCAGATTAAAATTTGTTCCAGTTAAATTAAATTATAAAATCGGACTAAAATATTCCGGTAAAAATCAAATCCCAATTGTCAATTGTCAATTATCAATTGTCAATTATTAATAGTTGTTTCCTCTCACCAAAGATTTCACATCAACAACCATAGTATTGGTCCAGTTATCGTGCCAACCGGTTTGGGAGCCTAACATGGAAAATGGTTCGAATGGCACGAAGCGGGAAATACTTCTGCCGAGCGCTTGATTTGCTGTGATTTTTTCCAGATCTGCTGAACGAACTACAACAGTTCCTGTAATAAATTTTCCTATTGTTCTTCCAAATACTGCTTCCATGATGGCATAATAAAGAAAAAATATACAGTAAAACAGAAAATAAAATTTTCCGGCTGATGCTTCAGGACCGAAAGTAGGCATGACCAAAATGATGATGATAATGACCACCATAATTGCGAGATAATCTAAAATAAAATTTACCAGTCGTTTCCAGGTTGCAGCTAGTTCATAACTGGATTCGTTTTCGATGTTGAGACTGTCGAGTGGGTTTTGGTTTTCCATAGTGTGATTTTGTTGCTAATATAACGGTTATTTGGATTATTAATATTTTTTGCAGGAAAATTTTCATTTGATGATACTTTGAGAATGCATGAAACTTTGCTACTTTTTGCTTGATCAAAAGGTAGCGCCAAAAATCAAGCCTGCCCGACGAAGCCATTCAGGCGGGAGCTTCATCATCTGGTGCGCATTGCCCTAAGACTTGCCACATCGCGCGAAAGAGGCGCCACGTGTAAGCCTGATAATTAACCTTGCGAATTTTTATTTATTCTATTAATGAAAAATTATCCTTTTCAAAATGGTGGCGCTGCTTTCGCTTAAATTTTAGAAACATTAAAAGATTATTTTGTTGTGGCTGCGTCTAAGGGCAATGGCACCATCTGATGAGGCTCATTGTCAACCCGTTAACTAATCTGTTCCATTGAAAATTTATTAAAATATGTTTCGAAAAACTTTATGATAATATTCTAATGTTTAATTAGAAATAATATTATAATTCCAACTTAAATTTCTTCCCGTACCTTTGCGCCCTTAGCGCCCCTGCCTGCCGGCAGGCAGGTTCGCGGAAAAAAAAATATTCGTTAGGGAATTAAAACATCATTCCATCGAAAATTTCTTCGTGAAACCTTTGTGACTTTGTGCCTTAGTGGCAAAAAAAATATCCAATAGGAAATTTAAATATCATTCCATCGAAAATTACTTCCCGTTTACTTCCCGTTCTCACCGACTTACCGGCTCAAATGGAAGTAGGAAGTAGGAAGTAGGAAATAGGAAATAGGAAGTAGGAGGTAGGAAATAGGAAGTAGGAAATAGGAAGTGTCAGTTACGATTAAATTAGTTTATTAAATAGGACTGAAATATTACAATAAAAATCGATACCCCATTCTCAATTCTCAACTCTCAACTCTCAATTACCAATTTCCCGCTTCTTCGTTTTAAATATACCGAGTAAATAAATGAAGCCACAAAAAATATTCCCAGCATTGTAACCATTGCACCTGAAACAGATGCATTTAAGATTACAGCAAAATAATATCCGCTTACACTTGCCGCAATTCCAAAGCCTGCTGCTAGCCACAACATTGTTTTTAACTTATGTGTAAGTAAATAAGCCGTCGCACCTGGTACAATTAAAAATGCGACCACTAAAATTGCACCCACACTTTCAAAGGATAATACCGTAGTAAGCGAAACCGCTCCCATCAATAAATAATGCCAGAGCACCACCGAAATTCCAATTGTTGCAGCATAATCGGGATCGAAAGTGGTGAGATATAAACCCTTATATCCAATTACAATAAATGCGATTATTATAATAAATAATCCCCCCAACATCCAAACCGCGGTGGGAATATTTAACCATGTTTCGAAATTAATAAAAGTGATATCACCGTATAAAACACATTCCTGATCGAGGTCCACTTTATCTGCAAAATAAGTTATTAATATCACCCCAATTGCAAACAACCATGTAAAACTTATTCCGATACTTGCATCCTCCTGTAATTTTGCTTTTTTGTGAAATAATTCAATTAAAACAGTGCACAACATTCCAAAAGCCGCTGCACCAATTAACATAGGTACAGAATTGCGTGAACCCGAAATTAAAAATGCAATAGCGATCCCCGGCAATACTGCATGCGAAATTGCATCCCCCACCATCGCCATCCTTCGCAATATTAAAAAGCAACCCAACAAACCGGAGGTTATTGCTACGAGACTACCTGTTATTATTATCCAAAATGCATCCATTTTTTTAGTTTGAGCTTCGGTTATTAATTAGTTGTGGATTGATAGTTTTCGTTTGCAAAAAGATTATTGTCGGACACGGGACACGGGACACGGGACATAGGACACGGGACATAGGACACGGGACACGGGACATAGGACACGGGACACGGGACATAGGACACGGGACATAGGACACGGGACATAGGACACAGGACATAGGACACGGGACATAGGAAAACAAAAATGCGTATCAGGTATCGGGTATCAGGTAGCAGGAAAACAAAGGGTGGGAATTTAAATAATTTCGCAAGAAATTTAAACTCCTTTCTCCTTTCTCCTCTCTCCTTTTTATGACTTAATTGTTTCATTCCTTTAATGTTTACTTTAATAGGGGATTATTTTTTCGTGAGGATCTTTCTCGGGTTTGTCGAGGAGTTCGATTAATCGTTTTTCGATTTCGGGGGTGATGATATGTTCGATGGCTTCGGCGTCGTCGTGTACGTGGTCGCTGGCGATATTGAGTTTTTCTGTGAGATACATTTCCCAGAGACGATGGATACGGGTAATTCTTTTTCCTTCCTCCAACCCTTTTTCTGTTAAATAATATGCTTCATTTATTTTCACTACAAAGTCCTTGCGCAATAACATCCGCAAACCAAATACGTAGTTGGAAGTTTTCATTTCTCGTTCGGTTGCAATATCGGAAAGCGTAAATGATTTCTTACCCGGATTTTTTTCTTCCAGGTGATATAATTCCTTCAAAATATTTTCCCGCAACATTTTATTCTGATATTTTTTGCGAATGATCATTTTTGGTATCACACCTTTTTTTGGAGCAAATAAAATACTCAGCACCGCAATTATGGAAGTCATGGTAACTATCCAGGGGCCTGTTGGCATTTTATTATTTGCATACGATACATATGCTCCCGTTACACTGCCCATCACTGCAAATAAAATGCTGAGCAATATCATTTTACCTAATTTATCGGTCCAGTATTTTGCAGCAGCGGGCGGTGTAATTAATAATGCAGCCATTAAAACCACACCAACTGCCTGAATACCTGCAGCCACGGCCAGCACAGTTAATGTGGTTAAGGTGAGTTGTAAAAAATTGACAGGTAACCCGGTGGATTTTGCGTAATCAGGGTCAAAACTGAGCAACCTGAATTCTTTAAAGAAAATTACAACAACAACTATGATAAATAAACTCACTACTGCCATTGTTCTGATATCATCCGTACTCATGGCAGCAGCCTTTCCGAATAAAAAATTATTTAAACCACTTTGTGATGCATTACCACTTTGTTGAATAAAAGTCAGCAATAATATTCCCACCCCAAAAAACACCGATAGTGTTAATCCGATCGCAGTATCCGGTTTTAATTTTGTTTTTTTTGTGATGAGGTCAACAAAAATAATGGATAACCAACCTGTTACAAATGCGCCGCTCAGTAATACCCATAAATTTCTTGTATCAAACAGCATAAATGCGAGACATACACCCGGCAATACCGAATGTGCAATTGCATCGCCCGTTAATGCCCTTTTTCTTAAAAAAGCAAAGGTGCCTATTGTAGCTGTTCCTATTCCGAGCAATATCATACCAATTACAACAAACTGCACGTTTGGGTCTGAAAATGAAAAGAAATCGAAAAAAGTTTTCATTTGTTTTTTATGGTATTAAATCTATATGCAAAACCGGTTGAAATAAATTGATCAGTTATACCTGTTTTTAAAAGGGTTCCGCATGAAATATCAAATTGAAGGTTATCATTGGGACTATACGTAAATCCCGCATCCACATAATGTTCATCCAAAGGATCGTAAATAATATCAGCTGCGGGATCATTGTAATAAATATTTCCATAAACCTCTGCAAACAAACCACAGTGTTCGCCAACAGAAAATCCTGATGTTAATGTATAAATATAATAAGGATTAGGCGTGAAACCATCCCATTCAATTCCAACATTATAACCTATACTCCACCAATCTTTTATGCGATGCGCTGCAGTCAGCCTTGTTGCAATTGCAGCATAATTTGTCTGCAGATGTTTTGATGCAACCTTGGGTAATTGAACATGCGTAATTAATGATAAGTCAAAATTATTTTTAGATATCAGTTTGGATTTTAGTCCAACACTCACAGGATTAATTCCGAATTCTGATTCAGCGCTCTTATTTAGCACAGGATCTGCTTCTAACCGCACTTCAAAATATTCACTTATTCCATACCGCAGCAAAGTGGAAGCAATGGAATATTCATTATTTATATCCAGGAAATTAAAAGCAAATCCATGTTCTCCTTGCAAATATCCGGTTGGCACAAGTGCCGCACTTTCCGTTTGATCCGGCCTGTCGGTAATTATTGCATTTTGTGCATGTAGCGTTGAAACAAAAATGCTGATAATTAAAAGTATTAATATTTTTATAAATTGTCGCGTCATATTTTTATTTTTTTTTCTCCCGAATTGGTGCTTCCATTTCACTTAACAGATGGCCCACATTCATTAATAAAGATAATTTTCCGCCGTATGTTTTTTGAAGATATTCCGGAACAAATATTTCCTCCTTTGGTCCGGATGCAATGAGTTGTGTATTGATCAAAATGATCCAATCGAAATATTCGTATGCACTTTGCAGATCGTGATGCACAACCAAAATAGTTTTTCCTTCACTGCGCATGTTTAATAATAATTCGAAAATTGTTTGTTCCGTTGTTGCATCAATTCCTGCAAAAGGTTCATCCATAAAATAGAGATCTGCTTCCTGCGCAAGACTTCGGGCAATAAATACACGTTGTTGCTGCCCACCGGATAATTGTGATATCTGTCGGTTGATATATTGATGCATTCCCACTTTTTCCAGACAAGCCATTGCGAGTTCTTTATCTTTTTTTCCGAGTTTGCCGAATATGCCGCGTTTGCCATATCTGCCCATCATCACCACATCCAATACACTTGCCGGAAAATCCCAGTCAACACTGCCGCGCTGTGGAACATAGGCAACCCTGTCTCTTACTTCATTCAGTTCTTTTCCGAATAATTTCACATACCCGCTATCGTGCGGAATTAATTGCATCATCGATTTAATTAAAGTCGATTTTCCAGCACCATTGGGTCCGATAATTCCAACTAACTTTCCTTCGGGTATCATAAAATCAATATCCCAGATAGCAGGTTTTTTATTGTAAGAAATGGTGAGATCGTGTACTTCTAAAACAGGATCTTTAATACTATTTTGCATCGATATATTTTTTATAAGTATTTATTTTAATGCCTCGTAAATTATATTGGTATTGTGTTGCACCATGCCGATATAATTTCCTTCCGGCGTATTTTTTGCACCCATGGCATCGCTGAATAAAGTACCACCAGATTTTAATTCGTGACCTTTTTGTTTGCATCCTTCACGCACAGCATTGATCGATTTTTCGCTCACCGAACTTTCCACAAAAACTGCTTTTACCTTTAATTCAATTATCATGTTCACCATATCAGTAATATCCTTTAAACCAAATTCCGCTGCAGTGGAAATTCCCTGTAAACCTTTTACTTCAATTCCATATGCCCTTCCATAATATCCGAATGCATCGTGTGAGGTAATTAATATTCTGTTCTCCGGTGGAATGGATGCAATTTTATGTCTGACATCCTCATCCAGCTTTTTTAATTTTTCTAAATATATCCTTGTATTTTCTTTATAAAATGCGGCATTGTCAGGATCTGTTTCAGAAAGTTTTTTGCCGATCTCTTCCACACATTCGCTCCACATCATTACATCAAACCAAATATGCGGATCGTGCGTACTTATTCCGGATACCTGCGCCACATTTCTCAATTTTTTTTCATCAATGGAGGCACTTATAGCAAACACCGGTTTTTCCTTCGAAAGCTGATCGAAAATTTCCTGCATCTTTCCCTCCAGATGTAAACCATTGTAAAAAATAATATCAGCCCCACGCAATTTTGTGAGGTCGCCTTGTGATGCCTTATATAAATGCGGATCCACTCCGGGGCCCATTAATGCAGTAACGGTTGCTTTATCACCTGCTATATTTTCAATAGCATCGGCAATCATACCTGTTGTGGTGACTATATTGGCCTTTTTATCTCCGCTTTCCTCGGTTTTGCCTCCGCAGGAAGCTAAACTAGTGGCTAGAAATAATATTATAATTATCCTTGTCATATGCTGATTTTAAGGCAAAGATATAAAATTTAGACTAATCTAAAAAATAATTTTGCATATTTTAAAAAAAATCCAAATTGAAAGTCCTTAATTTAGCGCCACAAGTGAAAAATCCGTTTATTGCAGGCGACATAAAAATTTACAGCAAGGTGGTTCAAAGCTCCGAAATTGCTGCTTTTGAGAGTGGAGTGGTGCATCCTTTATACGCCACTTTCTATCTTACTAAAGATGCAGAATGGAGTACCCGACTTTTTGTGCTGGAAATGAAAGACGACGACGAGGAAGGCATAGGAACCTTTATAGAAGTTTATCACCGTTCGCCGGTTTTAGTTGGAAGTACCGTGGATTTTTATGCAACTTTGGAGGAAGTGCAGGGAAATGCCATCATTTGTTCATTCATTGCAAAGGTTGGTGACAGAATAATTGCAGATGGCAGGACAGGGCAGAAGATTTTGAAGAAAACGAAGTTGAATGAGGTGATCGATGTATTGGGACAAAGGACATAGGATAAAGGACACGTGACATAGGACACGGGACAGGTGACTTGACATAGGACAATGGAAAGTGACATAGGATTTGACTTAGTTCAAATGTTAGGGAGTGCAAGACTGGAACTTTTAATTTTGGGGTATAGTTAATCCAAAGTCCCGAAGGGACGACAGATTTTGTAACAACGGACTTTAGTCCGTGTTAACGATGCAAGGATAGTGGGCATGTAACTTTGCAAACCATGTTAACTTTTGCAAACCATTTAACTTAAAAAATAATAAAGAATAAAGAACAAGGAATAAAGAACCTGTCTGCCGGCAGTCGCCAGGCAGGCATTAATCGGAGCCCAGCCCAGAACCTGCCTGACGCTGACGCAGTCGGCAGGCAGGCTCAGAACCCAGAACCCGAAAAAACAGTGGCAAAAGAAAAAAAAGACTACAACAACGTTAACATCAGCAATAAAAGGGCAACCTTTGAGTATGAGATACTGGAAAAATATTCAGCAGGGATTATTTTGCACGGAAGCGAAATAAAAAGTATACGAGATGGAAAAGTGAATTTGAGTGATGCATTTTGTTTTTTTAAGGGAGATGAATTGTGGATCAAAAATTTAAGTATTTCAGAATTTAAACAAGCAACTATTTGGCAACATGAACCCTTGCGCATCCGAAAATTATTATTGAACAGAAAAGAGCTCAATAAACTTTTAGCGAAAGTTAAAGAACGCGGTTATACAATTGTTCCATTGCGCCTATTCCTCACTGAGCGCGGGTTTGCCAAAGTGGAAATTGCTCTCTCAAAAGGTAAAAAAGTATACGACAAACGCGAATCCATTAAGAAAAAAGACGAACAAAGGGATTTGGATCGCACAATGCTAAAATACAAGTAAAATTGAATATTGATAATTGACAATGAGGGTTTGGATTTAGATAGGAAAGTATTAGTCTTCCGCGATAATTTAATTGTAATGAATTGGTGAGTGATGAGTAGTGAATGGTGAGAAAACCCTGCTCTGCCGATTGACATTTCATTCAATCAAAATATTATCCCTAACTAATGTGCTCTCCTGCTTCGCAGAAGAATTGCAATGACGAGTCTCTTAAATGTTTAAATAATAAATATATTTAACACTCGAAGCGAAAACTATCAATGTTAAAAGCTGCTCACTGCCACTGCCCACTACTCAAGGAAGAATAACCTCAAAATTCAGCTCATAATTCACATTAAGTGAAGATGCAACAGAATCGATGGTGTAATTATCAGAATAACTCACATCAAAGGTCATATCATTATAGGCTAACCTAGGAATATCATATACTAATACATCAGAAAATATTCCTGTAAGGTCCATATAAACTGCTGTTTTATTTTTGTCGTCATCACCCCAATACCAAAAACTGGTTTTAGTACTTTGCGCATTAACACCACCGCCATCTAAAGCGATGGAAGTTTCTGAAGAAAAAACTTCTCCGTCTGCTTTTACTTCCATGGTAAACTCATATGCAGCGGAAGAGGTGTTGCCATTAATTGTGGTATATAAAGTGGTTCCGTCGAAAGTGTATTCGATATTAGTTTCCACTCCATCGAGCGTTTTTACGGATGTCCCGTTGAAGCTCACTAATTTCCATTCCTGAGTAAGACGTGCATCACGTGTATGAAAAGTTAAAAAGGGATCGTTTTCCCCTCTTTTACAACTTGAAAAGGTTAAAGCAGAAACGGCAATGATCGCCAGAGTAGTTATTGATACTATTTTTTTCATATTTCTTATTTACTTAATTCCCTTTTTTGAAAAGGTTTTTATTAAACAGCCGCAAAGGTAGTTAATAACAGCTACAAAGATTGAATAGCATTCAAAATAGTTGCAATCCTCTAAAAAAAATCCCGGCACAGTGGCCGGGATCCGTTTTGTAAAACTTATATATTCAATTACCAATATACGATCAGGTTAACTCCTCCGTAACTGTTCACATTAATACCGCTCATACTGTTTTTGTATTCACCGCGATCGTTTACAGTAGTAGTTGTTGTAACTCCTCCCGAAGTAAATTGTGACTCCATATCATTGGTCCATTCTCCACCTGAACTCATCGATGCAAACCCTAGTCCAACCTCGCCGCCAATAGAAATATTATCACTGAAAAAATAGTTGAATCCTCCCAAAAGATTTAAAGAGAATCCAATTCCTCCCGGATAAGCAACTTCTTGCGTGAAGCTTGATGAGTAACCATCACCGGTAACGTCGGAAGTTAAAGAGTAATCCACACCGGTAAGCATGGCAAACATGATCTCAGCCCCTAAAAAGGGATCAACTTTAGTGGCATTGGTTTCCATGTGTTTTTCCATTCCGGCTCCTAATCCAAAGGTTAAACCGGATACTTTTTCTTCCGTTTCTGCATATTCTAAAGGAAAACCGGTGGAATCACCCATAAAACTTTTTGCGGAAATAGTGTTGATTCCCAAGGAAAACCGACTAGCAAGACCATTGTCGTAATACCTTTTATACATTATGGTATTTTGTGGAATAAGGTCATCCAGCGTTACCGGATATCCTTCCAATACAAAGGCCGGATCAGAAATTTGTGCTCCGGATAATGCCGTACTTCCGAAATTACCAAACATCACATTTGAAAGACCTGTTACATTAAATCCCAGGCCGGAGTAACCCGCTTTCGGAAAATTTTGCGCTGATGCACTTAAAGAAGTAGCAATAACAGCAATTATTAAAATTGTTTTTTTCATACTTTATAGGTTTTGTTTCACTGCAAAAATAGAGGTGTAACCAATTGCGCCTTATTTAAAAAGCCATTCTTTTTAAACAACCGAAACTAAGTAGTAGGTTTTGATATACACTGAGGGGTTGCATGAGATGCAAAATTTTTTTCAAAATTTTTTAATTCCCCTGATCAAAAGATCTTTCCCGGAAGCATGGGTACAAATCGGAAGTTATCACCCATTTCTTTCCGATAATCGTTTTCCGAAGTTTTTGTCATTTTTATCATGAGCTGATCATCATCCTTTCCAAGCGGCAGAACCATAATTCCCCCGATCTTGAGTTGTTTAAGCAATTTTTGAGGAATTTCCCTCGCCGCAGCAGTTATTATTATCCTGTCGTAGGGTGCATGTTCTGGAATTCCCTCATATCCATCTCCAAAAAATAATTTTATCGATTTGCTGTATCCCAATAAACTGATCTGCTGTTTTGCCGTGTCGTGGAGCTTCTTAAAGCGTTCTATCGAAAATACCTTCACACCCATCTCAGCAAGCACACAAGCCTGATAACCGCTTCCTGTGCCAACCTCCAGCACTTTCATGCCCGGTTCCAGTTCCAGCCACTCCGTCATGTAGGCTACAGTGTAGGGTTGACTAATTGTTTGTCCCTCCCCAATGCGAAATGCCTTATCCTCATAGGCATGTTCCAAAAAGGCCTCATCCATAAAACTATGCCGGGGTATTGCATTTATGGCTGCCAATACGCGTTCATCCGAAATTCCTTTGTGCCGCAGGGTATCTGTTAATGCCTGACGCATTCCTTTATGACGATATGTATCAAATTTCTGACTCACTTGGCTGATTTGAAATAAAAGTTACAAAAAATTCCGGAAATTCTGAAGCTCTTCCTCACTTTTCATCTTTTCCGCATGCAAATGAAATCTCTTTTTTCAAGTTGCTTTCCACTTTTATTCAATAATTATCCACAATCTGGATTTTACTGCTTGAAATAAAATTCAGGTAATTAATTTTACAGGCACGAATTTTGAAAATCGGGGTTACACAAAATTTAATAAATAAAAAACCAGTTCAAAAAATTATGAATTTGCTTAAAAAACTCTTTTTACCGGTTGCTTTGCTCCTTACCACCGTTTTAAACGGCCAACAAACACTCGGACTTAATGCACAAAGAACCTATGATATTACTCCTGCTGATTACGGACTCATTTTCGATACGATCCGTATCGCAACCGACGATGGTGCAAGTTTATTTGCCTGGCATTTATATCCCGGTGAAAAAAATGATAAATCTTCCAAAAAAGCAGTTATCATCAGCCACGATGGAAATCAGAACATGGCAAACGGTCTCGAACAGGCCGGTAAGTTTCTCGGTCTGGGTTTTCATGTGTTTATGTATGATTACCGCGGTTTTGGAAAAAGCAGCGATTTTAATGTGAGCCCTAAATTTTTTATCTATCAACAATTTGCAACCGACTTAACTGCAGCAGTGGAATATGTTAAAAAATACCACGCACTTTTATCAGTAGATCTTTATGGATGGGGCATTGGTGGAGGATTATCACTCGGTGTTGGTGCAAACAATTTAAAAGTGCATCGCGTAATTGCCGATAATCCTTATTCCACTTTCGAAACCGTTCAAAATCGCTACGAACAAAAATCAGGAACACGCATCATGATGCCTATCGGTTATAATGTTTCTTTATTGGAACCAAAAATGGCATTAATTGATAAAGGTGATCACCTCCGTGCAATTTTATTGATCATAGGCGAACAGGGAAATATTATGACCTATGCCGACATGTTGGAATTACAAGCCATGAAGAAAAAAGTGACTACCATTTACACGGTAAAAGGAGTTGACAACGATAAAAATTTCAGCAGCAACCGCGACGAATATTTTAAACAAATTAAAGCGTTTTACGAAAAGTCGGCGGATTGATGCGTAATTAATTGGGCCTGCCCGACTCCCTGAAGATTGTATTTTTACAGTATAGATTATTTGATATCGATAATCGTACACCTTAAATAATTTTTAGCTAGGAGGCGGGGCGTTACCGCTCGTGCCTCGCGGTCGGGCTTTTCGCTGCAAGTCCTCGTCGGCTGTTGCCTCCTGTGGGCTTTCCGCTACAATCCCTAACGCGGAGATTTCGAGCAGATCAAAATTTCATTACCACAAAAATATTTTTCAAAACCATCTGTCAATAACAGGTGGTTTTTTTTTGGTAATTGATTAAAAGTTGAGGAGTAATAAAATTTTAAAAAAAGCAGTCTTTGTTAATTTTAAGATTCCCTCCACAACACCGGATTTTGATCCTCCAAAAAAGTTTACGGAGCTAACAGCGGGCATCAGCAGGTGGCTTTAATGTCCCTTATGCGCCGCCACAACAAAATAAAAGCTCCAATGGTAGCGTGATTTGAGCGAAAATAAGCGCCATTATTTTGAAAAGATGGGGTATAATTTATGCAATGATTTCCCTTCGAAGTATGTAATTATCCGCCGCGGCATATGGCGCCTTTTTCGCTCCGGGTGGCAAGCATTAGGGACATTCAAGCCGCTTGGTGTAGCCCTTGTTTTTTGGTGCTACCTTTTTGACAAGAAAAAGGTAGCAAATTTGATGTAACTATAATTGATCAACCCGAGCTGGATTTTGATTTCTAAATAAGTAACTAAACTATTACAGCTCCTATAATTCTATTGGAATAATAGTAATGCACTGAAAATAAATGCGACCCGTTTTTTTATTTATATCTTTAGCACTCAATTAAACCTCACATTAATTATGATCCAGATAAAATTCGGAACCGACGGATGGCGAGCCATCATAGCAAAAGAATTTACCACCGATAATGTTGCACGCGTTGCCAAGGCAACTGCCGATTGGGTGAAACAGATCAGTAATCAACCGGCTGTTGTAGTTGGTCATGATTGTCGTTTTGCAGGGGAATTATTTGCCGAAGTGACTGCTAAAGTTTTATGTGCTGAAGGTGTTAAAGTATTTATTGCAAAAGACTTTATTTCCACGCCAATGATAAGTTTGGGTGCAAATAAATTAAATGCAACGGCTGGAGTGGTAATCACTGCGAGTCATAATCCACCATCTTATAATGGATTCAAATTAAAAAGCGGTTACGGCGGACCAACAATTCCGGAAGATATTGCTTTGGTAGAAACAATGATTCCGGAAGTTTATGCAATTCCTTCCACCACATTGGAAGAATTTGAAAAAGCGGGAAAATTAGTTTGGGTAAATCTCGAAGACATGTATTTCGAACACGTACAAAAAAGTTTCGATCTGCAAACAATTAATAATTCGGGAATTAAAATTGGATACGATGCCATGTATGGCGCCGGACAAAGAATTGCACTGCGCATATTAAAAAATATTATCGCTCTGCACTGCGACGAAAATCCCGGCTTTAAAGGTCAGGCTCCCGAACCTATTCATCGCAATTTAATGGAATTAAGTAATTTATTAAAAAATGATAATTCCCTTGCCTGTGGTTTGGCAAACGATGGTGATGCCGACAGGATCGGAATGTATGATGATGAAGGAAATTTTGTGGATTCGCACCACATTATTTTATTGTTAATTCACTATTTACATAAATATAAAAACTACAACGGTAAAGTAGTTATTGCATTCAGTGTAAGCGAAAAAGTAAAACGTTTGTGCGAACATTATAATTTGGATTATGAAGTAACCAAGATCGGATTTAAATATATCTGTGGCAAAATGATCGTGGAAGATGTTTTATTGGGAGGAGAAGAAAGTGGTGGTATTGCAGTTAAAGGTCACGTTCCCGAACGCGACGGCATCTGGTGCGGATTATTGATTTTCGAATTCATGGCAAAAACCGGCAAAACATTAAAACAATTAATTGAGGAAGTATATGCAATTACCGGAAGTTTTTATTTCGACAGAAACGATCTGCATATCACCGACACATTAAAAAATCAAATAATAACAAATTGCAAAAACGGAGTATATAAATCATTCGGTAAATACAATGTAGAAAAAGTGGAAGATATCGACGGCTACAAATTTCATCTCAGCGCCAACAGCTGGATGATGATACGCGCCAGCGGAACCGAACCCCTGCTCCGCGTCTACGCCGAGGCTCCGAATCAAAAAGAGACAGATGATATTTTAGCAACGGTTAAAGGGATTTTGTTAAGTTGAAAAGTTTCGCGCTGAGGAATGAAATGGTTTCACGCAGAGTGCGCAGAGGTGCAGAGGACGCAGAGATAGATATATGCTTGCCGATGGCAAGTATTTACGAGATGAATTAATTAAATTAAACTTAAAAAATAAATGTATATGTGATATAAAAATAAATATTGTTAACCTTTAAAAACTAAAAACAAATGAAGATCAATGAAATTACTTCAATTATTATTGAAGAGTGTATTTATATACACAAAAAACTTGGACCCGGATTATTTGAGTCAGTTTATGAAAAAATATTAGCTTATCGATTGAGAAAAAGAGGTTTGTTTGTGGAAGAACAAAAGCCCTTGCTTGTTATATTTGAAGAGGTGAGGATTGATATCGGATACCGCACTGATCTTTTAGTTGAACAACAGGTATTAGTAGATTTAAAATCACTGGAGGTAGTGCCGAAAATTACGAAAAGGCAAATGAATACCTACCTTCGATTGTTAGATTACCGCATTGGCTTATTAATAAATTTTAATGTTGAGGTTCTTGTGGACGGTATTCAACGATTTGCGAATGCTTACATTGAGCAATAAGGAGTATCAGGCAGAGATAAAGTGGTAAATTGAAAGGTAAAGGTGAAAAAAGTTTCCCGCAGAGGTCGCAGAGGAGCAGAGAAAGCAGAGGTAATACGAGGGAAAAAAAGTTTCCCGCAGAGGTCGCTGAGGTACAGAGAAAGCAGAGGTAGGATGGAGGAAAAAAAGTTTCCCGCAGAGGTGCAGAGAAAGCAGAGGTAATACGGAGGGAAAAAAATTAAAATATAAATATTTAAATTTTTAAAATACATTTTTAAAAATAAAATTATCAATACTATCAAAAATATAATCCATAAAACTCTGCGTCCCCTGCACCTCAGCGCTCTCTGCGTGAAAAAACACATGCCACATCACCTTACATCTCTGCGCTCTCTGCTCCTCTGCGCCCTCTGCGGGAAAAATCACATACCACAACACCCTACCTCTCTGTGTCCTCTGCCACTCTGCGTCCTCTGCGGGAAAAATCACATACCACAACGCACCTCGCTGAGCGTATTTCACCTATCTATTCTTTCTATTTTCATTTTTATATTATTCCTTTTCTCTGCGAGCAACCTCCAAGCGCAATCCGATTCCACCAAATTCATGCGTGAATTTTTAACGCCTGCAGAAACATTTAATAAAACAAGATTCACCGCAGTGCTCGCATCAGAAGTTGCATTATACAGCGGCGCAACAGTTGCATTATATAATTATTGGTATAAAGATTATCCGCATAGCCCTTTTCATTTATTCGAAGATGAAGGTGAATGGCTGCAACACGATAAATTCGGACATTTTTATACAGCTTATTTCGAAACAAACCTCACCACCGGTTTTTATAACTGGACAGGCATGCAAGATAAAAATACCTATTGGGTCGGCGCCGTATCCGGTTCTGTTTTGCAACTAACAATTGAAGTATTTGATGCCTTTTCTGAAAAATGGGGATTTTCCATCGGCGATTTTGCTGCAAATTCACTTGGTGCAGCAGTAAGCATGGGTCAAAATTATTTATGGGACGAACAACGCATCGTATTTAAATATTCCGCGCACTTTGTAGATTATTCGGAAGAAGATATTTTGGTGCAGGAAAGGGCAGATGCATTATTCGGAACAACAGGTCCAGAAAAAATATTAAAGGATTATAATGGATCCACTTATTGGATGAGTGTTAATCCATCTCAATTCATGAAACCCGAAACAAAATTTCCGAAATGGCTCATGATAAGTGCGGGTTACGGAGCTCAGGGAATGTTAGGAGGCTACGATAATATCTGGTGCCCCGACGCCGCTATCTCTCCCGAATTTTGTGACCCTGATATGCTGATCGATTATTCGGATGAAATCGAAAGATATCGCCAATATTATTTATCCTTCGATATCGATTTCTCGCAGATAAAAACAAATTCACTCATGCTTCACTACGTATTTAATGTGCTGAATTTGTTTAAATTTCCTGCTCCGGCTTTGGAAATAAATGGTAATGGAAAAGTAAAATTTTATCCGATATATTTTTAAATGGATTCCAACTCTCCAACCTGCATATAATGATCAAAGAAAAATTCATCTTTGAGTTTCTCTGATTG
>JBGAWP010000084.1:17566-17814 GCA_044227505.1 Chitinophagales bacterium | reverse complement strand
TGATATTTGTATTCTGCAAGACTTTTTCTATGGGCTTATCTGATTCTATTTTACCCTTATCGCCGGTTGAACAAGAATAAATTAGTATAATGGGAAATATGGCTAATAACTTCATGGAGGACTAAATTAACGCTATTTGATGATAATTAAGGTTGATGGAAAACAAGGTACCTCTTAATCCTCCAAGCCCTTTCCCTTCAATATTTGTTTCAAATATTTTTCCACCCTCGACTCGCGTGTTTTCGACT
>JBGAWP010000084.1:0-17556 GCA_044227505.1 Chitinophagales bacterium | reverse complement strand
TGCTCTTTGACGGCCGGGCGTAAGGGCTTCAAAGGCAGACTTTAAAGCTGCGGATTTATTTAATTTAATTTGGAATTCTTCAGGAATCGCATATTCAGCAGTTTTTTTTAAGGGGACCTTTAAACCAGCTTCTTCTATTTCTATGGCTTCATAAACATAGGATTTTATGGTGCGTTCCAGTTTAATTATTTCTTTGATATTAGTAAACCGCATCTGGCGGGCAGATTGCACATTTTCTGTTTGCTGGATCAGAATTTTTTTGGTATCTTTTAATAATACGCCTTTAAAAAAAAGCAAAGCGCAATATTCTTTGAATACATGAATGAGCACAATATTACTTTTATTATACGTGTAACAGGGAACTCCCCATTTTAATTCTTCGGAAAGTTCACATTCGAGGAGTATCATCCTTAATTTTAATATTTCCTCATTCCATTTATTTGTTTTTTTGAAATAGAAATCGACTTTTGGATTCATTTTATATTTATTAAAGTACATATTAAAAATTTATACCCGCAGTGATCCGCGAAATCCTCTTGCTGCATAATACGATTCAGCTCCGTTGTGATAAAAGAAGACAGTTCCATAACGGTAATCCCCAAAAAGAGCGCCACCTAATTTTCTGATATTTGGAGGAGTCAGCACCCAACTGGAAGTTTTAGTATCGAAATTCCCCAGTGCTTGTAGTGCCCTGTATTCTACTTCGTTTAAAATTTCAACTCCCATATCCGCAGCCATTTCTATTGCACTATTTTCAGGTTTGTGTTCTTTTCTTGACTCCAATGCCTGATGATCGTAACAAATGCTTCTGCGACCCTTTGGACTTTCGGGTGAACAATCATAAAATAAAAATTCACCACTTTTTTTATCGAAACCAATTACATCCGGTTCGCCTCCGGTTTGTTCCATTTGATCAAGCGACCATAATTTTTCCGGATCTTTTAATAGTTTGGATTGAATTTTTTCCCACTCAAGACCTTTATGACGGTTCATGTTTTTTTCAAAACGCGTTTTCAACGTTTTGAGGAGTTCTTCACTCTGTGCAGGAGATAATTTCTTTTTAATAGTATTTAATTTTTTCATGTTTAAATTATATTTAGTCAACTTCTTTAAGTTATATTTCAAAATTACATTTATGCCGTGAATTTATTGCGAAATTTTATACGATTCCACCGTTTGTAATCCTATGTCCCGTTACCCTGTCCTGTGTCCTTTATCCTTTATCCTGTGTCCTGTGTCCTTTCTCCTGTGTCCTATATCCTTCATCTTATCCGTTTTTTGCCATGACCTTTTATTTAAGTTTGATCACTATTTCCTGTAATTTGTTATGCGCCATATTTAATCCTGCCGCGAAAGGCAAAGCTAACATCTGATCTCTCAACGCGACAGAACGATAAACGATCTGCATAGTAAGTTTACTTGTATTTTCTGTAAGCTTTTCAAATTCAAGAAATTCGAGTTGCACATCAAATGGTGCATTTTCCATTTTGAAAGTACGGGTAATTTTCCGCTCCGGAATAAATTCATGAATGGAGCCATTGGCTTTAAAAAGTACATTTCCTTGAGGATCTGAAGTTTCAAAAATATATCCGCCATGCTTTTTATTATCCATCTTCAGCACCTTTGTCCCCATCCATTGTGCAACAATTTCCGGTTCGGAATAGGCCTTAAAAAGCAACTCCAGGGGGAGATCAAATTCGCGCGTAATGGTTAATTCCTGTTTCCCGACTGCTGCGTGGATCTTCGTTTTTAGCTCCATTTTTTGTTATTTTTTAGGTGTATAATTTTTCATCACTTCTTCCAACTTGTTGAACCTCTCATCCCAAATTTTGCGGAAGGGTTCGATAAATTCTGCTAACTCCTGCATTTTTTGAAGGTTTAAGTGGTAATAAATTTCTCTTCCGTTCTGCATTTGTCCAAGTAACTCGCACTCCACGAGTATTTGCAGATGTTTTGAAACTGTCGGTCGCGCTGAGTCGAAGTTTGAGGCAATTGCACCCGCCGTCATCGTTTGTGTTGCAACCAGCAGTAGTATTGCGCGCCGTGTGGGGTCGGCTATGGCTTGAAAGATGTCGCGTCTCAGGTTCATTATGTAGTTATTTGGCTACAAATGTATATGTAGTTATTTAGCTACGCAAATTTTTTAACATAATTTTTCAAATTTTTAGATTTGGCGGTTTCTGAAGCCTTTTATTTTGCTGTATTTACCATCAACTAGAGAAATGTCATATCGGAGGGAGTCAATTTCTTCTGCATTTGGATTATTCTTGTGCCAAACTTCTGCCAAAATAAAATCTGAAATAAATTTTATTCGATTTATCGGGCAATCCAGATAACTTACATTCCAATAACAAATAATGGTCGCTATTGCAGAGATATGTTATAGGTGGATCTATTATTTTATAAATAGAAAAGTTTTTGTAATAGTTGATCGCACTTAAAGCAATCATAGGTTGAACCCATGGTCCATCACTGTGAAAGATTTTAACCAATGAATAATTGCAGGTATCCGGATTGGTAATTATAATAAGTGTATCCGCTTCCATAAATAGAATTATGGAATCATTTTCTTTACACCATACCAGATTTTCAGAATTCCCATTTTGTATTAAACTTTTATTTTCTTCACTTAATGATGCCTCATTTCCGCAGAAAATATCTTGTTTAAAATAATTATAAACAGAAGGAAGTGTATACAATCGAGTGAGCAGTAATGCAGTATCGCTGATCATGTTAATTTTAAAACACGCTCTTATAAAGTCCGGAATAGTAACAATTTCATCTTGAATAAATAAAGTATCTTTTTTAATATAATATTTGACCTGATATTGATTGGAACCGGCATGGCAGGAGGTTTCATGATCGAAAGGTATGTCCCAATAAATTATTGAATCAGATTCCACATGTATTGAAAAAAAGCTTGCATACTTCGCATTGTTCACAAACAAAATTGAATTAACGCTGTAACTTGTATCAAAATCCCAATTGCCCTGCAATGTGATTTTTTCGGATTCTGATGAGAATTTGAATTCACTGCTTTGTGCAGAGACTGAACTTGTTTGTAAATTTAAAACAATAAAAGATGAGCAAAACAAGAACTTAAATATTGTGAATGTATCTCTTCGGTGTATCCTAATACAAATAGGTGGGTTTGAATTATTCAAATATAAGTTATTTAAAAATAATATCATGACATAGTATTGCCCTTTATTGCACGCGAACTTGGACTAAATTACAGTTCCTTTAACGAATACATAATACGATTCATTGCCTCTTTATATTGATTTTTTTTGCTTGGTAGAGTCCATGCCAAAACCTGATAATATCTGCTTTTACCTTCAATAAACGCTAAGGAGTAAAATATATCCATGCCTTCAACACGTCCTTCAACTGTGAGCAATCTTGCAGGCATTCCATTAACCACAGTATCCGTTATTGCAGACATATCGGATACTGCAACATTTTGTTCAAAGGAGGCTAAAATCAATTCTGAATATCCTAATATATCATTATTGTAAACATCTAAAAGATTATTCTCCACAATGGCCTTTTGCATTTCATTTTTTGTTTCGTCAATAGCAATTACATAAAACGACCTCAACAAACTTTGGTATTGCAGGGAAGCTTCCTCATTTAAGTTATCGGCTTCTTTTAAAAAGGATGGAATAGCAATGGAGTATTTTTCATCAATGGAAATGGTTTGTACCTTATCACCCGGTTCGCAAGCTGTCAGGTACAAAAAAGAGAGGATAATTAAACAATATTTTTTCATGGTTTATGTGATTAGTTTGTAAAATGATGATGGTGGCATATGGATCATAGTTAATAATGCGTGTTTGAATGTGAAATTAGGTTATATTGCAATAAAAAGCAAAATACAGCACATTTTTGTTGATGTTGAAGTATATAATCCCTGATATAGATTTGAGCTTTTACAAACTTGCTCGAAACCATCATTAATATTTATACCTTTGCACAATTTCTATAATGATACTATGTCGATAAATATAAAATTGAATGCCCGTTGTGCGGGAACCTGCGAATTGTGCGATAAATTTCCTGCAATACACGAATTTACTGTAAGTCCTGCCACTGACGACAAGATCGAAAACCAGGTTGCTATTTGTGATTCTTGTTTAAATGCAATGAATGAAACCGATAAAGGCAATTATTGGCGATGTTTGGAAGGAAGTATCTGGAACCCTGAACCAAGTGTGCAGGCATTGAGTTATCGAATACTTCAAAATTATAAAGGGGAGGAGTGGGCCAGTGGAATTTTAAGTTCGGTCGATCTGGATGAGAATACGGAGAAATGGGCAATGTCCTTTTTTGAAATAACACCAGTGCATAAAGATGCTTTTGGTAATATACTTGAAAATGGCGACAATGTTGTTTTAACGCAGGCATTAAATGTGAAAGGCACAAGTTTTTCTGCAGCAAAGGGAACAATTGTAAAAAAGATAAAACTGGTATCTGATAATACGGAACAAATTGAGGGAAAAATCAATGAACAAACTATTGTAATATTATGCAAGTTTGTAAAGAAGGGTTGATCCAAATAAAATAATGCAAAAAGCAGATCAATTTGACAATTATTTCTTGTTTAACGATGCCTCTATCATTCCCTTAAGTACTTTCAAGTCAATATCATCCAACTTATTTATATACAAACATCCAACTCCGGTTTTATGTTTGCCAAGTTTCTTTAATGCCTCAGTATGTTCTGCAATGCCAACACTAATATAAAGTGAAAGATTTGCCTTGCGCGGCGCAAACCCGATAAGCAGCCAATCAACCTCTCTTCCAGTTGTTGGGCTTTTATATCTTTTATTTCCAAAACCTATTATCGAATTACTCCACAACACAGGTTCTTCACCGGAAGCTTTTTTCATCATTTCCAGGAGAACAAAACTATCTTTTCGTTTTTGCTCATCCTGAATATTATTAATAAAATCCACTACACTATTGGTGGTGGGTTTTGTTTTGATTTCTGCGAGTTTTGATTTTTTTGTTTTCATAATTTAAAGTTTCGGATTATAGGCCCATATCATTTTCTTCGGTTTATTAAATATATCAAACCTGCAGAAACTATACACATCACAACTGCGCTTATTATAAGCGAATTTTCTTTTTGCGAAATACCGATCATGAAGTCGCCTGCAAACATTACAAAAAAGAAAATATAGGAAATTGTGAGCATCGGGACAGATCTTTTAATAGCGGAAAAACCTAATATAAACCCAAGCGCAAATTGGCGGACCGCCCACATGTAAATGATGTAATAAACGCCTTGTGCTGTAAGGTCAACAGTCTCCACCACAGATTCCGGCGAAATCCATAACAGTATGCTTACCATAATTTCGAGTATGGCAAATAAACCTGAAATTAGGAGTATCCATTTTGGTATTGATCTTTGTTCAACGGTCATGTCTAACTAAATTATGTGATTAATTAATTTAATCCTCAATTGCTTCAATGCCTTGTTCCTTCAATTTTGCCAAACCATCTTGCATAGCTTTTACTTGTTCGGGTTTGTGGCCTTGCCAGATCGTAATTTCTCCTACCACTTTAAATGGATGTTTGGAACGATAAGATTTCGTTGGATTGCCCGGAAATTTTTTATCTGTTAAATTAGGATCATCTTCTATCGGACCTGTGGGTTCCACTAAATAAATTCTTTCAGGTCGCTCTCCTAAAGCTAGTTCAGCACCCCAGATGGCAGCATCCAATGTTGCAGTAAGGTAAATATATTTTGCATTGTTTCTTTGACCATAATTTGAGTTAATGCCCACTTGTATATGGTCGCCAATTTTCAGGTCGGCTTTTGTACCATGAAAGTATGTCTGGATAAATGGACTTTGCATTACTTCATTGGAGTTAGCATCATTAATATTTTTTTCCATAACCATCAAATTCTTTTTAAAAAGCAGTATAAAATTACCAAAAGGCAGAAAATGTGCAATTATTCTCTTAAAATTTTTTCCATTTTTCGACCTTTGGCCAATTCGTCAACCAGCTTGTCTAAATATCTTACCTTTTGTGTTAAAGGGTTTTTGATTTCCTCCACTCTATATCCACATATTAACCCCGTGATCAGGTTGGCATTTGGATTCATAGTGGCGTTGGCAAAGAATTGTTCAAAGGTCACCTTTTCTGCAATTAAAGATTGCATCTTTTTTTCGTTATAACCTGTTAGCCATTTAATTACCTGGTGCAATTCCTCTTTAGTGCGTCCCTTTTTCTCAATTTTTGTGAGATATAGTGGATAAACCGTAGAAAAACTCATTCTAGCAATACGCTCATCATGATCATTTGTGTTTGCCATATTTATTTATTTAGGTTTTTTTAAAAAATAAGATAATCAAGGGCACAATCAATAGGTTTTGGATTGAATTTGAATTATTAAGCATTAAAATGTGTCTGCACTGTTAGGTAAGAAATATTTCACCGATAAGAAATAATTTCGCATGGCCACTTAATTCAACCCTTTCATTTAAATAGGTACATTGCAGGTATCCTCTTCGTTCTGAAAGTTGTATCGCCGTCAATTCATTTTTACCAAGTTGATTCGCCCAGTAGGGTGTTAGGGTGGTATGTGCAGATCCTGTAACTGGATCTTCGTTAATGCCGGATTGCGGAGCAAAAAATCTGGATACAAAATCCACCTTGTCACCTTTAGCAGTGATAATTACACCTCGCCCCTTCAGATTTGAAATTTTATTATAGTTTGGAATTATTTTCATTATTTCCTCTTCATTATTAAAGATCAGTAAAAGATCTGTTTTACCTCTAAAAGCAAGTTTTGGTGTAATAGAAAAACTGTCAGTTATTTCATCAGATAATTCAACCTGTTGAAACGTGTCGGTAGGGAAATTCAATGTTAATAAACTATCTTTTTTTAATACGGTTAATGCTCCGCTTCTGGGAGAATAAAAGTGAACAATATTACCCTGATGATTTTCAAAATTGAATAAAACAAAGGCAGCGGCTAAGGTTGCATGCCCGCATAAGTCAACTTCCACTGTTGGAGTAAACCAGCGAATCTCATATAGATCGCCTTGTTTAACATAAAACGCTGTTTCAGCAAGGTTGTTTTCCATGGCAATTTTTTGGAGGATATCATCTTGCAGCCAATGGTCCAGAGGACAAACAGCCGCCGGATTTCCGGAGAAAACCTTATCTGTAAATGCATCCACCTGATATAATTTTTGTTTCATGTTTTATTTTTTTATATTTATAATAATTTCTTTTTTTAAGAAGTACCGGCTTCTTTATTAACAATTTTAGTAATTTACAATAAATAGAAAGGTGATCTTTTACAATTAATAAAAATACAAATATTTTGGGTTTTGGAAATTATTTTAACAACTCAACTGTTAATTTTTTTATCAGGGGTTTAAAAATTTTAAACGCTAATAAGAAGAACATGCCACTTGCAGCAGATATGTACTGTCAATATATTATATATGATCAGCTGAAACAATTCCATTGCGGGTCTTTTGGTCGCGCTCACGAATTACTTCCAACCGTTGTTTTATTGTGGTAGTGTCTTGTTGTGAGCGGGTATTATTTTGAAACAAGATCCATATTAACCGGAAGTTAGTTTGTCATTCCTTTTTGGAGCAAGATAATGAATTACAGCACCGCTGTTAAAGGATTTGGTCTTTATAAGTTTGAGAATAATGCTTTCATTAATATTTTCAAACAAGGGTAAACCTGAACCATGAATAACCGGATGAATACAGAGTTGCAATTCATCTAGTAAATTACGTTTCACTAGCTGAATGATGATACTTCTGCTCCCAACCAAGATATCTTTACCTGATTGGTGTTTTAATGCCAAAACCTCTTCTTCAATTGTATTTTCTGACAATCTAGCGCTATCCCATGCAACATCCTTCATTGTATGTGAAAAAACGATTTTTGGAATTTTGTCAATAGCTTCAGCAAAGTCGTCCATCGATTTTTCACCGGAGGGACTATTTAATAGTGATTGCCAATATTGCATGAGTTGATAGGTTTTCCTTCCATAAAGAATTGCATCTCCACTATTTAATAGATCAGTATAATGTTGATGTATTTCTTCATCCGGAATTATTGCAGTATGATCGCAGTATCCGTCCAGGGTCATATTAATACCCGCAATTATTTTTCTCATACAATGTATTTTGTTAGAATCAAATTAAATATGTAATAATTAAATCACTGCCTTTTAGCACTGTTCCTCAAGCCCGTATTGAATTGCTTCTTTTAGAATTTCAATATTAATATCTTTTAGTGCTTTAAATTTAATGCAATATCCTGTCACACTTGCCTTGCCTATTTTTTTTCCGTAGGTATTGGCCAAAAATGATTTATCCGCTATTCCAAGTATATAAACGGAAATTCCCGTTGTATTAGCGCTCAAACCAACTTTGTAAAATTCTTTGGTTGAACCATCTGCATACTTGATCAATTGCAATCCATATCCGATATTAGGATTTGAAACCGTTTTATTCTCACTGTTTTTGCCATCCAGGAACCATAGTTTAATTGATGGATTTATTTCAAGAATAATGCGGTGCAGCTCCTGCATATCTTTGCGTTTCGCCTCAGGTTGGCTGGAAATATAGTCTTTTATTTGTGCTTTTATGCTCATATTAAATTAGTTTTTTTGTTTCTCTAATTATGTATGGAAATATATATTTTACAAATAGGCAAGATAAAGCATAATCATTGTAAGGGCATTCTAATTAGCAAGGAATTATAACTGAATTTCTAAAATAGGATCTCAATATTCAAATATTTCATAGATTCCCATAAATCACCTGACTACAAATCTGCAATGGGCGATAAATGATTTGATTATATATACTATTGTTTTGGGTCAAAGCTCACCATCCATTCAATGCCATATTTATCTCTGAACATACCAAAATAGGCTCCCCAAGGGCTATCCTCCATTGGCATTTCAACTTGACCACCTTCCGAAAGTCCATTAAATAATTTATCAGCTTCTTCTTTGCTATCCGTAGAAATGGAGATCTTACTCCGATGCTCATTTTCGTTCGTTTTTCCCATAATTTCAGGAACGTCATTGGCCATTAACAGATTTTGACCTATGGGCAAGGCAATGTACATTATTTTGTTTGCCTCCTTTTCTGATACAGGAAATTCAGCACTTGATAGTTCTTTGAAGCGTGTGATTTTTGTAAACTCTCCACCAAATACTGATCTATAAAAATGGAATGCTTCTTCTGCGTTTCCATTAAAATTAATGTATGGATTTATTTGTGCCATTTTAAGTTTTTGAAATGTTAAAAAAATTATGCGTCAGGTATGTTTGGTTCTACCAGCCGTTTTAATTTGTCTAATGACTCTTGCCAACCTAAATAACACATTTCAACTGGTATTAGATCAGGTATTCCTTCTTGTGTAGCGACAAGTTCTGTGCCTCCTGTTACCTTCCGCAATTCAATTTTTGTGATCATTTCGCCAGGTAGATTCGGATCGTCAAATTTGTCGGTATATTTTAATAATGTATTGGGTATAATTTCCAAATATTCGCCACCAAACGAATGGCTATGTCCTGTTGTAAAATTTGTAAATGACATGCTGTACTTCCCGCCCACTTTTACTTCCATATTGTGCACTTTGCAAACAAAACCATAAGGAGGAAGCCACGAGGCCATAGCGTCAGCATCGGTAAATGCTCTGAATACTTTTTCAGGTTCAGCTGACAAAATTCTGTGAAGCTTCACTTTATTATTCGTCATTGTATTCCATTTTTATATGACAAACTTAATATTTTCTCGTCAATTATTGACTTTTTAGAAAATTATTTTTTCGGCCACAAAGTCCATGCCTTAGCAGATCTGAAGTTTACTTATAATAATAGTTGTATGTTATTCTCGTTTTGTTTCATAGTGCAACGCAATTACTCCACTAGAAAATGTTTTTGTTTCAATTAGGTTTAGCTTTGTAATTTCCATTACATTCTTAAATAATGGAATTCCATTTCCAATTAAAATTGGATTTACAAACAACCAAAATTCATCAATTAAACCCAGACCCAGTAAGGAATGGGAAGCAGTTGGACTGCCAAAAATCAAGATATTTTTTCCGGACTTATTTTTTAATTTATTTATATTTTCCGTAAGTTGATCACTGATCACTATTGTGTTTTCTAACTCGATTTCGTTAAGCGTTTTTGATAACACAATCTTTGAAACATTTTTGTACCAAAGCGAATGTTCTTTGTCGTGTTTTGATGCGTTTGGTTTTTCAGCAGCTGTTGGCCAGTAGCTTTGCATCATATCATAAGTAACACGCCCATATAATGCTGAGTCTGCCATGGCAGTCATAGTTTCAACAAATTCAAATATTTCGTCGTCAATTTTAATCCAGTTTAATTCTCCATTTGGTCCTCCAACAAAACCATCTAGCGAAGTGTGCATAAAAAAAATTAAATTTCTCATTTGTTATTGGTTATATATAAATTATTTAAGAACTATCGCGGCACTAATTTCAATCAAATCTTTTTATTGGCAAATAGGTTTTTAAGATGGGAATTTAGTAATGTCCATGTAGAAGATCTCCCAGGTATGCCCGTCAAAATCTTCTATTGTTCTTTGTTGCATAAAACCATAATCTCTCATTTCGCCTGATTCTATCCCGCCTGCTTTCAGACCGTTTGACATAATATTATTTATTTCCTCAATACTATCAACCGATAACGAAAAAAGAGCTGCTAAATGTGATTTTGTATCAGCAATGGGTTTGGTAGCAAATGAAAGAAATTTTTCATGTGTCAAAAGCATTACAAATATGTTTTCACTCCACACCATACATTTGCCGGAATCGTCAGAAAACTGAGGATTGTTTGTAAAACCCAGAGCTGTATATAGTTCCATAGACTTCTGGAGATTTTTGACAGCTAAATTGATAAATATCTGTTTGCCCATCCTATTTATTTTTTATCAAAGTTAAAAAAAAATATTATTTGGGGGTTAAGAATCAAGTTGATTGAATGTATTTCAAAACAAAATTGGAAACGCAGTGGAAAAATAACGATCTGGTTTAAGATTAGGAAAATATTAAATAATGATGTAAGAAATTACTTTTTCAATAAATTCTTCTCTCGAATAATTTCGAGTAAATATCGGCCTTCCGCCTCATCTATTCCGGCGGCTATTTTTATTGTTTTTAGGCCATAGTCGAATTTTAACATTCCATTATTGCCAAGGTTCCAGATTCCTCTATTGGAATTCATCCCAAAAGGATTATCAGAACTTGTGGTTGGATTTAAATCAAAATTTTTTACTTCTCTTAAATCATAAACTTTTGGCGAATAAAGCAAAGCTCCCTTTTTATTAATGCTAAGTTCATAATTATCAAAACTAATTATTTCCTTACCTGCAACCATCCATAACCATGTTCTTAATGCAAGAAATCCACCTGCAGTCCAGGCAATTAACCAAATTAATATGAATATTGAGCCCGTATTCATATTGCTGTCAGTAAGAAATCCGGTTAAAGTTCCTAAGGCAGCCCATTCTCCAATCATCCAGCCTCCTAACCATGCAGTTAGAAAAATAATTATCAACCAGTTGCGTTTCGAGGGGATCTCGATGGAAAATCCTCTTACGGTATCTGTTATTTTAGCGCGTCCTGAATATGGTATTTCCATTTCAATTTTGTTTTGATGGTGATTTTAATTGTTGGATGAAAGTTTAAAGATAACATACTGGTCATCAGAATTATTGCTGATGTTTGCTTCTTTCCTGAATTTACACTTTGCTAAAAGTTTTGTTGAGTTTTCATTTTCAATATGCGTGTATGCTTCAATTATTTTCAGTCCGATATCCTGTTGTCCAAATCCAATAACTTTTGAGATTGTCTCAAACATAATTCCCTGTCCTTGGAAAATCGGTAATAATTCATACCCGATTTCTGCTTGGTCGTTTTCGTTTGAAAAATTAAATAAACAAATTGTTCCTATTAATTTGTCATTGGTGGTTTGTGTAATTGCCCAATAAATTCCTTCGTTTTTGCTGACGATCTCCTCGATTTTATGAATAAAATTTCTTGCGTCTTCTATCGTATTACTTGGGGCTCTGCCTAAGTACCTATTCACCTGTGGGTTTGAACGAAGTGCGAATATTTCTTTGTCGTCATTGATAGAAAGTTGTCGCAGGGTTAGCCTTTCTGTCCTTAAAACCGGGAATGGGATGAATTTAATTGTTAGCATAAAATGATTGTAATTTGCCAAGTTATTCATTAAAATGCAAACATGCAAAGAGTGGGGTGAATTTGCTGTTATTACCTGGTGTATTTATTTCATTTTTATTGGTATCCAAATTTCTTCTTCTGAGTCAGGGTCATTGTTTTTGTATTTGTCTCCTAAAATTTCAAAATGGGGTCTGTTGTCTAAAACGTAATCAGAGGTTGGTAACCATGTTCCGTAGATATAATGGAAAATAGAATTGTCAGTATTCAAACCTTTGTAGTTAAATATTGCATAAAGTCCTCCTTTTAAAACAAATGTTTCCATTTCTGCCGGCACATTGTTAAAGTTTGTAACCTCAACACAAGCCCACCTTTCAAACTCATTGGTAGGTTTGAAGTCTGTAAAATGATTTGGTTGGTATACAACTAATGATATTAGATCATTTGTCAAATTCCCGGAAATTTCCTTCCGTCGTTGTAAAAAGGTTTTCCAAAGTTCGGCAATTTTAAAGTCGGCAAAACTCATCGATGATCGAATTCCAATTATTTTTTTTTCTTCTAACGTATCGATTCTTGGTTTCATTTTTATTGTTTTTATGCACGGGACAGATGGTATTCAAAACCTTACTACTTTCTTTTTTCAAATTTGCATTCTTGTCTTTTTATAAAAACTGATTTAGCCAAACTTTTGCTTGTTTGTCGTCGGTAAAACTTTTTATTGGAATAGGAGGGGGTTTTAATGAAAATAAAATGTTCATTATAAATTGGGATAGTCCTGGTTTGGAAATCATGGCCATCGCTTTGTAAATAACAGGTAATTGCTCTGTTGAAAATTTCCTTGTAGCCTTGTCCGGAACAGGACTGTCTGCAAGATAAATCAAAAGTGGAATGGGTTTGTTACCTGTTATTTGTTTAACAAGAGCCACATTGTCCGCAATTAAGTCAACAGTCCTTTTAGGACTTTTAGAAAGGGAAATAAGGATGCCATTCTCAAGCCAATAAGTCGCAATCTCCCCCTCCCAAATTTGCTGGTTTGATGGTATTTTGATTTTATCTTTCATTGAAAACGTAATGTTTTTTTTGTACTACCTGTTTTATGTTTAGGCTTTTAATTCGACCGACATCTAATATCGGTTTTTAATTCATAACGCCTTGTATTTGGATGTTGCGCGTTACAATTACAGGTTGCAAAATTATTGCTCTTTACCCAAATCAACATGTCTTTGTTTTTGTAATACCAATTCCAAACGGCCTCTTTAAATTTTTGTCGGTTTGAAAGATACTATTTAAATGCGGACATAGGAACAAAGTTGTGAACTTAATGCTTCCATTGTTCATGAGCCATTTAGATACTAAGGTTATTATGGAGAATTCATTTTTTTGAATAATAGTTAGCTCTGTAACCCATTAAAAAACTTATAGGTGCAAGTATCCAATAAGTTAATAGTTGTAATGCCCAAGGCGGATTAGTCACCCGGATTTCATTTTTATGTTTTAACCCCATTAATGGCAGTTGCAAAAAAGGAGGCATGCCTTTATCGCTGAGTTTGTTGTCTTTGGCGAGTGCGAAAAAGGATTCAAAAAATTCGTCAATATGAAGTGCAGGAGTGAATTGTTGTATGGAGTGTGCTTCCATATCATCCTCGTTCCAAAAGCAATGTGGAGTACCGGCAGGAATATTAATTATTTCACCGGGACCAACAATTTTTTCGATCCCATTAACCAAAAAATGAAGTCTGCCGGAAATAATTTTTGCAGAGCTTTCTTGTTTAGGGTGTATATGAACCGGCTCTCTCATTTCAGACTTAGGATTGAAAGATTCAATCTCCAGGAGTTGTCCATTAGTTTCCTTTCCTGTTTGCAGGAAAATCATTTTTTGCCCAGTCCTTGCATTTGTAATTATGTCACCTTGCTTTGCCATAGCCTTAAGATTTAGAATATCAAATTTAATCGTTTTTGTGTTTCTTTCTCAAAGTGGAATTAATTTTGAGCTTATCCAATCACTATCTTTCTTAACCAATAAAAGGTTATTAAAGATAACAAAGATTTATAATACTGAATAATAAATGTCCACGAAGGGAACTTGTTAATCACAAACAGCTTTAATTCGAATCAGCCCAATGCATTATAGATCTTGATGTAGAACAGGTTTTTTGATTTGCCTGATGGTCGGGCAGGCGAATTTCCAATTTAATGGCCTAAGGGAATATTGTGAAGTTTGTGAAATGAAAGTTTGTCCCAATAACCCCTTTGAAAAATAATTTTATCGTCTTTAATATTAAAAAAACCGCAACCACGAAGTCCTTTTGGATCTTTCCATTCCAAAATGGCCCACTCGCCATCCACAAAAATGTTTTCGGGAATACAAACCATCTCGGCATTTGCGAATTCTTTTGCGAACATTTGACTTATAGCTTCTTTACCAATAATGGGTTCATTGGGTACTTGATGGTTTATTGCATTATTGGCATAAAGATTTGAAATTGTTTCTATGTCGGCTTTGTTAAATGCGTCCAACCATTTTTCTAAAACTTTTCTTGGCTCGTTTTTTATATCCATTATCATTTTGTTTTTCAAGGTGTCATAAAAACCAGACAGCTATCATGCGGCGACCTAAGCCTGCAGAAAATCCATCCGAAAAATTTTTAATAAAAATACGGAGTTTCGGGTTATTGAAAATTATTCTGAAGGGGTAGTTGCCGCGTTTGTGAAAATCATAAATTAATAACTGCTAATTTCGTTTTTATAAATATTCTCACCAAATATTTTACCACACATTCACTGAAACAAGCAATCTAGTTCATGTCACATTCCAAATGAATTTATATGCTGGGATGTCCATTCATTATGCAGTTTGTTGGGAATGGGATAAAATTTTATGCCTTGTACCATGTCACATTATTAAATGGAGTCAAGAGAAGAATTGCAAATGCAAACCGACCATATTCTGTAAACAGAATGAAGATCATTTGCAAACATTTAATTGCAATCAGATCAGCCAAAACCAGCTTGCTTTTAATTCAACCGCGAAGTAACCGGAGAAAGATAAATTGCACACAAAACCGATACGAAGCTAAAAGTAAACTGATATTACTGAACCAGAATTTTTTCTGATACTGTTTTACCACGACTCACCAAATTAACCAGGTAAATGCCAGGTGTAAGGGATTGCAGATCCACATCAAAATTGTTGCTGTAGACAGCATTTCGGGTAAACACTAATTTTCCTTCTGAAGAAAAGATTTGAATATATACAGGGCCTGATGCTGTATGTGTAATTGTTAGTTTTTCCGATACCGGATTAGGATATAATGATAAGTTTAAAGTCGGTTCCTCCACTATAGCGGTATTTGTATATGCGTATTTTGAAAAAATGGAATTATCACAAACAATTTCCGACACCACTGAGGGTATGAAACCTGCAACATAAGTGTCGGTCAATGTATTAAAGGCAACCATTTTCAGAACCGAGTTCGTGTCAATTGCAGCAAGCAAAAAGGTGCCGGTATTTTGGTCAAAGCAGGATGACCCTCCAACATAATATGGAAATTCTGCTAAGTTGCCTCGATCAATTATTTCTCCGGTAAGTTTATTTATTTCAACAATATATCTGCCTGAGAAATTAAACAGCGAATCATAGGTGTCGTTCAAAGCAAATATTTTGTCGTTTACATTGTCATAATTCACAGAAGTAATATTGTTGTAAGGTGCAATGGGGTTTAAAATTGTTTTCGTATATGAAAACACGCTGTCGCGCACAGGTATTGCATATAGGCAAGAAGCCGGGTCGTTGGTAAAACCTGCGTAATAAAGAATACCATTATTTGAGTCAAAACCAATTGCATCGGCCACAATACCTATAACACCGGGTTCATAGATAATTCCAATCAAACTATCTGTATTGGTATTAATATCAAATGCATAAATACTGATATTTTCTTCAGTTTCCATTATGAGATTATACATTTTCCCATTGCTCATATCAAATTCAGCAACATTGGTAAATGATGATCCCTCTGCCAGATTTTCTTCATTGGTGGTTGAATTAAACGAATACAGCCCGGAACTGTCACCCGAAATTCCTGTTAAATAATAATTACTGTTGTAAGAATCAAAAGCTGATGTAGCAAAATAATATCCGTCTAATATGGTTGGCGTTAAGTTTACTGATAGAGAATCCAGAGCATCCCACTGAATGAGGTCAATTTTGTTCGTCTCGGTATTTACGGAAGCGCCAATAAGTTGTATTTGTGCGTTTCCACTTTCATTTAGGGCAGCAACTATTGACAGACTTAGTAATATTCTTTTCATGATGATACAGTTTCAAGGCTAACACCGTAAAGCCGAAAATGTTCAATCAACCACTTCTACAATACCAATTTTAGCTGAATTTGTTACTTTTTAAGTTTCTCACCATGAATTGGGCAGAAATTCCAATTTCCTTTCATTTTCTCATTATCAATGGGACAATATTTCGGGGGTAGCATTGAAACTAATGGTAATGTCCATGTAAATTCATGATTTGAATGGTTAATAGTAAATCCGCCCTCTTCCATTTCATTGATAATATTATTGTTTTTTTTGTCTTTTATTTCGAATAAGTATAAATGCATTCCTGCACCCATTTGTCCAAGCATTTGAGCAAACATTGGTTTAATTCCTTCTATTATTGTTTTTGTGTCTGAGGATATTTGAGCACTAGGTAATGGATAATAAGTTTTCCCTTCCATATCCATAATGGAAATTGTTTTTCGCAATATAGAATCCGCGGTGAATGTCATTATACCATTAACATTAACCTGTATGTCCGCGGCACAAACAAATACATAATTTTCAAATACAGATTCTATTAATTTAATTGTCTCTTGAGGGATTTGAGTATTACCGTCCAGAGTTATTTTCCAGTAACTGGTAGGAATCCAGAACGAAAAAGACATGTCATTGCCTTTATATTCCCATTTTTGTAATTCTGATATTAATTCTTCTTTGTTTACGTTTGAATAATTCTGTCCAAATGAACTAATATTGAAAAATAAAATACTGATAAAAATGATTGGTTTCATAAATAATGTTTATAAATTAATTTTTTAAATTACTTAAATAACAATTTGCGCTTGGAGTATTGGCGGATTTGGCTGTACTAATTATAAATATACTGCAAAAGTACCCGCTATCAATCCAAACGCAGGTTATATGGTCGTTTTTTTATTTGCTATCAAAATTGTGTGTGTGTCAAATTTGGTTTCTTCTTTTTTATATTCCACTTTTAAGACTTTAATTTTCTCAAAATTGTTTTGTTGAAGTTGTTCATAATGGTGGTCTGTATTGGAAAAGTAAAAATAGGGTCTG
>JBGAWP010000083.1:0-18015 GCA_044227505.1 Chitinophagales bacterium | reverse complement strand
ATCCTTTAAAAGAACACCCTTAATCGGAAATATTATTGTAGCTTTTCTTGCCGGATTAAGCATTTTGTTAATTCTGTTCTTTGAGCCAAGTTTATATCGGCTGGCGCGCCCCGCTGATTATTTTATTGCAGGAATGGTTACCAAATATTTAATTGGGATAAGTGTTTTTGCCTTCGCGCTCACAGTTGTGCGTGAAGTAGTTAAAACGATGGAAGATGTAGAAGGTGATCAACAAATGGGCGCAAATACGATTGCTGTTAAATGGGGAATGAATGTATCAAAAGTGATCTCTGTCATTTTTATTTTGTTTACGATCACCGCATTATTATATATATTAATGCAGGTATTAAACCGCGATAACAAGATTTATTTCTATTATCTGAACGCGTTAAATTTATTCCTGCTTTTTATTGCATTCAAAATATACTCCGCAAAAACGAAAAATGATTATACTTTCATCAGTACTTTGATAAAAGTCGCGATGGTTGTAGGAATTTGTATAATGCCATTATATTATATACTTGAATTTTAATCCATGCAAATTAAACTAGCCTCCGGATCGCCGCGAAGAAGTCAATTATTAAATGATGCAGGATTTGCATTCGAAATACTTAAAATTGATGTGGAAGAATCCTTTCCGGAAACTATGCCGGTAACCGAAATTCCGTTATTTCTGGCTCAAAAAAAGATGTCGGTGGCAAACAAGAACAGGAGCGGGGAGGAGATCATAATTACTGCTGATACAGTTGTTATTCTCGAAGATAGAATTATAAATAAACCAATTGATCAAGCCGATGCAATTGCAATTTTAAACGATCTTTCAGGAAAAATGCACCTGGTTGTTTCCGGTGTATGTATTGCTACCTCCACACATCAATATGATCTGGAAGTAACCACTAAAGTTTATTTTGATAGCATGACTGAAGAGGAAATAAAATTTTATGTAGACAATTATAAACCCTTCGATAAAGCTGGTGCATATGCAATTCAGGAGTGGATCGGAATTAATAAGATCACTAAAATTGAGGGCGATTACTACAATGTTGTTGGATTTCCTATGAGTAAGATTTATCCAATTCTCAAAACCTTGATCGAAGGATAAACTTCCCTGATAACTTCAATTCAAATTACGGTCTTCAGTTCGTCCGAATTAAACCTGCAAGAGAACCTCCTTCGAGCAACTTTACGCCCTTAGGACTTTGTGTCCATATCATTCATCAAACTTCCCCTTTAACTATCTCGCTTATACTTTCTACCAACAAATCAATCTCCTCCAAAGTATTATAATAATGAGGTGATATCCTTAATGCTGCGTCTACATGTTTTTGATTGAAATCCATCAACGCGAATTTTTTAGCTGCAGCGCCAACATTGATGTTCCTTCTAATTAATTCACTCTTGAGATCAAATACATTATAATTTTCCGTTGTTAATGAAATAATAGCAGATAAATTTTTTCCCAGATCTAATAATCTAACGGTGGGAATAGCTGACAATTTTGTTCTTGCATAGGAACATAACATGGCATTGCGTTCAGCAATGGAATCAATTCCTAAATTCAAAATATAATTTATTGCTGCAATTGCACCCATTTGTATTGCATATGACATTTCAGTCAATTCAAATCTTTTAGCATCAGCAACAGGTTTATATATATTATCTTCCATCCAATCGGCACCACGCATATCTATAAACATGGGTTCCTTTGCATTCATTAGCATTTTATCCGAAACAAATAAAATTCCTCCTCCTCTTGGCCCTCGCATAAATTTGCGTGTTGCAGCAGTTAAAAAATCACATTTTATTTTTGTAGTATCAACATTTAATTGGCCGGAACTTTGGCATGCATCTACAATATAAATTACATCATGTTCAAAACATAAATCTCCTATTTCTTCCACTGGTTGGATCATTCCCGTATTATTAGGAACGTGTGTTATGGCAACTAAAACAGGATGATGTGTTTTGATCAATTCGGCAACGGAATTTACATCCACTTCTCCACTCTCTGTGTTTTTTGCCCTTATTATCTGAACACCAAATCGTTTTTGTAGTGATAAAAATTGAATTTGATTGGATACATAATCATTTATTGATGTGAGTATTATATCTCCCGCTTTAAATGGGATAGAAGAAAGCGCTTTTATATAGGAATCCGTTGAACTGGTGGTAAATGCAATATTTTCCGGTTTGCAATGAAATAATCTGGCAGCGGAATGATAAAATTCGTCTAACTCATGTGCTTTTATTGCAGCGTATTCGTAACCCCCTGTAAGCGATTCTTCCTCGAGATAGGTTCTTACTGCATTAACAACGGGAAGCGGATGAAGCGAACACCCTGCATTATTAAAATGCAATTTTGTGCGACAACCAGGGGTTTCGCTGCGCAATAATTCAATATTCATAGAACTCTGATTTAAAATAATCCGAACAATTCCGTATTTACGCGTTGAATAACGTCACTAAGATCTTCGTTATTTTCGGCAAAATTGCAATGGTCGATGTCGATCACTAATAATTTACCGTGTTTATATTTACTTATCCATGCTTCGTAGTATTCATTTAATCTTCGTAAATAATCAAGGCGTAAATTGTCTTCATATTCTCGACCCCGTTTTTGTATCTGATTAACGAGTGCGGGTATTGATCCCCGTAAATAAATTAATAGGTCAGGTGGTGAAATTAAAGAGGTAATGGAGTTAAAGATTTCAGTATAATTTTGAAAATCCCGTGTACTCATTAACCCCATCGCATGCAAATTCGGTGCAAATATTTGTGCATCTTCATAAATAGTTCTGTCCTGCACAACTGTTTTGGTTCCTTTTTGTATTTCTATGATCTGCTTAAATCGTGAGTTTAAAAAATAGATCTGCAGATTGAAAGCCCATCTCGGCATATCCTGATAAAAGTCATATAAATACGGATTATTTTCCACATCTTCATAGTGTGTCTCCCACCCGAATTGTTTTGCAAGCAATTGTGTAAGTGTGGTTTTTCCTGCACCGATATTCCCTGCAACTGCAATATGTTTAATTACCTTTCTATCCGATTCCTTCGGACCAATGTTTGAAACAACTTTAATATCCACTTCTTTTTTTTCACTCTTCACGCTTGATTTCACTTCTGCGTTCTTCTTTTCTGCTGTTTTTTTCGCAGGTGTGGCTGCTTTAACGGTTGAAGTTTTTTTAATCTGTTTGGTCGCTTTTGCCATTTCTTCTCTGATTGTAGGTATTCAATATTTAGTTAAAGTTGATAGAAGGGATATAAACTGGTATTGGGGGAGTTAAAAGTAACTAATTCCCATAATTTTTCGCACATCGCTGATGGTTTTTATTGCATTTTCTCTCGCCTCCTCTCCACCGTGCTTCACAACCTTGCCTAAATAAGCCTCATCCTCCATCAAAGAATTGATCTTATAACGTATAGGCGAAACATAATTGATCATGTCTTCTGCTAACTGTTTTTTCATATCACCATACCTGATCGTGCAATTATTATAGGCATCTTCAAAATGTTGTTGTGTGTCGGCAGCGCTTACAATTTTCATTAAAGCAAAAATATTTTGAATCTCCTGAGGTTTTTCCTGGTTCATTTGCGTGGGACCACCATCAGTTTTTGCCTTCATTATTTTTTTTCGGATAATTTCATCTTCCTCATTCAAAAAAATGGAATTTCCTTCTCCACCGGATTTACTCATTTTGATCGAACCATCCAACCCCGGAACCTTAACTAATTCCTCCCCAAAATTATATGCAACGGGTTCCGGAAAATAATCCACTTCAAACCGGGAATTAAATCGTTTGGCAAAATTTCTTGTCATTTCAAGATGCTGCTCCTGATCTTTTCCAACCGGAACTTTATGTGCCTTATGGATCATAATATCAGCTGCCATTAATACGGGATAAGTGAGTAATGCAGCATTGATATTTTCCTGATGCATTTTTATTTTCTCCTTAAAGGTGGCTACCTTTTCCAGTTCTCCTTTGTAAGCCAGCGTATTCAGTAATAAATATAATTCCGGAATTTGTGGCAGATCGCTCTGTAAATAAATAACAACCTTATCGGGATCCAACCCGCATGCGAGATATGTTGCAACTGTTTGTTTTACCAATACCTTCAGTTCAGCGGGATTATTATGTGTAGTAAGAGAATGGTAATCCGCAATAAAAAAATAGCCTTTCACATTTTTATCCTCACCCATACGCACAAAATTGCGCACGGCTCCATAATAATTTCCCAGGTGGAGTACACCGGTTGGCCGGGTTCCGCTCACAACTATTTCCATGCGGCGAAAATAGAAAAAAGATACGGGATGTTTGCAGAAAAACACTTTTGTTTAAGTACTTATATCGAAAACTTTATTAACATTTGTTACTAAGCTATAATTTGTGTGGATACACCTGCCCTAAGAAAATAACATTAACTTTATGCCATGAAAGTGGATAAGGCACTTGTTGATAATCTGGCAAATTTATCAAAACTGGAGTTTGACGAAACCGAGCAAACTGCCATAGTAAAAAATTTATCGGATATGCTTGACTTTGTTGGCAAACTTGACGAAGTGAACGTTGATGGCGTAGAGCCATTAATTTATATGAACGCCAATACCAACGTTATGCGACCTGATGAACCACATATGGAAATTAGCAAAGAGGAAGCGCTTAAAAATGCGCCATTGGCAGATAGTGATTATTTTAAAGTGCCAAAAGTTTTAAGAAAAAAGTAACAATTAGCCTTGTTCATGCATCATACCCACTAAAGGATTAAAAAACGAACAAGTAATTTGAAAAAAAAAGTAAATGGCTCAGGAAATTATAACCTTATCAAATATCCGCAAAACATATGACCTCGGAAGGGTTAAGATCGAGGTTTTAAAGGGCATTGATGCTGTAATTAATAAAAACGAATATGTGGCTATTATGGGCCCGTCAGGTTCGGGAAAGAGCACATTGATGAATATTCTTGGGTGTTTAGATAAACCAACATTAGGTAAGTACATTCTCAACGGCACTGATGTTAGTAAAATGAACGATGATGAACTGGCTGAAGTGCGCAACAAAGAAATTGGTTTTGTTTTTCAAACCTTTAATCTGCTCGCCAGGTTAAGCGGAGTGGAAAATGTAGCCTTGCCATTGATATATGCAGGATTTAAAAAATCTGAACGTATAAAAAGAGCTGAGGAGATTCTCAAAGCAGTAAATCTTGGCCATCGTATGAATCATAAACCGAATGAACTATCCGGTGGCGAGCGACAGCGTGTTGCAGTTGCAAGAGCGTTGGTAAATAACCCCTCTATAATTCTTGCTGATGAACCTACCGGAAACCTGGATACGAAAACAAGTTATGAAATAATGGAGCTTTTTGAAGAGATCCATAAAAAGGGAAATACAGTAATAATTGTTACGCATGAGGAAGATATAGCGCGTTATGCACATCGTATTATCCGAATAAGAGACGGAAAGATAGAGCGAGACGAAATTAATACTAACAAGTTGGATCCCAGTGAATTGAGAAAACAATTGGTGTAACCATTACAAATAATTGTATTATTCAGTCACATCAATTCTATATATTTAAGCCATGAAAATTTATACTAAAAAGGGCGATTCGGGTGAAACTTCTCTGATAGGGGGTACCAGAGTTCCAAAACACCATCTCCGTGTAGAGGCTTATGGTTCAACTGATGAATTAAATGTTTATATCGGATTGATCGCGGATCAGAAAATCGACACGAGCTATAAAAATATACTCAGCGAAATTCAGGAAATACTTTTTACAATTGGTGCATCCCTGGCCTCAGATCCTGAAAGATCTAAAATGAAGATCCCTGATCTAAAAGAAGAGGATATCACACTTTTAGAAAAAGAGATCGACAAAATGGAAGAAAAATTGCCGGAACTTCAAAACTTTATTCTCCCTGGCGGACATACCATCGTTTCTTTTTGTCATATCGCAAGGGTGGTTTGTCGTCGTACAGAAAGAATTGCGACACATCTTGCCGAATCTGATTTTGTAGCACCACTTGTTATTCCATATTTGAACAGGTTAAGTGACTATCTTTTCGTGTTATCGCGCAAAGTCGCCAAAGACCTGGAAGTTGACGAAATTCCATGGAAACCACGAGGTAATTGATAATTGACAATTGAACAACCGGAGTAATATCAATCTTTTGGCTTTCCTCTGACCAATCGGCGAGTCAGTCCTATATCTTTGTCATGTCCTGAAAAAAGTTGACAGTTTTATTTACTTACTACTTTATGCCGCTTCATGCACTTTTTGTGGTATTCGAAGATTTAAAGACCAATGCGGTCTCTTTTCATTATAACATATAATTGCATGTTTTACTGCTTTTAATGCTTGCCTGTGATCTTCGAATGTGGTATCCAATCCATATTCACTTTTTAATATTCCGTTCACTCTCTCAGCCATTGCATTATCATAACAATTACCGGCCTCACCCATACTGATGATCATCTTTTTTTCAAGTGTTCTTTTTATATACGTCGGTGCACAATATTGAAATCCGCGGTCTGAATGATGAACGATTTTATCTGTTATTTTAGCTTGGGATATTGCCATATTTAAGGCTTTTAATCCTGCTGCAACTGTTTGATCATTACTTAAATACCAACCCACGATCTTTCTACTGAATACATCGGTGATCAAAAACAAATATAAAAATCCACCCTTCACTCTTATATATGTAATATCGCATACCCAGGCTTGATTAGGGCCTTTGATCAATGTATGTTGCAATGCATTTCCATACACCCGAAAACGGTGGTGAGATTGGGTCGTCACAACATATTTACGACGCCTCTTTACAAGCATTCCATTTTTTCGTAGTAAGTCAAAGAACTTATCCCTGCCCAGTTTCAGCCCCATCTCCTCCAGCATCTGCCGGGTTAAATGATATAATTTCTTACCCCCCATCTGTGGATGATCATAGCGTATTTCACGAACGCGTTCAAGTATTAACGAATGCTCCAGGTCCTTCCTTTTTTCCTCCAACAAATGATTATAATAACATTGCCGGCTGATCATGAAAAACACACACAAACAACTTATTTTGTGTCTGGATCTAAGCTTTTCAATTGCCCGGATCCGAAATTTTTTTTTAGATCCGTTTTGTATTCCTTATTGGCCTCGTCTATTACAACTTCAAGGCAATCCTTTGCTAATAAGGAATCTGCCAAAGCAAGTTTTAAGCGTTTGATCTCTTCCTCAAGTTTTTTTATTCTGTCCTTTTCTTCCATGGTTTCTATTCGTATGATTTGATTTAACAAATGCGTTTTCCCAAACTTACGAATCCATTTCTGAATTGTTTCGCTTCCCTTAATATCATAACGTCTTTTAATAACGCTGATCGACACGCCCTCTTCCTCGAGCTCCTTTACTACACGATGCTGGAAGCTAATACTGTACCTTCTTAATGATTTAGTTTGATTTTCCATATTTGTCCTGATTTTTGGTGACTTTTTATTGTCAACCTATTTCAGGACAAGACACGTCAGTCCTATTTCCTATGTCCTATTTCCTATGTCCCGTTAAATAAACTCGACATCCATCCCCATCTTATACCGCATTAAATATTCCACTCCTGCATTTACATTTAGATTTTCAAAAATACCGGAGGCGAGGGTTTTGATGATGGGGCAATTTACGTTGTAATAATTAGCGAGGCCATTTGCAATGCGGATGGTATTTATTCCTTCTGCAACTTCTTCCATCGATTGAATAATATCGTTTATTTTTTCTCCTTTCGCCAAACGAAATCCAACGGTATAATTTCTACTGCTGGGGGAGGAGCAGGTTGCAATTATATCTCCTATACCT
This sequence comes from Chitinophagales bacterium, assembly GCA_044227505.1. Classification (GTDB taxonomy): domain Bacteria; phylum Bacteroidota; class Bacteroidia; order Chitinophagales; family BACL12; genus UBA7236. The sequence goes on along the minus strand of JBGAWP010000083.1, from coordinate 10,179 downwards.
GCAAGTCCTAAAAATGATTTAACATCTGCCCCTAATGCTTCACTTAATTTAATTATCTCTGCCCATCCTTTCGTGATTAATAAAGCACGAGCATTTTCACCCATATTTAATCCTGTAATTATACCGCTGCCGATTGCGAGAATATTTTTTAATACACCCGCCAATTCCACTCCAACAATATCATAACTTCCATACACCTGAAACCGCGGACCTTTCAATGCATTTTGTCCCTCGTGGATCACTTCATCAAAACGACTTGCAATAACTGTTGCTGCAGGAAGACCTTGCGCAATTTCCTTTGCTAAATTTGGTCCCGCCATACAACCCACACGCACAACCACCGACTCACTGCGAATTAATTCGCTCATGGTTAACACATTTTTTCCGGCAATACGCGATTTCTCTTTTAATTTTTCCAATCCTTTTTTCTTAACTGCCAATCCTTTTGTTCCGTGAATTAGAATATGATCAGGTCGCAGGAAAGGCGACATAGTGCGTATCATATCCTTAAATCCATCACTGGAAACAATGGGAAAAATTAAATAACATTCTTTCGAAACTAATGCAATATCATTTGTAACCGTAATATTTTTATGCAGAATTTGATTTGAAGATCTGTTATTTGCAATGATCTCTGCAACATTTTCAGGGCGGCGTGAATATAAATACACATGATTATTTTCTGCCAATAAATTAGCAACTGCGGTTCCAAAACTCCCCGCACCAACTACGCCAACAGATTCTTTTTTAGACATGGTCTTCTAATCCGTAACCTTCCAGTCGGTTATGATAAAATAATAATAATTTCATATCCTGACATTTTATTGTTCCGGATTTCGTAATTAATAAAGGACGTTTATTGTGATATACACCGAGTTTTTTAGTTGCATATTTTATCATTTCCACCACGTCATCTGCCAACACAATTGGATCCAGACGAATTTCTCCCTTGTGCTCCATTTTGGAAAGTTCTTTCACTAATTTCTTTACAGCAGCGGTTAATTCCTCCATTGTTAATTCGCGAAACTCTTCTGCCATGCGCAATACAGAATAAAGATCGCTGTTGTGATGTTTTTTCTGAAAGGTTTTAAATGCAGCGTACGCCACAACATTTTCTGGAAGTGCTACATTGTTTTTTCTAAAAGCTTTGAGAATTCCTTCGCTCAGCATTTTAGTATAAACGGAATCGCGTTGTGTATCATATTTTAAAACACCCTTCGATTTAAAATAATCGCGAATATCTATTTCGTTGCCATTATTATCCAGACTCTTTCCATTATCATCCACAGGATTTCCGAAAATATCCATACATCTTCCAAAGGAAATGGTAAAATCAGCATCGGCACTAAAAAAGCGATACATGAATTTTACAATTTTGTAAGAGGAAGATGATTTATCACTCGGAACAAAATATCTTTCCTTGCCCACATTTTTTAAATAATCATCAATTAATTCCGGTGCTTCCAATACGAAACCATAATTTAGATTAACAGGAACAACATAGATCTTTTTATAATTTTCACCGTTGGAATCAATAATTAATCTGCGTTGCGCTTCCAATGCAGTTCCCAGCAAACCTAACTTTAATTGTGATTCGATCATATTGCTTCGCGAACGAGTTCCTCCCGGAAAAAATAAACTATGTCCGCCCCGCATGATCACCTCTGTGGAATAAACTTTTAATGCTTCGAGATAAATTGCATTTTTCTTCCTTCTGTCTACACGATATGCGCCCAATCTATTCATAAAAAATGCGAGAAAACGCACCGAAAATAAATTCATTCCTGCACCGTAAAAAAATGCCGGTAAGCCAATTGCTGAAATCCCCCAACCAACAGTAATAGAATCAATATTGCTGGTATGTGTAGGAACCATTACAATAATTCCATCCTTGGCAAGATTTCTTAATTGTTCAATTTCACCAACTAAGTGAATACTATTTAAAAGGTCTTTTTTATTATTAAATAATCTTCTGAATGCGCGGCTATGTGATGCGTTTAATAAACGATTAAATGCAAAAGGTACAAATCGCTCGGAAAAATTATACGTGCGTTTACTGAAATTCCCGACAATTTCTGAAACATATCTTTTTAAAATACTCTTCAGAATTGCTTTTTCTTCCTCAATTTTATTATCCGGGTGACTTTCGAGTTTTATCAATTTATTTTTCACCGACGACCAGAATTCTTTATCATCGGCCGGATCTGTTTTCCAGGGTCGTTCTACGCGTATTTTTTCGAGATATACTGCTTTGGCAAGTTCATTTTGCAGTGCCTTTTCTGAGGGATCTTTTTTTAAAATTGCCTGTAATGTTTCCTCCACCACATGATCTACCAGCCATCCTCTTTGATTGCTCAATTTTGCAATGGGCCAGTCGTCAATATTCGGCAATATCCTTTTATAGGGGTGTGTAGCGCGTTGTATCTTTCCGTTTTGTTCAGCCATGCCATGCAAATATAAAGGGTTTGCCTTGTTTAAAGGGAAAAGCGACTGTTTTTGAACGTTTAGGCGTATTTTTGCATTATTATTTGCAGTAAGCACAGTTTTTGCTTACTGAAATAAAAACCTGGGGTTGACAGGAATTGACAGCATTGTTCATTGACAAGTAAGCATGCAGAGCATTGTAATTTGGCTCTTTAATCTCAAGCTACGAAACAATTTTACACGGCGAGTCTAACTACGCCATGGCAGCTTAATTCCAAGAATTAAGTAGCCTTCGTTCTCAGAACCGATTGTCTGATACGGTTTTGAAGGACGTCACAACATCAGAATAGGAGTGTAATTTTCCGATGCGCTCCGAGATAAAGGAAATAAGGATATTCTCAGGTCCGGCAGTTCACCCTGAATATCCCGAAAACCAAGAACGGCCTAAGCATGTAGAAAGCTTGTAGGTGCTTTGGCTGGACGAGGGTTCAACTCCCTCCAACTCCACCCTAAAGCAGAAAAACCATCGTGAAGTGAACTTCGTTCTACTCCACGATGTTTTTTCGCTTTAGGGCTGGCCCTAAAGTGAATGACCTAAGGGTTTCTGCTTTAGGACTGAACGAAGTGTTAAATCAGGGCTATCTATATTTAAGATTATAATTAATACTTAATAAATTTATACTGTTTAACCCCTTAAAGTATGTGCATGCCCTTGCCTTTTTGTGTTTATATTCTTTTCAGTGAAAGAGATAAACAATTGTATACAGGATATACCTCCAACATTGAACAACGAATTATTAATCACAATAACGCTGGTACAATTAGTACCCGAAACAGAATTCCGTTAAAATTGATTTTTTGTGAATTCTATTTATTTGAAGAGGATGCCATAAAAAGGGAAAAATATTTTAAAACAACGATGGGGAAAAAGGCTATTAAACTCATGCTTGCGAATACTGTATTAATAATGGGATATAAATGCTTGGATGTTCAAAATCAGAAGATATTTGATTTAAGAATTTTTTCTAAGGTCTCTCATCTTGGGAATCAACGAAGTTAACTCCCTACCATCATAAAGATTTAGAATTTACTGCACTGCGAAGACTTTAGATTTTTTTGTATGGTCCATCATATTAGGACTCAACGAGTTAACTCACTCAAATTTCACAATCTGAGGAAATATTGATTTTCAATTAATTCGTTTTTTTTATTTTACAATCACCACCTTAAATGTATACAGTTGATCGCCATCAATAATTTTAATGATTGCATTTCCTTCATAATAATTCGGAAATGAAAATTGAGTATTGAATACATCATTTTCAACCTGAATTTTAGTTTGTGATAATTTTCTTCCAATAATATCGTAAGCCTCAATAGTTATAAAGTCGGTAGTACAATTTTCTGCAATAACATTAAATGTACCATCAGAGGGATTTGGAGATATATTTATTGCAGTTAATTCATTGTCAATAGAATTGCTTTCCCTTAAAGGCGTTGTAAATGAATACGTGCTTGTGAAAATACTGGATGTCATTCCACAAAAGGATTTGATCTTATATTGATAGGTTGTACCTGCTACCAAGCCTGTTAACTTTTTTGATGTGGCGGTAGTATTTTTTTTCATCCAACTTCCACCACCGATAGGGCGATACCATACTTGATATTTTGTAGCACCTGCAACACTTGCCCAAATTATTTTTGCAGAATTTGATGTGATCATAGTTGCAGAAACATCAGTTGGGGCATTGCAGGTAATTACGTTCAAAATGGTTACAATTATTGAATCGCAACCAGTCCCTATTCCTAAAGTATCAGTATATGTTCCTGAAGTATTTACAATTTCGCCTCCTGGCAACAGGTATGTTTCGCCGGTATAAATAGAAGCATATATGGAATCAGTCATGTATCCGTTGATGGAAATATCATAACCATTGTTTGGGCTAAAAGCTTCAGGAAATGTCGACTTTACGCGAAACCGATAATTAGATCCGCAATCAATTAAAGTTGGTATTGTGGAAATTATAGAACCTGAATATGTAGTAGCAAGACTTCCTGTAGATACCGGGGGTAGGAAATCACCTGCAGAATTTGATAATTCTGAAACAAAGACATTTCCACCCAAAAACTTGCCAAACACTGTATAATCAACATTAATTATTTGTCCAGGATCTAATGTGGTAGGAAGAGTGGGTGTTATATTAATGGCTACATCAGATGCATTATATTGGCTCAAAACACCATCATCATTTCCGGAATAAAATGTGTCAAAACCATTAAAACCTAAACCATTACTTGCAGCATAACCTCCTGTATACACTTTATTATTTTGATCCAACGCAATTGATATAATGTAGGTACCGCCAAAGTCATTTGCATCAATATAGGTACTCCATATTGGCACTCCGAAATCATTTAATTTAGCTAGAAATCCATCGTGATATGTACCTGTTCTGATCGTGTCATATCCATAATGCGCCAAATCATAAGAACTCGACCAACCACATACAAATAAATTGTTATCATTGTCTACTTGTAAATCATAAATTTCATCTAATTCGGATCCTTCGCTGTAGTAGGTGCACCAATTCCTTGTTCCATCTTCATTAAACTGAACCAAATAAATATCGGGATAGTCGACATTTTTCGACATATCATATCCTAAATAAGCTATACCTGTGCTGTTGCTGGTCAACCCAGCTAAATAAATTTTATTATCGCCAGAAATTGCAACATAGCCGCTATTAGCACCATCATTATATGGACTGCTGCCATAATATGTCCCCCATTCACGACCGCCTGAATTATTAAATTTTACAAGATAATGATCACCACTACCTGATAGTATATTGTCAAACCCGCCGCTTGCAATGTTTGAAGCACTTGTGGTATATCCCGAAATAAATACATTACCCAAATTGTCAGTTGCAACCTCTTTAGCATCTTCCTGGCCGGAACCACCGTAATATGTTGACCAAGATAAGTCCCCCTCCAAATTCATTTTTACAAGCCAGGCATCTTCAAGTCCCCCATGTGTCATCTGAAAACCTGAAATACCTATTCCTGTTGTGCTGACGGTTTCACCTAATGTATAAATTTCATTTTCAGGGCTTACTACAATTTCGTATAAATAATCATCCGCAGGACCTCCAAGGTAGGTTGCCCAATTTCTGTTGCCGTTCAAATCAAATTTTATTATAATCCCATCAGTTAAACCATTTATAGAATTATCGTATCCTAAATAGGCAATATCTGTCGTACTAACTGATGAACCACATACATAAATTGAATTTCCCTTAGCGGTAACACCATAAAATACATCGTATCCAGTTCCGCCATAATAGGTTCCCCATTCACGACCACCAGATGAATTAAATTTTACCATGACAGCATCATAACCGCCTGCATAAGTATTATCATACCCACCAACTGCAATATATGTTGTGCTTGAAGTGTGTCCAACACAGTAAACATTATTGAGGCTATCGGTTGCGATGTTAAAAAATCGGTCGACCAAATTAGTTCCATAATATGTCGACCAATAAAGTATTGGGTCTATGACAATAGTTCTGTTTGTGTAATTCGCCATATCGAATGATATAAGGTCATTATTTAAAAGGAACGAACATGGAATTTCATTATGCGAATTATAATCATATGCAACAGGTGATTTTTCATTCAAATCTCCAATATTTGTTTTAATATTTAATGAACCATCTTCGGTTAGAGTTAGAGACTCGAAACCTGCATATTTTATTTGGATATCTTTGATATTGCCACCTGGATGTACTATGAAATCGTATTTCATTTCGCTATTGACAGAATAAATAACCCAATCTATATTTGGATAAATATTTTGATATGTAATTTTTTCAAACACTCCTACGTTTGTTATCCCATTTGGACATGAGGTAAGATAAAAGTTTTCGAAATAATCTTGTTTCTCCGACTTTAAGATTTTGGCATTTTTATTTGCATTTTCCAATGTCATCTCTAATTTGCAAACTCTTACATTATAGTCCTCGTTTTTTTGCTCATCCAGCTGTTCAAATTGATAACAAATGCTTGCAGGTAATAAGAAAATTTTCATTCCATTGTGATTCGCGGAAAATAGTACATCTTCACGCTTATTGCCTTCATAATCAGTAACTTGCCCAAGGTTTTCTGTGAAGGCAAGAGTATTTTTTGGTTGATTTTGTATATTCTCGGTTTCGAGATTGTTTCCAATGCAAGGTGTGGCATTAATTGCTAAGCAAAATATAAAAATTTTAATTAACTTCATAATAGCATAATATTTTAATGTAAATATAGATAATCTGCTAGAAATCATTCAGGGTCAGAGCTTGTAAGAGCAATTGAAGGGCAAGATATGTGAGCAACCTAAAAGCGCAGCATACTGGTTATTGTCATTAATCAGCGCTGTAATGGGAGATGCTAAGGCAGCTTTTAATAGAAAACCAAACGGGGTCAGAATCTGAGCAAGTCACTTCATTTTTACAATTTCAATAAATTCATGATGATCTTAGCAGCGAGGGCTTTGGATTTCTTTGTAAGCTCCCCCATCTTGGGAAGCAAAGTAGTTAACTCCTCTTCATTTTGAAAAAAACCAAAGTAATTTTCATTTTATCTGAATTTTATTAAATTTGAGGTGTAATCCATTATGAAAAACACTTTCAAAAAACTCCTTGCATATTCCACAAGTGCGAATGCATTTTTGTTGTTGGCGCCCAATGCTAACGGACAAATCCTTTATCATAATATTGATCCTGATACCTTGTTACAGGGTACCTATATTGATGACTTAAATGATTCGCTCAATGTTGATTTTAATGGTGATGGTGTTACAGATATACAAATCAGATATAATGCTACGATTGAATGGTATGTTGTGGGAGAATTGGAAACGAATGCCTATGGGATAATGACTGCTTCTATAAAACAATTTAATGCAGTAATTAAAAACACAGACTATCCCGTTCTTTATGGTGCAGATAATCTGGCTTCCGGTTTTTCGATCAATAATTATGGCCAGTGGAATGATCTGGATTCCATCAGACTCTTTTATTTTAATCAATATTATTCATCCATACCCTATGAAAATTGGTTTGAAGAAAATCAATACCTCGGTGTAAAATTTATGATCGGTCCTGAAATGCATTATGGATGGATCAGATTGAGTATTACCAACTATGGTATTACAGGCAGATCACCAATTGTTGCCGTTCAGGATTTTGCCTATGAAATGACTCCTAATACCCCGTTGATCATTGCTAATCCCACAGCATCAATTGCAGAGCATATATTTATGACAGACGAGTTTGACTATCAGAATGCCGCTGACTTTAAAGTGCAATTTAATAAGGCTATTGATGAATCTACCGTTAGCGCTTACCGCATTTTTTTATATAAGTACCAATATCCTTCACTTACACCGCCTTCTGTTGCGCTGTTGGAAACTTTGCCGCCGGAGCTATATTTTGAAGTCATACCTTCGGGTTCGCCCACGTATGAAATAATGCTTCCGGCATCGTTGACTGATATCAACGGCAACCCGATTCTGACAGGTTACCCCAATTATTATAAAGCTATCATTTTATCAGTGGCTGATGGTGTTTTAGCTGCAGAAAATAATGCTTCATTACCTAGTATTAACGTTGTAGATGAATTGACTAAAGTGGAAGGACCAGATAACCTGACAATTAACAAACCAACGGAAAATTGTGATATAACGGATTTCACTGTTACTTTTAATAAAGCAAATGATGAATCCTATATTTCAGAATACAGAGTGTATATTTTAAATGATGACCACGGTATTATTTCCGCAAATGATCCATCTTATTATGTTTCTGTGATTCCTGATGGTACTGACAATTATTCAGTTACGCCAACTGCAGATAAATTAGTATTTGAAGATACGATACCAATTTTATTTCAAAATTATTATGCGGAGATCATGACCATTGGTGATAGTATTCATGCTACCATAGCAAATTTTAATTACACACGATACGACCAAACCTATTACGGTGGCCCAATAGGAGATGAGGAAGAGTTTTATTGTGAGCACTATGATCACACACCTGTTATTTCTTTTATAGATACCACCAAGACCCCGGCAGATATACAGGTGCAGTTTAATGGTCCTGGTAAAATTAGCGGAGTAAGTGAATACAGAATTTTTATCGTACCGGAAGCGGAACTTGCTGATTTTACAGTTAGTAAGGCCGAAGATATTCCATTTATGAATTATTTTAAAATTACTGAGCCGGTCACTGATCTGAATATAATCCTGCCGGCCAACCTTCCGGATATAAACGGAGATACTGTTACTCTCGAAAAAAGATTTGCGGTAATTGTTGCCGTGCTCGATGCAAATATTCCGGCGAAGATCGCTATATCGTCTCCGTCTGAAGTGTTCAATTTTATTAGCGATGAGGGAAACTTACCCTTGCCATATTCCTATATTTATAACGACGTATTATATGTGTTCAGCAAAGATGATCTACCGTATAATTTAATTATGTACAATATGGCCGGCGTACCGGTGATGACCTATGAAATAACATCAGCCCTAACATTAATTGACCTCAGCGACTTTCCCAAAGGAACTTATATCATAAAAAGTAAATCTGTAGTTGGATTGCCCGTTACTAAAGTATTTATCGGACATGCAGGGTATTGAATTGTGTATTGTTAATGGGTATTGGAAAAACCGGACAAGGTTATACCGATGGAAAATATATTTATATTATTTAATTAAAATCTTTTTGGAAAATTTCCCTTCCGGTGAAATTAGTTCAACAATAAAAGCTCCTGAGGGATCATTTAATTCTATTTGTGTGGATTGGTTTGTTATTTTATCTGAATGAATTTTTTGTCCCGCAATAGTATAAATATTAATTTCAACGTTTTTCAAGGTTTCATTTATTGTTACATTTATTGTTTTATCAAAACAATAAATATTAGCATTTAGCTCAGTAAATTCATTTATTGCTACGATTGATGTATCACCTATGGTGTCACCGGCAAATATTCTGGTGTCTTCATTTGTTTCGTAGGCAAAATCCTTAATTATTAAAATTCTTCCTTCATCTATTACATCACAGCGTATCCATCCGTAATGAACTGAAGTTGCTAAATCGTTAAAACGCACACCTAAATAATGATCGGATACCTCCGGATACCAATGCCCCTCAATCGATGCAGGGCCACTCCAGCCGCCGAGTGCACATTTATATACAAGATATTGTAACCAATCATTTTGAAATTGTAATGATGCACTTATCGAGAAATTCTCTTCCAAAGCAAAAGGGCAATACCTGAAATCAGAGGATGAATAAGTCAGATATTTATTTCCGGCAAAACTGGCACCTGCCATAGGAAACGCAAATATTTTTTGACAAACCTCAAATAGGGAGTAATACCCACCGGAAGTATAATACCCTCCATGTGTAAAGTAATTATTAATAAATTTAAAATCAGAAACTCCATCAATATTAATGTCAAGATAAAATGGATCATCATCCTGTAAAAGTATGAAGTCAGGTGAAATATCAGTGTAAATGATTTCTGCACTTACTTTGGAATTTAAAGATAAAAAGGCACCTGCAAGGCAAGAATACTGGAGGATATTAAATTTTGTTGACCTCATTAATTTTATTTCAATTTTAAAACTTTATGCATGAAATTTTTATATCCGGTCTTAAGAATTTCATCAATTCCATTATGCGCATAATCAGGTAGTTTCATAAT
>JBGAWP010000082.1:0-18568 GCA_044227505.1 Chitinophagales bacterium | reverse complement strand
ATGCTCACGCTATTTCGCGTCCAACATTCGCCTGTTCCCACCCAAACGGTATCCGGTCGCTGCTGATCTATACAAATAGAACCGATGGATTGACTAAAATCGTCAAAAACAGGTTTAAAAGTAGTTCCCTGGTTTTTCGATTTCCAAAGTCCTCCTCCTGCAGCACCCACATACACCAGATTGGGATCAGCATTTACGGCATCTATACAGGTTATCCTGCCGCTCATTCTTGCAGGACCTATATGCCGGCCTTCAATGGCGCCAAAAGTGGCATCTGTTATTTGTGTTTGAGTAAAACTCAATGTTCCCGATAAGCACAGGGTAAAAAAAGTGACTATGGATTTTCTCATGATATTTATTTAGTATCAGCTGAACCAGCATGATTTTTATTAAGTCAATTATCCTCCAAAAAAAACAGCATATTCCTGAGTAACCAAAGGAATATGCTGTTTACAAGGATCTTTTTATTCAGTAACTACCGCCGTTCCTGATTTATCGAATAGCGTGGTCGCATATTCCTTATTGAGTTCAACACCCTCAATTAATATTACCTCGCTGGTAACCCCATTATAACGGTTTTCAATTTTCCCCGGAAAGGTTATTCCATCAATTTGCATATAATTGCTATAATAGGATTCTCCATCCACTTCAGTACCCATGATGGTGCTTTTTGTTTTGGTTTTAATCAATAGAAAACTTTCCTGATCAATGAAATTAACATAAGTGCTGCCCTCTGGAACAACTACTTTAACCCTATAACACAATGTTCCTTCCACTTCTTCTGTACTATCGAGAGTAACGTTATATCCCTTATCCTTCCACTGCCACAACATGCCATCCATATCGGCCTGAATTTTTAATTCTTTTAATTGATCTGCAGGAATGGGTTCCGGATCTGTTGTTCCGGCAAATGGGTTAACGGTCCATCCTTCCACGCCATTATAAGTTTGTATAAAACTCAAACCCTGAAATGTTCCCTGAACACGAAATAGATTTGGCCTCACAGATATCTGAACAAAAGGAACGTCAATACCCATTTGATTGATCTTACCCTTTGTAGTAATAGTTTCCACTTTTTTAAGTTTCTTTTGTCCAATGGCTTCAAAGTGATTTTCCAGCACTTCATCCAGGTTTTGCGCTGTTATTAATCGAGGACTCGCAACAATCAATATTAAGATTATTGCTGATATAATTTTTTTCATAATTTGATGTGATTTGATTGAAGTGTTAAAATTAGGTAGGTTTCGCGGGATAATTAGAAAGTATGCCTGTTAAAAGAAGGTTAAATTTTAAAATCGCTTACACAAATGCACATTTAAAAAGGTGACCGGATATTAAAACCGATCACCTTGTATAAAACTTAATACTGCGCACCCGCGGATATTGTTAATTATTGGCCGCACCATTATTTATCCAACATTCGATCTCTTGTCTTTCTCCGCAACTCATGGTCACTCCGCCGGTCGGCATGTTTTCAGAATTCACCACCTCACTTTCAAGTGATCCGTTATTTACAATTTTCATCAACCCCGAATAACTCGAAAATTCAGACCCATGGCATCCCGAGAGTCCGCATTTGTTCGCTATTAAAGGTTTGATGGTTGCTGTGTATGTAACGGAAGCACAATCGGTGGAAGATCCACAATCCGCAGTTGTTTTAGAACAGGAGGTAATAATGACGCAAATCCCTAAGCTCATTACAATGGAAGCTAATTTCAGCATATTTAAATTATTTTGAGTAGGATTTGGCTATCTGCTGAGTTTTGTGGTTTAAGCAATAAATTTTCATATTTGCTGCAAAAATGTTGCCTAACTTACAAAATCAGTAAAAATTTTGCAATAATTTGTCAAAAAAGATTAAAAAAATGCAAATTTGATTTGAATGGACAAATTATCGTGGTATTGTATTAAAAATTACAAGAAAGAGATTATCGTTTGATAAATTTTCTGCTGGTAGGTTCGCCCTCATTTTGGGTCTGTATAAAATATACACCGGATGGTATTTCTGCCAGGTCAATGTTTACTGTATTGTAATAGATGGATTGTTCACAATCTAATTTTTCTCCGACGGCGTTCAAAATTGTCACCTCGGCCCCATCCAGTTCTTTAAATTGGAGTTGGATATAATCGCCGGCCGGAACAGGATAAAGCGTGATAAAGTCATCAATATTTACTTCTTCTATTTTAGAATTGGAGGAATAGCCGTTAAAATCAGTTTGTTTTATCCTGTAATAAGAGTTACCGATTAATGGGTGTTCATCATACTTTTCATAATTTAAGGATTCATAGGAGGTTCCTGCACCATCAACTATGCCGATATTGCTCCAGATCAAGCCGTTTGAGGAGCGCTCAACCGTGAAATAATCATTATTCATTTCACTTTCTGTTGTCCATTTCAATAACACCTTGCCATTTTCCTCAACAGCGGTAAAATCAGTAAAATCAACGGTTAGAAGTATCAGGTTGCATAATCCTGCAAGATAACTATGCATATTCTTTCTGAGGTTTGCGGCTTCAACTGCAGGATAGTGCCAGGATGCGGTTGTCATGCCTCCGTGAAACACATGACCTGTTCCCCAGGTCTTTTCTGTTAGCGCAAAATAGGATGGTGCATAGGTATCTACTATTATGGGTGTAATGCCCACTCCGGTAACATATGCATGCGTATAGGAGGTGCCGGTCATACTTGTGACTGTTGGGGTAAATGGTCCTGACCATATAGGATGAGCTACTGCTCCGGGATGCACATTTACAGTCCCCGACCACCAATAGGGATACCAAAGCCAAGTGCCGCCAAATCCGTAAGACATTCCATTCCCGATATTTGGTGCAGCATTCATGAATAAACTCCCACCATCATATACCCATTGTTCAATTAGGGTCTGATTAGCGTTGAAAAAATTTTCCATCAGGTCGGTATGACCGTCACCTCCCTCCATATAAACATAACAAGTATTATCGTCAAAAATGGCAGCAGCAACAGCGGTCTCGTAAAAATTCAGGGTCCATCCACCTGCACCAAAAACCGCATCTAAACCGGTAGGATTTGCATCGGGATAAGGTGCCCAGCCACAGCACCATGGTTCATTGATGTTACCCCTTAAATAGAATACATCAGTTGCTTGTGCATTTAACTTTGCACAAAAAACCAACATCGGTATTAATATTTTAATACAATTTCCCCCCACCCAAAAAGAATATTAATTAAAAAAGAGTCGCTATGATCAATCAAATATAAGATAATTTGAATTGGCAATCACATTTGTTAAATTTTTTTTTTGCACAGCGAAAGCACAGTCCGTATTGCCCAATTGGAGGGCATTTCAGGAGGCATAGAAGTAGTTTTTTAATAAACAAATTGGATGTATAGACACCTGTATCAGATGTTTATTTGTTGGGATTTTGGATGTCGAAAACCTGAATAGTAAAGTTAGCCAGGCTGTAAATTAGTACGTCGGTACATCATTTTGGCTGTTCATCGGTACATCAATTTGACTGTTAATTGGTACATTGGTACATCCCGTCGCAAGACGGACAGGCATCGTTACATTTTCTTCTCCCTCCCTCAGACCTTCCAGGTTAAAAAAAACCTTGAAGGTCGAGGGCATTTGTCAAAGCCGGCTGTTAATTGGTACATTGGTACATCCCGTCGCAAGACGGACAGGCATCGTTACATTTTCTTCTCCTTCCCTCTGACCTTCCAGGTTAAAAAAAAACCTTGAAGGTCGAGGGCATTTGTTATTGCCGGCTGTTAATTGGTACATTAGCACATCCCGTCGCAGACGGCCATTCATCGGTACATCATCCCTAGAATTTCCAAGACAACCCTAAAATAAAATGCCTCTGCTCATAATACCTCGCCGGATTATCCGGAGGTGTTCCGAAACTTCTTGGATCTCGCGGATCGATGAAGGCAGGATCGCGCCATTCGCTTGGAACAGGGTCGCCGTATTCGTAGGCGCGACCGGTTACGGGATTTACGATGGCGGTGTTTTTGTTGTTTAATAAATTACTTGCTTCAAAAGTAAATGCAAGTTCAGAACCTTTAATTTCCCACCATTTTTTGAAAGTTAAATTCATCCAGAAACTGCTTACGCCTAATTCGGAATATCTTTTATCGGGATCGGAAATAATTTCATAAATAGGTCTTCCTGATGCGCTTTCATATCCTGTTAATTCATATGGAGTATATCTTTTTCCGGAACGATAAATTGCTTCGGTATATAATGTCATTTTGTTTAACCATGATTTTCCGAATAATCCGGTTTCGTTATTCTGAATAAATATTAAATATGTTTTTGCATCTATGGGACTATCCCAAGCGAGCGGAGTTTCCACCGATGTTTCCGAATTTCCTGTCGCTAATATTTCGCCTAAGGTTTCTGAGGCGGAGGAACTTTGTCCTGTAGCAATACTATAGGATAGTGAAATACTTCCGCTGAACCATTTCTGAATTCTTTTTAAATAAGAAACTTCCACTCCGCGCACTCTTGCGTAATCACCATTAATTCGAATTGTGCGCGAAACTTCTTTTCCGGTAACATCTTCAATTAAAATGGAAGAGGAAGTTATAAAATCATATTTATCTTTCCAGAATGCAGTAATATTTAATGCATCATTTGAAGTTATTGCAGATTTTAATCCGAGTTCATAAGAAATATCAACCTCGGGATTTAGATCAGGATTTCCGATAAATCCTAATGTTGATCTGTCGGCATAATAAGGATCCATACCAGTATAAATATAACTTGGATGAGGCATAACCGTACTGTGACCATAATTAAAAAACATCACCTGATTTTCTTTTATTGGAAATGATGCGGAGAATTTAGGAAGCAATCGCATTTTAAATCTTCGTTCACCAATATTATAACTATTGTTGTAATAGGAATCGCGAAATTCCTGCGCAATAGTTGCATCGGGATTTGCAACGGCATCGTCTAAAAATTTTCCCGGAACCCAATATTCCAAACGCAAACCTGCTTCTGCAATTAATCCTAAATATTTTAATTTATCGCTGATAAAAAATGCACCCATTAATGGATTCACTTTCCAAACATCACTGATATCTCCTAATCTATATGATTGAGAAAAAGAACCATCGGCAAGTTGAATCGGCGCTCCTATCCAGGGGCTTGTAATGTCCACCCACTGGTATTCCTGTGGTTTTATTTCTGTCCCGAAAAATAATTTATTGCGCGTATCTTTTGAATAAATATTTCCACTTGCACGCAAGGTATATTCCAATACATAATGGTCGTGCCAAAGCGTTGCAATTCCTCCATTATTATATAATCCCGGACCCGGATTTACGAATACGATAGAATCATCCGGATTAAAAACAGTAGCGGGATAAGTAACAATACTTTCCGGATCAAATTCTGTATTTACCACATCAGGTCGCCATGGATTTCCGTTTGCATCTGCTCTTAATTTTACAAATAAACGCGATGCAGTTACCGTATAACTAAATGTATTACTTGTGGTATGACTCCATTTAATTGTTTCTAAATTGGTATCATGTGTATAGGTATTTGCATTATCGGGAGTTAATGCAAATAAAAATTGATAACCGGGATTAAAGGTCACATCATTTCCTGTAACACGCAACATATTATAATCCTGATTTATGGTGATACTTTTTAAATACGTAAAACTCAGTCTTCTTTTCGGATCTAATTTATAATCCAGTTTCAACATACCCGCCCATCTATTATCCTGGTATGGCGACCACAAAGAATCGGAGTATAAAGAAGAAATAACTTTATTCGCAGGATTTTGAATATAAGTATCGCTGAAATTTGTTTTGAGTGTAGTATAAAATGTAAGTTTCTTTTTAAATGCGAGCGGACCACCCATTCCCATTTCCATCACCTGTTGATTCCAGTTTGCAGCTGACTCTTTATTAAATCCGAAATTATCGCGTTTATATCCCGCATTAAATTCAAATTTTTCGTCGCCGGATTTTGTTGTGGTATTTACAATTCCCGCTGTTGCATTTCCAAATTCAACACCTGCACCACCGGTGGTGACATCAATTTTCGAAATAGAATTTGTTCCAATATCAATTCCGAAACCTGTTCCGCTCAGTGGATCGCGTGCAGAAACATCGTCGATATAAAATCCTGTTTCATAACTTCTTCCACCGCGAATATGCACACCATCCGCACTTTGCACAACTCCGGTTTGCATATTCACCACACTTTGAATTTGTCGCACAGGTTGTAATTCAATTTCTTTTGCAGTTAAAGTAGAACCCGTTTTAGCTTCCTCCACATCCACTAAAGGTTTTTCTCCGTGAATTACCACTGCATCATCAAATGTGAGTGTGGTAGGATTTAATGACACATCCATTTTTTTATTTTCTCCCGCATCAAATTTTATCGCGGTAAATAAATTTTTTTCATAACCGATATATGTGAACTGCACATTGTATTCATCCGGCGGAATATCTTTTATTTCAAATGTTCCGTCAAAATCGGAATTTGCCCCAAAGGAAGTTCCGGTAATGATAACTGTAACTGCGTAGAGGGGTTGTTTTGTTTCAGAGTCGAGTATATTTCCTGAGAGTGATGCATTTTGTGAAAAGCTCAGTTGAAGGAGAAAGGAGAGAGGAAGGAGGAGAATGCTTCGCATTAAAATGATACGACTCAATCCGTTTTTTATTTTACAATTAGGGTTTCTCTCCTGCACGGGGTAAAATTGGGAAATTTGGGTGAAAGGGAGAAGTGGAGTTTTATACAGGAATATCAGTCGGGTAAATTGAATAGGTCTTTTTATCTATAAAATTGCTGTAATGTAGTCGGAGCCTGCCCGATCCCGACGGGATCATATGTTTATAGAAAAACACGACAATATATTCACCGACCCTGAAGGGGTCGTATGTAAACCCACGTAATATCAACGATTGTCATCCCGATAAAATTTCTTATTTGTAATATGTTCGGTTTACATATGACCACCTTTGGGGTCAATTTAATCACGTTAGCGCTCTGCTATAAACATGTGACCCTTTTAGTGTCGGAAAATTATTGAAACTCATTTTATAAATCTTAGGCTAAAAAAATAATCTTATATTAGCATCATGAAAAAAATCGCATTACCAATTATTTTCTTCTTTTTCCTCATTCCTTTTTCCTTCTCCCAGGCACCGGAGATTGCATGGGAAAATACAATAGGAGGATTTAATGAAGACTTTGGGAAAGTGATTCGCCAAACCGCTGTTGGTAATTATGTTGTTGCAGGCATTTCCTATTCAGCAATATCAGGTGATAAAACGGAGGCTTCACTTGGCTGGGATTTATGGGTCCTTGAAATTAATTCGACCGGAGAAATAATTTGGCAAAATACGATTAGTGCTGCTGCAGATGATGGAGGCTGGGGAATGGATATGGAACTTACCACTGATGGTGGCATAATTATAGGAACAACTTCCAATTCACTTATTTCCGGTGATAAGACTGAGACCCTTATAGGTGGGCCTATGCATGGGGATTTCTGGATAATCAAATTAGATGGAAGCGGAAATATAGAATGGCAAAATACGATCGGTGGATATGGTGAAGAACGTTTAGTTTCTGTTGATCAGACAATGGACGGAGGTTATTTAATTGGCGGATCATCAAATTCTTCCGCATCCTTTGATAAAATTGAAAATTGCATTGGCGGTTATGATTATTGGATGCTAAAGCTTGATGCATCGGGAAATATAGTTTGGCAAAATACCATTGGTGGTGGCGCCGACGAATTTTTAAGTAATTTTAATTTAACGAATGATGGAGGTTCCATTCTTATTGGAACATCAGCTTCAAATGCTTCAGGAGATAAAGTTGAAAATTCAATAGGCTCCTCGGATTTTTGGGTGGTTAAGCTTGATGAGATTGGTAATATTCAATGGCAAAACAATATTGGCGGTTTACTTTATGACGTTGGCACGGATATATTGGAAACACCGGATGGTGGATATATTTTGGGCGGTATTTCACCATCTGGAATTTCCGGTGATAAAACGGAAGCGTCTATTGGAATTTCCGGGTACTCTGATTTTTGGATATTAAAACTCAACGAAATTGGTGAGATCCAATGGCAAAATACATTAGGCACAGAAGCGCAGGATGCATTATCCAGAATTCATCCGACAAAGGATAACGGTTTTCTTTTAGCCGGATATACCACCGGAGGATTAAGCGCTGATAAGTCAGAACCAAACTATGGTTATGCAGATTACTGGGTTTTGAAAATGGATAGTATCGGGCATATTATCTGGGAAAATACTATTGGCGGTTGGGGAACAGATTATTTAATTGATATTGAAGAAAATGCTGACAGCAGTATTATTATGATCGGTTATTCAAACTCTCCTGCCTCTGTTGACAAATCAGAAAATTATTTGGGATTATATGTTTTACCAGATTATTGGGTCGTTAAGCTTCTTCGGGAGTGTGAATTCCATACATTTTATGCAGACAGAGATGGCGATGGTTTTGGAAATAATGATTCCACGAAAAGTATTTGCGATATTGTTCCACCCTTAGGTTATGTAAATGATAATACCGACTGTAATGATAATTTGATCACCGGCGGAACAGTTTATCCAGGCGCTGTAGAAATTTGTAATTTGATCGATGACAATTGCAATGGTCTTGTTGATGAAGGCATACCATTATTAATTTATTATTTAGATGAAGATGCTGATGGATTTGGCAATAATTTATTTTCGGTGATGACCTGCGAAGAAATCGCACCCGTTGGTTACACACCCGACAACACCGATTGCAATGATTCGAATTATTTTATTCATGAACCGATCCTCTATTTTGCAGATGCAGATGGTGACCTGTTTGGCGATGAGTTCATTTCCGGATATTTATGCGAACCCACTCCTCCCGACGGATACGCCGAAAATAATTTAGATTGTAATGATGATAATATATTGATCAACCCGGTAACTAATGAGGTCTGTAATTCAATAGATGATAATTGCAATGAGTTGACGGATGAGGGTCTTCCATTGCAATCTTTATATGCCGATGAAGATTTCGATAATTTCGGGAATGCATTGGCAGATACGATCACCTGTTATTTATTCTTGTCGGGTTATACTTTCGACAGCACCGACTGCGACGACACGAATCCCGAAATATTTCCCGGAGCCGAAGAAATTTTTAATGGTCTCGACGATAACTGCAATAAATTAATTGATGAAGGAATTACTTCTATCACAGAGCATACAAATAATTCCTACATTTCAATTTACCCAAATCCCAACACTGGCTCATTCACAATCGCAGCAAATGTAACGACGCAAAATTTTGCGTCTCCCGAACTATCAACAATAGAAATATATAACAACCTCGGCCAATTAATTTATTCCAAATCAATTAAAATATCCTCCGGCACAATAAACGAAACAATCCAACTCCAAAACCCATCCCCCGGAATCTACCTTGTTAATTTAAAAAATCAACAAAATATTCTCAATAACAAATTAATCATTGAATAAAATACCCAGACACATTTAAGTTCGTGACCCCTTCGTGTCTTTGTGACTTTGTGGCCCTTTGCATTTCGCAAAAAAAACCTGGCATCTCCGTTAAGATCTGCCAGGTCGTGGTGTATCAAGTAAATATGTTTTAAAACAAATTATTAAAGTTTTTGGATCGTAACAATGGTGATCGGTGTACCCGCCATTCTCACTCCTTCAGGAATTGGGTCCAATGTAGCATTAACACTAACACGCAATCCGTCTATTTTAAAGGGTTTTGTCAAATTTCCCGGATAATAATCCTGCACTGCATCATTACTTCCAGTTGTACCATGAATTACCCAAACATCATCCTTCAACATCACGGTGCCGATAATAGTAACCGATACATCTTTTTCAGCAGGTGAAAAATCACTATTACTATAATAACCTGCAATTTCTCCTCCAGAATTGGATATCTGCCCAAATGCATTTACTGTAAGTGCAACAAGCAATGTAAACAATATCTTTTTCATATAATTTATAATTTAATTTATTGTAAATAAATAAGTAAAAATAATAGAGCAAAAAATTTGCCCTTCATTCAATTTAAATAAAAATATACCTTACTGCCCTGATAATAAAGGCTTTCTGACTAAATACTTTCTTAAACCACAACGTGATAACTTATCAGTTCAACAAAGCTTTATGCAAAATATTCTACAATTCTGTGGAAATTTATGCCCTTGGTTTGCAGGTACCAGCCTGAATCTGTTCAAAGAGTGTACTAAAAATCAGGGGTCAATTTTCCGGATAATTTAAACATTCTCCAAAATGTATTATTTTTATTTAAAATTTCACATGAAAAGACTACTACCTCTTGTTCTAAGCATTCTTGCTGCAGGCAGCATCTATGCTCAGCCGTCACTAACAAGTGATGAAATGCTTCCCTTTGGATCCTTAATGGAATTCTATTATGCCAGCAATTATGCAATTGTCGACACTAATATTAAAGGTGCCGATGTAACCTGGGATTTTGCCGATTTTGAGGATATCAGCGGTGAAGATGTCTCCATTGAGATCAAAGATCCTGTGGAAACTCCTCAGGGTGACGAATTTCCAGGATCAAATTACTGCCATCACGAAATTTTTTCCGGAATAAATGCTTATCGGTATTTTAATCTTACAACTGAAAAAATGGAAAGGGTCGGTTCTTATTCCTCCGGAACCGTAACTACTTTTACTGATACACAAGAAGAATATATATTCCCTTTTGAACTCGGTGTAACAAATTTCGATACCTGGGATAATACTGCTTCGGGTTTTGGCGGCGGCGACTATAACCTGGAATGTGTAGGATATGGAACTCTCATTTTACCCGACATGACAATTAATGATGCACTCATGGTGCGCATCCACGCAACGGAAGGTGATATTATCGACATTAAAATATTTACATGGTACAGTTCTGAAAATGGAGCAATTCTACTGCAGTATGTCGACGGTGATGGTTTCTGGGTAGGAGATAAAGCACTTTATCTCACTTCTTTAGATGTATTTACCGGAATTGAGGAAAGCCCGATTACAGAAAATATTATCTATAATAATCCGGTACACGATGTACTTAACATCGAATTTAATAAATATTATAAAAACGGAAGTTATAAAATATTTAACGAATTAGGACAAGAAATTAAATCGGAAATAATTAATTCTGCTTCCTCACAATGGCAAATTCCGGTAGCTGACCTGCCTTTAGGTATTTATACTGTATTAATCTCCGCAGACGGCAAACAACCAGAAGCAATCAGGATAGTAAAAATGTAATTTACCTCAAGTCCAAAAATTAATTATTAAAATTAAATTTTATTAATAAATAAAATTATACCTGTATTTATGAAAAAGTATTTCTTTTTTAAATCTGTATCCTTACTCCTTACTCCTTTCTTTTTCCTCCTTTTTCCTTTCTCCTCCTTCGCGCAAGCTCCTGCAATCCAATGGCAAAATACAATCGGCGGAACAGGATACGATTTTTTAAATAGTATAGATCAAACATCCGATGGTGGTTATATTATGGGTGGATATTCCGATAGCAATATCGGTGGAGATAAATCAGAAAATAATATTGGTGGCGATGATTATTGGATCGTTAAATTAAATGCTGCAGGAAATATTGAGTGGGAAAATACTGTTGGCGGTGGAAATTTCGATCGTTTTTATTCCGTGGAAGAAACTCCCGATGGTGGATATATTTTAGGAGGACAATCGATGAGTGGTGGTGGAGTAGGAGATAAATCGGAAAGCAGTTTGGGTGGATATGATTATTGGGTCGTAAAATTAAACAGCGATGGTTCTGTTGCATGGGATAATGCTTATGGAGGAATTGGAAATGATCAATTATATAATGCTCAACCAACTTCCGATGGCGGATTTATTTTAGCAGGATCTTCTGATACAGGAATTGGTGGAGATAAAACAGATAATAAAGTTGGAAATACCGATTTCTGGATAATTAAATTAGATGCATTTGGAAATATCGTTTGGCAAAATGACCTCGGTGGAATAATGTTCGATATTGCATACTCCGCTTATGAAACTGCTGATGGTGGATATATAATTGGAGGCACTTCCACTAGCGGAATCAGCGGTGATAAAACACAAGCTAATTTTGGGTTCGTTGATTATTGGGTAGTTAAATTAAATGCAGCAGGTGTCTATCAATGGGATAAAACTTTCGGTGGCACATCTTCCGAATATTTATATTCCGCAATTCCAACTGCCGATGGCGGTTCTATTTTAGTAGGAATGGCTGATGGTGGTATCTCAGGAAATAAAACAGAAGCAACAAATGGATTATACGATTTCTGGATAATTAAATTAGATAATCTCGGGAATATAACCTGGCAAAATTCCATTGGTGGTTCCGGACAGGATTATGTTTTTGTTAACCCGGTAGCACAAACTGCAGATAATGGTTATATCGTGGCAGGATATTCTCAAAGCGCCATCAGCGGCGATAAAACAGAAGCGAATACCGGTTCATGGGATTATTGGATATTAAAACTTACAAGCGGTGGAGCAATTACCTGGCAAACTGTATTGGGTGGTTCCGGTGGCGATTATCCAAATGCAATTAATACCACTGCAGATGGCGGTTATATAGTTGGAGGATATTCCTACAGTGGCGCAACAGGTGAAAAAACCGAAGATAATATAGGTGATGCAGATTATTGGGTGATGAAATTAGAAGGAACCGGTTGTGTACCTTTTACAGAAATTTGTAATGGAATTGATGATGATTGTGATGCAATTATTGATGAGGATATTACTGAAACAATTTCCATTTCAGCAGGCGGTGCAACAACATTTTGTCAGGGTGGAAATGTTTTATTAACTGCAACACATTCAGGTGAAACAGTGCAGTGGAAAAAAAATGGTGTTAATATTCCCGGTGCAACATCCGAAACGTATTTTGCAATGACAAAAGCTACCTTCACTTGTGTAACTACCAGCGATTGTGGTTCTGCAACTTCTGCAGGAATTATTGTAAACGTAAATAAAAACCCTGTTGCGTCAATTACAGCAGGCGGTGCAACAACTTTTTGTGCAGGTGGTTCCGTTGTATTAACTGCAAATGCCGGTGGAGGATTAAGTTATCAATGGTATAAAGGAGCAACTCTTTTAGCAGGTGCAACTTCCTTAAATTACACCGCAACAATTGCAGGAAATTATAAATGCAGAGTTACAAAAACTGCAACAGGTTGTTTTAAGAATTCGAATGTGATCACTGTAACAGTGCCATGTAAAGAAGGAGAGATGGTTGATGTTGAAAATGCATTTAACATTTATCCAAATCCCAATGATGGAACATTTAACATAGAAGCGAATGTAACGACGCAAAACTTTGCGTCTCAGGAGTTAACGACAATTGAGATTTATAATAATTTAGGACAAATAATTTATTCTAAACAAATAAATTCCGGGTTGGAAATTATCAACGAAAGTATTTCTATTGCTGATCAGCCTTCCGGGATTTTCACGATTTTAATTAAATGTGGAGATGCAATACAAGTGAATAAATTTGTTAAAAATTGATGTGTTTTCTATCGTTTAGGATTGGTTTAAATATATTAAATACTTGTTAAAAAAATTATATCCTTTGGACAGGTATATCAACACTTTTCATCGTTTTCGCAACACTTATCCGGTTTAACATTAAATTGTATAATTAATTCTACACTTAAAAGACCAATTTCTTATCTTTATTTTGATAATATTCAAATTAAAACTTGTGATATGCGAAAAATTATATCAAAAACCTATTTAATAAAAAACTACATTTGGATAGGTTTTTTTCTGCTCGTGATTTCAATCCATTCCTCCGCACAGGTAGTTAATATTGCATGGCAAAAAACAATTGGCGGCGGAAGTACCGACGGTATTTATAAAATGGCTCCAACAGCTGATGGTGGAATAATTGCCGGTGGATATACCTATTCCGGTGTATCTGGAATTAAAACTGATGCTGCAGTTGGCAATGGCGATTATTGGGTTGTAAAATTTGATATTAATGGCTCTATCGAATGGCAACGAACTTATGGAGGGACTGGTTACGATAAATTAGAATCCATTATTCAAACTCCTGATGGCGGTTATTTGATAGGCGGATATTCTGAATCTGGAATTTCAGGTGATAAAACAGAAAATAACCTGGGTGCTGGTTTTGATATTTGGATACTGAAATTAAATGTTCTTGGTGATATTCAATGGCAAAATACGATAGGTGGAAATCAGAGTGATTATCTTGGAAGTTTAAATAATACTTCCGACGGTGGATATATAGTAGGAGCTTATTCCTCAAGTCCTATAAGTGGCGATAAAACGGAAAGTCCAAAAGCTTCCACCACCGATTATTGGATATTAAAATTAAATTCTTTGGGAAGCATAATTTGGCAAAATACAATTGGTGGCTCTCTTTTCGATTATTGTTATGCAGCTGAAGAAACCCCGGATGGTGGATATTTAATCAGCGGAATGTCAAGTTCCCCTGCGGGTTTTGATAAAACGGAAAATACTGTTGGAGGTTTTGGCGACAATGACATTTGGGTATTAAAACTTAATTCAATAGGCGATATTATTTGGCAAAATACGATAGGGGGAAATTTAACAGATGTTACAAACGAAATGAAGGTTACATCTGCTGGCGGTGCTGTTTTCGGTGCGCAATCATATTCTGATATCTCCGGTGATAAAACAGAAAATAATGTTTCAGGAGCAACCTCTACACCTGATGCATGGGTTTTTGAAATAGATAACACAGGTAATATTCTTTGGCAAAATACCATTGGTAGCTCAGCTGAAGATTATTGCCATGGATTAACTTTTACCGATGAGGGTGGATACGCAATTTCCGCCTATTCGAATGGTAATATTTCCGGTGATAAAACCCAAAATTCACCCGGGGGATTTGATTATTGGGTAGTAAATTTAGATGGCTCAGGAAATGTAGTATGGGATAAAACCATTGGCGGAAGCGGAACCGATTATTGTTATGATCTGGTAAAAATGGATGATGGTAAATTAGTGGTGGGAGGTACTTCAAGTTCAACAATTAGCGGAGATAAAAGTGAAAATCCTTATGGAAGTTCCGATTTCTGGTTGATCAAATTAAATGTGTGTTTTCCGGTGACTGAAATATGCAATGCAATAGATGATGATTGTGACGGATTGATAGATGAATCAATAACGGAAACAATTTCAATTTCCCCTGGTGGCGTTACCACATTTTGTCAGGGAAATAGTGTGACATTAACCGCAACCTATACCGGTGCAACTGTACAATGGAAAAAAAATGCCTCTAACATACCGGGTGCTACAAGTGCAACTTATAATGCAATATCAACCGGAAATTATTCCTGCGTAACAACCAGCCCATGCGGTACTGCTACCTCTTCCTCCATTGCAGTTTCTGTATTAAAAAATCCCGTTGCTACAATTGCTGCGGGCGGACCAACTTCTTTTTGTGAAGGAGGAAGTGTTACACTTACCGAAACTCCGGTCGGTGGTTCTACCTATCAATGGTATAAAGGTGCAGCTCCTATTGTTGGTGCAACATCACTTTCCTACGTTGCAACTACACAGGGAAATTATAAATGTCGCGTAACTAAAACTGCTACGGGTTGTTTTAAAAATTCAAACTCCATTGCTGTATTTGTTACCTGTAAACAAGGGGAGGAGTTGATACCAAATAATATGCGTATTTATCCAAATCCTGCCTACGAAA
Organism: Chitinophagales bacterium; assembly: GCA_044227505.1. Lineage (GTDB taxonomy): Bacteria > Bacteroidota > Bacteroidia > Chitinophagales > BACL12 > UBA7236. The sequence continues at coordinate 2,822 of JBGAWP010000082.1, read as the reverse complement.
CAATTACATTAGAAACCAATTCAACCGTAACTAAAAACATCGATATAATAAATTCAATTGGTCAAATTGTTAATTCGATAAACACCGCAGAATCATCCATCGAAATAAATATTTCGAAATTGCCTTCAGGATTATATTTTGTTGTAATAGATAACACTGCCCATAATGCAAACAATTCCTTTATAAAGGAATAAAATGATTTGCTTTTTTATTATTTCTGAAAAAAAGACTTATTGTAAAAAATACAATAAGTCTTTTTAGTATTTAATTTATCCCTTTATCTGGTGACAATTACCTTTTCTGTAATATGGTCACTTTCGCCGTAATTTACTAGAACAATATAGGCTCCTGCAGGGAGATCATTTACCTGCAACTCAAAGCTTTTTGAATTTGTTTGAATGCTTTTCACCTGAACCCCTTGCAGATTATACATTTCAATAAACAGGTCAACATGGTCATCCTCACTTGTGGTTTTAACTGTGATCTGTTCTGAAGCTATTGTTGGATAAATAACGATATCTTTTACAGAGGAAACAGCATCGCCAATTCTACACGCCAAGGTGCTGAAAGTATTTAGATCACTCCATTCAGAATTCATTTCCGGTACATTGTCGTATATGGCCTGAATTTGCCATTCATAGGTTGTAGCACAATCTAAACTTTTAAGTATTTTCGATGTGCCTGAGTGAATTTTTGTGATCCAGTCCGTTGCACCAATTTCGCGATATCTGTATCGATATTTTATCGCGTTAGGAACTCCTCCCCATGTCAAGATCGCTTTGGTTGAATTTGTTGTAACCAAACCGGGCTCAGGCACTTCAGAAATTATTGCCCCGGTAATATCACCTGCAATAACTGAAGTTCCCGCTGTGAGGTCAATAGCGTAATCGTGGACGTATAAATTGCCTTCAGTAGCACTTAAACGTATCCAACCGGTATAAAAATTGGCACCTTGCTTAAATTTTATGGGCATCATTTTCATCTCAGCTTCAAACCATAATCCACCTGTTTCAATCGTGTTTGGAACGCCGGTACAAAAGGCATACCAGGTTGATGCAAAATAAGGTTTATCGCGCACCATGAACAACAATTGATTTTTATAAAACTCATCAACTGGATGCAAAAATGTGCCGGTAGCAGGAGTTGGCGAAATAATTTCACCATTGCTATAGTTGGCAATATGATCAAAATTATCGGCAAACCATCCAAATGTGCACCAACCCGGCGATTGCGAGGAAGCTATCAACACCTGATGCCCTGCTTTTGGAACTGCATAACCGAATATAAAATGTCCTTGAGCCGACCATCCGGAATAAGTGCTGTATCCCCATAATTTAAAATCAAAATCATTTACACCATCATGATTTAAATCAAGCGGAGCCGCAAAATTAAACCAGTTCAGGTCATCATGCTCTAATTGCAGGTCTGGATTAATGTCGTGGTAAAAGGTTTGGTTCGACGAATTACCTGCCGCAAGTATTCCTGCAGCAAATAAACTGTATTCCTTTAATTTCATACAGGTAAATTTATTTTGTATGCAAGTTTAATATTTATTTTGAATAAAATGAAGGATAAAAGTGAAATTTTAAAGCAAAAAACAATCAAAGGCGGATATGGTTAATTCAGAAAATATGTGCATTTAATATTGTTGTATCTTGCCTTATATTATGGCAATGACAAAACATATTATCGATGCCATCGGCATTAATATTATACGATTACCGAAATATTGGAAGCTGACAAAGGGGCGTTCCGCAAAATTTTCCATGACCCTGATCGCATTCGAAATATTTAGTCTTCCGTTGGCATTAATTCTTGATATTTGGGCAATAAAATATCAAATAAATAAGATCCCTGTCATGAAATATGAATTTCTTAAAATGAAAGATATTCCTGTATTCAGTAAGCATTATCCGGTTGTAATTTCTGATGTTATTCCGAGTGAAATTAATATTGATCTATTTTATGATACAATTTCAAATTCACTTAAAAAAAATAATTTTGATCAATTTAAAAATGACGTAGAATTTCAACTAAGTAGTATCAATAATTCTCCCCGTTATCTCTGCATCACAAGGCATCTATTGGAATCCATGTTAAGAGCAATAGGTTTAATGAACTTGCATATTGATCTCGCAAATAAATTAAATACAAAAGCTCCGGTAAAACTCTCGAAAACTATAATCTCAATGCATTTATTGCCTTTGCGGTTTGCATATTTATTTGATTTAAAAGTAAAAAAAATCCAACTTGAAAATGTCCCTTTTATATATCAGGACCTACCCGATATCCCAATGTATTATAAACCTTATCCATAGAATGTGATCAGTGGTGATCTGTCGTCACAGGATAGAAAATAATTACTGCTACAGGATCAAAAATAATATCGTACCTGTCATGAGAGCCCGTCGCAATCGGAAGGAATGGACGATTTTCTTTCGAAAAAATCGTTTATTAATAATAAATAACAATCAAAAAATAAAAAATGTAAATCGGATCACAACCTTATGAAACCCACCAATAATCAAAAAAATATCAATCGGAAAATAAAGTATGTTGCGGAGGAATTGGGTGGAAGAAATTGTGAGGTAATTTATTTTGCAGAAACTTTGAAGAACCGCAAAAGTAACGTCTTCCCTTTTGGGGAAGATAAGAGATGGGGCCCAAGGTTGAGGGAATAAAAAATAACAATCAAAAAATAAAAAACACTAATCGGATCGACAACCCGGAAGATTTTCCTCCGCAGTGAACCGGGATAATATCAAACCTGCCTGCCGACAGCGTCAGCGGCAGGCAGGTAAAGAACAAAGAATAAAGAACCC
>JBGAWP010000081.1:0-18796 GCA_044227505.1 Chitinophagales bacterium | reverse complement strand
GTCCGATTAATGCAAAAGTGCAGTTCGCTGCGCTCCTTTCTTTTGCATAAATCGGACTAAAAAAAACGCCACCTTAAAAGATGGCGTTTGGTAATAGTATTAGGCGTATTCAAATATGCATTTTGGCCTTTTTCGCCAGCAATTGCTCTTCAGATTCCACGTGATCAGGATCTGGAAGACAACAATCAACCGGACAAACGGCAGCGCACTGTGGTTCTTCGTGAAATCCCTGACATTCAGTGCATTTTTCCGGAACGATATAATAAACATCATCCGAGATAGGTGCATTCTTCTGATCAGCATCCATTGTGCTGCCATCTAACATCGTAACAGCACCTTTCACGGTAGTTCCGTCGGCAAAAGCCCATTCAACACCACCTTCATAAATTGCGTTATTCGGACATTCGGGCTCACAAGCTCCGCAATTGATACAATCCGAGGTAATTATAATAGCCATAATTCGTTTTTCTTAAATTTTTCGCTCAAATATATAGGCAGTCAAGTGATATTTCAAAGTAACGATTAAAGTTAGGGAATATTTATAATTTGTCTAAATAAGCCGGTAATAAATCCAATCCCAAATTTTATCTCATAAAACTTCAATTAATAATTGCTATTGCTAAAGTAACTTTGCATCTCCTTGTCTGGCGTATTGATTTGGGCGTGCCCCTGCGGGTCGCGCTTTTCGCTGCAAGTCCTCGCTCGTGCCTCGCTGTGGGCTTTCCGCTACAATCGCTCACGCAAAATCGGCAAGTCAAAGTTTATTAAATATTGAAAATGAATCTAGCAAAAAGAATATCTGTATTATCCGAAGTTGGAAATTTACTTCATCCCGAAAATGAATCCCTTTCCGAAATTTTTGCAAAAACAGAAATATTCAATCCCTGGTTTACGCGTTTGCACTGCGAATTAATGGTAAAAAATTTCAGAGAACAATTTTTTAATGCAGATAAATTAACGCAGTGGACAAATAAATATCAAATAAACGACAATAATAAAACCATTGGACTCGTATTGGCCGGAAATGTTCCTTTTGTAGGAATGCACGATATTTTGAGTGTGGTTATGAGCGGAAATAAAGCACAGGTTAAACTCAGTTCAAAAGATACTTTCTTTTTTCCCTGGTTTCACAAACAATTAATAAATATAGAACCGGAATTTGAAAATAAAATAAATTTTGTTGAGCGCCTCGAAAATTTTGATGCCGTAATTGCCACCGGAAGCAATAATTCAGCGCGCTATTTTAATTATTATTTCGGAAAATATCCCAATATCATCCGCCGCAACAGAACCTCCGTTGCAATAATTACCGACAACGAAAGCGACGAAGAAATTCTCGAACTCGGAAAAGATGTTTTTTATTATTACGGTCTCGGTTGCCGAAACGTCAGCAAAATATTTATCCCCGAATTATACGACCTCGAAAAATTATTTCGCATTTGGGATAATTTCCGCTACATCGCCGACAATACAAAATACAATAATAACTACGACTACAACCGCGCCCTATTATTATTAAATCAAACCCCGCATCTCACCAACGATTTTTTTATGATCCGCGAAACCGAAGATCTTTTTTCACCAATCTCGGTTCTCTTCTGCGAGCGTTACACCAACGACGAAGACCTCGCAATAAAAATAAATACCATAGGCGCAGATCTTCAATGTGTAGCTTCCAACAAAGAAGGAAATACACCTTTTGGAAAAACGCAGTTTCCGGAGTTGTGGGATTATGCGGATAATGTTGATACGATGGGGTTTCTCACTGCGTGAGAATGTACCGATGAACAGCCAAAGATAATGTACCGATGAACAGCCAAATATAATTGACAATTGATAATTGACAATTGATAATTGACAATTGATAATTAAACAGCCGGAGCTCTGATTTAAAACCAAGGTCTCCGCCAATTAACAAATTACCAGATTAACAAACTAACAAATGATCACGCCCTCGACCTACCAGGTTTTTGTAACCTGTGAGGTCTGACGGAGGGAGGATAACAAGTACCAGCCAATGGCAAATATTATTTACGATACGTCTGAAGATTACAATTTTGACCCCAAATGTCGTAGCAGGGTTCTTGCCTTCATAAAAAAATAATTAATCTGGCAAAACCCTGCGAGGGTAAACCGAAAACGCACCCGGTTTAATTCTGCAAATAATAAAAATCCATATAATCCGTTGTTAACAAGATTTAGAACCCATATTTTCTATCCTTTGAAATAGCACCCTGTAATGACCCTAAATCAAAAGTTTGTCATGTTATTTTTTATCGCTTTAGCTTTATCCTGCTCAAAAGAGAAAAGTAATAAATGGGAGGTTATTGATAGTGGAATAGTCCCGAACGGAGATCATTTAGTTTTAATTTCAGAATCCGATTTTTCTGCTACTAGCCAATATATTTTAGCGAGTGGTAGTTCAAATTTAGTTTGGGAGGATGATCAGCAATTAGGTCCAACCATATTTGGCCTGTATTACCACAAACAATTTGTGTTGGAAATCCAGGATAGTTTGGGAATTGTTGAATTTCTGTATGAAGATGAGGAAATATATGAAAACTTGCATTGTGCAATTTATTACTTTGCTTCCGGGTCAAAAGATGATGGTTATTATCGAATACACAAAGGATTCATAAGCGGGGAAAAAGTAGATAATGTTTGGATCATTGATTTTGAGGTGTTTTTTGGAGGGAATGATAATGATAAATATAGTATGATAAAAGATGCAAAGTATTGAACTTTCTATTTAATTGAATTATTAAATGGACACTTTGTTTTTAAATACCCACACACTGCTTATTAAAATGAAAAAACCTCTGAAGTTTTGGATAATAAAATTATTGGTAATAATTATTATTTTTAACTTTAACATTCCGGTGAAAGGTCAATTAGTGGATACTCTGGAAACAACATCGATGTTTGAGGATGTACCAAAAAATTATTTTCATACAGGAATTTATGTTAGCTTTGGAAGATGTTTGGCTAATTCGAAGCTGACGAATTACATTTTAAATGACAACATGGCGATTGTTGCCTTTGATATTGGATTTAATCAATTTGAATTTCAAATAAAACGTTATCAGCCTTCCGGCGTTATAATTAAAGATCTGGATTTTAACGTAAACTGGACAGCTGGAAATATTTTTTTAGCTAGCGTAACTGAATTCGCTTTTGGATATAAATTACACCTTGCAGAAAAATTCTCTATAATACCATTTGTATCCATTGCTAAAGGCGCTTATTCCCTATCAGATACACTATTTCATAAGCTGGATCAAAGTAATTCCTTTTACAATCCAGTTTTAGGTCTCAATGCAGATTATAGGCTTGTAATTTTAGATTATATAGGGTTAGAAAAGGAAAACGCGTGGTTAAATTTTACAAATCTTAATATTTTGATTTCAGCCAACATTTCCTATGCTCCGGATTTTTATGAAAATATTTTGGGAATTAAATCCGGATATTTGCATTTGGGACTTGGGGGTAAAATGAAATTTTATTTTAAATAAAATATAAAATAAGCATGATAGGATTGTTAAATTTGGTTTTACTTCAATGTGTGATATCTGATTCAAGTTTTACTAAGGTCATTCCTTTTCCACAAATCGAATCCTACACTTCGCATGATACACTCTATATTAATTTGGAAGTTCAATTTATGAATAATGACACTTCCGTGTTTAAATATTATTATTTTCAAAACCCCTATAATTTAAGTGTCTCAAAATCTGAAAAAAATATCAGTCTGCATTACAATTTGGGGAGAACATCTGATTACTTACGGTTTACTAAAAAGAATGAAAAGGCGCTTTCGTTTTTATGGCTAAATACATTGTGGCCCTTTGCAGGTTCAGATCGACCGATTGGAGCCTTGGATAGTGTTCTGATTTTTCCCGGATATAATTTAAGTGTTAGCAGGAAGGAGGCATACATTTTATCTAAAAACTTTTGTGATCAAACCTTATTATTTACATACGATATTTATTTATTTAAAGATACTGCTAATTTCCAAACGCTATTTAAATATTATACACCGAACGCTACCGGTTTTAAAGAATTTAATTTGTATCAGATTACCCTGAACATTAAAATTAATTGTAATGAATTTGATGAATATGAGTTAAAAACGCAAATAGTTTTAACTGAAATGAATTACTAGAAAAGAGATTTTCTTAAAAAAATCTATAATACTAGCTTAATTTTAGATACGCAATATTTAGACTAAAAATTCTTCTTAATAAACCCCGTCAACCCCTCTTCCTTATGCTCCTCCATATCTTCCAACTCTAGTTCCAGTGCATTTGTACTTCGTAAAATTTCGATAAGTGAAATTACAAGACTTATGGAAAACAACAGTATGGAGATCGCAAAAACTACATTCGCTGCTGCAATTTGATCAATAAATATCAAATACATACACAATATCGCCATCAAAAAACTCATCACCCCAAAAAACTGCATGCGGCGAACTAATTTAATTCGGTGTTGTAGGTTTTTTATTTGTTGCTGGAGGTTTTTATTTTCTTTGTTTGCCTGATATTCGTCGTGTAATTTGCGCACTACTGAGCTAAGTGCCATAAACCGATTGGTATATGCGAGCATAATAAGACTGATGGCAGGAAATAGCAGGGCAGGAGTATTCATTGTAATATCCATAATAAAAATATTTCCTGATTAAAATGTTATTTAATGAATTTTATGGTTCAATTTTTTATCCCCAGTATATCCAACATAAACGCATACATAAACGCCGTTTCCTTCAAGCTCTCATATCTTCCCGATTGTCCGCCATGGCCGGCATCCATATTTATTTTGAGTAACAATAAATTATTATCCGTTTTTAACTGGCGCAATTTTGCCACCCATTTTGCAGGTTCGAAATACTGTACCTGACTATCATTTAATCCTGTGGTGACCAATAAGTTTGGATATTTTTTTGCCACAACGTTATCATAAGGCGAATAACTGAGCATATAATCGTATTGCTCCTTAATTTTCGGATTTCCCCACTCCAACCATTCGAAAGTAGTGAGTGGAATAGATTCATCTTCCATGGTGGTCATAACATCCACAAAAGGAACATCTGCTATAACCCCGCGGTATAATTCCGGATTCATATTTGTAATAGCACCCATTAATAATCCGCCCGCACTTCCTCCGTTGGCAAATAATTTATCGTTGGCTACATAATTGTTTTTTATCATCCATAAACTACAATCAACAAAGTCGTTAAATGTATTTTTTTTATTCATCATTTTACCATCTTCATACCATTCGCCTCCCATATCCTGTCCGCCGCGAATATGTGTATTGATATACACAAATCCTCTGTCGAGCAGCGATAATACATTGCTGTCAAAATAATCCTCATTGCTATAACCATATGCGCCGTAACCATAAATAAATCCCGGTGCGGTTCCATTTTTTTGATACATATCAGTGCGGTAGACAATGGCAACAGGTATTAATTTTCCATCCCGTGATGGAACCATTATTCGTTCAGTAGCATACAATGCTTTTTTATATCCACTCGGAATTTCCTCCTGCTTTAATAAAGTTTTTTCTTTGGTGGTGATATTATATTCATAGGTGCTGAAAGGGGTAATTAACGAAGAATATACATATCGAATCGATTCGCTTTTAAATTCAGGATTATATCCGGGTGATGCATAATATGCTGCTTCATCAAAGGATATATATTCATCTTTAACTCCCGGGCGAATTATTCGGAGTTTTGTTAATCCATTCTCCGATTCTTCCGCAAGCATAAATGTTTTAAAATATTGCACAGAACTTAAAAATACAGATGACCTGTGTGCTATAACATCTTTCCATTCTTTTTTCGAAGTATTGCCAATTGCGGATGTACACAATTTATAATTCTTCGCTTCATAATTCGTTTTAATAAAAAAGAAATTTCCTTCGGTGTGATCGGCGCTATAAAAAACATTTTCTTCTAATTCTGCTATAACTTTAAATTCACCAGGTTTATTCGCGCCGGTATATTTGATCTCGCTGGCATCCGTGCGTGAAGCAGCAGAAAAGATATATTCCTCACTGCGCGATTTATAAATATAAATATCAAGTGTTTCATCATCTTCCTGCAATAATAGTTTATCATCACTTTGTTTTTGACCGATGATATGTTGTTTAACCTGATATACTCTCAAGGTTTCTTTATCAGGCACTGCGTAAACAATAGCAGTATTATCATTTGTCCACTCGCATCCGTTGCGTGTATCTTCAATTTCATCCTTCAACCAATTTCCGGTTACAAGATCTTTAATTTTAATCGAATAAAAATTTCTTCCATGCACATCCATAATGATACAAGCCTTTGTTTGATCAGGGCTGATGGCATAATCAAAACTTAAAAAATTATGTCCTTTAACTAATTCATTTCCATCAATAACAATTTCTTCCTGCGCGCTTAAACTATTTTTCTTTCTGCAGATGATAGGATATTCCCCACCCTTAACATAACGGGAATAATAATAATAATCTCCTTTTTTGTAAGGCACCGAACTTTCATCTTCTTTTATTCTTCCCTGTAATTCAGTAAACAATCTATTTTGCAATGAAGTGGTATGCTCCATCATTTTTTGCGTGTATTCATTTTCCGCTTTAAGATGATCTATCACCTTTTTATTTTCGCGGTCGTTCATCCAATAATAATCATCCACTCTGTCGCCAAAAGCTCCATGGATTGTATAAGGAATGCGTTCAGCAACAGGAGGTTTAACATCGGTCGGTTGCGCCTTGCTTAGTGTGGTATTAAATAAAGTGGTAATTAATAAAAAGGTAATTATGCGGTTCATACAAATTAATTTTTCTCAAAAATACAATTTCGGGGGAAATAAGACATAGGACATATGACATAGGACATAGGAAATAAGACAGAAGTAGGACAAGGAAACACGATATAGGACAATCCGAATCAATAGAGTTCCTTCGGTAACTCTGTGGCGAATTTGAGGAGTTTCGAACCCAGAGCCCAGAGCCCAGAGCCCAGAACCCAGAGCCCAGAGCCCAGAACCTACTCACCCATGTCCCGCAGGGACACCCTACTCACCCCCTACTCACCACTCCCCACTCACCACTCACCCCAGCAACCCTGTCACATCTCAGAGAATTTTATCAAAAATTTGTTAGTAACTTAAATTGAAATGGTTTACTTTAGCCACCGACTAAACCAAAACCTATGCAGAAGTATTTACTCGCTGTTTTAATTACATTTATAAGTATCCAAATGAAGGCTCAGGACCGCACTATTACTGGAAAAGTGGTGGATAGTGAGGACAATAGTCCTTTGGTTGGATGTACTGTCGTTCTTGACGGTACACAAAAAGGAACGATCACCGATCTGGAAGGAAAATATGTCATACTTGTTCCGAAAAGTGGTGGCACATTAACTTTTACCTATATAGGATACAAGACACAAAAAGCGACAATTAAGGCTACTAATATTTTAAATATCTCCCTTAATCCTACTGAGGAAATGTTGGAAGAACTTGTTGTGGTAGGATATGGCACGGAGATCAAAACAAAATTAACCGGCAGTATCAGTGAAATTGATGGGGAAGACATTGCGCTTACCCCTGTTTCAACGGTGGAACAAACGCTGCAAGGAAAGGCAGCCGGTGTATTTATTGAAGCAAATAACGGAAAAGTTGGAGGTGATGTGAAGATCAGAATTCGCGGATCGTCCTCCATAAACGCAAACAATCAGCCTTTATTTATTGTAGATGGAATTCCAATTAATACTGTAGCGGTGAACGATTATTTTAATGTTTACTTAAATCCTTTAAATGATATTGATTTTAATGATATTGCAAGCGTTGAAGTATTAAAAGATGCTTCTGCAAGTGCAATTTATGGTTCCCGCGGTGCAAATGGTGTAATTATTATTACAACTAAACGCGGTGAGGAAGGTAATTCGAAAATTACTTTGGATTATCAACGCGGTTATAGTAAACCAACAAGATTACGGGAGTTTTTAAATGCTGGGGAATATGTTGATTATTATACGCAGGCAGCAATTAATGCCGGAGAATATGATTTCGCAAATGGAATAAGCGGATATGCAACGGTAGAAGAAGCGGTGGATGATTATGTTTCTGATGTAGAGAAAAAATTTGACAAGACAGCCGGATATAGCGATTGGAGAAACGGAGAAACAAATACCGATTGGCAACCACTTGCATTTCAGGATGCAGTTTCCACCATGATAGATCTTTCTGCTTCCGGTGGAACAGAGAAATTCCAATATTTTACCAGTATGGGTTATTCTTATCAGGATGGTATTATGATCGGAAACCACGGAGATCGTTTTAATACAACAACGAATTTAGATGCACAATTAAGCGAAAAATTATCTATGGGTTTAACCTTGAATTTAAGTCGCTCTATTAATAATGACATACCGGACGATAATTCATTTTCCACTCCATTGCAAATTGTGGCACAAGCTCCTATAACACCGCCAAAAGATACTTTAGGAGAATATTATGATCAACCTACTACTTTATATTATAATCCATTAATTGAAATTGACAACGTATTTTTTGAAAGCACCACTTTCAGAACACTTGCCAATTTAACAACTGAATATCAACTTTTTCCATCCCTTGCAATAAGAGGTGAATTGGGTGGAGATATTACAAACCATGCTCAGGAAAGATTTTATGGCAGCAAAAGTGAGGTGGGATTATCTGTGGGCGGATATGCAACCAATTACAATTCGGGTGTGCAATATCTCGATATGAAATTATTGTTATTATATAATAAAGCATTGACCGAAAGTCATAATTTATCATTCACTGCAGGAACAGAATATAATACTTATGATGATTATTATAATTCGGTGGAAGGACAAGGATTTCCGAATGATAAATTACAAACACTTGCAAGTGCAGCGGAAATTGTGGAAGGAACATCGGTTAAATCTTACTACCGTTTTCTATCCTATTTTGCGAGAGTGAATTACGATTATGAAGAAAAATACCTAGTATCATTAACTGCAAGAGCGGATGGTTCTTCCCGTTTTGCGGAAGAAAAAAGATATGGTGTTTTCCCTTCAGCATCTGCCGGATGGGTATTGAGCAATGAAAGTTTTCTCGCAAAAAATAAAGTAATTAGTTTTTTAAAATTGCGCGCAAGTTATGGTTTAACCGGTAATGCCGGAATTGGTAATTTCGATTATAAAGGATTATATGGAATTGGTACTTATAATGGAACATCATCCTTATACCCTGCATCCATAGCAAACCCTGATCTTACCTGGGAAAAAACTTCACAACTTGACATCGGAATTGATTTTGGGTTCTTTAGAGACAGAATTAACGGAGAAATAGATTATTATATCAAACAAACCACTGATCTGTTATTAGATGTTCCGGTTCCTGCAACTACAGGGTATGCAATTCAAACACAGAATGTTGGTAGTTTGGAAAATAAAGGATTTGAATTTGTATTGAATTCAGAAAACTTTGTAGGTAAATTTAAATGGAGCAGCAGCGTAAATTTCTCGGTGAATAAAAATAAAATTACAGAGCTTGCAAATGGTCAAACTTTAATTGACCTTGGAGGAAGCGATTTTATGAATGTGATCATGGTTGGTCAGCCGCTTGGAGTATTTTACGGTGCAGAATATGCAGGTGTTGATCCTGATAATGGAGATGGATTGTATTATGTGAACGACGGAACATCCGGAAATGAAACAACTGCTGATTTTAACGAAGCAAACTATGTAATTGTTGGTGATCCGAATCCTGATTTTATTGCCGGACTTAGCAATCATATTTCTTATAAAAATCTTTCATTGGATGTTTCCTTACAGTCAGTTTATGGCAATGATGTGAACTTGCAGGGAGATTATTGGATGAGTTCCAATGCAAGCCAATACGATAACCAAACTGTTGATCAATTGGATGCATGGCAAAATCCCGGTGATGTTACCGATATTCCTGAAAACAGATTATTATTTGCAAACGGAACAGCCTCGCGTTCGAGCCGATATATTTCAGATGCATCTTATTTGAGGGTGAAAACAGTTACCTTGAGTTATGAATTATCAAAACGCGCTGTTAAAAAAATTAATATGAACTCGATGCGTTTATATGCATCTGCTTATAATTTATTTACGTTCACAAATTATAAAGGATGGGATCCGGAAGTTTCTACTGATTCATTTACCGATAATGTTTATTACGGTATTGATTTTTACAGTGCGCCTCAGCCAAAAACAATTGTTTTCGGAATTAGCCTTTCCCTTTAATTAAATAGTTTGAATCGAAAATTAAAAGAAATGAATATGAAAAAAGCAACATATAAAATATTTACAACGGCAATAATTGTTTTGAGTATTGCATCGTGTAAGGATATTTTAAATTTAGAACCTGCACAGAGTTTAAGTAATGAGTCAGCACTCGACAACGATGAAGGTGTTAAACAAGCATTAATCGGAGCATACGATAATTTTTCACAATCTTCTCTTGCAGGAGGTGAAATGCTGCGCAATGCTGAATTATTGGGTGGAGAAGGCGAAATATTATGGGTTGGAACATACACTGCTCCACGCGAAATTTTCAACCACGATATTTTAGTGAACAACGGTGATGTTACAGGAATGTGGGTGGATGCCTATGAATGTATCAACTCAGCAAATAATGTTATAAATGCAATTGATGTAGTGCTTCCTGCTGATCAGGATCGGGTTAAAGGTGAGGCACTTGCATTAAGAGCATGGTGTCATTTTGAATTAACCAGAATGTTTGGTAAACAATATGATCCTGCAACTTCTACAACTGATCTTGCAGTGCCGATCATTTTGATACCAACTCTCGCTACAGGCGATAATGTTGAAACGGTAAGAAACACTGTTGAAGAAAATTACACACAGATAATTGCTGATCTTACATTGGCGGAAAGTTTATTGCCGGAAAAAAATGATGAGTATATCAATAAATTCACGGCAGCTGCACTTTTAGCAAGAGTGTATTTGCAAATGGAAAATTATGCTGCTGCGCGTGATGCTGCCGACAGAGTTATTGCATCAAACGATTATGAACTTAGTGCTACCTATGCAGAAAGTTTTAATCAGGATGATAATACCGATGAAGATATTTTTGCAACACAAATTTCTGAACTAGATGGTTCAAATGTGATGAATACTTATTTTTCCATTAACGATTTTGGTGGAAGGGCAGATATTGAAATTGAACCTGAACACCTTGCATTATATGATCCTGCTGATCTGCGTTTGGGATTGTTTTATGAAGATGGTGGCGTTACGTATACAGGAAAATTCAACAGTGAATTTGGAAATCTGACCCTTATTCGTATTGCCGAAATGTATCTGACCAGAGCTGAATGTAATATCCGTTTGGGAACTGCCGTAGGTGCTTCGCCTGAAGATGATTACAATATGACGCATACAAGAGCTGGACTTCCAGCTGAAGGTTCTGTGACATTGGATGATGTACTTTTAGAACGTCGCTTGGAATTAGCATTTGAAGGCCAAAAAATTCACGATATAAAACGATTACACGGAATGGTGGGAACTATGAACTACAACGATAATAAACTCGTTTACCCAATACCTCAAAGCGAGATTGAAATCAACCCGGAACTCGTTCAGAACCCTGGTTATTAAAGTGTAGGTAAATATGCAAAATATTAGGAAACCCCGGCATTTGCCGGGGTTTTTTTATGAAATAAGAATTTTCTTGTTATTCGTTTTCATTTTAACTGTGACAATAATAAACAACATATTATAGGTGTGTATTTATCGTAACATACATTAGTATGGCATTTCAGTTATTAATAATACTAAATATTTTAATATTTGTGACATTATTCTTATTGTTAAATCCCACTATATATTTAGATTTCCGTAATATTTCCATACATTAGTAGCAGAATATATTCAATTCACATAATAAATCTAAAAAAAATGAAACAGTTAATCATGCCGGTGCTACTTGCAACAGGCCTCCTCTTGTCTGTTTCTGGGTTCGCCCAGCAAGCAGTTAAGGTTGATCAAAGTTTTAACATAGAACTAACTGATCAGCTTTTACAACAAAAATATGTCACGCTCGACATTTCAGATCTTCAGTTTAAGAATGAATTGGAAGCTCAAAAATTCTTTAAATCCATAGCGAATAACCTGGTGGAATTTAATCTTAATTATTCTTCCAAAGAAGTAACCATGGTTTTATTCCCTGAACGTACAGGTAATTTTACCTATACATTAGCGGATTGGAATGCTTACATTGACAATATGTCGACTCGAAGTGCATCCACTTACAATTCATTTCTAAATCAATAATCTAAATTTCTTAGTATGAAAAATAATTTTATTAAACTAAATACATTGATGTTGCTTGCCTTAGGTACGGTAACATTAAGCAATGCCCAAATTGTTGATGGTGTTTCTTACCTAAAAGGAAAATATACGGAAGTTGCAATTTCTGATTGCGGAACCTATACTTCCGGAAGCGGAGGAACTGTTGTTGCAGCTCCGGACGGGTATCACGAAAATATGGTTGATGGTTCATTAGGATTTACAAATGATGTTGGACAGGATGGATGGGATCTGGGTGTTCCGGATCAATGTGGTGATTATGTTATGCCTGGTTCTCCTGAAGAAGGTTGGGCAATTCAATTTGGTGGTACTGTTTACGGGAATTTACAACCTTATTGTTATCGTCCGGGTTTATTTGTAGCTGGTGCACCTTCATTTGACGGTGGAAATACTACAAATATCAACACAGGTGCAATTAGAAAAAGCATTTGGCAGGGAACCAATACCGATCTTGGAATTGCAATAAATCAAACTTCTTATTTCTTACAGAAAAAACAAGCCATTCTTACGATAGTTGATATTTGTAATGGTGGTGATGAGATCACTGATCTTTATTATGCAAGAAATACAGATCCGGATAATGATCAGGTAACAACCGGTTCTTTCATGACAACAAATCAAGTGAAAAAACAATACATTCCGGGTGGCTTTTCACATGTAAGTGCTGCGAGTTCAACAGGTTCTCCTTGTTATATGGCTTATGTAACAGGTGATGCTCGCGGTAAAGCTTCACGCGGTAATTTCTCCATGGGAAACCCTGCAGATATGTATAATGGTGTTGGTGGTTATGTTACCACAGGTACTCCTGCTACGGCTGATGAGGCTATTCAGATCTCTTTTAAAATGGATACATTAAAACACAACGATTGTAATTGTGTCGCTTATTCAACTGTATTTACTACAGGTGGAGTATTCGAACAAGTTACTTTATCTAATACAGCTTGCGCTACGTTAGGTACACTCGCTCGTTTTGGTGATGAGATCGTTGCTGAATATCTTGATGATCCTTCTTACTTCCTGAACAATGAATTTGTTGCATATCCTAACCCTTCAACAGGTAATTTCACAGTTAATATGTTTGAAATGGAAAATGCAAATATCACTGTATTAAATGCTATTGGTGATGTTGTTTATTCTGCTAAGAATGTAAGCAAAATTGAAGGTATTTATATCGAAAATGCTGTTCCCGGTATTTATTTTGTAACCGTTGAACACGATGGAAAAACAAATACAAAATCTATTGTTATAGAATAATTGTATTGTTAAATTTATTGAGCAGGATGGTAGTTTATCATCCTGCTTTTTTATTTTCACTTATTGAAAGCGCATTAATTCGGAATAAAAAAAAGTAAATTGCGGCGATTCCACGCTCGTTTCCTCAATGGAATACCAGGGACTTCTTTTTGCAGATATCTCATTTTCCAGCACTTCAATTTCCTGTGCCGGTGTGAATCCCTGGGCTAATAAAAATAATATCTCACCACTTTCTGCATTTTTGCAAACATCCATTACAATTTCAACATGTCCTGGAAATCCAGGATGGACAAACAGATCACCGGGTTGAATATTTTCCTTTTTTACAAATATTAATTCCTTCGAAAGCGAATAAGAACCTGCATACATAAAAACAAGATCAAGGTAATTTCTGAAATTTTTATAAGAGTAATCTTCATTCGTTGCTTTATACCAGGCGGTTTTATTTCCATCCACATCCATTCTCCACCCCTCAGCATATTTAATATATTCGCAATTTTGACCGTTCGTAAAATTGAAGTGGATCTTTTTGTATTGTTTAGAATGATATAAATATTCCGCATATAATCTGATGCCACTATCTGCGCATTGTTGCAGGTCAGTTTCTCCCGCCTCCATATCAATAACGCCAACATGACATAACCTGTTTTTATTAGTGCCATCAAATAGTTTGACATCTTCGTCGAATGGTTTTAATGGGAGGTTTCTCAAATAATTGGCAAAGGTGTTTTCATCGGCTGCAACTCTTTCAAATCCAATGGGACAATTAATACGCGTATAAATTGTATTGCTGTCAGGGTCTAAAAATTTTTCGGTGGGTTGACTTATAATGTTTTTATAAAATAAATTTCCTTTACACGATAAAAGAAATAAGCAGGCAGAGAGAAATAATA
Source organism: Chitinophagales bacterium (assembly GCA_044227505.1). Lineage (GTDB taxonomy): Bacteria > Bacteroidota > Bacteroidia > Chitinophagales > BACL12 > UBA7236. Next base: position 4,282 of record JBGAWP010000081.1, on the reverse strand, counting down.
TTTTTATCAGGTTTTGCATGAGAAGGGAAGTGCGTTGTTAAATTTCAATTATTTCTGAATTTTGATCAAAGTACCTTTGGAAACGAAATTATAAATTTCATCGATGTGTTTATTTTTTAGCGATATACAACCAAGGGTCCAGTTGATCTTTTCGTCAATTAAACTTTCATCATTATTTGGAACACCGTGAATGCCGATCTCACCACCGATAGTTGCATCTTTATCTATTTCACCATTTGCTTTTGATGCATTGTGTTTTTTCCAGCTTTCCTCATTTGGATAATCTACCCATAAAAATTTACTCCACTTTTCATGTGGGTATAGGTCTCTAATGGTAAAGGTTCCTTCCGGCGTGCATTTATCTCCCTCCTTTCTTTTATCATCAATGGGATTTGATCCAAAAACAACCGGATAGGTTTTTATGGTAATTGAGTCTGCCACTAATTGAAGTGTATATTCCGATTTATCTATAAGAATGGATATATCTTTTACATCCAGATCAAGGTCACGTATAAGGTCTCCCAGTGGTTGGTCGGGAGAGGCTGTTCTTATTTTTATGTCATCTCTTTCTTTCAACGCAGAATAATTATTGCAGGATATGGAGATTAGAATCAGGGATAAGAGAAAACCATTTTTGTGCATGGAAAATTAACGTTAAATGCTTTTTGTGTGGTATTTATTACGGGAAAAAATTTGTTCTTATGATCTTTATTGCCAAAGCAAGGGTGATTATACCAAAGAATTTTTCGATGGCTGTGAGTCCGCTTTTACTTAGTTTTCGTTCTATCCAGCCGGTTGAACGCAAAACCACATAGATCAATATCAGATTAATTCCCACAGCAATTAAAATGTTCATGATAGAATAGATACTGCGCAATGAAATTAAAATCGTTAGAGTTCCGGCTCCGGCGAGTAAAGGAAATCCAATTGGCACCATATTACCTGATTTAGTATTGTCAGGATCTACTTTAAAAATTTTAACACCGAGTATCATCTCTAATGCAATTAAAAAAATAACGATAGCCCCAGCAATGGCAAAGGAATTTATATCGAGCCCCAGGGCTTTAAGAATTGATTCTCCTGCAAATAAAAAGGAGACCATTAAAGCGCCCGCAAAAAGGGTAATTTCGCCGGGTTTAAAATCGGCCATGCCTGATTTCAGTTTTATAATAACAGGAACATTTCCCAAAACGTCGATAATTACAAACAGGGTAACACTAATGGTAATAATATCTTGAATGTTTATAAAGTCCATATCCCTGAATTTAACTATTCAAATATACAAAGATTATTCAGTTGCATCAATGCTCAGGTGTTGATATTATCAGACCACCAACAAGTTGATTCCCGTCTCGTGAATCCATGCTAATTTTTTTACCTTTTCTAATCCAATGGTTCCAATAATATATTTGTTTTCCTCTGATGCATACTCTTCATGAATTGCAGAGAAGTCGGACAAATTTATTTTTTGAGATTTTGAATACCGCACATATAATTTTAAGGGTATGTTGTTATTCAATTCCAAGGAACTTGATTGTCCTATCTTGTGGTATTCATAGCGGTAATTATAAGATAAGGCAGAAATATCTGATAACACCGCTGAACCGGTTGGAGTGCTTCCAGCCCCTTTTCCTGCAAAAAATTGTTTATCTGAAAAGGCACTTTCCACCAATAATCCATTATATTCATTTGAAATATTACTCAGTTGTGAATTGTCGTAAATCAGATGGGGGAAAACATACGCGAAAACATCATTATTTATTTTTTTGCACTTGGCGATGAGTTTTATTTTCGCATTTTTCTGTCGTGCATAATTTATATCAAAATCGTTAATTCGGTGTATGCCGAAATTAAATATATTCTCCGGTTTTACAAATAAACCGAAGGCGTGTAACAATAAAATACAGAGCTTATATTTCGGGTCAAATCCTTCAACATCCAGTTGTGGATCCGTTTCTGCAAAACCCAGATTCTGTACATCGAGCAATGCCGAAGCAAAGGAAATATTCTCCTCAAATATTTTTGTCAGGATGTAATTTGTAGAGCCGTTGATTATTCCTTCTACCGAATTTAATAGATCGTTGTCGTAATACTCTTCCAGATTTCGGATAATAGGGATACTTGCACAACAGGCGCCTTCATATAAAAACGGAACCTTGTATTGTTGTTGTAACTCATACAATTCCAATAGGTTTTCCGCTATCATCTTTTTAGATGCACTTACCACGGCTTTGCCATTTTGCATGGCTGTTTTTACAATCTCAAATGCTGCGATTTCATCATTGATCAATTCCACTACAACATCAATTTCAGGATCATTTAAGATCACATTTTTATCGGCGGTGAAATAATGAGAGGCAAGTGTTCTTGGTTTATCAGGATCCTTAATACAGATCTTTTTTATAGTTGCTTTTATGCCATGTGTTCTTGCTAAAACATCAAATAATCCCTGGCCTACACAGCCAAAACCGAAGATACCTATTGTTAGATTTTTTCTTTTCATGTTATTTTATTTGAGACGATTTTTTTTATTAAAATACCAATTCTTTGTTTATTGTTTTTGGAAAAACATAATTAATTGCATTTTCCAGATCATCGATCAGATCATCAGCATCTTCAATACCACATGATAATCGGATAAGAGAATCGTTGATCCCAGCCATCTTTCTTTTTTCTGCAGGGATTGATTTATGCGTCATCCCGGCTGGATGGCACAATAAACTTTTAACACCACCCAGACTTTCAGCACATTTAAATAATTTAGTGCTGCTGCATATTTTTTCAGCTTTTACAGCGGTATCCTCCGTCAAAGTAAAACTGATTACTCCGCCATAAAAGTATTGTTGTTGTTTCGCAATATTGTGATTGTAATGCGAAGCCAATCCTGGATAATATACCTTTTCAACAAAAGGATTATCCAATAAAAATTCAGCAACTCTCAGTGCATTATGGCTTTGTTTTTCTATACGGAGATAAAGTGTTTCTATTCCCCGAATGGTGAGCCAGCAATCAAATGGTGCTAAAATACCGCCTGAGGCATTTTGAATAAATTTAATGGATTCGGATAATTCTTTTGTGTTGGTGATCACCAGGCCTGCAATAAGATCACTGTGCCCTGCAAGGTATTTTGTTGCAGAATGAATAACGATATCTGCACCTAATTCAATAGGTTTTTGGCCAGCGGGAGATGCAAAGGTATTATCAACTACTACCAGCACGTTTTTTTGATGTGCTATATCGCATATTGCAGTAATATCAGATATTTTAAGCGTGGGATTTGTGGGAGATTCGAGCCATATTAATTTTGTTTTATTATTGAGATGGTCTATAATATTTATGGCATTACTTGTATCTACATAATGCACCTTAATTCCAAATTTTTGATAGATATGTGTGAATATTCTGAAAGAACCTCCATAAATATCATCTACCGCAATTATTTCGTCGCCTGTTTTGAGCAATTTTAAAACTGCATCAACAGCGGCTAAACCACTCGCAAAAGCAAATCCCGCATCACCACCTTCCATTTTTGCGATGAGGTTTTCTAAAACTTTTCTTGTGGGATTATTTGTTCGGGCATAATCAAATCCCTTGTGAACTCCGGGAGATTCCTGCACAAATGTTGCTGTCTGATAAATGGGTACTGAGATGGCTCCGGTTAATTCATCTACCGGAATTGCATGAATGATCGCTGTTTCTTGTTTCATTGTTAAATGTTTTTAATTAGAAAAAATTTCTTCTTACAAAACACTTATCAAAACAATTTCAAAACTGCATACATTAGCCATAATGTTGAATAATATTCAACATGGAATAATGTATCTGGTGTTGGCGGAAAAAAATAAAGCCCGCCGAAAAATTGGCGAGCTTCAAACATTTTTGTTGCACTCTCCAACTTATCTGTCTGAAATTAGCACCTTCATAAAAGCGAGAAAAACTTTTATGGGTTGCCAAGGCGTCGTAGGGTCAGTCCCTCAACCTTTCTTGATAAGTAAATTAATAAGAACGAAGAACAAAGGTAAATAGGATATATTGATATTTCCAAATTTATTTTACAAAAGCACGGCAGCCCATGTTCCAAGAACGATCTCTAATATAGCTAGAATGTAAGTTTTATTGGAGGAAATTCCCTTTTGGAATATGGATATCCATCTTCCTAAAACCAAACCGGCATAAATGAAAACGGCATAAAGAATTCCGGCATGTTGCAGATCTAAATTGACTGCGCAAACGATAAACAGCACTGCCCATGCTCCCTGAAGACCCACGTATAGGGCAAAAT
>JBGAWP010000080.1:0-19028 GCA_044227505.1 Chitinophagales bacterium | reverse complement strand
TGTTTTTCCTTTTTTAGGAGCTGTGCCATCAGGGTCGTCAGCATCTTCTTCTTCTTTTGCCGGTTTTGCACCCTTGGGTGGTGATGTGTTTGTATTATATTGTTTAAAGAATTTCGATTTATTATATAAGTTTCTGAAATTGAATTCTCCGTTAATGGATTTTGATTGTGTGTTGTTAATGGTGTGACCTAAGGTATCTGCCAATCCCAATGAACCAGCTATCCAACCATAAGAAGTATTATAATTTAATTTAACAGTTATCCAGCTAAAGGCAGGTAATTTACTGATAGGCAATGTATAATTTACTGCGAGTGTATGACGATAGTTTGTATTTCTTCCGAGGTCCATGAAATTATTCCAAAGTGTATCTCGTTTTTCCTGTGTGTCTAAAGCACCATAAGGTTCATCGATACGCGCATTGTTTGTTGCAGAGAAATCTATTTTAATCGATTTTGCCGGTTCGAATTTAATTCCGTAATACCTATCCCAGGTAAAATATTTATCATACGTTGGATCAATTAAACCATCACCATAAATATCGCGCATTAGGGTTTGTCCGAATTGGCGATTTAATTCTGTTCTGAAACTATATCCTGTTGGTAATAAATTAAAATTAAAATCTCGGACAGGAGTTAACCACTTATATTTTTTATCAATTAATTTTTCAAACGGAGAAATGAATTTAGCTTTCTGATTAAAGCTATATCCCAAAGCACCTTTATACCGGTCAATAATATCGTATTCCAAAGTTGGGTTGCTATTGTATTCCTGAGAATATGCGAGAGTAAGATCAAAATTTTCTTTATCCCATGGATGAGGATTGCCTGCGTTTTGTCCGCGTTCAAAACGAATATTTGTGAGGTTGATACTTTTTACAGCGATATAATCAATTACTGTTTTTTTGTAAACATCAGCCGAATCCTGACCAAATGTTTCCGTAATATCTGCTAGTTGTTCTGAAAGGTCGACATCCAATTCATAAGGATCGAATTCAGGGTTGCTGTAGGATTCGGAAATACTTGCATAAAATGGCAAACGCAATTCAACACCCTGCGGTAAAAATTTACCTAATTCCAAACTTAAAGAAGCAGCATATTGATAAAAATTATCTTTATAACGTTCGTCAATTTGTTGTTCCAATGTTCCGAAACCTGCTGTGTGCATATTTCCGGAAACGGTTAAATTACCAAGATCGGCCAATTTAAAATCAGCACGTGCAAGCGCTGCCCATCCACCACTTTCATCAATTCCTGTTAAACGCAATTCGTTCACCCATACTTCCGCACAAAATTCTGCTCCGCTGCTGCTCGGTTCTTTTGGATTGCGTACGCCGATCATTATTTCTTCCACATATCCTAAATCGGGATTACCAATAATTGTATAGGTAACTCCATCATCAACAGAAACTGAATAAGGAGTTAAAGGAGATATCTGAGCATTATTTCTCAGCGATTTAATTGCAACCAATGAGTCAAGAGGAAAATCAATTAATGTTGCCCAAATTGCGCTTCGCACATTTTCATCATCGGTAGTTCCTGCAGGCAAAGGCAATTTTGTTACGGTTAAAGGAATGTCATATTCGTAATAGTTATTTGTAAAATCAGAACCCAAACGAATAAATAAATGCAGATCACCGTCGTTTAATGTTGCAAGTGGTGCATCCGGAAGTGGTTCAGCGTGAACGTTCATGATCATGCGGCCATAACGACGCAAATCGATATTTAATGATTTGAATATTGCACGGGCATCTCCATCCTGTAAAGGACAAATTTGCATACTTAACGATTGTTCGTTTTGCTGATAGGTAGAAACGGAACTTCCGCTTCCTAAAGTTTGCTCGCGATCAACATCCGGAGGTAAAACATAAGGTATTGGCTGACGAACGGAATTTTCTTCAATACTCACAGAAGAAACATTAAAATCAGTTTCGTTTCCATCATCATCCGGTAAATATTCACCTGGATTTAATAGGGAGAACTGATATCTTCTCCATTGATTTCTCACTAATTCCAAACGCGCAAAACGCATAACCAATGGTTTTTCATATTCGGTCATATACATTCTGATAAATCGTATAGATTTAAAATCCTGTATACTTCCTATTCTGGAATCATATTGATCGATCGGTATTTTAAATTGATACCATTTAATAGAATCAGTACTTCCATCTTTAAAAGTATGGGGTGCAACAACAACATCTGTAATAAATGGATTTGTATTTTCCATATCAGGACCCATTTTCACTCTGTATTGAAAATAAGATTCTGTTTCATTTAAGGTAAAATCATCATTCAGATCTTCTGTTTCCGGAATTGTTGTTGCAGCAGTCGGATATGCTTCAGGAGATGATTCCGTAGTTGGTGAATTTCCCTGTGGATTATTATATTTTTTGTAGCGTTCTAAAATGCTTAATTCCTGATCGTCATAATCCCCTCCGCGATAATAATGATAATCATCGGATGCAGGGTCATTTTGAATTATAGTGAGTGGCGCACCCCCAACTAATGCTGTTGCATCAGCAATAAATGGTGCGTGAAAATCTTCTTCCTGATCATCATTCATACCATCGTAACCTTTATCCTGATTTTCTCGTGATTCCACATCATTATCAAATGCAGTTGTGATTGGAAGTGTTCTTGGAACATTACCCCAATTTGTTTGATCCAATCCATCTGATGTTCCGTCTTTCGGCAAACCATTTTCAAAAAACATTCTGGAATCTTTTAGAATATCTTCCGAAACATTTCCGAGGTTAATATATAAATATCCATCATCACTAACCTGCTCACCAAATGGTCCGCGATTATCGAAGGGGTCCATCACCCAAAATTCTAAAAACTCAATATTTGCAGCTTCAAAATCATTTGTTTCGAGGTTGCGCATAATACCACCCCAACGTGATTCAGGATCTGCCAGTTGACCGGATCCATCAATATTTAAACCGGCAGAAAAAAATGTTGGTGCAGCATCATAATTATAAGGTCCTCTTTCAGTAGGATAATATGCAAGGTCAAATGTTGTTAATTGCGTTAAAACAGTAGTTTCAAAATCTGCCTGTGGGAAAATTTCTTTTTCATCAATTTGAATCGTGTAGTGATTGGATAGATCAGCAGCAGATAAGTGGTCAGGTTGAGATGGATTATTATCCTCATTAAATAATGGATCAATATTATACCATGCAAATTTTGCTCTGTTTTTTCCGTATTCTAAACTGTCGAATAAAGTGGCTTCCGGAAATAAAATATCGCTGAATTCATCTGTTGCATTTTGAGGTGTACTCGCGAGCACCCAACTTGCAAATGGGAATTTAAGATCGTAGGCGCTTCTGCTTCCTTCAAAATCGTCGATATAAATTGTTCCGGCCTCATCTTTACCAATAGCTTTAGAGTGACCCGGGCGGAAGGTTGCAACCTCGCCGGTAAAACTAAATGTGGATGCTTCTTTTGTACTGTATAATGGTAGTTTATCCAGGGCGCGAGTTAACCATGGTGCATCTTGTGTATAATTCACATCAAAGCCATACATGGTATTTGAGATCGGATCATCGCCTATATTAACTTTTTGTGTGTAAGGTCTTTCTGATAAATGCAACCATGTTGCACCTAAAGTGAAATTATCATTTATCCAATAATCGAAACGTGTTCCAATTAATGATTTTGTTTGGAAACCATAAAATGCATTATTTTCAAATGTTACATTAATTTGTTGGCCTGAATTTAATATCGATTCATTTACGATCTTTAATCTTCCCAAAGAATAATCTATAGTATAATCTACGTTCTCTGTTAATAATTGGCCGCCTGCAGTTACTTGAACTGATCCTTTAGGTAAATTAAATGCACCTAAATAAATTTCTGAAGAAACACTTGATTTATATTCTCCTGAAATTACATATCTGTCGAATTGCGGAAATTGAAGTGCAATTGTTTTTGTTTCATTGTACAATTCATCATATGCAAATTTTTCTACCTCTATATCATCACCAAATACAGATTCGTCTCTTAAATATCCACCAAATGGTTCCAGTACCGGAAAATAAACGCGACCATTTTGTGTGTTGATCGTAATTCCATTTACAAAATCGAAAATACCATCAGCCTGCGGGTCATTATTATTATTTAATCTGTCGAGACCCAATAATTTAATTAATGGCTTACTATTAACATTTGCATTATTTGCAGGAATATATCTTTTTAATCCACCACCCGGATCCTGATATAAAACATCTAATCTGAATCCTTCATTACTCACCTGGAATGCGCCTAATGAATAAACGTTTTTCATCATCAGATCCCACAAAGGAATTTGTGTAATGGCAGATGTACTTTTCAACATTTTCATGAATAATACATTCGATGTATCAACACCTGGAGGAAGGTCGCTGGAAAATTCACCCACCTGATATGTTTGTCCCTGATAAGTATATTCGTATGATATCGCTAGCACATCATCGGGTTGTAAAGTAGTATTTAAAGAAACAAAACCGAGTTGCGGATTGAAGATATAATCTGTTGTTGCCAATTTACGCATTCTCGCTTTTTCATAATCCTGCGTGGCCTGCATTCCGAAAGTTGGTCCTGATAAAGTAGAAATAACAGTATTAAGATCACGTGTTCCTGCCGATGCATTTAATTTTTGATAGAGATCATTTGCATAGTTGGATGGAAATCCACCGGGAGTTAAAGAACTAATTGTTCCTGCAGGATCAATTACGCCCCAATAAATGGAATCCGGTTCACCCAGATCAGAAAATGCTACAACATCACGTGTGTTTTCTGTTTCACCGGTGGTATTGGTAACCCAAACTTCAATTTTTGTAATATTGATTGGAGAACTAACATAAGGTAAAGAAGATAACCATCCCTGATAACCGTTTCTGAAATAATGCGACATAAAGAAATGTCGGTTCTCATCGTATTCATCGGCAAAAATTTCAAATTCTCTTTTTTGTGCTCCGCCTTCAATTTGAATACTTTGCGTTTGCGATTTTTGTTGTGATAAAACGGTGGTCATACTCAAACGACCAAATTGCAACTCTGTTTTTAATCCAAATAATGTTTGAGTTCCCGGAATTAATTGTGTTGTTAAAGGAAGGCTTACGTTACCGGCCTCAATTCCTTGGACTATCTGATCTTCTTTTCCTTTGTATTCGAGTTTTATTTGATTTTCGAATTCGAAGGTTGCTTGTGTATTGTAATTAAAATTGAGTTTTAAATTATTTCCGATTGAGCCCAGAACATTTGCATTGATATCCATTGCAAAATCAAATCCGCCTTGTTTGCGTTGATTTTCCGTTAAGATCGGATTTTGAATATTTTGAAAACTTCCACCGAAGGTCAGTTCCACATTTCCCTGAGGGCGTATCTCTACATTACAACCGTCGAATAACCGGCAAGCTCCGTTAAATGGAGTTAGCTGAATAGGTTTTCCATCTCCACCTAATAAATTAGAGGCACCTGATCTTTCTTTCCAATAATCAGCAATTGCTTTATCCTCCTGTGCTTTGAGATAATCTTCGAAGGAAATATACTGCGGGTCGCGATAAAACTCATCGCCAATTTGTTCCTGGTAAATATATTGATCTGTTTCAGGATCATATACTATTGTCGGTGTTATTACACCCCCTTGTTGATCGAGATCGAAATTATTTTCATCATCGCTAAAAAAATCGCTTTCGGCATCATCATCAAAAGGGAATGGAAGATCCGGAGGAGTATCCTGTGGAATTACAGGAGATAATGCATAAGAAGAACCGGAAGCGGAATAATCATAAACCTTAGGTTCTGAAAAAAGGATTCCTGCGAGCGCCGTGGCACCGATTGTAGTTCCTAATAAAATTTGGGGAATAAATTTAAATACTGCCAAAACCTCGTGTTTACAAGTTCTTCAATGCTGATTTTATTAAAGTTTCTACATCGTTGACTCCGGGATCTGATTTCAATACCGCTGCAACAGCCTTTTCCCCTTGCAGACGGCTGAACCCGAGCATCGCCAATGCACTTAACGCTTCTTCTCTTATAGTATTGTGCATGTTACCAAAAGAATTTTCCGTAGAAATTGATGTCTTTCCAATTTTATCTTTCAAGTCGATCAATAGTCTTTTTGCCATTTTGGGGCCTACTCCTTTTATACTTTGCAATAATTTATCGTTTTCCCGCAAAATAGCGTCCTCCAGATCTGCAGCTGTCATACTGGACAGTATCATTCGCGCTGTATTTGGACCAACTCCCTGAACTGATAATAAATGAATGAACAGATTTTTTTCTGCCTCATCAGCAAACCCGTATAGGATCTGCGCATCTTCCCGCACATGCAAATATGTGTGTAATTTTCCTTTCTCCAAAGTGTGCACTTTTGAGTAGGTATTCAGGCTTATGTTCACCTGGTATCCAACACCATTACATTCTACAATAATAAATGCTGGATTCTTTACTTTAAATTCTCCGTTCAGGTAAGCGATCATACTAAATACTCCGTGTGTTTTTCCACTTTAATTTTAAACTCAAACAGATAATTGCAAATATGGGATATATAAATATTTTTTTAATTAAAATGTTATAATCGTTCTGTCAAATCTTTCCATAAATCTACACTTTACGTTTAGATTTTACTTGTGCATCAGTTACGGCAATTGCAACCATATTCACGATCTCGCGAACTGATGAACCCAATTGTAAAATATGCACCGACCGTTTCATTCCTAATAAAATTGGGCCTATAACCTCGCATTGTCCAAGTGAATGCATCAATTGGTACCCGATATTAGCTGCCTGTAAATTCGGAAATATCAGGGTATTTACGTTTCTGTCCACCACAGCACTGAAAGGATAATTTTCTTTCATCAGGTCGTTGTTAAATGCAATATTCACCTGCATTTCTCCCTCCACGATCATTCCCGGATATCTTTCTTTCAAAATTGCAACTGCGTTCCGCACCTTTATTGTGTCTTCATTTTCAACCGAACCAAAATTGGAATAAGATAACAGTGCGATCTTTGGTTGAATATTAAACTGACGCACAGCTTTTGCTGTGAGTGCCGTAATTTCTACAAGTTCTTCGGTGGAAGGAGTGAAATTTGCGGTGGTATCAGCGAAAAATATCGGACCGTGTTTTGTAAGTACGATATGCATACCGGCAACACGATTGGAACCATCTTCTTTCCCGATTATTTGCAAAGCAGGTTTAATAGTTTCCGGATATTGTCTAGTTAATCCGGATATCAGCGCATCAGCTTCCCCTGTTTCCACCATCATTGCTCCAAAATAGGTTCTGTCGCGCATCATTTTTTTACCTTCATAAAGATTGATCCCGCGGCGCATTCTTTTGTTAAAGAATAATTCGCCGAAGTGCGCTCTTTTTTCATCTTGTTCCTTTGCACGGGTATCAATTATCGGCACATTCTGAAGATCCAATTGATTTTCTTCAATAATAGCTTTGATCTTATCAACCGGACCTAATAATATCGGTTTAGCTATTCCTTCCTCTTTTACAATTTGGGCTGCCTTTAATATTTTAAAATTATCAGCTTCGGCAAACACCACTCTTTTTGGATTTTGTTTTGCTTTGCTGGTAATTGCTTTAATTAATTGTTCTTCCAAACCAAGACGGGTTGATAGGGTTTGCTCGTATTCTTCCCAATCTAAAATAGGTTTTCTGGCAACACCCGATTTCATGGCAGCCCTTGCCACAGCAGGAGCAACACGAGTGATCAATCGTGGATCAACTGGTTTGGGGATGATATAAGTTCTTCCGAACTGAATATTTTTTTCGCTGTAAGCCATGTTAACGAACTCCGGTACAGGTTCCTTGGCCAATGCAGCTAAGGCTCTCACCGCGGCAACTTTCATTGCTTCATTAATTTCTGTAGCCTGAACATCCAGCGCTCCTCTGAATATATAAGGGAATCCTAAAACATTATTTACCTGGTTAGGATGATCTGATCTTCCGGTTGCAACAACAACATCTTCTCTGGTGTTTACTGCATCATTATATGGAATTTCAGGCGAAGGATTTGCAAGGGCAAAAACAATTGGGTCCTTTGCCATTGTTAACAACATAGCTGGCGTTACAATATTTCCCTTGGATAAGCCAACGAAAATATCAGCATCTACCAATGCTTCAGCAAGGGTATTTGCCTTGCTTTCATTTACAAACAGGCTTTTATATTGATCAAGACCTTCGCGTGTTGAATTCAGTACTCCCTGGCTATCAAGCATAAGAATATTACTTCTAGAGATCCCTAATTCAACAAACAATTTAGCACAAGAAATAGCGGATGCACCTGCTCCGGAAAAAACCACCTTTACTTCCTGTAATTTTTTCCCAACAATTTCTACTGCATTTATCATTGCAGCACTGGCAATAATCGCCGTGCCGTGCTGATCATCATGCATTACGGGTATCTTTAATTCTGCCTTTAATCTTTTTTCAATTTCAAAACATTCGGGAGCCTTAATATCTTCCAGATTTACCCCTCCGAATGTTGGTTCCATTGCCTTCACAATTTTCACAAAATCATCTACATCGGTGCAATTGAGTTCTATGTCAAAGGCATCAATATCAGCATAGATCTTGAATAGTAGTCCTTTTCCTTCCATTACCGGTTTAGATGCTTCAGGGCCTATATCTCCCAAGCCAAGCACAGCTGTTCCATTGGTTATAACGGCAACAAGATTCCCTTTAGCGGTGTATTTGTAAACCTGGGAAACATCTTCTGCAATTTCTAAACAAGGTTCTGCCACTCCCGGAGAATAAGCAAGGGAGAGGTCGCGTTGTGTTTTAGTTGATTTAGTTGGAATTACTTCAATCTTTCCCGGACGACCGGTAGAGTGATAATCGAGTGCGTCTTTCTTTCTTAATTTTTCAGGCATTGTAACCTACTTTTTGCCAAATCAGGCTGTAAAAACAAAATGTATCCAACCTGTATACGATTGGCGGATGGCAAAAATAATGCGTAAGTCTTGCTATTTGAAGAAAGTAGCACTAAATCTCTGAACAGAGCGTGTGATTTTTTGTCAAATTAAGTGGGTGGATAATTAATTGCGCCGAATAACCCCTCTATTTTAGTCATCTATCCTAAAATGTTTTAGGAAAAAAAACGGGAGAAGAACTTCAAGTTCAACTCCCGTTACAGGAAATGGTTTCCTGTTAATTGTCATCTTTTTTACTTTTATGTTTTTCCTTGTGTTTCTTTATTTTTGCCTTAGATGGCGGGTTATCCTGTTTTTTAATTTTTTCCTTAGATGGTGTATTATTTCCTTTTTTAGTCACCTTTTCCTTCGGTTTATCTCCGGTTTTAACCCCGGTTTGATTTTCCTGTTTATAATTGCGATGTCCTTGTACAACATAGTATTTCGGATCATCACTATCCCTTATCACATATTGACGCGGAGGAGAAGATTTGTATTTTGCATATTTAACAACGTAAGTGTGATGGTGCAACCAAGGTTTTGGCCTGTTAATTACTACTTTATAACTCGAATACAGGTCGCATCCGTAGGCTGCAGGTAATGAAGTTGCACTTAACCATACTCCTCCTGAAAAATAATGAAAAGTTGCTCCCGGCACATAATAATACACCTCACAACCAGGTATATAATAATATTCAACATAATTATATCCTACTGGTCCCCACAGAGGCTGCGAACTGATATTTACCCTTACTATCTGGGCATCTAATCTAGAATGTGATGCAATGCTGAGCATCAATCCTAATATCAAAATCATCTTTTTCATAATTCCTCCTTTTATTATGAATAGTAGGGGGCTAAATGCATGCCTGTTGGTGGGAAAAAGGTGAAGAAAATGACTAAATTTTGTAATAAGTTACTGATTATCAACACTTTAAATTTTGGAAGTGGCCAAAATATCCTGTTGCAGGATTCAACAATTAAAATTTTAAAATTGGTGAAAAAATGTCCCTTTTTGAGGTAAAAAGCACACGAAATCAGGTTGGAAAATGTGCCAAATGCTTATTTATCCTTAACATAACGCACTGAAAACCCATTTGCTCTGCGGTAACTGGTTATTTCGATCTCGCCTGTAGATTTTGTAATATGCACTGCATAAGCGGTTTGTTCCCCATCGGGAGTTGCAGTCCAATAAAAGGCATAGGTTTCTAAAAATCCGAATAATTCCTCCCCTTCATTAATATTGGCGCTTTTATATCCTCCGGCGAGGAGATGGAGGCTGGAATCGTTATCAGCAAGCATTTTGGGCCCTGCTTTACTCAGGTCGCCAAGATAATTTATAAGTTCCCACCATTCGTCAAGCGTAGGCAAATGCCACCCCGGAGGGCAAGCTGCAAGTGCATTGCTGTAATAGTATAATCTTCCGTATTTCGAGTCAATGGTTGAATCGTTATTATAATAGAAGCTTTTGGGTGTTTTGTAATCCCAATTTAAGGTCATCCATTCCTGATTCCCGATCTTAACAGACTGAAAGGGTTGTTTGGCATTGGTTTGAGCGGACAAAGTCTGATCTAATGTAAAAATCAATAAAAAGCAGAAGCTGCAAATACACAATGTTTTCATACCTTATTTCCCTTTAAATTCAGGTTTTCTTTTTTCCAGAAAAGCGCTTGTTCCTTCTATAAAGTCCTCCGTTTCAATACATTGTCCAAACTGAGTGATCTCCGTTTGGTATGCGTCCCCAACATATCCACCACCTCTGAAGTGTGCATTAACGCATTGTATTACTTTGGAAACGGCAACCGGACCTTTAGTAATAATTTTTCTCAGGATCTCTTCACATTTAGTATGAAGTTCGGCTTGAGGAACTACATGATTAACCAAACCAAGGTCTTTCGCCATTGCTGCATTTATAGAATCTCCTGTCATTAACAGCTCCAAAGCCTTACCTTTTCCAATCAATTCTACCAGACGTTGAGTGCCTCCATATCCTGGGATGAGACCTAAATTCACCTCAGGTTGCCCGAAAATGGCATTTTCGCTGGCCACACGTAAATGACATGCCATAGCGAGTTCACATCCTCCCCCAAGGGCATAACCGTTTATAGCGGCAATTACGGGCTTGTTGTAGGTTTCAATCTTGTCGAAAGTGTCGTGCCCGTTTTCACTCATGGTTTTTCCCTGATCAGGGGTAAAATCGGCAAACTCTGAAATATCGGCACCAGCGACAAACGATTTCTCACCCGCACCTGTAATGATTACACCTTTTACTTCATCGTTATACATATATTCCTCAAAAACCTCATCGAGCTCCACAATAGTTTTAATATTGAGGGCATTCAGATTTTTTGGTCTGTTGATTGTGATATAGAGGATATTGTCTTTTATCTCCGTGATTAAATTCTCCAGTTGCATTGAAACTAATTTTTCACAAATATATATAGGATAAAGCGAACACGTTTTAAAAAGGTGTTTTCAGTTAATACCTTTGATGCATGGAAAATTTGTTTGACGATATTCCCGAATCAAATAAGCAACAATGGATCGCCCAGGTAAACAAGGACCTGAAGGGTGCCGATTTTAACGAAAAACTAATTCATACCGTTGCAGGAATTGAAATTCAACCTTTGTATTCGAAGGAGGATATTCCGGAATACATGCATGATCCTGCGGATGATTTTTTTGCAGAATTGGATCCGGAATTTTCAGATGGTGGAACAGATGATTCTTCCCGCGGTATAACCTGGAATATTTGTGAAGAAGTGACCATGCACGAAAATGAAGTGTTAAATGATCTTGTTATTGAATCATTAAAACGCGGTTCCAATTATATTCGTTTGAGTGCCGAATCGGATATGGCCTGGGATATTGTGGTAGATCATATCCGAAAAATAAAACACGCAGCAAATTTTGCTTTTGATGTGGAAGGCGATCTTACTAAAGAGGAAATTATAAGTATCTGGCGTGAGCGGATCGGTTTTATTGGCGACAGAGATCGTTTGGTTCAGTCGTTGGAGTTTGATCCGATCGGTTATTGGCAAAAAACCGGAAATATGATCAATGAAAATAAATCATTTAATAATCTAGCCGATGTTATTTTAAGAATTTCCGGTCATTTACAGGATTGTAAATTATTAAAAGTAGAATATATTTTTAATGAGGAAAAAGATGTTGTGGAACAATTGGCAAATACACTTGCAATAACGAGTGATTATTTTGATCAATTAAGCGAACGCAATGTGCCTCTTGAAGAATTAATTCATTTAATTACCTTCCGATTTACCATTGGAAATAATTATTTTTTGGAAATTGCAAAATTGCGCGCGTTTAAGGTTTTGTGGAATAATTTATTGAAAACATTTATAGAGGATATAGATTTTATTCCAAATCCATACATACATGTAAACACTTCAAAATTAAATTTAAAGGGAGATGATAAATACAGTAATTTATTGCGCACCACTACGGAAGCAATGAGTGCTGTGCTTGGCGGATGCGATGTATTGAGTGTTTGTGGATATGACCCCGACCAGCAGGAACCCGATGCGTTCGCAAAAAGGTCGGCCACACATATTCAGAATTTATTGAGGTACGAATCGCATTTGGATAGTTATAGGGATGCTGCTAACGGAAGTTTTTATATTGAAAATATCACAACTCAAATTGCCGAAAAAGCTTGGGCGCGATTTATTGAAATAGAAAATGCGGGAGGATTTTTATCCAACTGGAAAGAAAAGAATTTGAGTAATTAATTTTATTTTAAATAGTAATTGAAATAAATGAAACCTGATTTTACCGATATACCATTTCAAAATTTTCATACGGAATATACTGCTGTTATTCCACCGGAGAATTTTATTTCTGCAATAAATTCCATGCCCGGATTTGATCCGTTTTTACGCGGGCCTTATTCCACCATGTTTGTATTACAACCCTGGACGATAAGACAATACGCCGGATTTTCCACTGCAGAAAAATCCAACGAATTTTATAAAAAGAATTTAGCTGCGGGACAAAAAGGATTGTCGGTTGCCTTTGACCTTGCAACACATCGCGGATATGATTCTGATAATGAAAGGGTTTTTGGTGATGTTGGAATGGCAGGAGTTGCAATTGATTCGGTGGAGGATATGAAAATATTGTTTGATTCAATTCCCCTTGATCAGATGAGTGTGAGCATGACCATGAATGGTGCCGTAATTCCGATCATGGCATTTTATATTGTTGCTGCGGAAGAACAAGGCGTAAAACCGGAACAATTAACAGGCACTATTCAGAATGATATTCTAAAGGAATTTATGGTGCGCAATACTTATATCTATCCACCTGCGCCAAGTATGCGTTTGGTTGCGGATATATTTAAATATTGCGCTGCACACATGCCGAAATTTAATTCTATTTCTATTTCCGGTTATCACATGCAGGAAGCAGGTGCAACTCCTGCAATTGAATTAGCGTACACTTTGGCAGATGGATTGGAATATGTTCGCACCGGTATTGAGGCCGGATTAAATATCGATGAATTTGCCCCGCGTTTATCTTTTTTCTTCGGAATAGGAATGGATCATTTTCGAGAAATTGCAAAATTGCGAGCCGCGCGATTTTTATGGAGCAAGATGTTAAAACAATTTGATCCGAAAAATCCGAAGTCGTTGATGTTGCGCACGCATTGTCAAACCAGCGGATGGAGTTTAACCGAACAACAACCCTATAATAATATTGCAAGAACCTGTATTGAAGCACTTGCCGCTGTTTTAGGCGGAACTCAGTTTTTGCACACGAATAGTTTGGATGAAGCGATTGCATTGCCTACTGATTTTTCTGCACGCATTGCACGAAACACTCAAATTTATTTGCAAAAAGAAACCGGAATTTGTGATACCGTTGATCCCTGGGGAGGAAGTAATATAGTGGAAAGTTTAACAGCCCAATTAATTCAGGAAGCATGGAATTTAATTGCAGAAGTAGAACAATTAGGTGGAATGCGCAAAGCTATTGAAGCCGGAATTCCAAAAATGCGCATAGAATCGGCTGCAGCAAAAAAACAAGGACAAATAGATGCTAAAACGGATATAATTATCGGTGTTAATGCATTTAAATTAACGGAAGAGGAAGAACAGCAAAACTCTGAAATGGAGATTTTGTCAGTGGATAATTCTGCGGTGCGTGAGCAACAAATAAACAGGATAAATAAAATAAAATCTGAGCGCAATTCTGCAGAAGTAGAAACTGCACTAAATAAAATTACAAGTTGTGCCGAAAGTGGCGATGGTAATTTATTGGAACTCGCAATTGATGCTGCGAGAAAACGAGCTACTTTAGGTGAAATATCTTATGCCATGGAAAAAGTATTCGGAAGATTTGCTGCAAATATTCAATCTGTTTCCGGTGTATATCAAAAAGAAGTTATGCAAAATGAAAGTTTTATTAAAGCAAAAGAATTAAGTGATGCATTTGCCGAAAAGGAGGGTAGAAGGCCACGCATATTAATTGCTAAACTCGGACAAGACGGTCACGACCGCGGCGCAAAAATAATTGCAACCGCATTTGCCGATATAGGATTTGATGTAGATATAAGTCCTTTATTTTTAACGCCTGCTGAAGCAGTAAAACAAGCAATTGAAAACGATGTGCATATTATTGGAATTTCCTCACTTGCAGCAGGACATAAAACATTAGTTCCACAAGTAATTTCCGAATTAAAAAATTACGGCCGGGAAGATATTATCGTAGTAGTAGGCGGTGTAATTCCACAACAAGATCACGCATTTTTAACCGAAGCAGGAGCCGCGTTTATTTTTGGTCCGGGAACTGTAATTGCGGAGGCGGCGGTGGAGTTGTTGGAGAGGATGGTTTCGGAGGAGTAGGCAGGGGGCAGTCGCAGTCACAGTCTCAGTCCCAGCTGTGTCCCCACAGAGTTACGTGCAGCGAACTCTGTGGATGGGCGAGGGTAACATTTTTATGTGTCAATAAAATTTTACATAACTTACTTTATGATGATTCAATTAATTCATCATATGGTATTAACACGAAATAAAAATAATTTGTTTCTGGATTCCAAAATACTATTCCGATATCATTGCCAAAGTATTTTGAAGTACTTTCATTAATTTGTGATCTCACTAGGTCAACAATACCATTATCCAATGCATACTTTGCAATAGGAAAACCTTTTTTCTTGGCTTCTAACTTATTAGTATTATCTGGAATATTGGTTATAACTTTAATAGCTACAATGCCTACGGAATCATTAGCAGGTTTTACAAATGAAACGGTATTAATCTCATAAAGTGTATCATGAATGACCCAGTTTTGATAAAAGGAAACTATTTTTTCGTATTTAACCTCAGGAGTGCTGAATGGAATATGTTTTTTATCTTCCCAATTTTTAGTGTCAATTAAAATGTTAATTATCTCATTTCCATCAAATGCATATACAAATTTTAAAAATATATTTTGTTCAATTTCCATTTCTACTATGTAGTAATTGAAGCTTTCTGAACGTCCATTAATTTTACTAATATTTTTTCCATACTTTTGCAAAAGAATATTTAATTCGGAAGCGGTATTTTTATAAGTCTGAACCGTCATTCCTTTTCTTGATTCTGAATCATATAAATTTAATGCATTTTCATAGTCTTGATCATATATAAGGTCGATATACTTTTTTGAAGTTGCAACTTGTTTTTTGCCTGAAGTCGATTTAGTTTCACAAGTAAAATTGAGAAGTATTATTGATGCCAAAATTATTATAGAAAGTTTTTGAATCATATATGTTAAGAAATGATTTTCAAATTAAGGTTTTTTGGTGTTCAAAGGGAGTATTTACGTTCTGGTTAGTTACCTCTACTGAAAGCCTCGCTAAGAGCGAGACCTTCAGTGCCGAACCCTCCGTAAGTAACCCTATCAGCTCCTACCAACCCTTACCGCAGCACCTTCTCCAATTTATCATACGCTTCTGCATTATATACATTATGCACTGCATTTTGAATATCCTGTTTTTCGCCGGCAGTGAGATGAAAACTGAGTGAGGCGCGTTTGTTATTTTCAGATGGTTGATATTCGAAGGTAATTACTTCCATTTTGCCTTCTAAAATTTCATCCAGATAATTTAAGACCTGATCGTTTTGATAATCCTGAATTTCTACCCAGTTGGAATACAAATTTTCCACCGGACTCATAAATTTCTGCATAACACCATTGCTCATATTTTTTTTTATCTTCATTTCCTGTTCTATGGCGCGTATATTTACGATAACTACACCACTTGTATTTTCAAGTATCCACTCATTAAATACTGCGATAAACTGCGCTGCTGTTTGTGTGCCATAATTATCTCTGATACCTGCATCCATGATCTCTATTTCCGGGTTGGTAGGAACATGTACATTTGGCAGAATATAAGGGAAGGTGCAATTCATGCGCAACACACTGGTGAATAATATGCTGTCGGTATTATTATTTCCCAACAAATAATGAATATCAGCACCATCTATTTCCGGCTGCGAATAATGACTGCTGCGGTTTTGTGGTTTAGCGAGATAAGAAACGGGATGCGCTCCTATATATAATTTTCTCTCATCATTAATTATAGTTGGTGTAAATATCATCATGGGAATTTTTCCGGAAAATTCGGGTTCTTTATAATAACACAAAGGCCTGAACATAACGGAATCCGTATTTTCATTTAATATTTTTTCAAACATATATCCGCGATCCTTTCTGTAAACTTCATCGCCATAATTATATTTCTGCCATGGATAAAACAGATCATTCACTACTATCGTAAAACTCAGTGCATTCAACAGGTCTGCCGATATATTTTCTGTGTATTGTTTATCGTATAAATTTATAGGTGCGCCATTTAATGATTGCAAATACAACTCGCGGTAATAGGCTGCCGCTAACATTCCACCGGATGCACCGGTTATCAGCGGACATTGTTGCATTAATTTATTACCGGTTAAACTATCTGCGTATTGTAGAACCTGCATAGTAAACGACATGGCTCTAAGTCCTCCGCCACTGCAATTAATAAAAACCAATTTGGGTTTTTGTTTTCCAATCGTAAAATTATTTTTTCGGTTTTCCAGTATTTGTAATGTGTTTTTTATGTCATTATTGGTGAATGCGGTATCTGAAATAATTTTTAATTTGTCGATGCTGTACTCAGCTGTGGAATCGTAATTTAATCCGTATACTTTATTCTTGTAACTTAATAAATTGGAATGCATCATAGCATTTACAAATAATATGATCAGGATAAAAAATATCACTTTCCAAGGGCCCATCCAATAATAAAATGCACCGATCAAAACAATTAAAATGGCCACAAGTAAAACAATGCTGGCAGCTGCTGGAATACGAAAAATCGGATTATCCATCATCAAACCAAAAAGTATAATAAGTACAATACTGGAAACTTCAATAAAGAATGCATTTGCATGATGTTGTTTATATACAGATCTGATAATGGATTCCGGATAATGGTCTGCCGATCTTGTATGTTTCCATCTTAGATTGTTGTTGAGATAATATTCGGTGTGCACCCTGTTCTTCGACATCACCTCCTCATGTGTTGGCTCTTCCGGGTCGTGTTTTGTGTTCAGTGCTTTTTTCTTTTTAATGATCCCTACAATTTGAAAAATATCTTTATTGGTTCTGAAAAAGTAAACCATGGAGATGAGAATAACTGAAATGAGTCCGGTAATAAATCCCC
Organism: Chitinophagales bacterium; assembly: GCA_044227505.1. Lineage (GTDB taxonomy): Bacteria > Bacteroidota > Bacteroidia > Chitinophagales > BACL12 > UBA7236. The sequence continues at coordinate 1,400 of JBGAWP010000080.1, read as the reverse complement.
CGAGACTGGCTGCAATGTTAAACAGGTTTAACAAACCTTCCTTCGATTGAAAGGCGATAATTTCAAAAATGTAAATGATAAAAAATAACAAGGGGAAAAATGCATTATTTAAACAATAGGTGCCAAAAGGTTTTTTTAAGGTTGCGAGGAAGGAAAAATTGTGAGCATTTAAAATATAACTTGTAATGTTCCACACAATAAAAAAGCCGCCCATCGCGGCACCTAAAATGCAAAAGCTGCTGAAATTTACCTTTCCAACATATTCAGGATCAAGAAATAATAAGGAGATTCCATAACGCGTTCCTGTGAGTCCTGCGGAAATACTTATTAAAAAAATCCATGACAATAATAAAAAATGATTGCGTTTAACATGCAGCATCAGCAGCCTTGCCGGGAATGAATATAAAATACTATAAAGGGCCTTTCGCATACTGTGTTAAATCAATTTTACGAATATACCTATATTAAGGTTCTGTGTTGGATGTCATAGTTATGCAATGAACAGAAAATTAAAAAATGAAAGAGTTTTGTAAAGGAAGAAAAGTAAGTTTGTTTCGGGTATTCCTTAAAAAGGAAATGCAGCATGCTCCTCATCATGCTGCATCCATTTAGGGGTAATGTTGCCTAACCAATAACCTGTAAAGGTTGACCCAAAGAAAAGAAGAATTTCTGATAATTACAAATAATTTAATGAAATATTGTAAAATTTAGAAATATTTGAATATTTTTGAGAATTCATTGTCGATAAGCTAATAAATTCTCTCTGATATGTCTGAAAATTACGGAATTGATAAAGTAGATATCCAGATTCTGCACATGTTAATGCAGAATGCTATGACACCTTTTACCGAAATCGCCCAAAAAATTGGTGTTTCCCCCGGAACTATTCATGTTCGCATGAAAAAAATGGATTCCATCGGCCTGATAAAGTCGTCGCATCTGATGGTAAATCCCTTAAAACTTGGGTATGGAATTACAGCATTTTTAGGTGTGTATCTCGACAAAAGCAGTATGTACGACAATGTGGTAAAAGACCTGGAAAAGATCCCCGAAATAGTAGATTGTCATTATATGACGGGGACTTACAGCATGTTTGTAAAGATCATCTGCAAAGACACACTTCATCTCAAAGAGATACTTCACGATAAAATTCAACAGATATCAGGAATTGATAGGACAGAAACTTTCATCTCGCTGGAAGAAAGTTTTAACAGACCGATGAAGATTGATCAGATAAAACGTAAATAAAGACTTTGAAGATTCGAACCCGCCTGCTTACCGCGTCGGGCAGGGGGAGAAGATTCGAAGAATCGAACCTGCCTGCCGGCAGCTACTGTGTACCCACATCTTTTATAATTCTTACCGCAATTAGTAATTTATTAAATTGTTCAAGTCCAATT
>JBGAWP010000007.1:0-106781 GCA_044227505.1 Chitinophagales bacterium | reverse complement strand
AACCACTTATAGATATATCGAATTGTTTTCATATATAAAGATTTAATTGAGAATAAAATTATTATGGGTTGTTGTGTCAATATGGAACTTAGGTCACTTTTTCAAGAGATAGAAATCAAGGAGAATTCACCTCAAACAATCAATTTAAATTTTCAGTCAAACGATAGCTTAGGTTTGATAGAAATTGCTGGGCAGCCTGAAATAACTGGTTAAATCCAAATGTTACCAAAACCCTTATCTTTGTCAAAAAAATCAGCTATGAAAAAAATCAGTATTGCCAGTACTCTCCTCATGTGCTTACTGTTATTGATCAATTTTAATGCTTCGGCACAATGGTCATATGGTAAGGTAGAAGAAATTGAGGACCTCAAAAACCGAAAACTTATCGTTGTCACAGAAGTGGAGAATGAAAAGGTAGTAGAAAAGTTAAAAAAATTGCACAAAGAGGCAGCGCTTCCTGCCTACAAAGCCGCATTGGATGAATACAATGCCAATTTAAAGGTTGCTATTGAAACTTTTTGGCCTTATGAAACTGAGATCGTTTATAAAACCTGGGAACAGGCTAAGGCGCTTCAAAAAGCAAAAAGTGAAGAATACGGTGTTATTTATGCATTTAATCGCGAAACAAATGTTGTGTTTAATGTGAGTGATTCTGATCCGGGTTTGGATTGGAATTATTATGATCTGAAAGAAGGTGATATTAAATCACAAAAAGCAGACTGGAGCAGTTCAACTTATATCAGAATAGATCTGATAGAAAATATAAAGAACACAAAAAAACTTCCTATTATTGAAATTGGATTACCGCATGTATTTCCACAAAAAAGTGACCTGACCTTCGGTTTACAATATTGTGCATGGTATATGGAAAACAGGTTAAAAGACGCCAAAGCAAAAGATATGCGTGATATGGCTGAAGAAAATGCCAAATTGTTAAAGGAAATGACCGTGGTAATTCGCGAATCAGATCTTGATAAAGACCTGACAAAAAATGATATTAAAGCATTATATAAATTCCCTTTTGAATTAGTTTCTGATGCCCAATATGATAGTATCATTTTAGCTAAAACAGTTGGAAAACCATATCTTATTATATCTCCACAATTTACTAGTGTTAATGGTACTTATACAGTATTATACAGTTACCTTGTAATGGATCCATCCAATGGAGAGGTTATGGATATAATTTATCCAGGTGGTGGTGGCGCCGCAGTAACAGCAATGATGGGAGTAAAAACAAAAATCGGCATGGAACTTACCGAATATGTTTTTAAAACTTTACAAAAAGATGTGATCGACGATTGATATTAATTTTATTCAGAAATAAAAAAGGTGATGTTTTTTAAAACATCACCTTTTTTTTGCTCCATCTCTTATCTTCACCTTAGGGGAAAACGTTTCGTTGGCGATTTTTCAAAGCTTTCTGCACAATAAATTGCTTTGCAATTTCTTCAATCCAATTCCTCTGAAAATACTTTGAGTAAATCCTAATTTTTCTTCCTTTTTTTATCCTATTAAATCCGCCCAATCTGCGTCATCCGTGCCTGCCTGCTGACCACGTCAGGCAGGTCCCCCCTTTTTTTCCTTCTAACCCCTTCCTTCCTTCACCCCTGCCCGACGAGGTCAGCAGGCGGGTTCAAATCTTCTCCCTTCGATTCTTTTCTCTCCCCTTCCCTCAGACCTACACAGGTCTCCGAGACCTGTGAGGTCGTCGGGCTTCATTCTTTAATCCTTCATTCCTTCATTCCTTCATTCCTTCATTCTTTAAGCCCATCAAACCAAATCCTCGCAAAAATAAAACAAGGTTCGGCGCAGGAGGTGTGCGATGCTGAAGGGGAGGGTTGATAGAGTGTAGTTGAAGTGCAACCTTTAGACATAAAAATATCCTGTGCATTAATTGCATTTTCATAATTAACAAGTTCATCGGCAGTGCAATAAAACATCATTAATGGAATTTCTGGTATCCAGTTAGTAAGGTCGTTGTCGCGAAGTGCTATTCGAAATGGATTATTTTCGTTGGATAAAAAATCCTGTAATACATCTGGTTTAATAATATTTTTTGGTACCGAAGGCATAACTGCATCCACTTCCCAACCTTCGTGCTCACCATCAAATAATGGTGGTAATGTTTGATCAAATGGTTCAATTAAATAATCCGATGGACTACCATACATATTATACACTTCATTATATGCAAACATTAAATAAGGTAAATAAAAAGGTGCTCCGTAAGGTTCATCGCTTAAAACATAATCTGTTTGAGCGCCGCTCATATCGTAAGGGCCACTCATAGGAGCACTTGCAGTTATGGTAAATTCATCCTGATGATACAATTGTATTTCGCGCGTAGTCGCCATTGCAGCATGTCCGCCTTGTGAATATCCGAAAATAAAAAGTTGATCATTGTATAATACATTCTTTTCTGCAGATAAAGTTTTTGCCGCGCGTAATAAATCCACACTCGCAGTGGCCTCCGTTTTAGCATGGCAATATAAATGTCGTCCAGGTGAATCACCCATTCCTAAATAGTCGGGAAGACTCATTATATATCCTGAACAAGCATATATGATTCCCAAAATAAGTTCATCACTTTCGTAGGAAGGAACATCATATCTTTTTAATACTGTTCCATGTTCATAAATACAATTTGGGAATGCGGTGGAACTTGTAACTGGCAAAACAACCGCACCTGAAGCCTGAGTTTCATTTCCAAAAGCATCAATTGTTTTATAAATAACGCGATAAATTTCTATTGGATAATCGTTTGGGTATGTTAATAGATCAGGATCGTAAGCAGCTAAAACAGAATCCGTTTGTTCGATAGTGTAGGAGTGCAAAAGTTGGGAGGATATTATTTCCCCTCTGAAACTTAATTCATCAGAAATTGCAACATCATACTTGCAGGAATTTATAAGAATGGAGGATAGGGTAATGATAAATATAACTGTGGATCTGAAAGTAAATAACCTCATGTGCCTGGATTTTATGAAAAACTAAAGATAATTAAATTTTGATATTTATGAACTACCTTTATTAGTAGGCTAAATGGCAGTTTTGGTTTCCTCCTGCCGACATGTTGTCGCTTGTGAAAGGGGCTAAACAGCCAATCTGTCTCACTTTAAGGCAATTTTGTATAGAGTATATTTATTGCGTGTAAGAAATAAGATAAGAACAATCTAAAATTATGAATTTACAAAATTTCACCATAAAGAGTCAGGAACTGATCCAACAGGCACAGCAACTGGCAATGCAATCGGATCACCAACAGATCACTAACGATCATATTTTAAAATCTATGATTGGTTCTGATGATGAGGTGATAGGTTATTTATTAAAAAAATTAAACGTAAATGTCAACTATCTCGAACAAAAGATAGATGAACAACTATCGAAATTACCAAAGGTAGAAAGTAAGGGTGGTGAATATTTATCGCGTGATGCAAATCTTACCATTGCAAAATCGCAAAATTATTTGAAAGAATTCGGTGATGAATTTGTTTCGGTGGAACATATTTTATTGGGAATTCTTGCCAGTAATGATGATGTAAGTAAATTATTAAAATCGCAGGGAGTTACGGAGAAGGACCTTAAATCAGCAATAAAAGAATTGCGCAAAGGAACTACCATGAATTCGCAGTCAGGCGAAAATCAACTCAACGCATTAAATAAATATGCCGTTAATTTAAATGAACGCGCAAAATCAGGAAAATTGGATCCTGTTATTGGTCGTGATGAAGAGATAAGAAGAGTGCTGCATATTCTATCGCGCAGAACAAAAAATAATCCTATTTTAGTTGGTGATCCCGGTGTGGGAAAAACTGCAATTGCAGAAGGTATTGCACATAGAATTGTGAATGGTGATGTTCCAGAGAATCTTAAATCAAAAATAATTTATTCGCTCGACATGGGTTCTTTAATTGCCGGTGCAAAATATAAGGGCGAGTTTGAAGAAAGATTAAAAGCAGTTGTTAAAGAAGTAATTCAGAGTGAAGGGCAATTTATTTTATTTATTGATGAGATACACACACTTGTAGGAGCCGGTGCAAGCGAAGGCGCCATGGATGCGGCAAATATTTTAAAACCCGCTTTGGCAAGAGGAGAATTAAGAGCAGTGGGAGCAACAACTTTGGCTGAATACCAAAAATATTTTGAAAAAGATAAAGCACTCGAACGCCGTTTTCAAAAAGTACTGGTGGATGAGCCGAGTATTGAGGATAGTATTTCTATTTTAAGAGGATTAAAAGAACGTTACGAAAATTATCATAAGGTTCAAATTAAAGATGCGGCAATTATTGCTGCGGTGGAATTAAGTTCACGGTATATTTCCGACAGAAAATTACCGGACAAGGCAATTGATTTAATTGACGAATCTGCAGCGAAATTGCGTTTGGAAATGAATTCCGTGCCTGAAGAACTGGATGAGGTGGAAAGGAAAATCCGTCAGCTCGAAATTGAACGCGAGGCAATAAAACGCGAAAAAGATGAAAGGAAATTAGAGGAACTCAATAAAGATATTTCTGAACTTTCTGAAACGCGCAATGCCATAAAAGCAAAGTGGCAACAGGAAAAAGAATTGGTGGATAAATTGCAGCAAAAAAAATCGGATATAGAACAATTCAAACTACAAGCAGAACAATTTGAACGCGAAGGGAATTACGGTAAGGTTGCTGAGTTGCGATATGGTAAAATAAAAGAAGCAGAAACCGACCTTTTAAATTTCGAAACGGAATTAAAACAATTGGATGCCACCAAAAGATTGATGAAAGAAGAAGTGGATGCGGAAGATATTGCAGAAATTGTGGCAAAGTGGACCGGTATTCCCGTAACAAAAATGCTGGAAAGCGACAGAATGAAATTACTGAAGCTGGAAGACGAATTACATAAACGTGTGGTTGGCCAGGATGAAGCGATCATCGCTGTTTCTGATGCAATAAGACGAAGTAGAGCAGGTTTACACGACCCTAAAAAACCAATAGGTTCTTTTATTTTTCTCGGAACCACAGGAGTTGGAAAAACAGAATTGGCGAAAGCAATTTCCTCTTATTTATTTAACGACGAACACGCGATGACGCGCATAGATATGAGTGAATATCAGGAACGTCACAGTGTAAGCAGATTAATTGGAGCTCCTCCGGGTTATGTTGGTTATGATGAGGGTGGACAATTAACGGAAGCTGTGCGTAGAAAACCATATTCCGTTATTTTATTGGATGAAATTGAAAAAGCACATCCGGATGTATTTAATATTTTATTGCAGGTTTTGGATGATGGAAGATTAACGGATAATAAAGGAAGAACCGTTGATTTTAAAAACGCTATCATCATTATGACCAGTAATATTGGTTCACATGTAATTCAGGAACGATTTGAAGGGGTTACCGAAAATAATTTACTAGCAGTTACCGAAACAACAAAAATTGAAGTAATGGACCTTCTGCGCAAAACGATCCGACCCGAATTTTTAAATCGCATTGATGAAGTGATCATGTTCAAACCTTTATTGCGACATGAAATAAAAGGGATAGTAGAAATACAATTAAACGGATTAAAAGAAATGCTTTCCGAACGAGATATTAAAATAAGTTTTTCTGAAGCAGTAATTAATTGGCTCGCCGAAGAAGGTTTTGATCCTCAATTTGGTGCCCGTCCACTCAAACGCGTTATCCAAAAAGAGGTCGTAAACGAATTATCTAAAAAGATCTTGGCGGGAGAGGTGAAGAGTGATGATACGATTGTTGTGGATGAGAAGGCTGGGGAGGTTGTGTTTGGGAATGAGTAGTATATTCAATGTGAACAAGCTGTAAATTTCCTAAGACATCTTTTCCTCAACTCAATATTCTTCCTTACATTTGCACCACAAAAACCACCAAAAATGGATCATACCGAAAAACCTAAGTATAAAGTAAAAGTGAACATGAAATGGCTCCTTTTGGGCCTTGTGTTTAGTGCTGCAACTGTTTTCATGATCATTTTCATGAGTCAGTTCTTCTGGATCATGTTGCCTTTTGCCTTTACTTTTCTGGCACTTTCTATCGACGCTTTATAAAAGTGTGACAAACTATTTACAGGGGTGTGGACGTATTGTCTTCACCCTTTTTTAATTTTAAAGAAATTAGGAACATGAAATATTGCTTTTTTACAATTGCCATTTTATTTATTCAAACGATCAGGGCACAGCCGGCCCCGGAGTGGTTCACCTATCCCGGAACCCCGACAGCAGGGCGTTTCGATGATATTTTTTTTATTAACGATTCCACTGGATGGGCTGTAAGCAGTGATGGGGAGATATTTAAAACAATAAATGCAGGCGAAAACTGGCTTCTTAAACATTCAAGTCCCGATTATTTCAGATCTGTGGAGTTTTTTGATGAAAATGTGGGCTTTGCAGGCTCATTGTATGGCAGGTTGTATAAAACCAACGACGGCGGGGAGAATTGGGATGATATTTCTGATTCTATACCTGTTTCCTTCGACGGTATTTGCGGAATGAGTGCTGCCGATGATACTACTATTTATATATGTGGAGTATGGAGCAATCCTGCCTATATTTTTAAAAGCACAGATCGCGGTGATAGCTGGTCTTTTATAAATATGAGTGCATTCGCTTATTCTTTAGTTGATATAAAATTTACAGATGCTATGCATGGTTTTGTATCAGGACAAAGTGCCAATTTGGATGAAGGCGGAATAATTTTATACACCGATAACGGAGGAACAGATTGGGAGGTAAAAAAATTAACAGGTCACCCGAATGACTACGTTTGGAAAATACAATTGTTGGATTCCGTAAATGCTTTTGGTGCTGTTGCAGATGTTGCGGGAGGATTTGAAACGCGATTTTTAAAATCGGTGGATGCAGGCATGAATTGGGAAGTAAAAACCGTGAGTGCTGAATATCATTATGTTGAAATGTGTGGTTTTATAAATGTTGATACGGGTTGGACAGGTTCATACGATATTTTGGAAACCTTTGATGGTGGCGAAACCTGGCATATTAATAATTTCGGATATAATATGAACAGATTTTTTAAAGTAAACGATAATCTCGCATTTTCCTCCGGCGAATCTATTTATGTTTATTCGGATACAAGTTATGTTGCTCCTGTTGATACCACAGAAGAGGATACCACCGAAGTTGCCATTCAAAATATTTTCGATCCCATTCACGAATTATTTAATATAACCCCAAATCCCTCACAAAATTTTATTTCTGTAAAATATACCATAGATAGAAATACAACAATTGATCTCAATGTTTTTGATTTGAATGGGCACTTAATTCATGGTTTATATCATGGAAAAATTGTCGCAGGAACCTATACTCAAAATTGGGATCATCAATTGCAACCTGGCGAATATTTTATTACTTTGCATAGTAATGAAGGATTGTTGTGGGAGAAATTTATAGTTCAGTAAAAGGATTTATTTTTTACTGAGTATTAACAGCCTCTCAATTTGGTAAATTTATTATTTTAAAAACTTTGTGAAACCTTTGTGTCTTCGTGTCTTCGTGGCCAATTTTTTTTGCCACCAAGACACGAAGACACAAAGGCTACACGAAGAACTTCATGTAAAATGAAACTTGATTTTCCACAAAATATTTGATTAAGAAAATAAAATTTACACTCTAAGTTAATCAAGTCCTATTTCCTATGTCGTATGTCCTATGTCGTATGTCCTATGTCCTAAGTCATCTCCACAACCACCTTCCTCGCTTCAAAATACTTCCCCGTATACATAAAAATAAAACTCACTACAGTAGCCGGTAGAAAAGCTTCCACGGGTAATACAGGAAATAAATATTCAAATACTACATAAACAATTATTCCGCTGAACATGCTCAACATTGCTCCTGTTGTTGTGGCATTTTTATAATATAATCCTGCAACCACCGGAGCGAGTAAACTCACCATTCCTAATACTGCAGACTCACCTACCAATGCAAAAATATTACTGCGCATCATGCTAATACAAATGGAGATAAAACCAATAAATATTACACTTAATCGCAGTATTCTTAAAAATTGTTTGTCGGTATATGTTTTTTTGGATAATGGTTTAATAAAATTTTCAGCCAATATACTCGCAGGTGCTAAAATTGCTCCGCTGCATGTGCTTAATACTGCAGATAATAATGCGCCAAAAAATATGATCTGCAACCAAAAAGGAGTATGCTCGGTTATCATGGTTAAAATTATCGCCTGAGTATCTTCAAAAGTATTTTCCGGATAAATAACCTTTGCACATAAGGTTATAAATAATGGCATCATCGCAATTAAAATATATAATCCTGCACCAATATACATGCTGCGAACAGCACCTTTTTCTGTTCTTGCAGAATTTGCACGCTGAAATACATCCTGCGAAGGAATATATCCAAGCCCTACCACCATCCATGCACCCAGCCAATTAATGATAGAAAAAGAATCGCCATCCGGTAAAAAGTGAAATGCATTATCGGGAGCATTTGCAATCACATTTTCAAAACCTCCGGTCACATTTAATAAGAAAAAAACGGCAAAAATAAATCCCACCACAATAATGATACTCTGTATAAAATCGGTGATGGAAACTGCCCACATTCCTCCCACCATAGTATAGATCATAACAATACAAGCGCAAATGATAGAAGCATTTTGAATAGGTACCGCTCCACCTGTTGCAAACGAAAAAATATATCCCAAAGCAATAAATTGAGCAGCGATATATCCGAAAAAGGTAAGCAACATGAAAAAGCTCGCTGTTACCTCGGCAGTTTTACCGTATTTTATTTTGAAAAGGTCGCCCAGTGTGAACAAATTCATGCGATATAATCGGGTTTCAGACCCAAACCAAAGTGCAAAAAGATCGGCGGCATTTAAAAACAGAGGTAGTCTGCGCCCGGCTTGAACGAAATCTTTGGATCCTTTTACGAGTTTACTCGTGTAAATCCCTACCGCAAAGGTTATCACCATATAAATGATAACAAAAGTGATTAACATTTCCTGCCGGATCTTGGTTTAGTGATTGTGATTGGTTTTCGGTGCCCCGCCCGCTTTTGCTGCGAATGGCGGTCAAAAATATAAATATTTGTGAATTTGAGGGTCTTTATTTTTGAATAAGCTGTTAAGAAATCAGCAAGTTTAGAATAGGCCGCCTACATTCTGTAAATTTGCCGCCACAAATCAACTGTATGAATCTGAGAGTATTTTGTTTATTGCCCTTGATCATCACTATAATAAGCTGTAATACGAAGGAGAAAAATTCACAAGACCAACAAACCAATATGCAAATAATAGATCCGCACTCTTTTTCCAAAACAAATGAAGCTGTTGTTAAACATTTAAGCTGGAATGCAAAAATTGATTTTGACAGTAAAGTTATATCAGCTGTTGCTACCTGGACCATTGAAAATAAGTCAAACAGCGGGCAGGTAATTTTCGATACCCGCGATCTGATCATTGAAAATATAATGGTGGATGGAAACACCAGTTCTGATTATAAATTAGCAGATACTGTAGCAGGTCAATCTTTTTTAGGTTCTGCACTTATCGTTAATATTCCCGCAACTGCAAAAACGGTAAGTATCACCTATAAAACTTCCGAAGGCGCTGCGGCTCTCCAATGGCTGAATGCAGAACAAACCCGCGATAAAAAATTTCCGTTTTTATTCACGCAATCGCAGGCAATTTTATGCAGAACCTGGATTCCTTGTCAGGATGGTCCGGGTGTGCGATTTACATTTGATGCTCAGGTGGAAGTTCCAAAAGGAATGATCGCTTTAATGAGTGCGGAAAATCCTCAAAAGATAAATGAAGATGGTATTTATCATTTTAAAATGGAACAACCAATTCCCTCTTATTTAATGAGCCTCGCTGTAGGTGATCTCGCATTTAAATCTGTTGGAAATGAAACCGGTGTTTATGCAGAACCTTCTTTTGTGGAGGCATGTGCATGGGAGTTGAGCGATATGCAAAATATGCTCGAAAGTGCGGAAAAATTATATGGAAAATATCAATGGGGAAGATATGACGTGATAGTGCTGCCGCCAAGTTTCCCTTTTGGCGGAATGGAAAATCCGAGAATTACTTTTGCCACGCCAACAATTATTGCAGGTGATAAAAGTTTGGTTGCACTTGTTGCACATGAACTTGCGCATAGCTGGAGCGGAAATTTAGTTACCAATGCTAATTGGAACGACTTCTGGTTAAATGAAGGATTTACAGTTTATTTTGAGAATAGAATTATGGAGGCAGTATATGGTAAAGATTATGCCGATATGTTGCAGGTTTTGGAATATGAAGGACTGGTAGAAACGGTAAAAGATTTTGGCGCAACATCTCCCGATACACATTTAAAATTAAAATTGGAAGGTCGTGATCCCGATGAAGGGGTTTCAGATATTGCATATAATAAAGGAGCTTATTTTTTACGTTTGTTGGAAAGTAAAGTGGGACGGGAAAAATGGGATGCTTTTGTAAATGGTTACTTTACAACCAATGCTTTCAGTGTAATGACCACCGAAGATTTTATTATTTATCTGAATAAAAATCTGTTAAAACCCAATAAAGAAAAATTTGCGGATGTAAATATTGATGAGTGGATTTACGGCCCGGGTATTCCTGCAAATTGTCCTGTAGTAGTTTCTACGCGATTTGAAAAGGTTGATGCCATTTTACAAGGACTTAATAGTGAAAATAATATTCCCGTAGACCAAGTTAAATCCTGGTCGACACATGAGTGGCTGCGTTTTATTTATCAGTTGCCTGATGATATTTCTTTGGAAAAGATGGCATATCTCGATGGATTATTCAAGTTCACAGGAACCGGAAATAGTGAAATAGCAGATGCCTGGTATGAACTTGCAATTAAAAGAAATTATTCCGTTGCATATCCTGCAATTGATACATTCTTGTGCTCTGTAGGAAGGAGAAAATTCCTCACTCCATTATACAAGGCTATGATCAAAACCGGCCAGAAAGACATGGCCGTAAGAATTTACACAAAAGCACGCCCAGGCTATCATTATGTTGCCCAAAACACCATGGACGAATTAATTGGGGTTAAATAATTTATCTTTGCTGCCTGGAAATGAGTTTGACTGCAAGTGAAAAAATAATCTTTATCGTTGGTAATTCCCGCAGTGGTACTACAATGATGCGTCGTGTATTGGGTAATCACTCCATGATATATATGCTGGAGGAATTGCATTTTTTTGAACAGCTTTGGAGTACTTCCGACAAACATAAAGTAATCTCCCAAGAGGAAGCACAAACACTTGCATCTAAATTATTATTTATTCAAAGAGATGGGTATTTATCGGCTATGAATATTGATAAATATCAATCAGATGCGCAGGAAATTATCAAAAATATAAAAGGAGATATTTATCCGCATAGCGTTTTAAATGCATTTTTATTTTTTGAAACAAGAAAACATGATAAGACCATTCCTTGCGAAAAAACTCCTCAGGATGTATTTTATATTGGCGAGATTCTCGAATTATTTCCCGGAGCCAAAATTGTAAACATGGTAAGGGATCCACGTGGAGTAATGTTAAGTCAAAAAAGAAAATGGCAGCGCAGGGCAATGGGTGCTAAATTTATGACGAAGAAGGAGCAACGCAGATTAAAAATAAATTATCATCCCATCACCATTTCCAAATTGTGGAATTCCAGTATAAGAGCTGCGGCAAAATATAAGGACCATCCGCAATTGCATACTATGTATTTCGAAAAAATGGTGAATGATTCCGAAATCGAAATAAAAAACTTATGTCAGTTTCTGGAAATTGATTTTAATCAAAATATGCTCATGATCCCTCAGGTTGGTTCGAGCAACGAAGCCGATAAACCGGATGAATTCGGAATAAAAACAGAAAGAGCTGGAAACTGGGAAAAAGGCGGATTAAATAACGGCGAACTTTGGTTTTGTCAGAATATTTGTGGTGATAATATGAAACAATTCGGTTATACCGTAAATAAAGTAAATCCAAACCCGCTTTATATTTTATATTATTATATTTCCTTTCCGATTAAGATCGTTTTAGCCATATTATTTAATTTGCATCGCATGAAAAATATGGTGGAAGCAATTAAACGGAGGTTGAAATAATTTATTAATTATTCCATTAAGATAGTTAAAAATAGTGAAGGAATTTATAGATCAGGAGTTATATTTCAATCATACTAATACTCCTTCGTGCTCCCTTCGTGTCCTTAGCGTCTTTGTGGCAAAAAAAATATCAAGTGACACGTAAAAAAGTATTGCATATCACAATTCACCTTCCCTTCCCCACCAATCACGGTGCAAGCTTATTTAATTCCTACAAATTAGCAACTTACCTTCATAAAAATCACGACCTGTTTTTTGCCTGTTTCTTAAAGGGAGATGATGTTAAGTATAAAGATGCATTCCTTGCTGACACCGGTATAAAGCAGTCCTATTTCGAAGTATTGAACGTAGAAAGAACCCCTGCAAATCTTATAAAAAGTTATGTGAAAGGAATCACCATCAACATGTTTCGGAATTATTCAGAAACAATGAAAAAAAAGATTGAAAGTATTGCAAACGGTTTTGATGTGATCGTAGCAGAACATTATGAAGTGATGCAATATATTCCAAAAAATTATAAAGGAAAAATCGTATTCAGAACTCATAATGCTGAATATCTGATCTGGAGCAGATATGCGGAAGTGGAAACCAACCCCATAAAAAAATTCGTAATTCAGCAAGAGGCGAACAGAATAAAAAAATGGGAATTGCGTTATGTAAAACAAGCCGATATTGTTTTAGGTGCTACCAACGACAATGCCATGCATGAACCTGATCCCGAAAAACGAAAATTTAAGTTCCGCGATTATTTACATATAGGGGAGGATGATCAGATAAAAATTCCAATTCCGGCTTTTGATACTTTGGAGAATAGTCTTGTATATGTTGGAACTCTGACTTGGGAAGCAAATATTGAAGGGTTAATTTGGTTTGTAAACGGAACCTGGAAAGACTTAAAATCGAAATTCCCCGAATTAAAATTATACATCATTGGTAAAAATCCCGACCAACGTTTATTACAACTCGCAAAGGATAACAGCGATATTATCATTACCGGATTTGTGGTTGATCTGGAGGAATATTTTACCAAATGCAAAGTAAATATCATTCCCTTGCGCTTCGGAAGTGGAATGAAGGTGAAAACTATAAACGGATTATGCAGAGGTATACCCATGGTTTCCACAACTATTGGAACAGAAGGTTTACAGGTTGAACACGAAAAGGACATTCTCATTTCTGATGATGTAAAAGTATTTGGCGAACTTGTGGCAACATTATTGACAGATAAAAACAAATGGACAAAAATTGCTGAGGCAAGTAAGGTAACTGCAGCTAAATATTATACCTGGGATAGTTTATATAAAATACTCGACGAAAATATTTAACTTTGAAAATGCATCTTCCTAAATTATTATTTCCTTCATTCTTATTCTTGATTTTCGTTGCGTGTAATAAGGATGACGAACCTACAGCATTATTGGAAGAAACTATATATGAGGTTTCGTATGGAGCTGACCCTTTACAGAAATTGGATGTTTATTTACCGGCTTCCCGAACTTTGGATACTAAATTATTAATTTTCGTTCATGGTGGAAACTGGAACGCAGGTGATAAAAGTGATTACTCTCTTGTTTTATCCGATCTTCAACATCGCGGATTTGCAATTGCTAATGTAAATTATAGATTGGCAAATTCGGCCTCAGGGATTTTATACACCGAACTTGCCGATGATATTAGAGCAGCCGTTGATTTTTTAATTTCCAAATCAAATGGTTTCGTATATTCACCTACCAGAATATTAATTGCAGGTCACAGCGCCGGTGGTCATCTTGCATTATATACCGCATATCATAATAATTCCGATAACGCAATTAAAGCAGTTTTTAGTCTTGCCGGTCCAACGGATGTAACCAACGAATATTTTCTAACCAATCCCGAATTAAATGGATTAGTTGAAAACTTAACCGGAACAACATATCTGGAAGATACTGCAACGTGGATCGAGGTTAGTCCTGTTGCACATGTAACTTCAGAATCAGTGCCTACGCTTTTACAATATTGCGGATTGGATTTTACAGTTCCTTCTTCCCAGGGCGAAATACTAAATAATGTTTTGAATATTGCAGGTGTTGAACACCAATATTACTTTTATCCACTTTACGGACATGACATGGGAACCATTTATTTCGGAGGGCACTTGCCGGAAGATGTTAAAAATGATATTCTTAATTTTGTGGAAACGTATGGGAATTGATAATTGACAATTGACAATTGACAATTGAAAATGAAAAACAATGGTAATAGATCATAGATACAAATTTATTTTCGTAGAGCTTCCACTCACAGCTACTAGTGCAATTTCGAAAGAAATTCGGGAGCAATATGGATGTGAACCTTTTTTAAATAAACATGCCACGTACGACGATTTTTTGCGGAAGGCAACTCCTGAAGAAAAAAAGTATCGATCTATAGGAAGCGTTCGCAATCCTTTGGACCAAACAGTGAGTATGTATTTTAAATATAAGAACGATCTTGATGAAAGATTTTCTTCCGGAAGAAAACGTCCGGGTAAATGGTTGCGTAAATCACTTGCAAAAAACAGAGATCAGGTGAGGTATAATTTCATAATTGAGAATAAAGCATCCTTTGAGACCTATTTTTTGAAATTTTTTAAATGGCCTTATAGTAACTGGAGCATTTTGCACCACAAAAAAATGGATCATATCATCAGATTCGAACATTTAGCTGCAGATTATAGAAGAGTATTTACAGACCTTGGATTACCCATCACCCGTGACCTTCCACAAGCAAATAAAACACCGGAAAAGAAAGCCGATTTTTGGAGTTATTACGAATCTGATAAAGCTAAACGTCGGGCAAAATTCGTTTTCGGACCTTTTATGCGATATTGGGGATATAAGTTTCCTGAAACATGGTCGCATATTAAAGAACCTTCCCATGCTCAGTTCATATATAATTTATTGAATATTCCAAGAAAGTTGTATTGGAAATTTTTGAGATAAAAAACAGAATGATTTTTTTAATTTCCTTTGCGTCTTAGCGACTTTGCGTGCAATTTTTTTTATTTTTTTTCACGCAAAGGCGCAAAGCCGCAAAGATATGGGATGTATTTCCAGGATTAATATAATTTTGTAATCCCTTTGCACTTTTGCGTGCATTCCAGATCTTCGCGGCCTCCCTTTAGCAAACATTAACAAAATTTATTTCCTCTTCAAAAACATTAACCTTAAATTTGTTTTCACAAAATGCGACTATGAAGAATTTATTTTTACTCGCTGCTATTTGCAGTATCTCCATTTCCCTATATGCTCAGCAACCAACTAAGGCCGAATACCGCGAGCCGAAGGGAGGATATTTTAATGATGTCATAATGACTGATATCAATAAAAATGTGCCTGCAACTCCAAAAGATAATCGTGTATTTAAAATTGATGCAAGTGGAATTTCCGCACCTAAAGATCCTGCATTATACACGCAGGTTTGGCATAACGATCCTGTTAGTCAGGGAAATACCGGAACATGTTGGTGTTTTTCTACCATGTCGTTTTTTGAAAGTGAAACTAAAAAAGCTAGTGGACTCGAAGTGAAATTGAGTGAGATGTATGTTGTGTATTGGCAATATGTGGAGAGAGCCAAATACTTTGTGGCAAACAGAGGCAATATGACCTTTGGTGAAGGCAGCGAAACAAATGGTACCACCTGGATGATCAAGGATTATGGAATTGTTCCATATAACGATTATAAAGGAAAAACATCCACCGCAAGTTTTTACAATCATGAAGCCATGTTGGGTGAAATGAATACTTATTTACAAAGTATCAAAACAAGTAATAATTGGAATGAAACAGAAGTGGTAAATACCATAAAATCCATCCTTAATTTTTATATGGGCGAACCACCAACAAAAGTGACCTATGAAAATAAAAATTACACTCCAATTGAATATGCAAAAAACATATTAAAACTCGACATGAATAATTATGTTGATTTTATGAGTCTCATGCAAAAACCTTTTTATACAAAAGCAGAATATGATGTTCCCGATAATTGGTGGAACGATGCATCTTATTATAATTTACCTGCTAACGAATTTATGGAAGCTTTAAAAACAGCTTTAAAAAATGGTTATAGCATAAGTATAGGAGGAGATGTTTCAGAACCGGGATGGGATAGCTGGAATAATATGGCTGTTGTACCAACCTGGGATATTGCAAGCGAAAATATTAATGATGCTGCTCGTCAGTTGCGTTTAAATAATGGCTCCACTACAGATGATCATGCTATGCATTTAGTGGGTTATAAAGAACAGGATGGCAAAACATGGTTCCTTTTCAAAGACTCCGGCTCAGGCTCCAGAAATTGCGGAGCGGCAAGCCCCAGTTTCGGTTATATTTATGTGAACGAAGATTATGTAAAACTAAAAATGATGTCGTTCACCGTGAATAAAAATGCAGTGAAGAGTTATCTGGAGAAGTTTGCATCGAATTAATTTCGTGAATCGTGAGTTTTATTCCTACTCGGATCATACTCACCACTCACCATTCACCACTTACCAAAAGGATCGAAAGGTTTAATGTTACTTGGATCAAACTCATTACTCATCACTCATTTCGTGAATCGTGAGGCGTGAATCGTGAGTTTTATTCCTACTCGGATCATACTCACCACTCACCATTCACCACTTACCAAAAGGATCGAAAGGTTTAATGTTACTTGGATCAAACTCATTACTCATCACTCATTCCGTGAATCGTGAGGCGTGAATCGTGAGTTTTATTCCTACTCGGATCATACTCACCACTCACCATTCACCACTCACCCTAGATCGGAAGTTATAATCCTACTCACTGCCACTGCCAACTGCCACTGCCTACTCCACCACAAACTGATACCCTTTCCCTTTCAGTGTAATAATCTTAATTCCCTCATCACCCGAAAAATATTCCCTCAACTTGCTGATATAAACATCAAGATTTCTGGAATTAAAAAAAGAATCATCTCCCCACACTTCCAACAATAATTTTTTGCGATCTATTGTTTGATTCAGATTGCGGGAAAATACTGTGATAACTTCTGCTTCTCTATTGGAAAGATGATGAATGGTTTCCAAAAATTGCAATTCCAGTTTTTGGGGATTAAAAATATATTTTCCGATACTTATAGTTCCTGAGGAATTTGGAAGTTGATTATTTAATAGTTGAAACTGATTGTTTATTCGCGCAACAAGCTCCTCAATACTAAATGGTTTGCGGATATAATCTGTTCCACCAGCAGAAAATCCTTCAATTACATCTTGCGTTTGGGTTTTAGCCGTAAGAAAAATAATTGGTATATTTTTATTCTGATTTCTAATTTGTTTACCTAATTCAAAACCATCCACATTCGGTAACATTACATCCAAAACGCAAATATCCGGGACAAATTTTTTAAAATTATCCATTACCAATGCACCATCCTTAATCAGTAACACATCAAATCCTTTTTGATGTAAGGTCTCCGATACAATTATACCGAGATTCGGTTCATCTTCAACATATAATATTTTTTTTGATATCATGGTTTCGGAAATTGTAATGTAAAGGTGCAGCCTGAATCAGGATTGTTTTTTACTTTAATGGAACCCTTGTGTTCTTTCATCACCTGCGCAACATAAAATAAACCCAAACCATATCCCTTCGTATTGTGAACATTTCCGGAAGGAACACGGAAGAACTTTTCGAAAATTTTTGTTTTATATGCCTCCGGAATTCCCGGTCCATTATCGCTCCATGTTAAAACAATATGATCGGGAGTCGAGTTAATTTTAATTGTTATAATTGATTTATCTTTTGCGTATTTAATGCTGTTTTCTGCCAAATTAAATAAAATCCCTTTTAAATGTAATGCATCTCCTAAAACAGTGGTATCATCAGTTTCAGAATAAAAATTAAATTCTGTCTGCTTACTTTGAAGCTGTAAGGTTTGAATAGTTTCCAACGTAATTATTTTTAGATCATGGTATACTTTTTGATATACAAGTTTTCCATTTTCATTTAACACTGTATTCATTACCTTATTAACGAGTAATTCCAAACGCTCAATTTCTTCCGAAGCCATACCCAGATAGTCTTTAATTTTCTCCTTTTTTTCCACAGGATCCATTGCTTGAATAGATTCTATTGCAACTTTCACCGTTGCAACAGGTGTTTTTAATTCGTGCGAAATATTACTGATAAGGTCATCTTTTAATGTAGCAAGTCTAATATGACTTTTAATACTGCGATAGGAAAATATAAAGGAAGTCACTATTAATAGGAAAAGAATTAATGAAAATATTCCTTCCGGTAAAATTTGTTGCAGAATGTAATTGTTGTATTGTGTTACCTGAACTCCAAAAGGTTTTTCGAAATAATGACTTTCATAATAAAAGGGTGTTGGAGGGAATTTACCATGTGTCTTATTTTGTTTCCATACCGGAGTTACCCATAATCGTTTATTGTTTAAATTTTCCGCAAAAAAGGTCTTAAGCATAATCGAATCATCTGATGTGATCATATTTTCAAAAAAATCATGGCTTCCTTCAGGACCTCTCACTTTGGAAATAAACATTTTAACACCACTATAAATCATATCAGTACTGTCTTCCTCCACCCGGAATTCAATTCTGGCATTTTCGGGTAGATTTTCCCTCATATTATTTCTAGGAAGTAATGAAGTGTCAAAATTTACATCTTCTAATACAATATTTATCGAGTCGCCTTCCGGATGTGGTCCTGTGTAATTTATTGTTTGTATTTTGAAGCCTGCTGTATCCAATAACATAGGCTCAATAAAATTTTTCGTGATTACTGTATCCATCAACCTTGATTCAGCCGCAATAAATTGTTCGAATAACTCTTTTTGTAATACATTTTTTTCGCCCGTGTATTCCGTCTGCAACCAACGTATAATGAATACCAATAAGAGCAATGCACTAGATACCATTAAAATGACAACCCTTGATAATTTTTGTATTTTTATCATAAATATTAAACAAAATTAACTATAGTCTTATTAAGTTGTGCTTCGATTAACCTTAATTAACCTTATTTGGCCTGCGTTTAACACAGTATGTTCAAAGCTGCCTTTACATTTGCAATAAATTAATTGATATGAAATTAATAACTACAGTTTCCTTATTTCTCATTCTAATCAACAACACTTTTACACAAACATCAGGTACTATCTCCTATACGGAGACCATGAAACTCGAAATTAATCTGGAAGGAGGAATGGCTCCTCCACCCGGAATGCCCACAGAAATGACAAATAAAACCACCTTGTATTACAATGAGAAAATTTCATTGTACAAAAATGATGAAGCTGCTCAAAATGAAGCAACAAATGAACGTACAGAGTCAGGTGATGGGAATAATTTTATGTTTAGAATGGCTCCTCCCGATAATCAGGTTTATTGCGACTTCGAGAAAAAGACAATGATCCGAAAAGAAGATTTTATGCAACGTCAGTTTTTAATTGAAAGTGAATTAAATGCAGAAGGATGGAAAATGACCGGTAAACAAAAAATGATCCTTAATTATCCTTGTATGGAAGCTGTTAAACAAGATTCCATTGATAAAAAAACAATTTGGTTTACATCTGCTATTCCGATAACTGCAGGACCCGGTAAATTTGTGGGACTTCCGGGAATGGTCCTGGAAGTTAATATAAACGATGGAGAAAGAATTATAGCAGCAACATTGATAAGTCCGCAACTTGATGCTGAAAAAATAGTAAAACCAAAAGACGGAAAAAAAGTAACCGAAGAGGAATTTGATGAAATTGTTGCAGAAAAAATGAAAGAAATGGGAATTGAAGGGCAGGAGGGAGGACCAAGGGTTATAATACATATAAAAGAAGATTAACAATTGAGAAATTAACTATCTGAAAATGAAGAGATTCAAATATATTTTACTTCCATTGTTAATTATTATTTCTACTGCAGGATTTGGTCAACAGCAAACCCTGAAGGGATTTATAATAAATGAAAAAACAGAACCCGTAATGTATGCTACTGCAGCCCTTCTGGAGCCTGCTGATTCTACACTCGCCTTTTTTGGATTCAGTAAGGAAAACGGAAGTTTTGAAATTAAAAACATTAAACCGGGAAAATATATTTTACAGATTTCATTTATTGGATATCGCACCTATGATACAATTTTAAGTGTTCCACGTTTGTCAGGTGATGATCTCGGAATATTTGTATTACAGGTTCAGGTGAATGAATTGGATAAGGTTAGTATAAGTGGAGAACGCACACCATTGCAAATTAAAGGGGATACAATAGAATATAATGCGGGTTCATTTAAAACAACGCCCGATGCTTCAGTAGAAGACTTATTAAAAAAATTACCCGGTGTTGAAGTTGATCAGGCAGGAAATATGAAAGCACAAGGGGAAGATGTGCAACAGGTGTTGGTGGATGGAAAAGAATTTTTCAGCAACGACCCAACAGTAGCAACTAAAAATTTACCGGCTGATGCAATTGAAAAGGTGCAGGTGTATGATAGATCATCAGAGGATGCTGAATTTACAGGAATTGAAGATGGCTCGAGAAGTAAAACAATAAACCTGTTATTAAAAGATGATAGAAAAAGTATGTGGTTAGGTGATATTACTGCAGGATATGGAACTGAGGATACTTATAAAGCAAACGCGAAATTATATCGTTTTACAAAAACAGATCAGATAGCTGTATTAGGAATGTTTAACAATATAAATGATTATGGCTTCAGCATAAATGATTACATCGATTTCAACGGAGGCATGGGTGCCATGATGAGTGGTGGTGGATTTAGAATTGGCAGCGGTGATGGCGATAATATTCCCATCAATTTTGGCGGATCTGTTGATGGTTTGATAACATCCGGAGCAGCAGGCGCAAATTATACACATGAAGTAACTCCGGGAAATCGGATTAATTTTTCTTATCTGGGAAATGGTTCACGAAAAGACCTGATAGAAAACACGTTCACACAAAACTTCCTTCCGGATCTCGATTATGATACCGAGGAGTATTTAAATGAATTAACCGACAATTTTGCACATCGCTTGAATTTTAATATTCGGAATAAACCTGATTCCATGCAAAATATCATCGCAACCGGTGGGGCAACCATATCCTATGGCGATCAGGGAGGAAATTACTTTATTAATAATTTTATTTCCGATTCTCTTACAAATGCCCTTACAAGTGAAACATATGAGAATTCAAATAGTTTAAAAGGTAATTTTAATTTGAATTACGTACATAAAATCACCGGTAAATGGAGATATGTTAAAACCCTGGCAACTGCATCCGGAAAGTCCACCTTTTCGGAAACGCAGTGGAATAACTTAACCCAATATTTTGGTGCCGGAACAACTGCCATTGATAATTCTTTCCAAAATAACAGGAATCAATTATTTGATTATTCATTAACACAAAATGCATTATATAAAATAAAGGATGGATATTATCTGGAGCCTTCCGTAACATTTGGTGGTATAAATGAACTGTTGAACAGAGAACAAGCAAGTTTAATTGGTGATGAACTTCCCATCGACTCTTTAAGTCCTGAATTCAGCAGAAATAATTATTGGGTAAAACCGGGTTTAGGATATAAATTCAGTTCGCAGAAAAAGAACTGGAAGATCACACTCGCCGCAGAATATTTATCCATGCAAAATGTTTTGAATGGAGAATCAGAAACTGTTTCAGATTATATTTATTTATTGCCTTCCTTTAATTATGATAAGGAAATTAAAGAAGGAAGACATATACGTTTATTCTATGAATCATATCTTAATACACCTAGTGCGAGCCAATTAATGCCTGTTACCGATTATATTAATTCTTTATCCCTTTATACCGGCAATATTAACCTCAAACCCGAATATAGTCACATGTTGAATCTGCATTATATGTTATTTGATCAGTTTTCATTTACTTCTTTATTTACTAATCTAAATCTTACATATACAAAAGATAAGATCAATTATGCAAAAACGATAAATGCAGACCTGAGTGAATCGCTGACTCTAATAAACACTCCATCCGATTTCAACGCCGGCGTTTCTGCTGATTTTTCCACACCGATACGACCCTTAAAAATAAATAGTCATATTTCACTAAGTGAAAATTATGACCGGGGAATTAATTATATCAACGAGATTGAAAATTCCATTGATGCATTTACCCATAGTGCAGAGATTAGTTTTGATAACAGAAAAAAAACAAAAATGGATATTTCCGTTGGCGCATCCATTGCATATACGCAGGCAAAATATTCAATCCAGACAACACAAAGTGGAAATTATATCAACAGCTCATTTTTTGCAGGAGGTGATTATACTCCAACTGATAAATGGCGAATTTCATTTGATGCGAATTTAGATAGGTATAGTACAGGAGGTGATGATAATGTTACTAGCATTCCGATTTTAAAGGCAGAGATCACCCGATATATTTTAAAGGGAAATCGCGGAACAATTAATTTAAAAGGATACGACCTTCTCGACAAAAATTCCGGTATCACCCAAACAAGCGCTTACAATTTTATTCAGGTAAAAGAATCAAACACAATTGGCCGGTATGTAATGCTCAGTTTTAAATATCGGATAAATAAAACGGAGGTGGAAAATGGAGTGGAGGTGAAGATGAAACATTGATTGAAATATGTGTTTTTGGAGCGTTGCAAAATTTTGCGACGCTACAAAAACACATATTTCAATCCGGCAAAAGAAAAAAATAATAGATAACAATCAAAAAATAAAAAACATTAATCGGATCACAACCCTGAAATTTTTGGAAACCATGAAAACATTTGAATAATAAAGAATATCGAACAAGGAATAAAGAACATTAATCGGAACACCGCCCTGAAACATTTGCAAACCATGAAAACCCGGAGAAATAATAAATAACAATCAAAAAATAAAAAATTTTAATCGGATCTGCACCCGGAAAATTTCCCTCTGTAACAAACTCCTTCAACCCCTTCAACCATTTCAACCAACTCCCTCAAAGTTCCAGGTATAGTCAGTAGATTCCTCCGTAATGAACTCAGAACCCAGAACCCAGAACCCAGAACCCAGAACCCAGAACTCAGAACTAAGAACCCAGAACAAGTTAACTTCATTATCTTTGCCCCCTAACTGAAAACGTAAGGAAAATGAACATTTTAATTACCGGAGCCTGTGGAATGGTGGGTTCGCATATGGTGGAGTATTTTCACAGGGAAGGAGGACATAAAATTGTTGGCACATATTTTAAACCAACCACCGATTTGGAAGATATTAGGGGAAAGGTGCATCTGGTGGAATGTGATGTTCGGTATTATCAGCGGGTATTGGATATTATCGATGATATTAAACCGCATAAAATTTTTCACCTCGCGGCACAGAGTTATCCTACTGTTTCCTGGCATCGTCCTCAGGAAACCATGGATACCAATGTAAATGGAACCATTAACATTTTTGAAGCAATAAAATATGTAAGAAAAACAGATAAAAATTATGATCCTGTGGTTGTTGTTGCGTGTTCAAGTGCGGAATATGGCGCATCGCTAACACCCGAAAATACACCGGTAAAAGAAAATACTGCTTTATTGCCTTTGCACCCTTATGGAGTGAGCAAAGTGGGACAAGACCTATTGTCTTTCCAATATTATCAAAACGATAAAATTCGCTGCATTCGCGCAAGAATTTTTAATACAACAGGGCCGCGAAAAACAAATGATGTGGTTGCAGATTTTACACATCGGGCGGTGGAGATAGAGCAAAAAAAAGCCACGGTTTTAAAGGTTGGAAATTTGCAGACCAAACGCGCCATTACCGATGTGCGTGATCTGGTTAATGCGTTAATTTTATTAAGTGATAAAGGTACTTGGGGAGATGTTTATAATATCTCCGGAAATAAAGTATATCTCATCAATGAAATAATTCCTATTATCGAAAATTATATGGGAATTAAATTACCTGTGGAAGTAGATCCGAAATTATTGCGCCCGACTGATGAACCTATCATATTCGGTGATTCTACAAAATTAAAACAGGATACAGGCTGGGAACAAACCTATGCTCTTGACCAGACCATTAAAGACATGATAGATTATATCAGAAACAAATAAATAGGGTTAAGAAATTATTTTATGATAAAAAGAACCCGCATTTTTGATCTTGATCTTATCAATGATAAAAACTTTGATTCCACCATTTCATCCATATTAAACTTTAATAAGGAGTATGATGAAAATTCCGGTTTATTGCCTCTGTTATTTACTCCCAATGTTGATGATGTTGTTAAATTAAATGAAAAAAAATACGCAGATCTTTCCGCCATTTTAAAACGCTCATATTACATTTTACCCGACGGACAACCCGTTATCTGGGCAAGTAAATTATTGGGGAAAAAATTAGAAAGCCGTTTGCCCGGCAGCGAATTATTTCCCCTTTTATGGAAAGCAGTTATCCGCGAAAATAAACGTGTGATGGTTGTCGCTCCAAGTCCCGAAGTGGGAGAGTTGCTGAAAAAAGAATATCCATCTCTCGAATATTATGTCCCTCCCTTTTTTGATGTGAATAATCCCGACGAATTAAAAAATGTAATTACCGGAGCCTCCGAAATTTTCGATAAAATAAAACCGGATTATGTTTTTATCGGAATTCGTTTTCCGAAACAGAATCATATTGCTTTGGGATTGATTGATCATTACAAAAAGTCAAAGTCACAGTCGCAGTCGCAGTCCGCCAACCCAGAACCCAGAACCCAGAACCTGCCTGACGCTGACGCAGTCGGCAGGCAGGCTCAGAACTCTGAACATCGAATGCCCTTATTTTTATTAATGGGCGCCTCCTACGAATTTTATCTCAACCTAAAAAAACGCGCCCCGAAATTCTGGCAAAAAACCGGAATGGAATGGTTCTACCGTTTTACTCAGGAACCTGGAAGGTTATTTAAAAGGTATTTTGTGGATGATATGCAGTTTTTTCCAATTGTGTGGAAAGAGTTTAAAAAGAAATAAAAAACTAATTCCCTTTATTTATTGAACGTATTCGGTGATAACCGATTATCTTATTTTACACGAAATAATTTCCTTTTTTTAATTTGAATTTTTCTTTCAGGTAATTATTTTTGAGATAATTAATTCCTTAAAAATGAAAGAAAAACCAAAATTCATGATGATCTATCGCTGCATAAAATGCGGCCTGGATTCCGGTTACACCGAGCTCGATGCTCCTTCATGCAGATATTGCGATGAAATTACCGAAATGACCCTTGTTTCAAAAGATCCGCTAACGCCTGAATTAATGGCAAACAGATTAAAAACGTTAGCGGATAACATGATGAAAAATCTGGAATCTGCCTATGAAACATTTTCGGATGAGGAAAAACAAATGCTTGATGCCGCAGAAGCAAATGCAGAAAAAGAGGCAGAGGCAGAATTAATGGATCTTATGGTCCACGCAGAAAAATTGAAACAAATGTTGAATGAGCTTAACTTAAAGGATCCTCCAAGTAAGAATTGAAATGGGTTCTTAGCAGGTTCGGCCAGTTGCAATTGGGGCTTAAATTATTCACTTTTATTCCGACAAAGAATAAGAACCTGACATTAATTTTTCGTCAATTCCAGCCTCAATTTACAACCATTTCTATATTTTTTCCCTCTTTTTCATCATCTTTGCACCCGATTTTGAGGGTGAAAGGATAATTTTTTACGAAAGATCACAGGGGAAAACAGTTTATGATCATTAGAAGTCAAGCTCCATTAAGGATTGGTTTAGCCGGTGGCGGAACAGACGTAGGTCCTTACAGCGATATTTACGGTGGATGTATTTTGAATGCCACAATCAACAAATATGCATATGCAACCATTATCCCGCGCAGAGACGGCAAGATCGTGCTCTCGGCCATGGATAAAAAGGAAACCGTGGAACTCGACTCCACCTCCAAACTCGAAATTGATGGAACTTTAGATCTTTTAAAAGGTGTGTACAACCGCATTATCAAAGACTTTAATCATAATGCACCACTCAGTTTTGAGCTAAATACTTATGTTGACGCTCCTCCGGGTTCCGGATTAGGGTCTTCATCAACACTCGTTGTGGCCATTGTGGGTGCATTTACCGAATGGTTGAGATTGCCACTCGGCGAATACGACATTGCACATCTTGCCTATGATATCGAAAGAAAGGATCTTGGAATGGCAGGAGGAAAACAAGACCAATACGCAGCAACATTTGGTGGATGGAATTTCATGGAATTTTATAAGGATGATAAAGTAATTGTAAATCCTTTGCGTATACGTCCCAATTATTTGAAGGAACTGGAATTTAATATCGTGATGTATTACACAGGAACTTCGCGTTTATCATCCACAATTATTGAAGCACAATCTTCCAACGTTACTAAAAAATCGGATAAGTCGATTGAGGCAATGCATAATTTAAAGGAACAATCTTATATGATGAAGGAAGCTATCCTAAAAGGAGAGCTAAATCGCATCGGAGATATTCTGGATTATGGATGGAAAAATAAAAAAGCAACAGCAGTTGGAGTATCAAGTGATATTATTGATAATATTTATGAATCTGCAATCAAAGCAGGCGCAACAGGAGGAAAAATTTCCGGTGCAGGCGGTGGTGGATTTATGACTTTTTATTGTCCCGGTAATACCAGATATAAAGTAATAGATGTATTAAATACATTCGGGGGGGAAGTTCACAATATTGAATTCAGTCAATACGGATTAACATCATGGGAAGCAAAATAGAAAAAATTAAATCGGTAGTAGCCGAAAGTATCAGGGTTAAAAATGAAATATTAAATAACCCGGAAATGATCGCACTCTGCGAAAAAATTGCAGATGAAATTGCAGAAGCATTTCGTCAGGATAAAAAAGTTCTGTTCTGCGGAAATGGCGGAAGTGCGGCTGATGCACAACATTTAGCAGCCGAATTTTCCGGAAGATTTTATTTCGATCGTCCTCCTTTGGATGCCGAAGCATTACATGTTAATTCATCGTATGTGACTGCCGTAGGTAACGATTATGGTTACGACCAAATATTTTCCAGAGTATTAAAAGCGAAAGGAAGAAAAGGTGATTTTATTATTGGTATTTCCACTTCCGGAAATTCACCAAATATTTTAAAAGCATTTGAAGTTGCACGCGAACGAGGAATGGTAATAGTTGCCATGACAGGCGCAAGCGGCGGAAAAATGAAAGACAATTGCGATTATTTATTAAATGTTCCAAGCAGCGACACTCCGCGTATTCAGGAATCTCATATCATGCTCGGCCATATCATTTGCGAACTTGTTGAAGAAGCATTATTCGAACGTCCGCAATAATGAAATTGCAAAAACCTAATGAAGCAATTGTACTTGCAGGCGGATTCGGAACACGTTTGCAGAAAGTAGTTAATTTATTGCCAAAACCTATGGCTCCGGTTGCAGGAAAACCATTTCTGCAATATATCCTCGACGATTTAATTAATCAGGAGATCGAGCATGTTATTCTTGCTGTTGGATATTTAAAAGAAACAATCATCGATCATTTTGGATATCATTATCATAATTTAAAAATAACTTATTCTGTAGAAGATGATCCACTCGGAACCGGTGGGGCAATTATGCAGGCAAGTAAATATGCAAATCAGGAAGTGATTTATGTAATTAATGGTGATACATATTTTGATGTTGATCTCGAGGCAATATTTAATTTACATATTCATCATAAAGCATTACTTACCGTTGCATTAAAAAAAATGGAAAAGTTTGATCGCTACGGAACTGTAGAAATAGATCATAACCATAAAATAATCGCCTTCAACGAAAAAAAATATGTCGGGGAAGGATTAATCAACGGCGGAATTTATTGCCTCGATAAAAAAATATTTTCACAAAATCTTCCCGATAAATTTTCCTTCGAAACCGAAATTCTCGAAAAAGAATTTATCAAAGGAAATGTTTACGGAAAAGTATTCGACGGGTATTTTATCGATATCGGAATTCCTGAAGATTATGCTAAGGCCCAGGATGATTTTAAGCAGTGGCAGTAGGCAGTGGCGGTCTATCCTCCGTAATAAACCTTGCAAACAAGTCGCAGTCACAGTCACAGTCGCAGTTTGAAGCATTGTATGATTATCCTCCGAACTAAATTTTTTCAACCTTTTCAACTCTTTTATAGTGAGCAGTCAACAGTGGGCAGCTTCTAGGATTGATAAAATATCCTCCGAACCAAACAATTTCAACAATATCAACCCTTTCAACAACTTCAACCCTTTCAACCCAAAAATTATCCCCAACTTTGCGCCAATGAACCTCAACGATCTGCAAATCGACAAAACCTGGACACTTTTTCTCGACCGCGACGGAGTGCTGAATAAAAAAATTGACGATGATTATGTGCGCAGCTGGGAGCAATTTGAATTTTTGCCCGGAGTGAAAGATGCTTTGAGGGACCTTTCTGATATCTTTAATAGAATTGTGATAGTCACCAACCAGCGCGGGGTTGGAAGAGGTCTTATGTCGGAGAATGATCTTAATAACATCCATGAAAACCTCAGATTTGAAGTAGAAACCTCAGGAGGTCGTATCGATGCAATTTTCTTTTGCCCTGATATCAGCGATGAAGGCTCAACCCATCGCAAACCAAAACCAGGGATGGCACTCGACGCAAAGTTTCAATTTCCGGAGATAGATTTCAAAAAATCGATAATTGTTGGAGATTCGGAAAGCGATATGAAGTTCGGTGAAAATCTGAATATGAAGAAGGTGTTAATTTCTCATAAAATTAAAGGCAATCCAGACCTGATTTACCCCTCTCTTATTGAATTTTCAACAGAATTGAAGGCTAGTATTTAGCATTTTGGTAATGAATGCAAATTTTTAACCTAAACTTAGTTACTTTTGCACCCGATTGGGTCATTTTAATGTAAAAAAGTAAGAATTTGCTAAGCAACCAATGAGTGTATGTTAGCATCTGTTAAAAGACCGGGTAGAAACCATGATTAGAAGATATTCCCAATTTCTAGAGCTAGTATATTTCCTTGTAGACATTGTTCTGCTCAATGTGTCTTTTATGATTGCCCTGTTTATCAGCTTCGACAGGTTCTCCAAGATCACTACTGACAGAAAATTTGCAATGTTATTGGTTGCCGTAAACCTTATTTGGTTTCTGGTTACCAGTGTTTTCAATTATTATAAGGTAGAAAGAAGGAGCGGATATGAATATCTTGTCTTCCGTTTTGTAAAAGTACTTGCGTTTCAGGCCCTGCTTACCTTTACCTACCTTTTCCTGATAAAAGGGTATCAATTTTCCCGCGAACAATTGGCCTATACCTATTTATTTTTCACGGTATTGGATCTTGTTTGGCGAATAGGATTTGAAACCTATTTGAAAAGATACCGTGCAAGAGGTGGAAATTATCGGAGGATAATTGTTATTGGAACCACCGGAGCATCGCTTCAATTTGTAAAAGAAATTCGCGAACACAACGAGTTCGGATATAAATTCATGGGTTATTTCGACGAGCCGGAAACTGCAATGGAAGAAGTAGAAGGGCAATTAGAAGATGTAAAATCATTTTGTATCAAGAATTCTGTTGATGAGATCTATTTTGCTTTGCAACCTTCAGAAATGAGTGCTTATGTGGATGATCTGATGGAATTTAGTAATGAACGTTTGATACGTTTCAGAATTGTTCCCGAATTTTCGAGTTATATATCCAAACAATTTAAAAAGATCAATATCGAATATTATGGCAATACTCCAATTTTAAGTATTCGCCCAGAGCCGCTCGATAATTTATACAACCGTTTGCAAAAACGCACCTTCGACATCGCATTTGCTTTCTTGTTTTTTGTGCTTGTTGGATGGTGGTTATTTCCTATTATTGCGCTTTCCGTTAAATTATCCTCAAAAGGCCCCGTGTTTTTTAAACAAAAACGCAGTGGTGAAGGAAACAGGGATTTTCTGTGTTACAAGTTTCGCACAATGAAAGTGAATGCAGAGGCCGATACAAAACAAGCTACAAAGAACGATCCGCGCATTACCCGTATAGGTTCTATTTTAAGAAAAACCAATCTCGATGAATTACCGCAATTCATCAATGTTTTAAAGGGCGACATGAGCGTTGTTGGCCCTCGTCCACATATGTTGAAACACACAGAAGAATATTCAAAAATTGTAAATAACTTTATGGTTCGCCATTTTGTAAAACCCGGAATTACCGGAGCAGCACAAGCCAATGGTTACCGTGGAGATACCACCGATCCTGTGATGATGGAAAAGAGAGTGCAATACGATCTTTGGTACCTCGAGAACTGGAGTTTTTGGCTCGATGTAAAAATTGTGTTCCTTACAATTTGGAGTATGCTTAAAGGAAATGAAAATGCGGTTTAACCTTCTACTCGTTTTATCCTGCCTCACACTAACAGTTTCGGCACAACAAAATTATTTACCTCTCAACAGAAATATTTATAACTGGTACGAACCCTATCTGAATAAACAGGGAACACAGTTTCATACTTCTATTCGCCCATATCGTTTCAGCGAATTGGATTCCGTAATTACCTATGATGAAATTTTTCAACTGGAAAAAACCGCAGGTGGTAATTTCTGGGGTAAACTTTGGAACTGGACAATGTATGATACTATAGTTGGTGTACATCAAAAAGATTTTCATTTGCGCATTGATCCGCTTATCAATTTTGGTGGAGGTTATGATGCAGAAAATGGCGGAAAAGGAATTTGGGTAAATACACGTGGTGTGTCCGCATCCGGAGATATTGGCGAAAAAAGAAAAGTATCCTTTAATGCCACCATGCGCGAAAATCAGGCGAAATATCCCGATTATATGGTGCCATTTATTAAATATTATCAGGTGGTTCCGGGACAAGGAAAGGTGCGTAATTTTAAAAGTACAGCATTCGACTTTGCAAATGCAACAGGATATATTTCCTATACTCCATCCAAATATTTTAATTTTCAATTAGGGCACGATAAGAATTTTTTCGGGGATGGATATCGCAGTATGTTATTAAGCGATAACGCATTGTATTATCCGTTTTTTAAGATCACAACATCTGTATGGAAATTAAAATATGTAAATCTTTACACCGAATTTGATGATGCTGTTTCCGGAACTGTAGATTCCGTAATTGGTATAACCCGCAAATTCGGTTCCTTTCATTATTTAAGTTATGATGTTTTTGATTGGGTGCAGGTAAGTTTATTTGAAGGTATTATTTGGCCGGCAAATGACTCTACTCGTTACAGAGGATTTGATGTAAATTATTTAAATCCCATTATATTTTTCCGCCCGATTGAATTTGGTTTAGGTTCCCCGGATAATGCTGTGATAGGTGCAAACATTAAATTCAAACCAATAAAAGATCTGATCGTTTACGGACAATTTATGATGGACGATCTCGACGTTGCCGCGGCGCGTGGTGGTGATGGATATTACAGAAATAAATTTGGTATACAGGCAGGATTAAAATTTTATGAACCCGGCGGAATTAAAAATTTAATTGTGCAGGCAGAAATGAATCAGGCAAATCCATATACCTATGCGCACAAGGAACCTGTTCAAAATTATTCGCATTATAATCAGGCATTAGCGCATCCGCTTGGAGCAAATTTCAGAGAATTTATTGGAATATTTAATTACCGTTTTTTCCAACGTTATTATCTCGAAGCGAAATTGCAATCTGCTGTAATTGGTTACGATAATAATCTCGATGAAAATTTCGGGGGAGATATTTTTAAATCAGATTTCGATATCCCGGGATTTCCTGATTCCTATGGAAATTTTATCGGGCAGGGTTTAAGAACCACTATTAAAAGCACTGATCTCCGTGCCGGTATTTTATTAAATCCCTCCATCAATCTCAATCTCGAAGGTCAAATATTCATCCGCACCTTCAAAAATGAAAACGAGACCATCTCCACAAAAATGATCATGCTTTCATTGAAAACGGATCTGTTTAATACGTATTTTGATTTTTAAGGGATGTAAATTGTAAGGCAACCTTTTTGAGAATTAATAGTTGTAAAAGGGATTTCATACAGCCGCCCGCGCAGGGTTCATGTCGCAAAATCCAAGCTGGATTCTTGTCACGAACTCCAGGCAAGGTTCTTGTCACTTATAAAATTTTATGCCGACAAAACCCTTCGGCAATCTAACTTATACGCACATCAAATAATTACTTTTGTTCAACCACATCCAAATCCGATAATTCCATCCAACCCAAAAAATTTGTAACGCTTCTCCCTCGAAATACAGGTTTGTTCAAAATGTAAGCTGAATCAAGTTTAACGAAAGCATACACAATTTCATTGATAATTTCTGTACAAATAATTGTGCCCGTGCTATTAACAGGTAAAATGGAAAGTACTATATCATATTTATAATCTTCCGGTATATAAAAATCAAATTGTGAAGTAATTGCTAATGAAGGATTTGTGTGCAAGGAGGTGGAATCAGCGTTCGTTTTAAAATGTATTGAACTTTTTAATACCCCGTTTTTTGGTAAATAAGTACTTTTCACATATAAATATTCTTCCACCACTTTAAAGTTGTTATGGTTATTTTTTACAAATTTTCCATAAGATTGATTATAATGACCTTGATCTGAATTTAAATTATCCTTAATGAATTCTTTGGAAAAATAGGAATAATAATAGATATTGTGATAAGCATAATCGCAACAGGGCCATTCCCATACTGTGAATGTAGCTGGTGATTTTTTACTTTCTTTTTTGAAATCAATTATCGTCCCCAATAATTTTAGTGTAAGGCGTAAACTATCACCTTCATTCTCAAAGAACGCCATGTTGTCTATTTCACCTCCACCAGGTTCTCGTCCAGTGAAAATTACATCCGGCTTAGTGTCCCCATTAAAATCAATAATGTGATATTCTTCGCGAACTAAATAGGTGGAGGGTTCAAAAAATTTATTGCCTGCTAGTTTTTTAAGATACTTGTCTTTTTCAGTTTTAGAAAGTGGAATTTCTAAATTTTTCCAGTCCGGTTTTTTTGTAGTAAAAAATATTGGAATTTCATTTTCCCTCTCTAAACGATATTTTCTAATATTGGCAGAAATGGAGTCAGTAAAATAATATTCTTTTTTAATTTGTGAAAGTCCCGCTGTGAATAAAGTTACTGAGAAAAGCGAGGTAATAAATAATTTCATTGCAAAAGATTAGATGGGTCGAAATGAAAGGCTAATTTGAAATAACGAAATTGTATAAAAAAAATTATGTATTGCAGATCAGCCTCCTTCAGTCAGGCAGGGATCCTACATATCAAGTTACCGAATCAAATTAAGATAAGGTTGTGGGTTTAAACCATTTGCTAATTTGCTAATTACCACATTTGCTAATTATAAAGTAGCCCCGGTAGGAATCGAACCTACATATCAAGTTCCGGAAACTCGCATTCTATCCATTGAACTACGGGGCCATTAATAAATCTCAAATTTGGAATTGTCATGAGGTACCAAAATGCCACCACAAAGTTAACCCATCATCCCTCCTAAAAAAAATTGTCCGCCAAAAGGCGGACCTGCTTTGCGACATGAGGGATTCCGCCGTTTAGCGGACATGTAACTTTGTAAGTGTAGTCCCGAGCAGAATCGAACTGCTATCTAGAGTTTAGGAAACTCCTATTCTATCCGTTGAACTACGAGACCAATTTACTGCAAAAATAGTGCAGAATTTGAGATAGCTGCTCTAAATCTGTTAAAAATGGTCTGGTCAGGTCAGGATATTAGCCGATCAACACCAGTATCTTTACTCCACTACCATCTTCACATACCCAAAACTATTATATGGTATCTCCCCAACACTTTTATAACTCACCCTGTCAATTCCTTTCACCTCTAAAGTATTATCTGACCCTTTTGCCATAAATCCGGTACTGCCTGCACTGCTGTAGTTGTATTTACCGGTGAGATAATGGGTTTCGAAGGAAGTTAATTTTCCGTTTTTGATATTTATTTCCGGAGTATATTTTTTCCCTCCTGCATTATCGAAATAATAATAATAGGTACCCGGTTGGGTGATATTTAGATTCGAGGTCAATACCGGCGTATTGTAGGGTAATTCGTTGGCAAGTTGAACAGAATACCAATGGCAACGGTTTATTTTTTCAACATTGTCAGGATTATCATCATATCTTCCCGCAACGCGTCTTGATGCCCAAAACCAATTGGCTATTAAATTTTGCATCAGAAGAATATCAAAGTCATTTCGGTATTTGCAAAATGTAACATACATGTGAGCGGCATTGGCTATAGTATTCGACCAATATTCCGCTTCCTTATCACCGAACTCTGTGCAGTGATATATTTTCCCGGGTAAATGTAATTTGAGATAATTTACAAGTGCACCAAATTGATCGTTCGCTCTATAAGATTTTATATATTCATCAAACGCTTTTTCCAATTCGGGATAATGTTCACCTGATTTGTATACCAGCGTTTTAGGGTGTAAGGTATTGGCTGATTTAATTTCTTTCATCATGTAATAATGTACATCCACACCCGCAATAAAATTTCCTGTGGAATTGATATAATCTATAACCTTCGTATTCCATCCCAAATGATTTTTTTTATCAAAATCCTGTCCGAAACAAAGTAATCTTGGAATATCCGGAAATTCCTTTTCACAAGCTCTTAAAATGGGTTCAAAATCATTTTTATATTTTTCCCAATTGTATCGATAACTGAAAAAACATTCATTTCCCGCAACAATAGAAATAATATTCACTCCCGAATCGATCAATGTTCGAATGGCGGAAATATTTGACTCCACATTGCCCATTAAAACATTTAAACAATAATCAACCTGTAAACCTTTTACCTGTTTTGAAATATTGATCAGCGATTGTAAGGCGCTTTGTGCTTCTGCAGCGTCTTTTTCAGCTTGTTTTAACTCCTTGTCCAATTTATCGTATTGGATATTTCCCTCATTGTCCCGAAACTCCTGATACATTTTTTGAATGGAATCTTTATTCATGCCTAATCCCGGTTTATCAAGGGCAGGAAATGCAACACGCGAATCGCCTCCGCCTGGCCAACGAATGGCGATAGGATGCTCTTTTGTAAGTTCCAATAAATAGGGAATGTCTGAGGAAGTTACCACGGAGGTGAAACCTTCACCGTTACCACCAATGATCTGCGCATCAATACGACCAATCATCAGTATTGTGGATAGAAATAGTATAAAGAATGTTCTCATATCTTTCCTTTAATTTTGTGCGGAAATCCGGGGATTTCAAAGATACTTTAATATTTTGGTATAATTCACGGGGTTTTTGATTTGTTTTATATATTCATGACAAATTAATTTTTATTTCAAATTAACTTAGAGCACAAATAAAAGTGTATAAGAAAACTGGACATATCATTACAATTTCCGTGCTAATCTTATTTTTATTTTATTCCTGTGGCAATGTATTATTCTTTAATTATAGATTGGATCAAATAAAATCAAATAATAATGTCAGAAATGAAGTTGCGGGAAATGATCATATACTCTCAAAACTTGTAATTCCTTTACATGAAGTAAAATGGGAACACGAATATGAATTTATGTGGAATGGATCTATGTATGATGTTGCTGAAAAAGAGATCATGCATGATACTTTATATTGTATAGCATATAAGGATACTGAAGAAAATGCATTAAAAAAGGAACTCGCTGAGCATTTTGAAACAAAACCATCAGAAAAAAATACCGGCAATATCATTAAATTGCAATTTCCTGATTACCTGTCATCCGCCCAATCTCCTTTAGTTCATCCTACTGATAATTTTGGATTACAACAAACTAATGTCTTACAAAAGGGTAGAATTTTTTTCGCTGCATTATTTATTCCGCCTGATCAAAACTGAATTATTTTCAGTAAACTTTATTATTTATTTTAAATTGTAATTTATGAAAAAAATATTAGCATGCATATTTTGCCTGTTTGGTTATGTTATGTATGCGCAAGAAATTTATATAAAAGATCAGACAACACTTCAGGCTTTGGAACAAGTAACAATTATCAACGTTGAATCACAGGCAACTTTGAACTCAGACCAAAATGGAAAGGTTGACATTACACCATTCCGAAATGCCGATTCTATTTTGTTTAAATTATTGGGTTATGAGGAGATATTTATTTCCTATGAAGATGCAGTACAATTGAAAACTATTTTACTGGCATCTTCCCCTTTTTCATTGGAAGGAATAATAATCAGTGCAAACCGATGGGAACAAAACAGAACGGAGGTTCCAAATCATATTACTGCAATTGAGGCTAAGGATATTGCTTTTTATAATCCTCAAACCAGTGCTGATATGCTTGCACAAAGTGGTCAGGTTTTTGTACAGAAAAGTCAGTTTGGTGGTGGTAGTCCTATGATAAGAGGATTTGCAACAAATAGATTGCTGATGGTTGTGGACGGTGTTCGCATGAATACAGCAATTTTCAGAAGTGGCAATATTCAAAATGTGATATCGATAGACCCCAATGCCTTGGAAGGCGCTGAAATAATTTTTGGTCCCGGTTCATTAATCTATGGAAGTGATGCTTTAGGCGGTGTGATGGATTTTCATACATTGACTGCTGAATTATCAAATTCGGATAAAACCATCGTGGAAGGATCGGTTTTCGGAAGATTTGCATCTGCCAATATTGAAAAAACCGGCCATGCAGATATAAATATCGGAACCAAAAAATGGGCTTTTGTTACCAGTGTTAGTTTCAGCGATTTTGATGATCTTGTAATGGGTTCCAATGGACCGGATGAATATTTGCGACCGGAATCTGTTGAAATAATAAATGGTATCGATAGCATCGTTCCAAATGAAGATCCTCAAAAACAACTGCATACGGATATGTCTTATTATAATATCATGCAAAAGATAAGATTTAAACCGAATGCAAATTGGGATATCAATTATGGATTTCACTATTCTAAAACTTCAGAGTACGATCGTTACGACAGATTAATTGAATATCGCGACGGAGCTCCACGTTCAGCCGTTTGGTATTATGGTCCGCAAATCTGGAATATGCATGTAATTTCCCTGCAACATAATTCAAAATCAAAGATGTATGATATTGCACGATTAACATTGGCATATCAATTTTTTGAAGAAAGCAGAATTGACCGTTCCTATAAAAAAACAACCCAACGCACCAAATTAGAGCAGGTGGACGCAATTTCTGCAAACCTGGATCTGCAAAAATCAATTAATAAAACAACTTTGTTTTATGGGATCGAAGGAATACATAATGGAGTTACCTCTTTGGGAACGGATCTGGATATTGAAACAGGAATTGAGGAAAATGCTTCTTCGAGGTATCCAAATGGCGCCACCTGGCAAAGTTTTGCAGGGTATTTAAGTTCAAAAACAAAATTGAAAGAAAAACTCACTTTGCAAGCAGGTTTAAGATACAATCAGGTAATATTAAATGCCGATTTTGACACCACATTTTTTCCATTCCCTTTTACTTCCGTAACCATTAATAGTGGAGCATTAACGGGTAGTGCCGGAATTGCGTGGCTTGCGACAAAAAATTTCCAGATCAATTTTAATTTGTCAACCGGGTTCCGCGCTCCCAATGTGGATGATGTCGGAAAAGTTTTTGATTCAGAACCTGGGAACGTAACTGTACCTAATCCTGATCTTTTACCGGAATATGCATATAATATCGATCTCGGTTTTATAAAAGGTTTCGGTGATATTGTTGAAATTCAACTTACCGGATTTTATACTTTATTAAGTAATGCCATTGTTCGCAGAAATTTTACCTTAAACGGTGAGGACAGTATTTTCTATGACGGTGAATTAAGTGGCGTTCAGGCATTGCAGAACATCGACAGAGCATATGTTTATGGGATCGAATCAGGTGTTCGGATTCATCCCATAAAAAATGTAACTATAGCATCTTACCTCACCTATACAAAGGGCGAAGAACAAGCCGAAGAAACCGGAGAGGAATATGTTCCGCTCCGACATGCACCGCCTTTATTTGGATCAACGCATATTAGTTATCAAATGAAAAAATTCAGGGCAGATATTTATGCCGATTATAATGCAGAGGTACCCTTTAAAGAACTTGCACCAAGTGAGGCCGATAAACCACATTTGTATGCGGTTGACGAAAATGGAGATCCTTATTGTCCGGGCTGGTATACCCTCAATCTGAAATTGGGATATCAGATAATTTCCAATTTAAATATTCAGGCAGGAATTGATAATATCACAGATGTGCGATACAGGCCATACTCCTCTGGTGTAGTTGCACCCGGGAGAAGTGTTATTGTGGCACTGCGGGCAAATTTTTAATCTAATTAACGGGTGCATTTTTTGCACCCGTTTAATTTTTTATACCTTTACCCGAATCTTAACAATTAATCTGATTAATTATGAGTTTATTTTCTAAATTATTTGGTGGCAATAAGGGTGGAAATGGCGGTGGTGCAGGTCGAGCTCAGGAATTTATTACAAAACTCACAAACGACCTCCACTTGACACCCGATCAGGTTACTAAAGTGGAAGCTGCTATCCGTGAATTTATGGGTGAAAAAAAACAAAATAAACAAAGCGGCGGCGGAAAAGAGGGTATGCGGGAAAGTAAACAAGATTTTAAACAGGATATTCTAAATGCTTTAAATGCTGAACAACAGCAAAAATTCATGGCAAATATTCAGAATTATAAAGAGTTAATGCGCAACTAAAAAAAACATTTGTTGCCCTGCAAATGTGGTTTGTATTAATTTTGAAGTATCAAATTATATTTTTTTTTAACCGTAAATCACGCACACAATGATTGCGACTACATTACAAATGGTTTTATTGTTTGGGTCTGATGAGGCAACTATGCATTTGCCGGAAGGACTTTATAAGGCTTTAATGGGTTTTCACTCAGGCTGGAGATATATTATACTTATTTTAATGATTCTTGGAATCTGGTTTGGATACCAATCTTCCAAGGGGAAAAGACCTTTTGCAGGAGGAACAAAAAAAATGGGTATGTTCACAATGATCTCCATGGATCTGCAATTAGTTGCAGGTCTGTTACTTTATTTTAATTGGATATCTACACAAACCAATTTTAAAATTTCGAATATCACCAGTCAAATGGGTGTATCTTCTTTTAGAAATATAGCTCTTGATCATGCAATCGGGATGCTGATCGCAATAATTTTTGTACATATTGGATATGCTAAAGCAAAAAAGGCATTAAATGATGTTGATGCCGGAAGAAAACAATTCATCTGGTTTTTGATCGCCTTTATTTTAATTCTTGTCTCCATTCCATGGCCGTTTTTGTATGATGGAAGAGGTTGGGTGTAGGGGAGAGGACATAGGACATAGGACACAGGACATAGGACAGGACTTGATATAGGACATTGGAAATTGGACATAGGACGACTATATCGTTATAGAACATTAAATTAATTTCTGATTGGTGCTTTGATGTTAAATTAAACATTTTGACGAGAAAGTCATTGCGAGAAATTACGCAGTAATTACGAAGCTATCTCCCCAATGTTACCCTGATTTTTCAAAAGGTGTAATTCCAAATGATACCTAAATTTTCAAATAATAAATTTCGGTCCAGGATAAATAACAAAACAATGTCCTTTATCCTGTGTCTTATGTCCTTTGTCCTCAATCATATAACTCACACACCTTCGTCAACCTCGCTGCATCAAGAATTTTGATCGCGTGATTATTTGTTTCAATGAGACCGTCTTCTTTAAAATCTTTGAGAACACGAATAGCGGTTTCTTTTACTGTTCCTACATAAGAGGCGAGATCTTCGCGAGTAATACTTACAATACCCTCGGGATTATTTTCATCCTTATACGATTCGCTGAGTAATAATAATGCTTCTGCAACTCTTCCTCTAACAGGTTTATAGGCAATGTCCGCCATTTTTTCAACGGTTTGGTCGATGATTTGGGTTAGTAATTGTACCATTCCTTCTGAGAATCTATTATTCTCGCGGAATATTTTTAGAACAGATTCCTTAGGAATAAAACAAATAACAGCATCTTCAATCACTTCGGCACTAACACCATAGGTAGTGGAAGATAACATCGCTCCATATCCGATAAAATCACCTGGAGTAACAATTTTGAGAATTTGTTCCTTGCCGTCAGACGCCTGTTTGTATAATTTAACTTTACCTTCATTTAAGCAATATAATCCATAAGCATTTGCATTTTCGTGAAAGATTGTCTGTCCTTTTTTATACATCGCACAGGTTTTGGTCTGATTTATATAATCCGTTTCTTCTAAATGGCAAAAATGAAAGAGCGATTTATTTCTGCTCTTGCAATGTTCGCAGTCTGGAGTCGGTATTTTCGTTTGCATTGTCATATTTTAAAGTTTGCCTTGTTCATTTATCTATATTATATGCTAGTAACGGTATCTGAGAATAAAGAGCTATATTTCTCGTTATACTCATATGGAAAATTGTTGCAAACAATCCATGATGATGCGTAACCATACAGATCATATCAATGTTATTTCTGGCGGCGAATTTTCTAATTCCTTCTGTAATATTTTTTTCAGCCAGAAAATGTAATTGCAGCATATCGTTATCCAAATATTTTCTAAATCGTGTATGTAATTTGTCTATCGTTGATTTATTGTAATTCGTTGAATCTGTTAAAAAGTGTACAGCATGCACTGTCGCAGTATTTTTTTCTGCAAAATTTAATAACCAGGTAATGGTATCATTATCTTTTTCCGTGCCTTCGAATGGGATCATAATATTTCTAAATGTATAATTCGCACTTTTTTCAGGGATGGCCAAAACAGGGATCTCAGAATGTTTGATAATATTCCAGGTAACAGTTCCAAACAACTTATCATCCACACTATTAGCTCCCTTTGTGCCTGTTATTATCAGATCAACATTATTTGCACGGGCAACATCCAGTATCATTTCTGATGCAAAACCCATTACAGTTTTAAATTCAACCGGAACTGTCTTTTGTTTCAAAATTTGTTGCGATTCAATAAATGTTTGCATGTCCAAATCAGCTCGTTCCTTTTGTGAATTCATTAATTCTTTAATCATGGAAGGAGGCATATGTTCATCAGCAAATGGCATATGGTAAACATGCAAAATAATCACCTGTGCATCTTGCATTTCAGCTATGGCTATTGCGGCACTAACTGCATCTGATGAATTAATAGAGTAGTCTGTTGGCACCAATATTTTCTTTAGATCCATAATCAGGTCTTTTTCTTTTTTAATATTCTTAGCAGACCTACTCTCACTGGAGCCTTTTAACATCGATTGATCCGCATCGGTCTGGTAGTTTTCCATTACTAGGTTTTTTATAGCTCAAAGTTCTTTATTTGTCAGCACGGAAGGCATGATGAACCTCAAAGTAAAAAATGACTTTTGTCATCATGTGAAAATTGAGTTTATGCGCAAATAAAAAAACCTGCCGTTTTCACAGGCAGGTTTATAATCTAAAATCCTTTGACCTCTAAAATTATTTACCAGTCTTCTTCCTTCTTCGGAGCAACCGGCTTAACTTCCGACTCCATGGATGCAATGAGATCCATCATGAATTTGTCAATCTGCACCAGATATCCCGGAACATTTTCGTCCTTTTTATAGGCTTCTTCATTCAGCCACTTTTCTATACCGAAATAGGATGTGCTTTCAAGATTTAATTTTGTTATGGTATATTTAAATCTGCCATCTCTAAACTGCAGCGTAAGATAATAATTGATAAGTCCGGCTTTAACTTCCTGATTTTTATCCTTCCGTGTTACATAAAACTGGTGACGAATATCAATAACACCGTCTTCTTTACTTTGACTTTTTATCACCTGACTTGGCGATTTGTAATAGATCTTCATCCAGGCCAATGCAACATCGTAAAGTGAATCTTTTAACACACCCGGAACCTGGATCACATCGGTATAGGTTACTAATTTTGAATCTTCATCTATGGGAAAATAGGGAATTTCCACTTCTGAAGCTTTTTGTGCGTACAATCCCACACTGAGGAACAAAACGAAGATTAAACTGATTTTTTTCATATCTGATTTTAATGATAAAAGTGAATTTTTTTACGAAGATAAGAGGCAAAAATGATACCGTTTACTTTTTAACCCTGTCTTGTTAACAGCTTGTGTAGAAAATACTCAGATTTATTTTTAAAATCTCGCCTTATACTTAACTTTGCAACAATAAATATAAATCTATGAGCTCTCAATTTTTCGTTGCCCTGGTAGTTGTTTGTTATGTTCTCGCAGTTGGAGGACTATTCGTTATTGAATATATCAAAGGCAAAAGAGGTAACGGTTCCGGACATTGATTGGATATTTTCCTCCGATACTTCCATGAATCTGAATTTTC
Organism: Chitinophagales bacterium; assembly: GCA_044227505.1. Classification (GTDB taxonomy): domain Bacteria; phylum Bacteroidota; class Bacteroidia; order Chitinophagales; family BACL12; genus UBA7236. The sequence goes on along the minus strand of JBGAWP010000007.1, from coordinate 64,328 downwards.
GGGAGTATCCATTGCGTTATCGAAATGAGTTAAGAGTAATGAGGTATGAGTTTGAATCCATCAAAACCATCCCGATAACTTCCCGGCTGATAATAATTGCACGATTTTACGTTGGTTTAAGCCCACACTTCACGGATTAACGCCTATCGCATAAAGCAAATATCCACTCTAAATTTACCATTCTTCATTCTCAATTCTCCATTCTTGATTCACCATTCCCAATTCCCTATTACTCCTTCCCAAAATTGTTAGTTTTTCGTGCATAAATAATCCGCTGAAATACTTAAAAACACTACATTTTTCAGTATTTAGGTCGTATATTTGCGTAATCATTTTTAAAACACAACTTCGCAAGTAAAAAAGACAAAATTACACCTGAAAAGAGGTAGAACGATTTATGGAAAAAGAAGAAATTTTAACACAGGATCACTCCAATTACACAGCCGAGAACATACAAGTATTAGAAGGTCTGGAAGCCGTTAGAAAGCGTCCGGCAATGTATATCGGTGATACAGGATTTAAAGGTTTACACCATTTGGTATATGAAGTGATCGACAACTCAATAGATGAAGCTCTTGCAGGTTATTGTCGCAATATTGATGTTGCTATTCTCCCGGGAAATATCATTCGAGTAAAGGATGATGGAAGAGGTATTCCTACGGAGATCCACAAAAAAGAAAAAAGATCAGCTCTTGAAGTGGTAATGACCGTTTTACATGCCGGCGGAAAGTTCGATAAGGATACTTATAAGGTTTCCGGCGGATTGCACGGTGTTGGTGTGAGCTGCGTTAATGCACTTTCCAAACATTTAACAGTGGAAGTACACCGGAACGGTAAAGTTTTTATGCAGGAATATGAGATCGGAAAACCGCTTTATCCCGTAAAAGAAATGGGTGATTCAGATCTTCATGGAACCTTCGTTACCTTCCAGCCCGATGATACTATCTTTACTGTTACAGATTATAAATACGATACTTTATTATCCCGTATACGTGAATTGGCATACCTGAATAAAGGTATTAGTCTTACCATTACCGATGAACGTGAAAAAGATGAAGAAGGTAAATTCAGAACAGATAATTTTCTGAGTCAGGGAGGGTTAACGGAATTTGTAAAGTTTTTAGATGAAAGCCGCACATCTATTATTCCATTTCCTATTTATGCTGAAGGGGGAAAGGACAATGTAATGGTGGAAATTGCCTTGCAATACAACGATTCATACACAGAGAATATTCATTCATATGTGAATAATATCAACACTATTGAAGGTGGAACACACGTAGCCGGATTCAGAAGGGCGCTTACCAGAACTTTTAAAGCGTATGGCGACAAAGAAAACATGTTCGAAAAGGCCAAGGTGGAAATATCCGGTGATGATTTTAGAGAAGGATTGACTGCTTTGATCTCCATAAAAGTACCTGAACCACAGTTTGAAGGTCAAACCAAAACCAAATTAGGTAATAATGAGGTGATGGGAATTGTTGATGTTATTTCAGGAGAAATGTTGAATAATTACCTGGAAGAAAATCCAAAACAGGCTAAACTCATTATTGGTAAAGTTATTCTTGCCGCTCAAGCCAGAATTGCTGCTAGAAAGGCACGTGAATTGGTGCAAAGAAAAAGTGCATTCGGCGGTGGAGGTTTACCGGGAAAATTAGCCGATTGCCAGGAAAAAGATGCCTCTAAATGTGAATTATATCTTGTTGAGGGAGATAGCGCCGGAGGAACTGCAAAACAAGGCAGGAACAGAGGATTTCAGGCAATTTTACCTTTGAGAGGAAAAATTCTCAATGTGGAAAAAGCAATGGATTATAAAATCTTCGACAACGAGGAGATAAAAAATATTTTTACTGCTTTAGGGGTTATGCCCGCTGAGGATAAAACATTGGATACTGCAAAACTTCGTTATCACAAGATCATCATCATGACGGATGCTGATGTGGATGGAAGCCATATCACTACACTAATTCTCACTTTCTTTTTTAGAAAATGTTTTGAATTGGTTAAGGAAGGATATATCTATATTGCAACTCCACCTTTATATCTCGTTAAAAAAGGAAAAGAACAACGTTATTGTTGGAATGATGAAGAAAGAAAAGCCACCACTGCAGAATTTGCAAAAGGTGGAAATGAAAGTTCGGTGCATGTTCAGCGATATAAAGGTTTGGGAGAAATGAATGCAGAACAATTATGGGAAACAACAATGAATCCGGAAACAAGAACATTGCGTCAGGTAACGATTGATAATGCAGCTGAAGCCGATCACGTATTTTCCATGTTAATGGGAGATGAGGTTCCACCTCGCAGAGAATTTATCGAAGCACATGCGAAATACGCGAATCTGGATGTGTAATTAATCATTAAAAATAAATTTAAGCCACCAATCCATGAATTTTTAAATTCGTGAATTCGTGGCTTTTTTTATGCACAAAATGGATTTAAAAAAGAATTGCCACGAATGAACAGCCGTAGTTTATTTTTATTGGAGCGTTTTAAATTAAGAGAGGGTTGTCATGGACGAAAATCAAATTAAATGAGGTCGATTTCCTCATGGTTATTTTACGGCCCCATCTTATGGATTGGCAAAACAAAAAACCGCCTAAAACAATTTAATAACCCCCGGCTTTAGCAGGTAGGAAAACTCACTCCACATAAAAGGGCTTTATCCAAATAACAATAACCCCCGACTTCAGCCAATAGGAAAACTCACTCCACATAAAAGGGCTTTATCCAAATAACAATAACCCCCGACTTCAGCCGGTAGGAAAACTCACATCACATAAAGGGCATTACCCAAATAACAATAACTCCCGACTTCAGCCGGTAGGAAAACTCACTCCACATAAAAGGGCTTTATCCAAATAACAATAACCCCCGGCTTTAGCCGGTGGGGAAAAAGCACGCCCTCCAAAATGGGCTTTAGCCCAAACGAGGATTTTGAATCGGAGAGTAATGTTTGATGTGGGAGATTAGAATGTTTATCGGAAACTAACCCTGAAACTTTTGTAAACCCAAAGAAATGATAAATAACAATCAAAAAATAAAAAACATTAATCGGAACTCAACCCTATAAACATTTGCAAACCAGGTAAACTCTTGTTAACCCAAAACAAAAAAATAATATCGAACCTGCCTGCCGACAGCGTCAGCGGCAGGCAGGTAAAGAACAAGGAATAAAGAACATTAAACAATCGACCCTATGGAAATTTTCCTTCGAATATAACGATGAAGAGGAATGGATGATTTACGAAACGCAGCCCTGTACCATGACCTACCAAATTTTTTTTAACCTGGTAGGTCTTACGGAGTAAAATTAGGGAAGATATGAGATGGGGCCCGAGGCGGAAGGGAATAAAAAATAATAAGCAAAAAATAAAAAAAATTAAGATTTTCGATAGCCCGGGTGAATTTCCTCCGTATTGAACCCTTAGGAATATCAAATAACAATCAACAAATAATAAACATTAATCGGATCGACAACCCGAATAATTTTCCTCCGAAATCAACTTTCAATGTTAACGAAAACTTACTCCGCTATGGGGTAGGGGGCCAAAAAAAAGCCCTCCCGAACCACCAGGAGGGCGTTGCTTCACTGACAATCATTAAAACCTAAAACCAAAACTTAAAAGGAAATTATTTAAAGATTTATCTATGGTTGCACCTTCGTTTACTCCGGCACCATTATCGTAAATATATTGTATGTCGTATTCTGTTGTTGTAGCATGTGAAAATGCAAGATCTATAAAGTAGGATTTTTCTTTTATTCCAACTCCTGCAGTTATGGTATTTTTAGCAAAGTCTGCATTATTAGCAGCAATGCCTTCATTAAAAGGTGAGCCACTAATAATATATCCTCCTCTGAATCTAAATACATCATACATTAATTCGGCGCCTAATCGAAGATTTGAAACCGCACCGTATTTGGTATCAATATTTGTATTTACCGTATTTTCGTACGAAAGATCACCGGCATCTAAGCTGCGATTGAAATTAAATCCTGCTTCACTGTAATCAACAAATTCATAATCAGCGCTAATAAACCCAATATTCTTTAATGTAATGGCGGCACTACCTATAACTCTCCAAGGGGTAATTAATTCATAATCAAATTCTCCTGTTGGTGAGTCATACGAATAGCTGCCTGAAGTATCAAGTCCACTGCTCATGGAGGAATAATAAGTATCACTTAATCCGAAAAGGCTTGGCGAATGAATCGATGCACCTACCCGGAAATAGTCACTGATCTTATAGATCAAACCGAATTTTGCATTAATACCAATTCCGTTTGTTTCAGAATAATCTGCCAAGGTAAATTCCTCAAAATCGTTATGCATTTGATTGATATCATTTTCAGTATAAACACTGGAACTGGAATATCTAATACTTGGAATTCCGATAGTTCCTCCAACATATAATCTGTTGCCATAATTTCCTGCAAATGATATTGCAACTTCGTTAAGTCCGCCTTTAGTGATCAGTGATTTTGTTTGCTGAACATTTCCATCAGTGATCACGCCATAATATTGTGTTGAATCTGATGGCAATGGATTTATTAAATATGTTTCCCAAGCTAATCCGGCACCAAAGGGATCACTTGCAAATGCATCCGAAGGATTAGTTCCACCATTTGCATTTAAATAATCCACATAAGTATTTAATAAAGAACTTTCCTCATTGTATCCAGAATAAAGTGTCGAACTGTTAAAATTTGCAAGTCTGTTATATCCGATTCCAAATGAACCACCAACCCATCCATCTCTTGCAGTTTCTTTACCCGGATTTATTTTACTGAATACAAATCCGAAATTGCTCATATAAAAATTATATCTGCTGTCGGTACTTGTCTGTCCGAGGTAATTACTTTCAGTATTGATACTTAATAATCCCGGAGTGATCACAAATTCTGAACTTCTGTAAATACCGAGTCCTGCAGGATTCATACTCATGGAACTCATGTCGCCACCAATCGCTCCATAGGCATTACCGGAACCTAATGATCTTGCTGTTCCCCCGAAATCGAGCATCGAATATCGAAGTGCATCTGCATCGCTTTGTGCATACATTGATACAGACAAAGCAGTAGCTAAAACCAATGTAAATATTTTTGTCATGGCTCTTGATTATTTAATTATTTGTGATATTATTTTCCTCCGCTTCTCTTTTTTGGAGATGAACTGCTTCCACTGCTGGAAGGTCTGCTTCCTGAGGATCCGCTTGAATAACTTCCGCTGCTTTTTGGCGAACTTCCGCTATTTCCATAAGTGCTTTTACCTGAAGAACCTGAATTTGTTTTTGGTGCTTCGTAAGTATTTTTCTTTACGGGCTGTTCATAATTTTTTGAAGGATTACTATCAGGTCTTGAAGGCTGATCGTAAGTATTTTTATTTTCAGGTATTCCATTATATTGTGGTTTTACCTGTGGATTATTTGAGTTATTTTGTTTTTGCTGATAATTTTGTTTTTGTATAGGCGCATCAGCTGCAGGTTTAACTGGTCCACCACCTTTTGGTTGATAGTTGGCAGATGGTTTACTCACAGAATAATTATTATCGTTGCTGCGAATGATACCGCGATCTGTTTTCACAACAGGCGAAGTAACATTTTCTGAAATTGTATTTTTTACAGGAGCATCAGCTGCACTATAATATTTTATCACTTTTACAGAACCTGATTCTTTAGTTGCATTTTGTCCTGTTGTAATAGGTTTTTCATTATTTATGGCAACTGCATCATTATTTAATCCTGCAACCTCATCTTTTGCGGTAACACCTTTGATAGATGTAAATTCCGGAGAACCAATTGTTGTTCCATTATCTGAGGAAGCTGCGTTGATGTTTACATCACCTTTATTTACTTCAAGTGTTCCTTTATCAGTTAATATATGGTTCAGATCAGTATTTCCTGTTTTATCATATCCTGCTGCGATCATATCTACAGAACTGCTTCCTGTATTTGTATTGGAACCTGTTGAAGTATTTGGTCCATAATAATATCCGTTATCGCTGTACCCATAATATCCGTCGTTGCCATAACCGCTGCCATAATATCCGTCATAATAGCCATTATAGTAACCATCGTAATATCCGTTGTAATAACCGTTACCATATCCGCCGTAACCATAACCATATCCATAATAAGGAGAATACCAAGGATCATAATATCCGTAATATCCATAATTGTGACATGACCATGGGTTGTAATATCCATAAGGATAACAACTACCGTAACCCCATCCAAAACTTATATTCCAACCGTATGGATTATAATAATAAGGTGAATAACAATGAGAATAGTATCCGAAACCGCTGTATGGATAATAGTATCGGTAAATGTTGGTTGTGTAATAATAATCGTCGTAGTCGTCATATCCATAATTATCATCTTCATAATAATTATTTACTACATATGTATTTCCTTCATCGTCATAATAGGTTTCAGAAGAAAGATCTTCCGAACCTGTTCTGTAATCGGCATCAGAGCCGGAAGGCTGATTGTAATCCACTTTCTCGGAATTTCCTGGATAAGTGGTATAAGTATCAGAAGTATTGGTGGTGGTTGTAGTTTCGGTTGTAATGGTAGATGCCTGTGCATCCTCTGTGCTGAAGTAAATATCGTCAGTGGAAGAACCTCGTGAAGCTGTTTGGGTAGCGCATGATGATGCTAAAAATCCCATTGCGGCTATAATCGGTAAGTATCTCAATTTCATAACTGATATTTTAATTGTTATTAATCTGTTTGCTGATTGTGCAATTCTTAATTTTGCGACAATGCACTTTATTCCAAAATCATACCAAAATTAATATATGGCGGAGAAGATTACAAAAAGAGATATAAACTATTCGGAATGGTATAACGATCTCGTTATACAGAGCGGGTTAGCGGAGAATTCAGCAGTTCGGGGCTGTATGGTGATAAAACCTCACGGTTGGGCCATTTGGGAGAATATGAAAAGTATTCTGGACAAAAAATTCAAGGACACAGGACATGTTAATGCCAGTTTTCCGCTTTTGATACCTAAAAGTTTTCTTGAAAAAGAGGAAGGTCATGCGGAGGGATTTGCCAAAGAATGTGCCGTAGTAACGCATTACCGACTAAAAACAGACCCAAATAACAAGGGAAAACTGATAGTAGACCCGGAATCGAAGCTGGAAGAGGAGTTAATTATTCGTCCAACCAGTGAGACAATTATCTGGAATTGCTATAAAAACTGGATACAAAGCTACCGCGACCTGCCAATTCTGATAAATCAATGGGCAAATGTGATGCGTTGGGAAATGCGTACCAGATTATTTTTAAGGACTTCGGAATTTCATTGGCAGGAAGGACATACCGCACACGCAACCAAAGAGGAGGCAGTGGAAGAAACCTTGAAAATGCTTCATATATATGCCGATTTTATGGAGAATTATATGGCCGTTCCCGTAATTATGGGTATTAAAACCGAAAGTGAAAGATTTGCCGGTGCAGAAGATACTTATTGTGTGGAGGCATTGATGCAGGATGGAAAGGCATTACAAAACGGAACTAGCCATTTTTTAGGACAAAATTTTGCAAAGGCCTTTGATGTAAAATTCTTAAGTAAAGAAGGAAAACTGGAATATGCCTGGGCAACAAGCTGGGGTGTGAGTACCAGAATGATGGGAGCATTAATAATGGCGCATAGCGATGATGATGGTTTAATTATTCCTCCAAGACTTGCTCCTTTACATGTTGTAATTGTTCCGATTTTTAAAAATGTTGAACAATTAAATCAGATCGGCGAAAAAGCGGATATCATAATTGCAGAATTAAAAAAATTAAATATTTCCGTAAAATTCGACGACAGCGATAATGCAAAACCGGGATGGAAATTTGCAGAATATGAATTAAAAGGAGTTCCGGTGCGCATTGCAATGGGTATGCGCGATGTGGAAAATAACACGTTGGAAATTGCACGAAGAGATACAAAAGAAAAAACCACTATTTCCAATGAAAATGTTGGAGTATATATTCAGAATTTGTTAGAGGATATACAGCAAAATATGTATAATAAAGCATTAGCTTTTCGCACATCGCATTATTTTGAAGTAAATACCTGGGAAGAATTTAAAACACAAATTGAATTGGGTGGTTTTATTTCCGCGCATTGGGATGGCACGGCAGAAACGGAAGAAAAAATTAAAGCGGAAACCAAAGCCACGATTAGGTGCATTCCTTTGGATGCGAAGGAGGAAGTAGGAGTTTGTGTTTATTCAGGGAAGACCAGTAATAAACGGGTTTTGTTTGCGAGGGCATATTGAATTAATGTACCGATGAACAGCCAAAAGATGTGCCGATGTACCAATTAACAGCCGGGACCTCCGGTCAATTATTTCTATTGATGCGGGTGATTACGGTAAATGCTTTTAAATAGAAAACTAATATTTTAACTTTGGATAACTGTAACTCTAATTGAAAATAAGTTTAATATTAATGCTCCAAAACCTATCTCAACAAACTCTTTTCCAACCCCTTGTATAACAAATAAATTTCTTACCGCCCTCTTACCGTTCTTGCCGTCTTACCGGCAAACATCACCGCAATTCAAATTTCAACTTTGGTTAAACACTTATCCCCAATAAACATACAGTTGTCATAGCCATTGCAATTATTAGCTGTCAACAAATACAAGAGTAACATAGAAACCACTAAATTCGACCCAAATTAAAGACTTCTGAAAAAGGTAGTTGCCATATTGGTATTTTGTTTTGCGGGTTTTGGATTAAAGGCTCAGGATCCATTGGCTACGAGGATAAATCCTGATGATGTGTATTTGTCATCAACAGTTTATTATGTATTGCAGGATAGTGAGGGATTTATCTGGCTGAGTACGGATGCCGGGGTGTATCAATATGACAGTTATGATTTTGAGCACTTTTCTACTGCCAATGGTTTACCTGACAATGAAATTTTTCGCATTTATGAAGATTCACAACATCGGATATGGTTCATTCCGCTAAATGGAAAATTATCCTATTATCAAAACGGGAAATTAAATACTCCGGAAAATAATAAAATGCTTGCAAAAATTCCCTTTACAAAAATTGTAATAGGTGAATTTGAAGATGAGAAGGGAAATATGTATTTCGCTTCTAAGAATGAAATAGTTTGTAAGATAACACCTGAAGACAGTGTGGAGATCACCTACAATAAAATGATCTATAATTTTTTATGGGTACAAAATGATTCTGTATATACCATAGAAGAAAGTTTATTGAACAGGCATTATAATCCAAGAGGGTCTATTTACAAGGATCAAATTGTTATCGGGGTTTTTTTAAATGTATATTATAAAAAGGGGACTGACCAATTTGAGAAACTCATAACACTCCCCGAAAAAAGTGTTGAAATTATTTTCATGAAATTATTTTCTGACTCCTCTTTATTTATCGGGACCAGAAAGGGGCTTTATATTCTGAATCCAAACGATACATCAACCCTTAAAAATTATTTTCCCGACTGGGCAGTTACTTGTATTGAAAAAGATTTTGAAAACAATCTTTGGATATCAACTTTGGAAGATGGGGTTCATCTGGTGCAATCGCTAAATATATTAAAATACAATGAACCAAATCTACCCTCAAAAATAATTACCTGTCTGGAAAAAGATAAGAACAACAATCTATGGATCGGATTAACGAATGACGATTACGCAATAATTGATAATACAGGAACAATTACTAATTATCAATTTCCGTCAAAGATTAATCATGATATCGTTAACATCCGTCATTTTGAAAATGAAACATGGGTAGTATCAAAAAGCGGACTTTTAAAAATTGAAAATGGCGAAAAGAAATATTACGATTTTTACGGTAACGACCTGCTTCAGTTTGGAAAAAATTCGCTGATTTTAGGTCAGGAATATGTATTAAAATTTAGTGCGGATAATTTTGATGAAGAGATAGCCTACACAATAGCAACGCGTTATGGTCAGGAAAAATATACTTTAATAAAATCAAGATGTAATGTTTTGACTGCAGGAAAATCGAATGAAGCCTGGATCGGCACGATACATGGGTTATTTTGTTACCGTGATAATGTATTGATCGATTTTGGAAAAATAGATCCCTTGTTCAAAGCATTTATCAGAGATATTAAATATGATTCCGCCTCCGGGAGAACCTATGTAGCAACAAATACCAATGGAATTTTAGTCGTGCGCGACGACAAACTTGAATTTACGATTACATCAGCCGACGGAATGCCCTATAACGATTGTTATGCGATTAAAATATTGAGCTCGGAACATATATTAGCAAGCGCAAGCAATGAATTGGTAGCGATCACCATGGATAAAAAACCTATTGTTAATATTTTAAATATATCTGCCGGAGCATTTTCAAACCGCATATTTGCCATTGAGGAAATAAACGGAACAATATATTTAGGAACGGAAAACGGATTAATTTCATTTTCCAGAAAGAATACATATAGAAATGAGTCCAAACCCAAGATCGTTTTACAGGATTTTATTGTATCCAATCAATCAGAACTTCAAAATCAGGACAAATCATTTAGTTATAATCAAAATGAGATCACGATCTCCTATACCGGTGTTTCCTTCAGAGACCACAAGAATTTATCGTATGAATATGTATTAGAAGGATATGACGAAAATTGGCAAAGAACCCGAGAAAGAATTATTACCTATAAATCGCTTCCTCCCGGGAATTATGTTTTTAAAGTTCGAGCTGTGAATCGCTCGGGAATATATAGTGAAACACTTTCGATCAATTACATTATTCGAACTCCATTTTGGCAAATGTGGTGGTTTTATGTAGCTATAGCTTTAATTGTTGCAGCAGCCATCTATTTTGTTTGGAAACTGCGATTAAAAACTATTAAAGCTAACTATGCTGCAGAAAAGGAGGCGATGGAAACAGAAAGGAAATTATTAGAATTGGAACACAAGGCAATGCGTTTACAAATGAATCCGCACTTCATATTTAATACTTTAAATTCAATTAAAGGATTTTATGCGGAAAATGATACTGTAAAGGCCAATGAATATATTTCCAAATTTTCCAAATTATTGCGAAGCATTTTGGAAAATACCGATCAGGTTGTTTCGTTGGAGAAAGAGATAGAATATTTAAAACTATATCTCGACCTTACACAGTTGCGCTATCCTGATAAATTTGTTTATAAGATAGCAATGGATGAAAGTATCAATATTTCGAAAACTGGAATTCCTCCCATGTTGGTGCAGCCATTTTTAGAAAATTCTATTGTGCATGGTATAGTTCCTATGCAATCGCAAGGATTGATACAATTGGATTTTGCAAAATCAAACGGTCAGCTCATTTGCAGTATTACGGACAATGGAATTGGCAGAAATGCGGCAAAACTAAATAGCTCAACAAAGGAACATCAATCTAAAGCTATTGAAATAATAAATGAATTTATCCTCGCTTTAAATTTGAAAAATTATTCCGAAAAATTTACCTTGGATCTGCAGGATCTTTATGATGAAAAACATGAGCCCGCAGGCACTAAAGTAATAATCACTTTACCTTATTTTAACATATTATGATAAGAACGATCATTATTGATGATGAACAACAAGCGCGCTCCGCTTTAAAGTATGAGATCGGATTACACTGTCCGGATATTGAACTGATCGGCGAAGCAACAAGTGTTGCAGACGGCGTTGAGATTCTTGCAAAGGAAAAACCGGAGCTTGTGTTCCTCGACATTCGTTTGTCAGATGGATTTGGTTTCGATATTTTGGAAAAAACGGAATTACCGGGATTAAAAGTGATAATTACTTCGGCATATTCCGAATATGCGTTAAAAGCCATCAAGGTGAGTGCAGTTGATTATTTATTAAAACCGGTGGATGCTACGGATTTGAAAGTTGCAATCTCAAAAATTGTCAATAATCAGAACAAAAAATCAACAGATCCTGAATCGGCACAATTATTTGATCAACAACATAAGATCACTATTCAAACTTCAGAGGGCATCTATATAATTCAGATTTCGGATATCGTAAGTTGTTCCTCTTATGGAAATTATTGTTTTATTAATTGCAATGGAAATAAAAAAATACTGGTTTCCAAAACACTTAAGGAAATGGAAGCCCAACTTGAGAATTTCGGTTTTGAAAGAATTCACCATTCTTATATTGTGAATTTAAATCATGTTACCACTTATAAAAATAAAAATGGAACCAGTGTTTTAATGAAGGACGGGAGTGAAATCCCGGTTTCTGTGCGCAAACGCGCGAAGTTGTTGGTGCATTTGCATAAACTGAATCTTTGACGAGGGACACAAGATACAGGACACGGGACTTGACATAGGACAAGGGAAGGGGACAGGGGGACAGAGTTGATGTATAATATTATTTTAATTTCTGATTGATACTTTAAATTAACATGAAAAATATTGAATTTTTAGCATTGGAATCATTCTTCGTGTAAACTTTGTGAACTTAGAGTCTTTGTGGCAAAAAAAAGTATTCAATTGAAAATTAAATTATCGTTCCAATTAAAATTTTCTCCTAACCAGTGGCAGGTGAGAAACACCTTGCCACGGCGTGAAATGTAGACGCGGGACGTAGGACACAGGAAAACAAAGGGTGGGATTTGCATTAAATTCGGAGGAAGTGAGGCTTTCGCTCTTTGCGAAGGTCACACTAACGTAGCACCCAATAAAATTTCGCAAGAAATTTAAACTCCTTACTCCTTTACTCCTTACTCCTTTACTCCTTACTCCTTACTCCTTTACTCCTTACTCCTTTACTCCTTTACTCCTTACTCCTTTACTCCTTACTCCTTACTCCTTACTCCTTTACTCCTTACTCCTTTACTCCTTTACTCCTTACTCCTTTACTCCTTACTCCTTTACTCCTTACTCCTTTACTCCTTACTCCTTTACTCCTCACTCCTTTCTCCTTTCTCCTCCTCAGCAATCCGCACTTTAGCAGGAGAATCTTTTAAATAGGTAATTCGGATTTTATCACCAACATTATATTGCAGGTATTTATCTGAATTTACATTTAATTCAGTTGTGGTATAATCGCCAAATCGTTCACGGTTTGGATCACCGAAAATATCATCGAGTTTTTTATCGATTTCTGATTTATTGTTTTCAGATGAATCCGGTTCTATTTCCTTAGGTTTTTCTGCTGTTTGAGGTTCCGTGAAAAAAGAAATTCGAAAAACATAACGCATTTTAACTCTTTTTGAACTGTGATCATCATCCATTTCCCTTTTTTCTAAAATGGTTGCGCTAACAGAAACACCGTTTTCCGAAAAATCTTTATTTTCAGCTCTGATTATAAAAAATAAACTTACCATTATTCCGAGTAATATAATTATGGATGATGCAAGAATAATTTTTTTAGATGTTTGTTTCATAATAAAATAATTTATTTTGCTTTATTAAAAATATCAAAAGTTGTTAGTTCGCGTGAGGGATCGCAGCAATAAAAAATGTCAGGAGTCATTCCTGTGACTGCGACTGTGACTGTGACTGCTACTGCTACTGCTACTCCGGAAAAAGTAAAACCTCCCTCTGAGAAAGGGAGGTTTTTTACTTATCTGACAGCCTATTTTAGTGAATTACGATTAATTTATCTTTTAGAATTTCTCCTGCATCTGAATGAATAATAACCTGATACATTCCTGCTGCAAGTTCATTTAGTGCAATAACATGCGTTATCTCAACACCGGAAGTAACTTCAACTTCAGGATTAACAATATTCTGCTTAACACCCGCAGTATTGTAAATTTCAATTGTTGCTTTTGAACCTTCATTTAAAACAAATACGATTTCTGCGTTTTGATTTGCAGGATTTGGAAATATTGCAATTGGATTTTCCCCTTCTGCAACATCATCCCCTAATTTCATCCAACATGCACCAAGCACATATCCGCTTAATAATTTAGATGGAACTTGTGCTACCGTGAAACAATAGGTATTTCCATTTTTACACATATACACTTTATTTAATGAGGGGCCACATCGAACATCTTTATAAGTTACAACAGTTTGATCTGTGCGCGAACAACCATAATAATCTGTTACAGTTAAGGTATAAGTTGTAGTTAATGTTGGGCAAACTGAAGGACTGGCAATTGTTGCCCCATTACTCCAGGAGTATGTTTTTGGATCTGAACCACCGGTTGCACTTCCATTTAATGTAACACAAGCCGGTCCGTAACCTTTGGTAATTAATTTATCTAAACCTGCGTTAACAACAGGGCGAGGATTAACTAAAACAGGAACATCATCAAATGCAGTTGCACCATTTGCATCAGTAACAGTTACTGAATAAGTGGTATTTGTTGTCGGATTTACTGAGGTGGTAGCAGTTGTAGCTCCATTACTCCATAAATAAGTGAAAGGTGCTACTCCACCAGAAACGGTAGCATTTAAAGTTGCAAAAGAACCTTCACAAATACTTTGATAACTACCGGCTTCAACAACAAATCCTAAATTGATCTGCATTTCTGGAGTTCCATTACATCCATAAGGAGCAACTACTACCCCTGCACCTTCAGCACCACCTAAAATAATTGCAGTGGGCATACCATTTGTTACAATAGTAAATGTTGTGCAATAAGCATCCGGTGGTCCCCATCCGCCTGCAGTTGTAGTCCACCAATCGGCTCCCCAACCTGTGCCGGGATGAGAATAATAATCATACACTAAATACTCTAATCCAAACATTGGAAATGGCGCCCAAGCAGCAAATACAGCACCAGTTTGCGGACTTGTTAATGTTGCAGGATAGGAAATAAAAGTTGCACCGCCACCTAATGCCACTGACCATGTATAAGTACCCTGATCAGCTCCATATCCTGTTCCATCCTGGCCTCCTCCGGCACAAAATTCAACAACAAATTCGTATTGACCTCCACCGAGATCAGTTTGGGAAATTAATGTTGCATAGGAATTGTCGCATGCATTTACAATTTTTCCGCTTAGCAGAAAAATAGAAACAATTAAAATTTGTAATGTTTTTTTCATTTTAAAAAGTTTTATTATTTGTGTGAATGATGAAATCGAACTAATAAAGTAATGGATAATGGGTGTGAAAGTAAGAGGACTTCAAATTGCAGGTTAATTATTATGATAAGTGGGTTGGCTGCAATGATACTTGTAGATAAAATAGGTATAAGTGTATAATACTCAAATTCAAAAATGAAAGGACACCATAATTTGATATCCTTAATTAATATTAAATTCCAGGAAAAAAAAATTTGAAGGAAGAATCAACTCATTTCTACATAATTAAGATCTTTACTAAAGGTCTCTTTTACTGAAAAAATGGCGATCAAAGCTAAAGAAACGGAGATCAGTCCTACCACCAGAGCTGAGTTGATATTGCCAATGTTACCAGCCAGAGCTGCAAATCCAAGGGTTAAAGGAACTACCAATCCCCTTACAAAATTTGGAACCGTTGTGGTAACCGTTGCTCTGATATTTGTTCCGAATTGTTCTGAGGCAATGGTAACAAATAATGCCCAATAACCTGTTGCGCAGCCTAAAAGGAAACACATGGTATTAAATAAGAAGAGAGAATCGCTTTTTGTAAATAAATAGATACTTGCGAATACAATGCTTGCCAGTAAATATCCTATTACAACTTTTTTTCTGCTTTTAAATACCTGACTTAATATTCCACTGAGCATATCGCCCACGCTTAAACCAACATAAGAAAGCATAATTGCGGTTCTACGGATCTGAATGCCATTTTCACCACTCACATCCAATCCCCATTCCCCTGCAAATTTATCGGAGAATTTCATGAGTACTCCTATACAATACCATACAGGAACACCTATGAGAATACAAAAAATATATTTTTTTAATCTTGTTACATCTGAAAATAAAGAAAGGAAATTCCCTCTTGCCACATTTTGTTTTTTAACATGGTCGAACATTCCGCTTTCGAAAGTACCGAATCGCAAGCCCAACAGTAAAAGGCCTAATCCACCACCGATAAAATACGAAGTTCTCCAATCTACATGACCAGTTATGTAAAAAGCAGTAACGGCTCCCAATGCCCCGACACTCACAATTATCATCGTGCCCAATCCGCGTTTTTCTTTTTGCAGTATTTCACTTACTAGTGTAATTGCTGCCCCTAATTCCCCTGCTAATCCCAATCCGGCAAAAAAACGGACTACAGAATATTGAAAAGTATTTTCAACAAATCCATTTAAAATATTTGCAATGGAATATAAAATAATACTTCCGAATAAAATGGATTTTCTTCCCTTCAGATCTCCTAAAATTCCCCAAACAATTCCTCCGATCAACATCCCGAACATCTGAAAATTAAATAAGCGTATATCCCAATAATCCAATTGAGCAGGATCAGTAATTCCCAATCCTTTTAAACTTGTTTTGCTAACTAGATTAAATAATTGCAGATCATATATATCGACAAAATAACCGAGAGCTGCTACGATAACAGTGAGGCTGAGGATGCCATGTTTTTTTGCTGTGGGTTGGTTCATGTTGGTGGATAATGGATTTGAAGAGTCAAAAATAGTTTTTTTGACCCGAAGACACAAAGGGCCCATAGTTTCGCAATGGTTTTGCATGTTAAATTCGCGCGTCCTTAGCGTCCGTTGCGTATTCGCGGCCTATTTTTATTACATAATGATAAATATTTATTGGAAAGAGCTTAAATTACTTCCTATCAAAAACCATAAAAGTATAGGGATGTGGATTATTTTCATCTGCTTCATGATGGTCGGCGGAGGATAAGATCCATTTTTCTTTTTCTAATTCCGGAAAAAAAGTATCTCCTTCAAAACTTGCATGAATTTTAGTGAAGTGAACACGATCGGTAAATGGCATTGCAAGTTTATATATTTCACCACCGCCCAAAATCATCACTTCCTCCTCCCCCTTTAATACGGGATGATCAATCGCTTCCTTAATGTCATGCACAACAATACTATCCTCAGCAACAAAATCTTTATCTCTGGTAACTATAATAAATTTTCTCCCGGGCAATACTTTATTTCCCAAAGCATTGTAAGATTTTCTTCCCAAAATACACCATTTACCTATGGTATTTTGTTTGAAATATTTGAGATCAGCGCGCATTTTTCCCCAGGGCATGTCTCCTTTGTAACCAATAACATTATTATCGGCAACAGCAACAATCGCAGAAAATATCATACAGAAACCTTTGCTTTAATATGAGGATGCGGATCGTAGTTCAACAATTCGAAATCATCAATGGTAAATTCAAATATATTTTTTACAGCAGGGTTGATTTTCATTTGAGGTAAATTACGAGGCTCACGTGTCAATTGCAATTTAGCCTGCTCAATATGATCATTATATAAATGCACATCTCCGAAAGTATGTACAAAATCACCATAATCAAGATCACAAACCTGTGCTATCATCATGGTTAATACAGCATAACTTGCAATATTAAACGGCACACCTAAAAATGTATCTGCACTTCGCTGATATAACTGACATGACAATTTTCTTTTTGCACCGGGAGTTTCCGCTGGTGCGACATAAAATTGAAATAAACAATGACAAGGAGGCAATGCCATTTTTTCAATTTCTCCAACATTCCATGCACTTACAATTAACCTTCTGGAATCGGGATTTTTTTTAATCTGATCTATCAAATTTGAAATCTGATCAACTGCGCCACCATCTGCTGTGGGCCAACTGCGCCATTGATGTCCATATACCGGACCAAGATCCCCATTTTCATCTGCCCATTCATCCCAGATGCGCACTTCATTTTCTTTCAAATATTGAATATTGGTATCCCCTTTCAAAAACCACAATAATTCGTGGATGATACTTCGGGTATGTAGTTTTTTGGTTGTTAAAAGCGGAAAACCTTCGTTTAGATCAAAACGCATCTGATATCCGAATAAACTGATGGTTCCGGTGCCTGTGCGGTCGGACTTTTGCTGCCCTTCCTCTAAAATTTTTGTAAGCAGATCGAGATACTGTTGCATGGTGCAAATTTACGGAATAAACCGGGTCGGGAATCGATTTTAAGGATATGACCAAAGGAATAAACACAATTTCAACAATGTAGGTATAAGTCAGTTTTGCGGCGCCGGTGAAAGAATTTATCTTTAATTAAAACAAACTCAAATGATTAGCAACTTACTCTCAAATCTCGACTGGCTCGCCGTTTTAGTAGCGACTGTAGCCTATTTTGTTATTGGTGCTGCCTGGTATGGTATATTGGGCAAAGGCTGGATGGAGGCAGCCGGATTATCAAAAGACCAGATAAATAACAATTTTAACAAAGCCATTTACGGTGTTACATTCATCGTGGAATTTGTAATTGTAGCATTTATGGGTGGAATGATGGGACAGGAATTAAGTACCGGTGATGCAATTCAATTCGGACTCGTAGTTGGATTAATATTTTCCGGACTAACAACATGGATACATAATTTATATTCCATGCGTTCGAAAAACCTCATTTTTTATGATGCGGGATATACCACTATTGCAAGTATAGTTGCTGCGGTAATTTATGCTTCGATGTAAAATAATATTTAATTTTTTAGGAGCCCGGAATTTTATTTCGGGCTTTTTTATTTTGTGATTGTAGATTGGATGAGAGGGCCGGGTAGAGGGAAAGAGCGGGAAGATGTGGGAAGGTGGATTAAGTGACGATCACTTTGCGGGGATTTAGGTATTGGATAATTAAACTAATGATCATCACCAACAAACAACCGATAACATTATACCACAAATATCCAATTTCCAATTTTGGCGTGGCCCAATTAAAGCGAACACTAAAATCTAAATATAAGATGCAGAGTTCACTTATAATGGCGGCAATAAAGACAGCATGACCTTTTACTTTTTTAATTAAAAATGCAGTAAGAAAAATACCGAGGATTGTGCCATAAAACAAACTGCCCAAAATGTTTACCGCCTCAATGAGGTTATCAAAAAGAGAACAGATCAAAGCAAAACCAATTGCAAGCGATCCAAAAAAGAGGGTCAATAATTTACTTGCATTGAGATATTGTTTTGCACTGGCGTTTTTATTCATTAATCGTTTGTAAATATCTACTGAAAAGGTAGCAGCCAATCCATTTAATGCAGAGGAGGTAGAACTCATACTTGCACAAAATATTACTGCGAATAATAAGCCTACCAAACCAATTGGCAAATAATTTGTAACGAAATGCATGAATATATAATCGTGATCATCCTCAACCCCTGGATTGGCGGAAACAATAATACGGTTTACCTCTTCCCGCAATTCCTCACTTACGATATAAGAAGCAGCAAGGTCAGCTTTCGCCTCAGCAATATCCTCCGTTTCTTTTTTACCCAGTTTTTCTTGTAAAAAACTTGCATTGGCAGCATTTAAATAGGTTGCATTTAAATATTGTTCTTCTGCGAGTTTAAGACTATCGGCATAAATTGTTGTTTTGGTATTTTCATAGGCAACCTGATTAAAATAAACAGGGGGCTGATTAAATTGATAAAAAATAAAAACCAATATCCCCGTTAATAAAATGAAAAATTGTACCGGTATTTTTACAAGGCCATTAAATAATAAACCCAGGCGACTTTCTTTTACAGATTCTCCTCCTAAATATCGTCCCACCTGACTTTGATCGGTTCCAAAATAACTGAGTTGCAAAAATAATCCACCTATTAAGCCGGAAATAATATTGTATTTATCGCTCCAATTGAACTTACCACTTTCTGTACCAGTGGAAATAATATCCATTTTACCCAAGGCACCTGCAATTTGCATACTTTCTCCAAAATTTGCATGTGCACTGATATAATAAATTAAATATCCGAAGGCAATGAACATCCCCAGATAGATGACAAGCATTTGTTGTTTGTGCGTTACTGCAACGGCTTTTGTTCCTCCGGAAATGATATAAGCCGTTACAATTATTCCAATAAATAAAACGGTTGTTCGCAGATCCCAGCCCAATAATTGAGATAAAATTATAGAGGGAGCATAAATAGTAATTCCCGTTGAAAATGCCCTTTGAATTAAAAATAATGATGCCGTAAATGTTCTCGTTTTGAGGTCAAAACGCTGTTCCAAAAATTCGTATGCTGTAAAGACTTTTAATTTGTAAAATATCGGAATAAAAAATACAGCTATTACGATCATAGCAAGTGGCAGACCGAAATAAAATTGTATAAATCCCATTCCGCTGTCGTATGCTTGTCCAGGAACTGATAAAAAAGTAATTGCACTTGCTTGGGTGGCCATAACCCCCAAACCTATCTCCCACCATTTTCTTTCATTATTATCGTGCAGGTATGTTTCAATGGATCTGGTTTTGCGGGTTTTGTAAATACCATAACCGGCAATAAAAAATAAAGTCCCGAACATCACCACCCAGTCGATCCAATTCATTGCAGATTATTTGTGATGTAGGAATAAATAATGATCTGCAACACCAGAAATGCAATGACAAAAAGATACCAGTTGCGCCAATATTTTTTTGTGTTCATAGGGTGGAATTAAAGGCCGACGAACCTGCCGGTCGGCAGACAGGGACGCTAAGGGTGCGAAGTTTCCCGAAGTTTGTATTGATGGAGGAAATTAATACAATCATTATTTAACCTGATTTTTATAGGATAATAAATTGATAAATAATCGGTATGCTCCAGGAACCCCTGCGGGTAATTCGCGGAAAAATGCGATACCTGTATAGATAAATGCACCTTTTCCATAATCTGCAATTATTAATCCTCCGCTTTGTGGTTTTTCGTTCGGATCGGTAAATGCCAATGGCGAAACATATTCCGGTGCGAGTTCCTCTGCAAAATAAATTCCCCGTTCCTGAATCCAACCATCGAAATCGGCTTTAGTGAGTTTATTTGGTGTATTTAATACACTATGCTCGGGAATTAAAAAGTCGACAGGAGAATTTTCATCCGTTACTCTTCCGCGTTTTATTTTAAATGGATATGGTCCAATATTTTCTGTAAACATATCCCAATTTGTATTATACTGTGTTATTGCTAATCCTCCTTGGTTTACATATTCCATTAAAACACTTTGATTATCGGCAAGTACTTTGGAGGTATTATATGCACGAACACCAATTACAACAGCTTCATATTTTTTTAGCTCAGCTAAAGTGATGGACTCAGGTGTAATAGTTGAAATATTCAAACCTGCTTGTTGCAAACTTTCATCCACTTTATCTCCGGCTCCTTCTACATAAGCAATATTTCCTTTAGGAAAAGTAGCATTCATCTTTGATAATGAGATAGTTACATTTTCCATAATTATTTGCCTTGGAATGTGATCATACTGAATCGAAGTAATAGATTTTGTGTCTACATCATTTCTATTCCTTAATTCCCTTTTTATGCTTTCAGAATTATGCTTCCAAACTAAACTATCTAATATTTTTTTCCCATCACCATGAATAAAATACAAATTTAATGCGCCTTTGTCACTTAAGGCTTTTGTCGGATCAATATTGAAAGTAAAGGATTTTTCATCGCCCTTTTTTTCAAGGGCAACTTCATAGGTATCCCATGTAGAAAATCCATTTTCAAGAGATGCAAATAGGTATCCCTTAACATTATCGGTATTTGATTTTAACGATATTTCCATTTTGGAATTTTGATCGTTGATAAATAACAGGGCTTTACTATCAATTGAAATTACCACTTTGGGCAAAATAACTATTGGCTTATATATTTCACCTTTTACTGCATCTGTTTCTTTAAAAACAACCGCTCTTTTTATTTTAAATAATTTATCTCCAATCTTAACATTATAAATGAATGCAAGTACAGGATCGTTTTCAGCCTTGCCACGTAGCTTTTGGTCGGGAACAGAAAATAATCCGTTGTACTCTCCTTCCAGCCAATATGGAGAAGAGGACATATTGTTATCTATTTTAATTTCAAAAGTGTCGATTTGATTAATTCCAGCAGGAAGAATTTCACCAGCCTTATATTCATTATTGAAAACAGTTATGGATTCCAAAGTGAGCGGATATTCATTCCGCTTAATGGATGAACTAAATATTTTAAGTTGTTCTCCTTGCACCACCATATCTCTCTCCGCAACCGGTTCCAACCACAACCCCAGACAAGCAACTATAATATTCTGCAATTGTAGTTTTTTATATTCCACCAATTGATCTGTTGGAATATTTTCTAATTGTGAATACACTTTTAATAAAGCATCCACCGATTTTTCGGGGTGTAATACATCAAAATCAGCAATAATTTTATCCAAGCTTATTTTAATTTCCGAGCCTTGGCGATATCGTTCCCAGGTTGTAGAAATACCATCAAAAATATTGTTATCGTTAAAAGGAATCCCGTTTTTTAATTCGAGATATTCTTTTTGTTCTCCTCTTGTCGGAGTGCTTCCGAATCCCTGACTTTTATGATTAGTTCTGCTTTCTGCGGCAATTTCACCATAACTTTTTCCCAACAAAGTATTATATCCTCCCACATCAACCCAGGCAAGGCTTTTTTCGCCTGCTGCAATTTTATTTGGCAGATCTTTATCCCACCAGGTGCTATTATTTAAAAATAATCTCTGTGCCTGCCACACCGAAACATATTTTAATTGTTCCGGAAATTTGGTTGGATCAGCTGCAGCTGCAAATGCTTCTTCAGCCAACATACCACTAGCAGTATGGTGCCCATGACCAGCGCGTGCATCAGATGGAAAACGATTAATAATAATATCAGGTTTAAAATTTCTTATCACCCAAACAACATCACTTAATATACTATCGCGCGACCACTTTGTAAATGTTTCGTCCGCACTTTTACTATATCCAAAATCAACTGCCCGTGTAAAATATTGTTCACCGCCATCGGTTCGTCTGGCAGCTAATAATTCCTGCGTTCGTATTAATCCCAAATAAGCACCCTGTTCATCTCCAACAAGATTTTGCCCTCCGTCACCTCGTGTTAATGATAAATAACCCGTACGCACCTTTTTTTCATTTGCCAGATAAGTTATCAATCGGGTATTCTCATCATCCGGATGTGCGGCAATATATAAAACACTTCCGGTGGTATTTAATTTCTGTATTTCCAATAAAATTCTCGACGAATTCCATTCGACCTGTTGCGCAAATGAAATTCTTATTGCGCCTAAAAAACAAACTATCAATAAACTCTTTTTCATAAATTAATTTCGAATTAATAAGGGGATATCTTCAAATAATGGACCTTCCAAAATTCCCTCTCACGCCCCAAAAATAGAAAACCCCCGACTAAGTTCGAGGGTTCCGTATAGCTTTTATCAATATTTTAAACAGTGGTAGGCAGTTTTACAGCCATTACATAGTTAATCCCGGGCAAAGCATTTTCCGTTTTGATCACCTTGCCTTCCAGAGAAGATTTAATATAATGGTTGAGAAAGGCATAACCTCCCTTAACATCCACCACATGTATTTTATTATCCTCATTGATCGTAAATGTGATCACCACATTTTTTTCATCCGGAGCCGGAATCACAGAAGCATAAGATATCTTTTTTTCCCCGGATTGACTGGAGGAGTAGCTGCGCTGGGCTGTTTCATCCACTACACAGGTAGCGGCATTTAACAAATCGTCACCTTCCGGTCCGCCCGCAAATGCAAGAGAAACGCCTGTTAACAATACAAATACGAAAGCGATCAGGTTTTTCATTTTGTGGTTTTTATAGTGCTACCCTTCGGTAACGTGAAATTAAAATTTATTATGTTAATATGTATATCTTTTAACCATATTTAACGCTATGGCGTTTGAATTAGTCCGAAAGTTACACCCAGGTCAAGAATTTTAACAAAAAATATCTGTTAATACCGATAATTTGTCGGCAAATTGTTAAAATTGACCGATGAGCGCTATTGAACCTGATTTGATTTTATACCGGAAAGCAACCACCGACGATGTTCTGAAGCTCCAAGACCTGTGCGCCACCACTTTTTTTGATACCTATCATATGCAAAACACGGCGTACGATATGCAAAAATATATAGCCACCCATTTTACGCCGGAAACATTAACAAAAGAACTCCAGGGGTCTCAAATCAGCATTTTTGTTGCCGAGTATGAAACAAAATTGATCGGATATATAAAACTGGAACTCGGTAATACTTCGTATATGCATGAAGGAAGGGGTTGTGAAATTGCCCGCTATTATGTTTTAAAAGATTATCAGCAATTGAAAGCAGGAAGTAAGTTGATGAACATTAGTATAAAATTTGCGTTAGAAAATAATTGTAATTATATCTGGTTAGGTGTCTGGCAAAAGAATGAAAGAGCGATTGAAATTTATAAACACCGCGGATTTATAATTGCAGGAACAACAACTTTTACTTTAGGTGACGATGTGCAAAATGATTTTATCATGGTAAAACGAATTTAAACATGAAGATCAGTATAATTATTCCAACGCTGAATGAGGAAAAATATATTTCAAAAATTTTGTTGTGGCTCGAATCAATAAATTCCGATAAAATTTTAGAATGTATTGTTTGTGATGGTGGAAGTGAAGATGATACGGTAAAAATTGCTTCTCTATATAAAACTACAATTCTATATTCACCAAAAAAAGGTCGCTCCAATCAAATGAATTATGCTGCAGAGCACGCGAAGGGAGATATTTTGTATTTTGTACATGCAGATTGCATTCCTCCTGCAACCTGTTTTAATTCCATAGTGGAAGCTGTTTATCAAAATTATGACGCAGGATGTTTTCGGTATAGATTTGATTCCGATAAATATTTATTAAAAGTCAATGCCTTTTTTAACCGTTTCGGCGGCTTGATCTGCCGTGGCGGCGACCAGACACTTTTTGTAAAAAAAGAAATATTTTTTGCTTTGAAAGGATTTAGTGAAAAATATATCATCATGGAGGATTACGATTTCGTAAAGCGATTAATGAAACAATATACCTTTAAAGTAATACCCGAATATGCCGTGGTATCTGCAAGAAAATATGAACACAACAGCTGGGCGAAAGTAAACCTTGCGAATGCTGTGGCCATGTATATGTTCATGTCGGGAGCCTATAGCCCGCAGCGCATTCGCAATACTTACCACAGTATGATCAAACATCCTAAAGGGTTATAAGTTATCTTTGCGGCATGTCAGCCGAAAATAGGACATTTGCCACGGGAAAAGTGATCTGGATAACCGGTGCCTCCTCAGGTATCGGGGAGGAACTTGCAAAACAACTTGCAAGACAAAAAGCAACGCTTATATTATCAGCACGAAGAACAGATGAACTCGAAAGAGTTAAAACCGAATGCCTCCCCTATAGCAGTAATATTGAAGTTTTACCCGTTGACCTCGCTGATCTTTCCACCTTAAATTCTATAGCGGAAAAAGCTATTTCATTATTTGGGAGGATAGATATGCTTATAAACAGTGGAGGTATAAGCCAGCGCTCCACCGCAATGGAAACCAAAGCAGATGTGGAGCAACGCATCATGGATATTAATTTTACAAGTTCCGTTATTTTAAGTAAGGCGGTTATTCCACAAATGGAAAAAAACGAATATGGAAAAATAATTTTATTGAGCAGTATCACCGGGAAAATTGGTGTTCCGAATCGATCTACTTACTGCGCGAGTAAACATGCTTTGATAGGGTATTTTGATGCAATGCGGGCAGAAAATACCATTAAGGGTTCTCCTGTTCAAATTCATATTATAATGCCAGGATTTGTGTTTACAAATATTTCGTACAACGCAGTAAAAGGCGATGGAAAAAATCAGGCAGTTTTGGATCCGGGGCAAAAAAACGGAATGCCTGTTGATGTTTGCGTAAGAAAAATAATTAACGCAATAAAAAACAATAAAAAAGAAGTGCTTATTGGCGGAAAAGAAATATGGATGGCGCATATCAGGAGGTTTTTGCCTGGACTATATTATAAAATGATATCAAAAGTAGCAACGAAATAGTGAATGGTGAATGGTGAGTGGTGAGTGGTGAGTATGTCCGCATCATGATTTTGCTTCGTAGGAGAACTTTTACTTGGGATGAATGAGTAATGAGTTATGAGTTTACCTTTACTTTGGTTGATAGTTAATTTTCCTGTTGGAATAAAATCATCAATCTAACGAGAACTAAACTCACGATTCACGCCTCACGATTCACGAAAAAAAAAATAAATTAACAAACTGAAAATAAAACAATGAAACCTATAATCAGCGGAATACAACAAATAGGAATAGGCAATCCTTTCGTGCACGAAGCATGGAGATGGTACAGAGAAAAATTCGGGATGGATGTGAAGATATTTGAAGAGGCTGCAGAAGCTAATTTGATGTTGCCCTACACGGGAGGACAGCCACACAAGCGCCATGCAATACTTGCAATTAATATGAATGGAGGTGGTGGATTTGAGATATGGCAATACACTTCCAGAAAACCCGTTGCTGCAGCATTTGAAATTCAATATGGCGATCTCGGAATTTATGCATGTAAAATAAAAAGTCGCGATGTACATGCAACTTTTAATTCGTTAAAAAAACAAGGTGTAAATATTTTGGGGGATGTAACTACCGATCCAAAAGGAGATCCGCATTTTTATTTGAAAGACCTTTATGGAAACGTATTTGAAATTGTAAAAGCGGATGATTGGTTTGGTAAAACAGAATTCAAAACCGGTGGAAGTTATGGTGCCCTAATTGGAGTTAGCGATATCGAAAGATCGATAAGATTTTATTCTGAAATTCTTGGATTTGATAAGGTTGTTTATGATAAAGAAGATACTTTTACCGATACTGCAATATTACAGGGCGGACAAATAAAATCTCGCAGAGTATTATTGGCACAATCTGCTTCACGTCGCGGACCATTCAGTAAATTATTGGGAAATGGTGAAATTGAATTAATTAAAATTTACGATCGTCCTGCAAAAAAAATATTTGAAAATCGTTATTGGGGGGATCTCGGTTTTATTCATTTGTGTTTTGATATTCAGGGCATGAAAGAAATGAAAGAATTATGTACATCAAAAGGTTATCCATTTACAGTAGATAGCGGCGATCATTTTGATATGGGAGAGGCAGCGGGTCATTTTTCGTATATAGAAGATCCTGATGGGGCATTAATTGAATTTGTAGAAACACATAAAGTGCCGATATTAAAAAAGTTTGGATGGTATTTAAATCTGCAAAAAAGGGATCCTGAACAAGCATTACCTAATTGGATGGTGAAGGCTATGGGATTGAATAGGACAAGGTAAATTAATATTCAAGCAGCATTTAATTCCTCTTCCGATATCTGAAGTTCATTTATCACCCTGTTCTTTGTCGGGAAATTAAATATCATCAACACCAGCAGTGCAACATACAGATATAAAAAAATATCTGCACCACTCAACATGATATTTACCACACAAAATAAACAAGGTCCTTCAATGGTTGCTGCACGTATAATTGTTGCAGAACGCCATTTAGTTAATTTTGTTTTTACGTCAGCTTCTTTTACTTCGGCAATTAATTTATTGTAAAGATAAACACCACCAAGAGGTACAACAATAGAAGCAATGATTGCTACATATCCCAAAATATCCATTTCATTTTGTGGTTGGGCAGGTTTTCCCAATACAAAAATTGTCATTACACCAAATAATATCACCCCCATGATAAGAGATGCATAAATTATGGTCATAGTTTGAAGTGCATTTGGTTTAGGTGCCATACATTATTTATTTATTGTATTTTTTATCCAATTTAACATTTCATTAAACACAGTCAATTGTTGAGGTTCGTTATGCATTTCATGATACAAACCATCCATTTCGATAAAGGTCAAATTTTTCTGATGTTTATTTGCAAATGTTCTGCTTGCATCACAGGATGTAATTTTATCTCCGGTGCCATGCATCAATAATACAGGATATTTTAAATCATCCCCATGGTCTAAAATTGCATACCCGTGTGTGAGGATTTCAAAAAATGCGGATGCTGAAATTTTTCCATGTACCAATTTATCGTTCATATACTTTTGCACAACTTCTTCATCATGCGAAATTAAAGAAGCAACCAATCCCGTAGGCTGTAACAAAGCTGGAAAAATGGATTTAATTGTTTTTCCCAACGCAACTTTCCATGCTGGTGGTTCAAATGCCAGTTTTATCCAGGGAGAAGTAACAATATATCCTTTTATATTTCTTGAAGTATTAAAGGAATGATGTAAAACAATTGTTCCACCCATACTATGCCCATAAACGAACACAGGAACAACGGGAAATAATTTCTCCGCTTCATCCAATAACATGTCAACCGACTCAGTATATTCCTTAAAGGAACGAATATGACCTCGCGCGCCCGCACTTTTACCATGACCAATAAGGTCTATAGCAATAAATGCAATATCATGATCCACAAAAAACCCAGCCACATGTTCAAATCGGCTGCTGTGATCGCTTTGGCCGTGTACGTGACATATAACAGCAACCGGTTTGCCATCCGGTAGCCAACGCTGAGCGAAAATATGCTGACCTTTTTTGTTCTTCCAATCGTATGTAGAATGATTCATAAATACTTTATATAATGTTGGCATAAATATAAGGTAAAACTTTTACCTTCGGGATTGAAATCGACATTAACAAACGTGGTTGTGGTTGGTGAAAAACACACAACCACGGACACCAACCCCCGTCACCAACCACAACGTTAAATACCAGAATTTATGAAATATATAAAAAAATCCTTCCGCATCATTCTGTTACTCGTGCTAATTGTTGCACTTTATCTGATCGGTGTAATTCTTTATGGAACAATTACTGAATATAAACCCATTCCCGAAACAAGTGAAAAGGTTAAAACAGAGGGTAATGCCCTGGCATCAAATTCTATAGATTCCGTAATAAATCTCATGATCTGGAACATTGGGTATGGCGGACTAGGTAAGGAAGCTGACTTTTTTTACGATGGCGGAAGAATGGTGAGAGCACCTAAGGAAATTTGGGATAAGGATTTTCAGGGCCAATTAAATTTATTAAGATCAAACGATACCGTTGATTTTTTTCTGATACAGGAAATTGATGTTAATTCTGCACGCAGTTTTGGAGTTAATCAATACGATAGTGTATTTCATACATTAACAAATTATTCGGCAAGTTTTGGATTAAATTACGATGTAAATTTTGTTCCTGTTCCATACACCAATCCTATGGGGAAAGTTACTGGTGGAGTTGCAACTTTTGCGAGATATCAACCTGTAGAATCTAAGCGATTTCAATATCCGGGAAAATTTCCATGGCCTACAAGAATATTTTTTCTTGACAGGTGTTTCTTAGCACAGCGTTTTCCGATGGCAAATAATAAAGAGTTAATAATAATCAATACCCATAATTCTGCGTATGATGAAAGCGGAGAAATAAAAAATGCCGAAATGAATTATCTTAAAAAATACGTGGAAGAAGAATATAAAAAAGGAAATTATGTAATAGCTGGGGGCGACTGGAACCAATGTCCTCCGAATTTTAAACACGATTTTTTTGCTCCTATAGGAGGTTATGACGGATTTATGCCTCCATCCATGAGTTTTGATTATACTCCCGAAAACTGGCTCTGGGCGTATGATCCGGATGTTCCTACAAACAGGCATTTAGAAACACCTTTAAATGATAAAACTTTTAAAACAGTGATAGATTTTTATCTCCTTTCACCAAACATAGAATTGCAAAAAATAAAAACGATCAATACCAATTTTGAATTCTCCGATCATCAGCCTGTACTAATGCAGGTTAAATTAAAAAATTAATCGCGATGAAATATATTCTGGCAATTGATCAGGGAACCACTTCATCAAGAACAATTCTTTTTGATGAGAATTTAAATGAAATAGCAAAGGAACAAAAAGAATTTACGCAAATATTTCCTGAAATAGGCTGGGTGGAACATGATGCCAATGAAATATGGGAGACCCAATTATTTACCATTCATGCAGTAATTAAAAATTCCGGAATTAATGTGGAGGATATTGTTTCCATAGGAATTACAAACCAACGAGAAACGACTGTTGTATGGGATAAAAATACAGGTGAACCAATTTATAACGCAATTGTATGGCAAGATCGAAGGACAGCGGCATTATGTGAAACACTAATTCAAAATGGTCACGAGGAATATATTCGCAAAACTACCGGATTACTTATCGACGCTTATTTTTCCGGAACAAAAATCAATTGGATACTGGATAATGTACAAGGTGCAAGAACAAAAGCCGAAAAAGGGAATTTATTATGTGGCACTATTGATACCTGGTTAATTTGGAAACTCACAGGTGGAAAAATGTTTGCAACAGATGTAAGTAATGCATCAAGAACCATGTTATTTGATATTAAAAAAATAGGTTGGGATGATACATTATTACAATTATTAAATATCCCCATCCAAATTTTACCAACTGTAAAAAATTCAGTTGATGATTTTGGTCTTGCAAATATTAACGGAAAAGAAATTCCGATAAAAGGTGTTGCAGGTGATCAACAGGCTGCCTTATTCGGACAATGTTGTTTTGAAAAAGGTTCTGCTAAAAACACCTATGGAACAGGCTGTTTTATGTTGATGAATACAGGAACAGCATTTCAATTATCTGAATCAAAACTATTAAACACAATCGCCTGGGGAATTGATGGCAAAATTGACTATGCCTTGGAGGGAAGTGTATTTATTGCAGGTGCTGTTATTCAATGGTTAAGAGATAATCTTCAAATAATTAAATCCAGTGATGAAACGGAACAAATTGCGGCTAGCTTACCTGATAACGGAGGAGTATATTTTGTCCCTGCATTCACTGGTCTAGGCGCTCCGCATTGGGACATGTACGCAAAAGGCAGTATAACAGGTTTGAGCAGAGGAACAAATAAAGATCACATCGTTCGCGCTGCATTGGAAGGAATATGTTATCAGGTTCGCGATGTATTTGAAGCCATGAAAAAAGATTCCGGAATTACATTAAAAGAATTAAAAGTAGATGGTGGTGCATCCGCAAATAATTGGATGATGCAATTTCAAAGTGACCAATTACAAATTCCTGTCATCAGACCCGAATATTTAGAATCCACCGTAAAAGGCGCAGCAATGTTAGCAGGCATTGGTGCGGAATTATTTACATTGGATGATTTGAAAAAGATCAATGCTGACCCAACTATTTTTTCTCCAAAAATGGAATTAGTAGAGGCGGATAAATTGTATTTTGAATGGGGAGTTGCTGTTGAGAAACTTAGTTAAACGTTGTTTGTTCTGACATGTAGTAGATCTCCTTCGTCGATCACTACATGTTTCAGTTCTGAGTTCTGGGTTCTGAGTTCTGGGCCTGCCTGCCGACTGCGTCAGCGTCAGGCAGGTTCTGAGTTACGTTCCGATTAACATTCTATATTCCTTGTTCTTTATTCAGTATTCAATGAGTTATCAGGGTTAATAAGGTTTGCAGGGTTCATTGCGGAGGATATTCTCCCGGGTTGTGATCCGATTAATGCCTGCCTGGCGACTGCCGGCAGACAGGTTTTTTATTTTTTGATTGTTATTAGATATTTCCCTGAGTATCCGGGTTGAAATTTGTGTTTTTGTAGAGTCGCAAAATTTTGCGACTCTACAAAAACACAAATTTCAACGAATCATAAATTATTTCAAATTGAAACATAGTCTACGAGAAAACAGGTAAATAAAAAACAATTATCGTTTAACAAAAACTTCCGTTGCATATATTCCATTTTCCGATATTATCGAAATAAAATACATCCCTGCCGGAATATTGCTAATATCACATTCCAAAATATTCTGATTATTTGTTATTTCAGGTATAATAATTTCTGCACCGGCGAGATTAATTAATTTTATTTGAGGTTTAGAATACATGTTATATGTCACAAATAATTTATCCTCTGCCGGATTGGGGTATATATTTAATTTTGATGATATTATTTCCTGTATTCCGGTGGAAATATACTCACAATCCTCTAAATCATCTGCTCCGTATAATCCTATTAGATCATCTTCATAACATCTCCGCGGTCCACCCGGCGGTGGATCCACGGCACCGAATGTAGCGAAAAAATATCCATCACTTCCCAGTCTTTCAGTAAAACAACCACAATACCCATCAATCGCAAAATAATAATATGGGTCACCTACAATGGAGAGATAATAACGTTTAAGCATTTCGCCTTCAATTTCAATATTTACAATAGAGTCTACAATATTTGTTGCGACACCATCATATTCATCAGAAGTTTGAATCGTATCTCCTACGCTTGCATTAAAATTAAAATATGGAAATAATATTTGAATTTCGGGATTGTAAATAAAAAGCTCACCACTATCTGAATATAAATAAAAAGAATTTGTGTTTTCCCCGGTCTGATGCACAAATGTTTTATTAATTTTTCTCAATGGTAAATCATCAATTACGGTATCCTTTATTACTTCAAAACGCCAATATGCAATATTATAAGGTGGAAACTTTTCTATCTGGTCGTACCACCACTTCGCGCCAATCGGCGCAAATTCCGGAACCTGTGCTTTTATGGTGACCATTGAAAGTATAATAAATATTGGGAAAAATATTATTTTCATTTGGAGGCGATTTTGTAACAAATATACGGAAATATCATAAGACCGTGAATCGTGAATCGTCAATTGTGAGTCCGTGGATTGTTAATGTGTATCTATTGGTACCAATAGGAAAACAAACCACCAAGCAGACAAGTAGCAAACTCATTACTCATAACTCATTACTCATATAGTGAGTACTGAATGGTGAATAGTGAGCTTAATTAACGCAACATTAAAGATTAATTTTCACTAGGAAATCGCATCATCGGCTGAGCAGGAGTTACTCACCACTGACCATTCACCACTCACCTATTCGTGAACCGTGAGTCCGGAATATCTTACAATGAACCAATCAGTTCCAACAAGATATCAATCCATCATCCTTGCTCAATACATCCCACTCACCATTTCCCATCCTACTCACTCCCCTCTCACCACTCACTACTCACCACTCGCCCTCTTTTCCTATCTTTGCAAAAAAATCAAAAAATGAACTACGACGTAATAATAATGGGAAGCGGTCCGGGTGGCTATGTGGCTGCGATCAGGGCTTCTCAATTGGGAATGAAGGTGGCAATTGTGGAAAAGGCAGAATTGGGCGGAATTTGCCTGAATTGGGGATGTATCCCAACCAAGGCATTGCTCAAAAGTGCCAATGTGTTTGAGTATATGAAACACGCTTCGGCATATGGTATTGTTGCTGCAGAACCGAAAGCAGATTTTCCTGCTATGGTTAAACGCAGCCGCGATGTTGCTGATGGCATGAGCAAAGGGGTTACTTTTTTGATGAAAAAAAATAAAATCGAGGTAATTCAAGGAACCGGAAAATTGAAACCCGGAAAAAATATTGAAGTGACAGATGCTGCAGGTGTTAAAACAATTCATACTGCAAAACATATCATTATTGCAACTGGTGCCCGATCAAAAGAATTGGGAACCATGAAACAAGATGGCAAAAAAGTGATCGGTTATCGCGAGGCAATGAATTTACCAAATCAACCGAAAAAAATGGTTGTTGTTGGAGCAGGTGCCATTGGAGTTGAATTTGCCTATTTCTATAATTCAATTGGAACAGAAGTTACCATCGTTGAATTTATGAGTCGCGTGGTTCCTGTGGAAGATGAAGAAATTTCAAAAGAACTCGCTCGTAATTTTAAAAAACAAGGAATTAAAATTATGACCGAAGCAAGTGTGGAAGCAGTGGATACTACCGGTGAGGGTTGTAAGGTAAAAGTTAAAACAACAAAAGGAGAAGAAATTATTGAATGTGATATTGTTTTAAGTGCTGCCGGTGTTGTTGCAAATATTGAAAATATCGGTTTAGAAGAAACAGGAATAAAAACTGAAAAAGGAAAAATTACCGTTGATAAATATTATAAAACTAATGTGGATGGATATTATGCAATTGGTGATGTAACTCCCGGACCTGCCTTGGCGCATGTTGCCAGTGCTGAAGGAATTACTTGTGTGGAAGCAATTGCAGGATTAAAACCTGAAGGAATTGATTATAATAATATTCCGGGATGTACTTATTGTTCACCGGAAATTGCAAGCGTTGGATTAACGGAAGCTGCAGCAATTGCGGGAGGATATGAAATTAAAGTTGGAAAATTTCCCTTCACTGCAAGTGGTAAAGCAAAAGCTGCAGGTGCACCCGAAGGATTTGTGAAAGTAATTTTTGATGCGAAATACGGAGAATTTTTAGGTGCACATATGATAGGTACAAATGTTACGGAATTAATTGCGGAAGTGGTTGTTGCAAGAAAATTAGAAACAACGGGACACGAAATAATTAAATCCATTCACCCACATCCTACTATGAGTGAGGCGTTGATGGAAGCAGCAGCGGCGGCATATGGGGAGGTGATTCATTTGTAATGAATGTACCAATGGGATGATGTACCAATGTACCGATGAAAATAATGTACCAATGAACAGCCGGTATATCGGTTATCATTGGTATATATCCTCCTACTTTCGAAGGAACGCTATGGATGGGGTTGAGTAATTACCAACAGTTGATACTACATTCAGGTTTAAATAATTAAATTTCCAAATGCAAGATCAATTAATAATTTATAGTGGTGACGAAATTAATTCTCGTATTCGTCACAGACAGGGAGAAAAAAAAATTGGTGATCTTGTAAAAACAATATCGGATGTTGAAAATTGGATTGCTGATCTTAAAAATTCCACTGCAAAATTTGTTGTTTTAGGATTGCCGGAAGACATCGGTGTTCGCGCAAATTATGGTCGCGGAGGAGCTTATGCCGCTTGGAAACCGAGTTTGGATTTTCTTATTAATATGCAAAGCAATCAATTTTTATCCGGGGAAGAAATATTAATTCTCGGGCATGTAAATTTTGATGATCTGATGGAAATGGCATCCACTTTAAATTACAAATTGGAAGCTGATATAATTAAAGCCAGAAAACTAGTGGAGCAAGTGGATGCAAGAGTTGCAGAAGTTATTAAAAATATTATCTCCGCAGGTAAGATTCCAATAGTTATTGGCGGGGGACACAATAATGCGTATCCAATTATAAAAGGTGTAAGTGTTGCAAATAATTCCAAACCCATACATGTAATAAATTGTGATCCGCACAGCGATATGCGTCCAATGAACGGGAGACATAGTGGCAATGGATTTCTTTTTGCTTTTGAGGAAAATTATTTAGATAAATATGTGGTTTTCGGATTACATGAATCCTATAATATCAGTTTTGCAATGGATATGTTCCGGCAATATCCCAACAGATTAGCTTATGAATCTTACGATAATATTTTTGTAAGAGAGTCTATTAATTATTACGATGCCTTGCGTTCTTGTTTCGATTTTTTTGGAGGCGATGAAAATGCCGTTGGCATTGAAATAGATCTGGATTCCATTCAGAATGTTCCGGTAAGCGCAAGAACTCCAAGCGGAATGTTACCCGTGGATGTAAGAAAATATGTTTGGTTTTGTGCGGAAAATCTGAATGCTGCATATCTGCACATAGCCGAAGGTGCGCCTGTTCTCGCACACAAACAGGTTGATAATAAAACAGGGAAATTGATTGCCTATATCATCACCGATTTCATCAAAGCGATGAATACTAAAAATATTTAATATGAAAAATTTCATTAAACTGGAAGAAGCGGCTATGTTTTTATTAGCGGTGTTTTTGTTTTATTGGCAATTGGATTTTAAAGGGTGGGTTTTTTGGGCGCTCTTGTTAACTCCCGATATTAGTATGCTCGGATATTTGATCAATACTAAAACAGGAGCATTTACCTATAATTTATTTCATCACAAATTAAGCGGAATACTAATTTATCTCCTTGGAATTTATCTCACAAATCCCGAATTACAGTTCGTGGGATTATTGTTATTTGCGCATAGTAGTATGGATAGAGTATTTGGTTATGGCTTAAAATTTCCGGACAATTTTCATAATACGCATTTGGGGATTATTGGAAAAGGAAAAAGTTAGGAAAGTTTTATCTCGAAGGCTGCTTTTAATGCATTTCGAATATATACCGGAAATAAAATAGATGTTAATAGCCGGTAAGACGGCAATTGCGGGAAGAATGCGGTAAGTAGTTTTCTGTGGAATGATATTTTAGTTTCTAATTAATATTTTTTTGCCACTAAGACACAAAGTCACGAAGGTTACACGAAGTAATTTTCGAGGGAATAAAAATTTAATGCAACGCCGTGGCCAGGTGTTTTTCACGTGCCAAAGGTTCCGGAGCGAGATTCACCTTTGAATAATTAGGGCATCATTGGGAATTCACCTTTTGGAAAATTAAGGTAACATTGGGGAGATTGCTTCGAAATTACTGCGTAATTTCTCGCAATGACTTACACGCCAAAATGTTTTAACGAAACCTTAATTTATCAATCAGAAATTAAATTAATATAATAAGCCGAAATAGTCCTAAATCCCTTTCCCTTGTCCTAGGTCAGATCCTATTTCCTATGTCATATGTCCTATTTCCTAGGTCCAGTCTTGTGCCCTGTGTCTCAATTTTGCCACATTTGGACAATCGAAATTTGCAGTTTACCTTTGTGAATGAACGTTCATTCATTATGAAGACCAATCAAAAAGAACATATCGCAGATGTAGCCCTGCAGCTGTTTGCAGCCCATGGTTACGACAAAACTTCTATTGCAATGATCGCCGGAAAGGCAGAGGTTGCGCAGGGACTTATGTATAATTTCTATTCGTCGAAAGACGATCTTCTGAAAGAAATTCTCAATCGGGGATTTGAAGTTATCAGATTGTCGATGGAAGCTTATACAAATGAAAAAGATGCGAAAAAGGCTATTTCAAAACATATTGAATCCACTTTTGATCTGGTAGAGGAGAACAAAGAGTATTGGAAATTGTTTCATTCCATACGTATGCAGAATACGGTAAAACAATTTCTTGATGAAACTTATCATGCGAGTTTACAGCTTGTAATGACAACACTTACTCAAAATTTCAAAAAAATGAAATATCCTAATCCTGCAGTGGAGGCAAAAATATTTTTCGCAACCATTGATGGGTTGGTGAATCATTACCTCATGAATGAGGATGCATTTCCTTTAAAAAAAATTAAAAAACATCTCATACAAAAATATACCATATGAATATTGATTGGCTGGATACTAAAGAATATCCCTTCGCACACAAATACTTTGAGGTGAACGGAGCAAAAATGCATTATATTGATGAGGGAAATGGAGATATACTTTTATTTGTGCATGGCACTCCTTCCTGGAGTTTTGAATTTCGCAATGCCATAAAAATTTTATCTAAAAAATTTCGCTGTATTGCTGCTGACCATATTGGCTTTGGGTTGAGTGATAAACCTTCTGACTATGATTACAGCACACAAAACCACTCAGCAACACTTGGAAAATTTATTGATCACTTGCAGATCAAGAATTTTAATTTATTGGTACATGATTTCGGCGGACCGATCGGATTGAATTATGCAGTGGAACATCCTGAAAAAATACATAAACTTATCATTCTGAATACCTGGTGTAAAAGCATAAGTGCAGAACCGGAATTTAAAAAAATGAAGGCAATTTTAGGTAGTCCGCTGTTGCCATTTTTATATAAACAATTCAATTTTTCTCCTAAATATATTTTACCTGCAGCTTATGGTGAAAGGTCGCGGTTAACAAAGGAAATACATCAACAATTTTTAAAACCATTTTCAAGATCATCAGAAAGAAAAGGAACGGTCGCCTTTGCAAAATCGCTTTTAAAGGACCAGGATTGGTTTGAAAGTATCTGGAATAAATTAGATAACATTTCTTCCAAACCGGCCTTATTAATTTGGGGGATGAAGGATCAGTTTATTACGGAGAAATATTTAATTGGTTTTGAAGAGAAATTTATTAACGCTGAAGTAATACGGTATGAGGATGCGGGGCATTTTGTGCTGGAGGAGAAGAGTATTGTTGCTGCGCCTGAGATTGAAAGGTTTCTAAATAAATAAATTAATAATGTAAACATAGTATTATTAATTTTTACAATAATGTTTACGAATTAATTGAAAATAATCCTCGCCATGAAGTTTCGCTACCTTTTGCTTGATCAAAAGGTAGCACCAAAAATCAAGGGCTGCATCAGCCTGCTTAAATATCCCTAATGTTTGCCACCCGGAGCGAAAAAGGCGCCACGTGTAAAATGAAATTTCAACTAATAATTAATAATTTATTTCAATATATTAATTCATCTTTTCCAAATGGTGGCGCTTATTTTCGCTCAATTCTGCTACCATCGGAACGTTTACTAATTGTGGCTGCACATAAGGGATATTAAAGCAACCTGATGAGGCCCGTTTTCCCTCCGAATTGAGATTAATGTAAAAATTAAAGATATCGAATTTCGCTGCAGACATTTAAAGATACCCTGCAACGCAAAATATTATGGTATCAATTAAAACATGAACAATAGACCTTCGAATCCACAGAGTTCGCTGCACGTAACTCTGTGGGGATACGGCACCACTGAATTTCGCCGCAGAGTTACCGAAGGAACTCGCGGCCTCGGAGGATGAATTATGATTGGTAAATAAATACTGCAATTAGTTTGCCCTTTGGTTGAAGATTATTCCGAATCCACAGAGTTCGCTGCGCGTAACTCTGTGGGGACACGACAGGGGGTGCCCAAAATAAAAAAGAGTCAGTAATTAAACTAACTCTTCTTTAATAGTATTGTAAAACATTATTTAGTCAACATTATCATGCAAAAAAGAATTATTCTTTTTTAATTCCGGACCATTTTCGCCGTCTACGATATTGTATTTGGAAACATTGATCTCGCGTGCATCAGGAGTTTCTTCCAGGTCTACGTTGCGGCGTAAGTATGCGGGAACTTTTTCTAATTCTTCTAAATTGTTATTTCCCAATTTCATGCTCATACTTTTTAAACGATTGATCCTGTCGTTGCTCTGATTATTTACCAATCCCATTTTATCTTCATTTGTAATAAAAGATTTTGGTTCTGATTTTTGCTCGATCGGTTTTATTTCCTTTTTGTTTATTATAGGTTCTATAAATGGTTCACGAGTTTCTTTTTTTATTTCGAAAAAAGGTTCTTCCTTAATCTCGGGAGTCTCTATTTTCACCTCCGGAATTTCTGCAATTATTTCTTCCGTTTTAATTTCAGCAACAATCTCGTTCGTGTTTTGCTCCTCATTAATTATTGTGAATTCCTCTTCTTCCGCAACAATTTCTGTGATCGGTTCTTCTCTGGTAATAATTGGTTCCTGTTCATTTACAAGTTCTTCTACCTCTTCCTCTACCTTAAGATCGGGAACTCCAAACATATCAAAATCGAAACTGAACTGACGCGGATTAGAATCTTCTTCTTTCCTGATCTTTTTTTCTTCCGGTTTATTCTCACTTTTTAAATGAATAGAAAATTCTTCCTTTTCCTTAACTTCAACATCTTCCTCTTTTTCATGTGTTGTGGGTTCAAGCATTTTATTTAATAATGCATTGGTGTCGATATGCGTTATTTTATAAGTGCTTTCTTTTACCCTGCGACTGCGTTCTTCAATGGTTTCGAATCCGGTTGCGATAACGGTTACCATTAATTTATCACCAAGTGTTTCGTCGGTGCAATTTCCCCAGATAATATCACAATCATTACCCGCAGCTTCCTGAACAAAATCGGTGATCTCAGCAATTTCATCCATCAATACCGGTTTAACTCCGGAAGAAATATTTAATAATATATTTCTTGCACCGCGAATATCATTATCATTTAATAACGGAGATTCCAATGCATCTTTAACAGCATTAATTGCTCTTTCCTCACCTTCTGCACTACCGGAACCCATAATAGCCAATCCACTATCGCGTAATACTGTTTTTACATCTTCAAAATCGACATTCACATAACCTGGAACAGTAATAATTTCTGCGATACCTTTTGCTGCAGTTGTTAAAATATCATCTGCTTTTGCAAATGCATCATTCCATGCAAGATTGCCGAACATATCGCGCAATTTATCGTTGGAAACAATTAAAATTGCATCAACAAAATGTTTTAAAGTTTCCAGACCTTCATGTGCCTGCGATTTTCTTCTTTTACCTTCAAATCCGAAAGGAACTGTAACAATACCAATGGTAAGAATTCCCATTTCCTTTGCAAGTTTTGCAATTACAGGCGCCCCACCGGTTCCGGTTCCACCACCCATTCCTGCGGTGATAAAAACCATCTCGGTATTTTTTTCAAGTAAAGCTTTTATTTCCTGCAAACTTTCCATCGTGGCCTGTTGGCCAACACTCGGATGCGAACCAGCTCCACGGCCTTTTGTAAGGCTTGGCCCTAATTGAATTTTATTTGGAACAGGACTCATTTCCAAAGCCTGATGGTCGGTATTACAGATCACAAAGTTTACATCCTTAATTCCCTGCATGAACATGTGGTTAACTGCATTGGAACCGCCGCCGCCGACACCGATTACTTTTATGATGGATGATTGTTCCTTAGGTACGTCGAAATACATTTTTTTAGAATTTATTAGTTTGTTAATTGTCAATTTGGTAATTGATTTCCCCGATGATAATTTTATTATGACCGGTGACTTTTATTACCCGTTGATGATTTTGATATTTTCAATTTGGCAATCAATTTATTTTCAATTTGGTAATTGTCAATTTGGTAATTGATTGCTCCGGATGATACTTCTTCTATTACCGGAGAATTTATTTTCCCATTAACATTTATCCATTTATTTGTTTGTTTTAGCGGTTTTGGCTGAGGCGGAAAAAATTTTTGTTAAGTGCGTTGCTTCAATTAACAGGAACTCTATTTTTTCTTTTCTCACAATTCCACTTTCAATAAGTAGTTCAATCCAAAATTGACTTTCATCTGATTCTTCTTCTACTATTTTTATTTTAGAAATAAACTCAGCTTTAGATCTACTCCTGCAGGCTGCTCTATAATTAGCAGCAATGGAAGTAGCAGATCTGATCAATTGGTTTGAAATTATTCTCAAACTTTTGGAATCACTACTCACAGAATCAAAGAACTTTATGATATTAATTGCAAACTGCTTAGTTCGCAACTTCAACTCTTCAGCATTCATATTTTGTTTTTAAGGGTTAGGGAAAACAATATGATTTTTTGTATATTCTTATTTCAATTCTACATTTTCTCTATTACTTTATGGTGATATAAAATTTATAAATGTTAATTCAATCTTCCTGGCGTCTATCAATTATCAAATTGACAATTAACAAATTACAAAATCATTTAAAGTCCGAAACGTCATCTTCTTCGAACCATTTCTTAGTATTCGAAAGCATACTTTTCAGCCAACCCGGTTTTGCATTTTTTCGATCTTGTTGGGTGGTTTCATTTTCTTCTTCACGCATTTCATTTTCTACTGCAACATCCACCGAATTATTTTGCATTGCATTATTCATTACATTTTCAGGAACAACATTCTTAACTTCTTGCTTCGGATTAATATTTTCTGTTGCCGGTTCGAAATTTCTGAAATTTCTGTCATCACAACCTTTTAGTATTAAACCAACTGCAGTGGCATACATTGGGTGACGAATATCTTCCACTTTAGATTTTGAAATATGTTCAGTGGGATATCCGACACGTGCATCCATTCCGGTGATATAAGATGCCAGTTGTACTAAATGTTTTAATTGTGCTCCACCACCTGTGATCACAATTCCGCCAATTAATTTTTTATGATGGCCAGATAATTTAATTTCATAATATACATGTTCCAGAATTTCTTCCATTCTCGCCTGAATTATTCTTGCCAGATTTTCTACTTTAATTTCTTTTGGTTCACGTCCTTTCAATCCTGTGATGGATATTATTTCGTTATCCTCCGTTTCTGTTGCAAGAGCAGATCCAAATTTAATTTTTAAAATTTCCGCCTGGTTCTTCATGATCATACAACCCTCCTTAATATCCTCAGTGATAATATTTCCACCCAAAGGAATAACGGCAGTATGTCTTATAATTCCATCCTGAAAAATTGCGATATCTGTTGTTCCACCACCAATATCCACTAAAGCAACACCTGCTTCTTTTTCTTCTTCACTTAAAACCGATTCTGAAGATGCCAATGGTTCAAGCACGAGATCAATAACTTTTAATCCTGCTTTTTCCACGCATTTAAAAATATTTTTGGCAGCTGCAATTTGTCCGGTGATAATATGGAAATTCGCTTCTAGACGTACTCCACTCATGCCGATGGGGTCTTTAATCCCCTGTTCACCATCTACAATAAATTCCTGTGGTAAAACGTGAATGATACGATCGCCGGGAGGCAGAACAAGTTTGTGCATGTTCAACACCATCTGATCGATATCATCCATGGAAATCTCATTTTCCGCATCGTTGCGTGTGAAGATGTCGCGATGTTGCAAACTTTTTATGTGCTGACCTGCAATTCCGACATATACATCGTGAATTTCAACGCCACTTTTTTCTTGTGCTTCCTGCACAGCAATTTTAATTGCCTCTACGGTTTTGTCAATATTAGCAACAACACCGCGCATTACTCCAAAAGAATCCGCTTTTCCCATTCCCAGGATCTGGATCTTTCCGTTATCTGTCATTTGTCCGACAATAACACAAATTTTTGTTGTGCCTATATCGAGACCTGTAATAATTCGATTACTGTTGTTCATAGTTGCATTTTTTTATCACAAACAACCTGACCTTTATAGTCAAGCTTTATAGTTTCATATTTGTCCCAGCCCATATAATTCAATCCCTCTTTATAAAATATTTCGAGTTTATTGAATTTTTCCTGCATATCGTTAATTCCACCAAATTCAATTTTATGATCACCCAATTTCGGAATTAAAATAAATTCGCCGTTATCAGCGACGAAGATCTGTTCGATCTGTGCATTCCAGAAAGTATTTGCGTGAATAAAACGCGATAATTCGAGTACGTTTTTGAGCACCTGAGTTTCTATCATGTTGGAATTATAAGTGCCTTCTTTAATGTTTCCGGTAACTACGGGAACGCGACTCGTAAATTTAGCGCTGATAGGCATCTTATTTCCTTTTTCTGTAATATAATAATTCACAGCACTGCTGTTAATAACTCTTGCAAGTGGTTGTTTCTGTACAATATTGATATGTAATTCACCATTTGCATCCAGCCAACATTCCGCATCTTGCACAAAATCATTTTTTTCAATCACTTTTTCAATACGGCCAACAGCAATATTTTTGATCATATCCCCTTTAACGGAATCTCCAAAAGATCTTATCAATAACAATTTGATATCTGATTCATCTAAAAAATAGATATCCTTATCGTGATCGATCAAAATATCTACTTTTCCGCACACCACTGTTTCCTGTTTTTTGGAATTAAAGGAGGTCAACATCACCAAACCGGTAACACAGATAAGAATTAACAACAAACCAAAAACGCGAAATATTTTCTTTTTCAGGCTCATGATTTTGAGTTTATGATGTCAGCAATAGGTTTTATTAATTTATCGATATCGCCTGCACCAATGGTACAGAGTATTTCAAAATCTTTTTCTCGGATTCTTAGCAGCAGTTCTTCCTTACTCAAAATTGATTTTTTCGGATTTTTTATTCTGCTCAGTATAGTATCCGCAGATACTCCCGCAATTGGTTCCTCTCTTGCGGGATAAACAGGCAACAAAATAACCTCATCAGCAATATCCAAACTTGCGGCAAAACCATCAGCAAGATCTCTTGTTCTGGTAAAAAGATGCGGTTGAAAAATTGCGGTGATCTTCTTATCCTTATAAATAGCGCGCACACTCAGTAAAAACATTCTTATTTCTTCGGGATGATGTGCATAGTCATCAATATAAACACTATGATCATTTGATGCGATCAATTCAAATCTGCGGTGAATTCCTTTAAAGGTATTAAGTGATTCCGCAATATTTTCATGTGAAATTCCAAGATGCAAAGCAACTGCAACTGCAGCTACCGAATTTTCAATATTGTGTA
This sequence comes from Chitinophagales bacterium, assembly GCA_044227505.1. Classification (GTDB taxonomy): domain Bacteria; phylum Bacteroidota; class Bacteroidia; order Chitinophagales; family BACL12; genus UBA7236. Next base: position 20,339 of record JBGAWP010000007.1, on the reverse strand, counting down.
TTCCGGGATATTTAAGTGTGTATCGAATACCATTACTTAATTCCACCTCACTTCCTGATAAGGTGATCATATAATTTGAGACAAAAAGGTCTGCCGTTTTATTTTCCAGCGCATACTGCGTTGTATGTTGTTCTAAAAATGGTATGATTGGTAAATTCGCTTTAATTATAATTTCCCCACCTATTTCTGTTTTGTTGGCGAATTCGATAAAGGCTTTTTCTACCTCCGCTTGTGTTCCATATATTTCCAAATGATCGGAATCTACAGCTGTTACAACGGTAATATTCGGAAACAAACGCATGAAAGATCTGTCGTATTCATCAGCTTCTGCAACCATCACATCATTTTCGCCATGTACGAAATTGGAATTGAAGTTGGAACAAATTCCCCCTAAAAAAGCAGTGCAATCGTAACCCGAATTTTTTAATATCCAGGTGATCATTCCCGACACTGTTGTTTTTCCATGCGAACCGCTCACGGCTATGGTAAATTTATCTTTACTCAACATTCCCAACACTTCCGAACGTTTAAACAATGGGTAGTTATTGGAGATAATATAATTTAATTCCTTGTGATTTTTAGGAATTGCCGGTGTATAGATCACCAGTTCTGCATTTTTATCAACAAGATCGATAGTATCCTCAAAATGAATATTAATTCCTTCTTTTTGCAATTGGTCGGTTAATGCAGTTGGCGTGCGATCGTAACCGGAAACCCGGGCACCCTGCAAATTAAAATAACGTGCAAGTGCGCTCATACCGATGCCTCCGATACCAACAAAATACACATTTTTAATTTTATCCAATTGCATTTTTATAAACGATAATTAATTTTTGCTGATCAATTTAAATACCTCATCCACTATTCTTTCCGCTGCATCCGGAATAGCGAAATTTTGAATATTGTCGGCTAATTCTTTTCTTTTGCTATCATTATTCAGCAATGATATTGCTGCTGTCACTAATTCATTTTGCGCTGCCTTATCACTGATATGCACTGCTGCATTTCCATTTACCAAAGCCAATGCATTTTTAGTCTGATGATCTTCAGCGGCAAAGGGAAATGGAACCAGAATGACCGGTTTTCCAACAAGGCATAGTTCAGAAATTGCTATTGCGCCTGCTCTTGAAACAATTACATCCGCAGCAGCATAAGCGTGATCTATATTGGTGATAAAATCAAATACTTTCACATTATCATATCCTTTGGCCGAGGATTTACATTCATCGAATAATAGAGAACCCGTTTGCCACAATACCTGAATATTTGCTTCGCGCAATTTATCCAAACCGGCTTTCACACAATTATTTAGTGTTCTTGATCCCAAACTTCCGCCTACCACAAATAATATTTTACAATCGAGATCGAGGTCAAAATCCTTGCGTGCCTTTTCAGGTTTTACATTGCATAAAATAATGCTTTGACGAACGGGATTTCCTGTTTTTACAACTTTTTCTGCAGGAAAATATTTATCCATGCCATCATAAGCCACACACACCTTTTTTGCTTTACGCGATAAAATTTTATTGGTAATTCCGGGAAAAGAATTCTGTTCCTGAATTAAAGCCGGCACTCCATTTCTTATTGCAGCATTTAATGCAGGGCCACTAGCAAATCCACCGGTACCAACTGCTACATCAGGTTTGAATTTTCTTACAATGGCACCTGATCTGAAATAACTGGAAATCAATTTAAATGGAAAACTTAAATTACGCATATCCAATCCGCGCTGAAATCCACTTATCCATAAACCTTTAATTTTATAACCCGCTTTAGGAACCTTTTCCATTTCCATTTTATTTTCCGCACCAACAAATAAAATATCAGCATCAGGTTCTCTCCTCCTGATCTCGTTGGCAATAGCAATCGCAGGAAAAATATGTCCCCCTGTTCCTCCGCCGCTGATTAATATTTTTATTGGTTGTTTCATTTTAAATTGTTCGTTTTTTTGCCACGAAGGATTTTTGAGGACGTAGGACATATGACGTCGGACGTAGGACATATGACGTAGGACATAGGACAACACAATTACTTGCTATTCCATATAATACATTTCATTCCTCTTCCAAAATAACATCCTCTTCTTCCTCTGCCTTCGCCGAATCTTTTTCTTCTTTTACTTCTATTTCGCGACTTACACTTAAAATAATTCCTATACTTAAACTGGTAAACCAAAGTGATGTTCCACCCATACTTACCAATGGTAATGTCAATCCTGTGGTTGGCACCAAGTGCACTGCTACTGCCATGTTTGCAAATGCCTGAATTGTCAAACACAATCCCAATCCTACAGCGAGTAATGCACCAAAACTGCTCGGTGCTTTAATCACTATTTTAATACAGCGATATAATAAAACGAGGTATAAAAAAATAAAAACAACCGCGCCAAATAATCCGTACTCTTCAATTATCGTCGCGAAAATAAAATCCGCATAGGGATAAGGTAAAATATCTTTTTGTGTGGAATTTCCCGGACCAACTCCTAAAATTCCGCCTTGAGCAATCGCAATTTTTGCTTGTTCCACCTGAAATTCCTCATCGCCATCTCCCCCATTTATAAAACTTTCCACACGCGTGTTCCAGGTTCCCAACCGACCTACATCAGGCAATAAATACGATAAACCAATAACGATTCCCAGTAAAACAATTCCTGCTCCTATCGTGAGCATGATATATTTAAAATTAACGCGACCAACAAACATTAAAACGATGCATGTAAAAAATAATACACTTGCCGTAGATAAATTTTCCGGTAAGATCAATGCACAAATAATTGCGATAGGTAATATAACCGGAACAAAAGCTTCTTTAAACGAATCCACTTTATCCTGTGTTTTAGATAATATCCTCGCAGTATACATGATCAATGCAAAACGCGCAAGATCTGAGGTTTGAAATGTGAGATTAATTACCGGCAATGTTATCCATCTTGATGCATCATTCACCTCCGGAGCAAGAAACATGGTATATAACAAAGCGGGTACCGACAACCATAATAATATCTGAGCAATGCGACTATAATATTTAAACGGAATTAAATGACTTAAATACATCAAAAAAATTCCAAATATTAAAATGGTTGTATGCTTAATAAGATAATACTCTGTATTACCTCCGGCAGATTTATAAGCAAGGGTTTCTGTAGAACTATATACCGCAAGAATAGAGAACACGGAAAGCACAAAAACGACCAACCAGATATAGCGGTCGCCTTTTACTTTACTTAACATATATGTTACCGGTTGGCTCATGAATTGCTTGTTGTAATTTTAATTTATAATTCTTTCACTCTTGCTTTAAATTGACGACCTCTGTCTTCAAAATTTTCGAACAGGTCGAATGATGCACATGCGGGAGATAATAAAACCACATCGCCATTATTTCCGAGACGATATGCCATTTCCACACAATCTTTCATACTTTCTGTATTCACTAAAATATCAACCAGTTTACCGAAAGCTTCGTGAATTTTTGTGTTATCGGCACCGAGACAAACAATTGCCTTTACTTTTTTTCTTACCAGATCAGTAATTAAAGAATAATCATTTCCTTTATCAATTCCACCTACGATCCAGATAACAGGATTGTTCTGACTTTCCAGTGCGAACCAGGTGCTGTTCACATTTGTAGCTTTGGAGTCGTTGATAAAAGAAATGCCGTGCACTTTTGCAACAAATTCGAGGCGATGTTCCAATCCTTGAAAATCCATCAGACTTTCGCGAATTGTTTCGTTCTTAATGTCCAAAGCCTTCCCTGTAATGGCAGCAGCCATAGAGTTGTATTGGTTGTGTTTTCCTTGTAGCGCTAATTCGTTGATGGTCATGTTGAATTTGTTTTGGTTGAGTTGAATATTGAGAGTGTCACCGGAAATCCACCCTCCTTCACCCGAACGGTCATTCAGGGTAAAAGAAAATGCGGATAGCGATGTGATCGTTTTATGATAATTTGGTTTTAATAATTCTTGTTCTATAACAGGATCATCTGCGTTATAAATAAAATAATCGCCGTGACCCTGATTCATGATGATGCGAAATTTGGATGCGATATAATTTTCAAATTGATAATTATAACTATCGAGATGATCAGGTGTTATATTTAAAAGAACGGATATAAATGGTTTAAAAGTTACAGCATCATCCAATTGAAAATTGCTGATCTCCAATACATAATATTCATGATCGCCGTTTGCAATGAGTTCTGCAAAACTTTTTCCGATATTTCCACCCATGGCGACATTCATTCCTGCTTTTTGCAATAAATGATAGGTAAGTGCCGTGCATGTTGATTTGCCATTACTACCGGTTATTGCAATTACTTTTCCGGAACAATATCTCCACGCAAATTCAATTTCACCTACAACAGGAATATTGTGTTCGCGCACTTTTTTCATCACTTCGTATTTCTCCTGTATACCCGGACTTTTAATTATTTCATCAGCGGAAAATATTTTTTCGTACGAGTGTGTTCCCTCTTCAAATTCAATATTTTCTGATAATAATTTATCCTTATAAATAGTTTTAATCGTACCCTTGTCACTCACGAACACGTCGAATCCCTTGCGTTTTGCAAGTATCGCCGCACCTGTGCCGCTTTCGCCTGAACCTAATATGACAATGCGTTTCGTCATTTATCTCACCTTGAGTGTTACTATGGAAATAATTGCCAATAATATTGTGATGATCCAAAAACGTGTTACGATCTTTGTTTCAAACATTCCTTTTTTCTGATAATGATGATGTAAAGGGCTCATTAAAAATACCCTTCGCCCCTCGCCGTATTTTCTCCTGGTATATTTAAAATAAAATACCTGTATCATCACACTTAAATTTTCCACCAGAAATATTCCGCATAACACAGGAATTAATAATTCTTTTCTGGTTGCAATTGCGAGGGATGCTATAATTCCGCCGATAGTTAAACTACCGGTATCACCCATAAATACCTGTGCGGGAAATGCGTTATACCATAAAAATCCAACACATGCACCAATTAATGCAGCACTGAAAACTACCAATTCACCCGATTCCGGGATGTACATAATATTGAGATAATCGCTGAGTATTGCGTTACCTGCGATATAAGCAAAAATGGTTAGTGTTAAAACAATTATTGTGGAAGTTCCCGCTGCAAGACCGTCCAAACCATCTGTTAAATTTGCTCCATTGGAAACTGCGGTGATAATTATTATAATAATAATGATGAAGACGAGGGGAAATAACCAAACCTTAGTGCTATCATCTGCCCAACTCACCAACCATTCATAATCAAATTCATTATTTTTTACAAGTGGAATGGTTGATTTTGTAGAACGTGTATCGTGGCTTAAGAACCTTGTTCCGTCTTTATCTAAAATGCCATCCCCTTCTAATCGAACACTATTGGAAGGATAGGTTTCAATGGGACGTCCAACTGCATGACCATTTTCCACTTCATACACATAAATGTGATCATAATCACGCAATTTAATATCGTCAGAAAAATAAAGTACCAAACCCACAATGGTACCCAATCCTACTTGCCCCATTAATTTGAATTTAGCGCGAAGGCCTTCTTTATTTTTTTTGAAAACTTTGATATAATCATCTAAAAATCCTATCAATCCCATCCAAACGGTAACAATCAACATCAGGATGACATAAATATTTTTAAGATCTGCCAATAATAATACGGGTATTAATAAGGCGGCGATAATGATAAGTCCTCCCATTGTTGGAGTGCCTTTTTTACTTAACTGGCCTTCCAGCCCAAGGTCGCGTACAGATTCTCCAATTTGCTGTTTCTGCAAATATTTAATGATCCATTTTCCGATAATGATGGAAATGATCAGGGATAATAAAACGGCCATTCCTGCGCGAAAAGATAAATACTGAAACATCCCCGCACCCGGAAAATCATATTTTTCATCCAACCAATTAAATAAATAATATAACATTATCTCGAAAGGGTTTTAAAGGTTTCCGAAAGCACTTTTTTATCGTCGAAGGGATATTTTATTCCTTTTATTTCCTGATATTTTTCATGACCTTTTCCTGCAACACATATAACATCACCGCGTTTTGCGAGCATCACTGCAGTTTTAATAGCTTCTCTCCTATCTAAAATGGAAAGCGATTTTTTGCGCAGATCACCTTCAATGCCTGCTTCCATTTCCTGAATAATTATTTCCGGTTGTTCGCTGCGCGGATTATCGGAAGTGAGAATAATTTTATCACTTAATGTTGCCGCAACTTTCGCCATTAATGGTCTTTTTGTTTTATCGCGGTCGCCACCACAACCAACAACGGTTAATAATTGCTGCTCATTTTTTAACATGGAGCGCACTGTGGATAATAATTTTTCCACTGCATCAGGAGTATGTGCATAATCAATTACTCCGGTAATAGAATCTGCAGAAGAATAGATCACATCAAATCTTCCTTCCACTGCAGTTTGTTTGCTTAGGGCGGAAAGCACTTCATTTGTATCAAATCCCAAAAGGCGACCTATGGCATACACAGTTAATAAATTCCATGCATTAAATTCACCTAATAAATGCGAATGAAATTCACTTCCATCTATATTTAATACCAATCCTGAAATAACATTCTCTTTTATTCTCGCAGTATAATCAGCTGTACCTTTTACGGAAAAAGTATATTTAACCGCCTTGCAATTTTGCACCATCACAGCGGCATTTTTATCATCAGCATTTACAAGAGCAAAAGCATTTTTATCCAGTGCGTCGAAAAACATTTTCTTCGCTGCAATATATTTATCAAATGTTTTGTGATAATCTAAGTGGTCGTGTGTGATGTTAGTAAAAGCAGCACCGGCAAACTTTAATCCAGCAATGCGCTTTTGATGTGCCGCATGCGAACTCACTTCCATAAATACATAATCGCAACCCGCTTCCACCATTTGCGACAATAAACTATTTAATTGTACCGGATCGGGAGTTGTGTGTGTGGACGGAATTATGGTATCCTGAATTTTATTTTCTACGGTTGAAATTAATCCAACTTTGAATCCGAGATCCTTAATTAAATTATAACACAAGGTTGCAACGGAGGTTTTTCCATTAGTACCTGTTATACCTACTAACTTAAGATGTTCGGTGGGAGAATTGTAAAATTTATGCGCAATTTTCCCGAGTGCCTCTCCGGCATCCGCAACAACAAATATTAATTCTGCTTCTGCATTAGTAATTGGATGTTCTGCAATAATTGCAACAGCACCGAGTTCAATTGCTTTGGAAATAAAATCGTGACCATCCACCGAAGTTCCTTTTACCGCAACAAATAAAAATCCGGGCTGCACATTTCTGCTATCAGCGGTAATGCCGGTAATTTCGATCTTGTTCAGATCGCGTTCACCGGAATTAGTGAATTTAATAACACTTAATATTTCGTTTAATTTTTTCAATTCAATTGTATACTTACAAAGGTTCCTTTATTAATTGCCTGGCCTGCTTCCACACTTTGTGATATTACTTTACCACTTCCACTCACTCCAACTTTTAATCCGTTGGATTCCAATAAATACATGGCATCGCGCAAACCCATTCCTTTCACATTGGGCATGGTATATTGATAAGTTTTAATTAATTCGTGTGTGGAAGATTTTCCGTTCGTATTAATAGCGACCCACTCTTCATTATCATCAAATGTTTCATTTACATTCAGCCATTTTAATATCTGACGGAAATCGTACGCATTTCCTTTTGCGCTGGCAGTAACACCCACAAATGAAGTATCCGCCATATTTACCGGATCGCGCATATTGATAAAATGGGAATACACCTTATCGGAAATTTCTCTGAAAACTGGTGCGGAAACATAACCACCATAATATAGCGGACTATTAGGATCACTTATGATAACAACTATGGAATATTTAGGATTATCATAGGGAAAATAACCTGCAAAACTTGCAAGGTGATTGTGCCCATACACGCCATTTTCCAATAATTGAGCAGTTCCTGTTTTTCCTGCAAACTGATAATAATCATTTTTTAAATGTCTTGCAGTACCGCTATCCACTACTGCAAGCATACATTGTTGTAATTGCTCCACCGTACTTTTTGAACACAGTTTTTCATTTAGCACAATAGGTTCAAATTTTTCTACTGTAGCACCAAATTGTTGTGTTTCCTGTACTAAATAAGGTTTCATCATTTTACCATCGTTTGCAATTCCGTTATAGAATGTAAGTAATTGCAAAGGCGTAACCGTTAATTCATATCCAACACTCATCCATGGAATAGTAGTTTTATACCATAATTCTTTATCCTTCGGATCCTTTTTAAAATAAGGTTTTGGTTCACCACTTATTTCAATTCCGGTTTTTTCTGTAATTCCTGATTGAATTAAATGATCAACATATTTTTGTGGATCTTTTTGATAATATTCATACGCCAATCTTGATATACCAACATTGGACGAAAGTGCAAATGCAGTTTCCACTGTTACATTTCTTCTGTTATGCGGTTCACTGTCGCGCATGGTTCTGTCGGCAAATAATAATGTTCCCTGATTGAGGTCAACATGATCATTAATAGATAATCCATCTTCCAACAAACACATTAAAGAAAATAACTTCCATGTGGATCCCGGTTCAACGCGTGTAGAAATTGCATAATTATAATCCTCCTTATATTGACCAACTGTGGTGCGGGTTAAATTTGCAATTGCTTTTATTTTTCCCGTTTTTACCTCCATTACAATTGCAGTGCCCCAGGCTGCATCATTTTTTACCAACGATCTGCGCAAGGCAGTTTCGGTAATATCCTGCATATTAATATCCAGTGTTGTAACCACATCAACCCCATCAACCGGATCCACTTCATTTTTATCGCTGATGGGCATCCAGCTTCCTCCGGAAATTTTGCGCATTTTAGTTACGCCGGGTTTTCCGGTCAATAGCGTATCATAGGTTCCTTCCAATCCAATTTTTCTTCCATCTTTTACGTATCCTATTGTTCTGTTTGCTAAACTGCTATATGGGTATGCGCGATTTTCAATTTGTTCGGTAATTAATCCTCCGCGATTTTTTCCGAGACGATACAAAGCAAAATTTTCCAATTTTTGTTTTTGCGGCAGTGTTGCTTTTTTATATATCTCGATATAACGTTTTTTTTGTTTGCGAGCCTGCGTAATTTTTTGTTTGTATTGTGCAGCAGTTTTATCGCGGAATAAATTTGCAAGTTGTATGGATAAAGAATCTATATTCTTTTTAAAGTCGACATCATTCGGTGCAACAGGATCCATATATATTCTGTAATAAGGAAATGATGTTGCGAGAATCTCATGGTGTTCTGATAAAATACTTCCGCGTTTAGGTGCAATTTCCTGACTTTTGGTACGTGCACTATCAGCCATTGCGCGATATTTATCACCCTCCACAAATTGTATTTTAACAATTTGTGCAGTAATAGCAATGCCAAGCAACACAAAAGCTGCAAGCGAGAGATACAATCTCCATAATATGTCTTTTTTAGTGTTGTCCACTTTTTGTTTTGATGGTATATGGCGGATGTGATAATTCCTGCATTTGTAATGTGTCAACCATTTTTGCAACAGTACTTTGGCGACTGTGTTGTGTAAGCGAATCGCGTGTTGCATTATAGTAATATTGTTTTTCCAGCAATTGCTGGTTTACTGTTCTTATTTCTCTTTCCATTTCCACTCCTCTGTGATTGTTCCAGATATAAAATATTCCGATCACCACAACAAATAAGAAATAGGGTATATTACTTATTAATTTTTCCAACCTGAAAAACGACACCTCGTCAAACGACTTCAGCATACCTGAAAGGTTTCGTTTTTGTTCGGTGGTGGATTTTTTATCGGTTGACATTTTTTATTGATATGTTTAATTATTGTTGCGTTAATTTCCCCTTAGACCTCACAGGTTTCCAAAACCTGTGAGGTCGTCGCTGGTTAAAAAATTTCGTTCAGGTGGAAATTCATTCTTTCATTTTTCATTATTTAATTTTCTTCCCCTTCCCTCAGACCTACCAGGTTAAAAAAAACCTGGTAGGTCGAGGGCATTCATTCTTTAATTCCAATTCGCATTTTTGCACTGCGTGATCTTGGATTTTCTTTTATTTCTTGTTCTGATGGTAAAACAGGTTTTTTTGTAAGGGATTTAAATGGAATTATTTTTCTTCCCATCATGTCGCCTTCGTTTTCCCCTAAAACAGATCCTGTTTTTATTAAATTTTTTACCATTCTGTCTTCGAGGGAATGATAACTTATTACTACTAATCTTCCACCCGGTTTTAACAATTGAGTTGTGCTTTCCAACATTTCGCGCAGTGCTCCCATTTCATCATTTACTGCAATTCTTACTGCTTGAAATACGGTGGAGAGATAGGGACTGTGTTCTCCTTTTACAACGGTTAATGCAATATTTTTTAATTCACCGGTTGTTGCAATTCCTCTGCCGCCGTTTTGTTTCATTTTTGTTCTGGCGTTCACGATGATATGTGCGAGTTGTTTTGAATTGCGCACTTCACCATAAAGGCTGAATATATTTTTCAACTGATCTTCCGTATAATTATTTATTACATCGTATGCGGAAATGGATTGGTTATTATTCATGCGCATATCGAGGGGACCGTCGAAACGAACAGAAAATCCGCGTTCGCCTTCATCAAATTGATGGGAGCTTACACCGAGATCGGCGAGAATTCCATCCACCTGTGTAACTCCATGTACCCGCAGAAATTTCTGCATGTAGCGAAAATTCTGCGGGATGAAGGTCACTTGTTCGTTAGCGCTGAACTCGTTGATGTAATTTTTTTCGGCATCTGCATCCTGGTCGAAACAAAAGAGTCTCCCTTTGTCACCGAGATTTTTTAGGATCTCTCTTGTGTGTCCGCCGCCGCCAAAGGTGACATCCACATAAGTTCCATTGGGATCAGTTATCAGATTTTCAATGCTTGTATGTAAAAGAACGGGTATGTGGTATGTTGCACTCATATACCATATTTACTTCTCACTTTTTCAGACAATTGCTGGTATTGTGTTGCGTCCATTTTCATGAATTTTGCGCTGAAACGCTCCATACTCCAGACAGCAACCTTATTTTTCATGCACACCATGATGATATCTTTGGTAATTCCGGCATGCAATAAATGCAATTTGGGAATCAGGATCCTGTCGCTAGAATCGATATTCAAAACCGAGGTTCCGCTATAAAACTGGGTCTTATAGTCCCTGTCCTCTTCCGAATTCTCCTGAATCTTGCTCACATTGTCCATTTCTGTGTAGAATTCACTTTGCGGATATAGATAAAGGCATGGGTCAATACCACGGGTTATCACGAACTTTCCGGCGTCGTCTCCTGTAAGCTGACTGAGCAGTCCCGCAGGCACACGAATGCGCTGTTTTACGTCGAGGGTACACTCATATTCACCGATCAGGAAAGCCATTTTTTGGTTTTAGTGTTAATTTGAACGTAAACCTATAATTTTTATTACACTTTTGTACACTTTTGTACACCGAGATGCCAAAAAAATTTGTGCACAGGAAATGCACATGGGTTATGCACAAATGTTGGCGGGGCGTTCTGGCATGTAGTAGATCTCCTGCGTCGATCACTACATGCTTCGGTTCTGAGTTCAGGAAAACTATCCATTGCGTCAAACTGCGACTGCGACTGAGACTGTGACTGCGACTCGTTCTAAGTTCTGGCATGTAGTAGATCTCCTGCGTCGATTACTACATGCTGAGGTTCTGAGTTCAGGAAAACCATCCATTGCGTCAAACTGCGACTGAGACCATGACTGCGACTCGTTCTAAGTTCTGTCATGTAGTAGATCTCCTGCGTCGACCACTACATGCTGCGGTTCTGAGTCGGAGGAAAATTATCCATTGCGTCAAACTGTGACTGTGACTGCGACTTATTCAAGGTTCTGGTATGTAGCAGACCTCCTGCGTAGCCGGAAAATTTGACTGGACAATTACCGGATTAACTATTCTATTCCAACCTATAACATCCCTCCCCTTTCACCGAATAAACCGGCACCCCCATCCTTCCAAATTGTTTAGTCCAATAATTGTTGCTTTTCCAACTGTTGGTATTATCTATTATATAAGTGGCATTTGGGAAGGGGTTGGTGGTAGAATCAATCTTTAGAAAAGGATTTTGAATGAGTATTACGTAATTTATTATTTCGGCGTTGGGGATGGAATCGTTGCGGGTTTCTTTGTCGAGAAAATAAAGAGTGCTTCCGTTGTAATATAAAAAGGGATAACGGTAATAAAAGGAAGTTATGGGTGTAAATTCTTTTTGTGTTTTGATATTGATGTATTGCGCATCTTTAATTCCATTTTTAATAAAATTATTCTTTAGATGAAAGGTATATTCCTGGGAATTGCGGAGTGAATCGGTATCGGTAAATACATAAGCGGTAGTTCCATTGTTGATAACGATGGCGGTGTTTTTTTTCAGGTTGTAGATGCTGATAAAACAATTATTGTTGTTTTCGAATTTGTGCAGGGTGAGACTCAAACTACACAATAAAATACCCGCCAACATCCCCAAAAAATATTTTTTTTCTTTTAACACTAAAAATGCTCCGAAAAATATAATGATGAGATAAAATAGTAATGTGGCAGTAGTATTCAGATATAAATTATCGGTAACGGAATAAGGTAATTTTTCAATGCGTATTACCGAATTATTCATGATACGCAAACACCAATCGAGCAAAAAGGCAATGCCCGAACCTACAAAAGGTATGGCGCCCAAAACAAAAAATGCAACTCCTAAAACCAATATTAAAAAGGAAACCGGAATGGCAACAATATTGGAAAGCAAAAAATAATTCGGGAACTGATGAAAATAATATATTCCTATCGGGGAAGTAACAATTTGTGCAGCGATGGAAACGGAGGTCATGGACCAGAAATATTTAGCAATAATATTGATGGGCTTCCAGATATTATAAACTAGCGGTTGAAAAAACACTATCCCTCCCACCGCCAGATACGATAATTGAAATCCCACCTGCGTAATTTGATAGGGATCGTCGAGCAACAATGGAAACATGGATACAAATAATATATTAAAACTATCTATCTGTTGATCGTACAATTTTCCCAAAGCAAGAAAAGTGAACATTACAGCAGAACGATTTACACTGGGCGATAAACCGGATAAACATGCATATAACCAAATTATTATGAGAATTATTACCGTTTTAAACAAAGCTGCTTTGGAGCGTTTGGTGAAAAAAAAGGAAAAGGGGCGAAACAAAAACTCGAGAATTACGTATAGGATGCCAACATGCAAACCGGAAACTGCCAAAATGTGCATAGTGCCTGTATTTGCGTATGCTTGTTGCACTTCATCGGGAATTACGCTTTTTTGTCCGATAATTAAAGCAACTCCCACCGAAAGCGAATTTTCATTTTTAATATGTTTTTCCATTAAACGAATAAAATAGGATTTCCAGCCATAAATATGTGTCCAGATGGTTTTCGCTTCGTTTCTGTTCGTTTTTTGGTACTCTCCTTCCTTTAAAAATGCAACGTGATAGATCTTTAAATTCTTCAAATATTTTTTGTAATCGAATGCCTCCGGATTTTTTGGGGACTGAGGTGCAGTGAATTTATTTTTTACATAAATAATATCGCCATAATTAAATTTTTGCGGGAATAAAGTATCGGTTTTGATATACACAATGGATTTTCCATTAACAGGAGTGGAAACAGAATCTTCTATTAAAAAATCCACATCAACATACAATTTAATATTTTTACCGGTCGGCTCCGGGGGTTTATTTATTCTACATTCGAAAACAGAAATACTATCTGCATGCACCATAAAATAATCATCGTGATACACGGGAGTATCTTTTATCACAATACATATTCCCCCAAAAAATAATACTAAGTGAAATAAAAAACCATGCAAAGGTTGAAGCCGGAATGCAGATGATAATTTATGTATTACCTGAAATAAAAAATAAATAAACAACACTCCGAAAAAACTATACAAATACACTATAGCCTGTAGTTGCAATTGAATGGATATTATGATCCCCAATACAAAAGGGACCAAATATCGGAAGAGAGGGATGTGGTTCCAATAACCGGTCATAAGAGATAAACACTACGAAATTAGAGTAAAAAAATTGACAATTGACAATTGACAATTGACAATTTGAACCCATCGACGGATTGGAATTAATCGTGTACCATTATTACTCGGATAGAATTAATAATAACGCCAATTAATTTGAAAATTGCGCGGAAAAATAATTTGAAAATAGTCGCTTAAAATAAAAAACGCGGATTAATTGACTTGATATTTGACAATTGATGACGCCTCGACCTCACAGGTTTTGGAAACCTGTGCAGGTCTGAGGAAAGGGGAATGCAAATTGACAATTGACAATTGACAATTTTTTAACTCGAATACGGATTGAAATTAGTCGTGTACCATTATTATTAAAACCATCGGCAAAATAGCATTGTGATGAGAATCAATAATTGCAATGATTTAAGTCAGATTTGCAGGTTTAACAATAAAATAACTTCGTGAAAACTTTACTTATGAAAAAGATTGTTTACTACTTGATAGTTTTATCAATTATTATGCTGAACAATAGTTCGGTGTATGGTTATGAACCACCTTCTTTGATTATTTCTGAAACTTCCGGAAGTTCCGATTTTGATAACGGGAATGCGGTTACTGCCACGGTTGATGGTGGTTATATTGCTGTTGGTTATACTTATGGTAACGATGGCGATGTTACCGGTTTTCATGGTGGTGCATTTGATATCTGGGTTGTAAAATACGATGCCAACGGAAATATGATGTGGCAAAAAACAGTTGGCGGATCGGGTGATGAAAACGGATATGCAATACATCAGATGTCGGATGGAAATTATTTAATTACAGGTTATACAAATTCCACCGACGGCGATGTGATCGGCAATCATGGGCAGTTCGATTTTTGGGCTTTTAAATTGGATGTTGATGGCAATTTATTTTGGCAGAAATGTTATGGCGGATCAAATAGAGAATATGCGATCGGTTCGGATCTCACAGCGGATGGCGGATTTATTATGATTGGTCATAGTCTTTCTTTTGATGGTGATGTAACCGGCAATCATGGATGGGATTATTGGGTTGTTAAAACTGATATTAACGGTGAAATTGAATGGCAGAAATGTTATGGAGGTTCCGATCTTGATTATGGAACCAGTGTGCATCCAACCAGCGATGGAGGATATATTTTAGGTGGTCAGGCATATTCCAATGATGGCGATATTACTGATCCTTATGGCGTGCAGGATTATTGGATAGTAAAAACCGATAACATGGGGAATTTGGAATGGCAAAAAAGTTTAGGCGGAACTGATGAAGAATATTGCAATGAGGTAATTCAGACAGCAGACGGAGGATACATAATAAATGGAACCACATATTCCTCCGATGGTTTAATTTCCGGGTACCACGGCGCGGGTGATAGCTGGGTTGTGAAACTCGACAATACCGGTGCGTTTTGGTGGCAAATTACATTAGGAAGTTCATACTTTGACTATGGTAATTCGGTGCGTGAAATGAATTCAGGTGGATATATACTTTTGAATACTGCAGGAGCAAATGATGGAGATGTTTCAGGTAACCATGGAGGTCATGATATATGGATGGTAAAACTAAATTATATGGGTGACCTTGACTGGCAAAAATGTTATGGTGGAAGTGAATGGGACAGAGCAGGAAATGGTGGCGCAATGCAGATAATGGCAGATGGCGGAATATTGGTAACCGGTGAGACTTCCTCTATTGATGGGGATGTTGAAGGCAATAATGGAGCCTATGATCTTTGGATGTTCAGAACAACTGCGGAAGGATGTGAAACAGTTACTGATCTGAATGCACTTTCAATAACTACTAACTCCGCAATGCTCGTATGGACCCCCAAACCAGGCGGAGTTAAATATAGGGTTTATTGGAGAGAAGTTGGAACATTTGAATGGAATAAAAAACCTGCAAATGACGGATTAAGATTTTTACCAGGTTTAGATTGTAATACTACATATGAGTGGAAAGTGAGAACCTGGTGTGATGTGTATGGCGGTTCATTATTTTCTGAAACCGACACATTCACAACATTGGCATGTCGCGCTACAGAAATAAACGAAAGTGCAATTGTTGTCTACCCAAATCCGGTTCATGAATATTTAATGATAACAAATGTTGCTGAAGAAAGTATTTTGAAAATATTTGATTTGAATGGTAAAAATATATTTGAAGAAATTATTAATAATGAAATTACTAAAATAAACCTATCTGAAATTTCAGCCGGAGTTTATATTCTGGAAATAATAAATAGTTCTGATAAATTTACAAAAACAATCATTAGGGAATAATTGATAATTGATAATTGATAACGGGAATCGGATTAGGGATTGAAACCTAATGTCTACCAGGGTGATATTCGACAAATAAAAAATTTACCATATCACTCCAAAAAAAATAGTCGTTTAAGTTAATTGAACGACTATTTTTCATAAATATAAAAGTATTACATAGAAAATTAATTTTCCTCCCAACTACGAGCCCAAATTGTCAATTGTCAATTTATAAGTCAATTGCTGCCACGCCCGGAAGAACCTTTCCTTCAAAAAACTCCAACATAGCTCCTCCCCCGGTTGAAACATAACTTACCTGATCGGATAAATTAAATTTATTTACTGCTGCTACGGAATCGCCGCCGCCTACTAAGGAATAAGCACCATTTTTTGTTGCCTGTGCAATTGCTTTTGCAATTTGAATTGTTCCGTTGCTGAAATTTTCCATTTCAAAAACGCCCATGGGTCCGTTCCATAAAATGGTTTTGGATGCGAGAATTACATCGCTGAAATCTTTAATTGCTTTTTGTCCGATGTCGAGTCCCATCCAACCTGCTGGAATTTCGTGACTCTGACAATTACTTTTCATTGCTTCGTTGTCAAATTTATCTGCTATCACAGAATCGAAAGGCAATAAAATATTTGCGCCTTTTGTTTTTGCATTTTCCATTAACTGTTTTGCGAGATCGAGTTTATCTTCTTCGCATAAAGAATTTCCGATATCTCCGCCCATTGCTTTAATAAAGGTATAAGCCATTCCTCCCCCAACAATGATATGATCTGCTTTTTCCACTAATTTTTCCAATATCAAAATTTTATCAGAAACTTTTGCGCCGCCAATAATTGCTGTAAAAGGTTTTTCGTGATCGTTCAATACTTTATTTGCAGCAGCCACTTCTGCCGCCAATAAATAACCCGCCATTTTATTTTCAGGAGTATATAATTCTGCAACTATGGTTGTGGATGCATGTGCGCGATGAGCAGTGCCGAATGCATCGTTTATGTAAACATTTCCCAACTCACTTAATTGAATTGCAAAATCTTTATCTCCGGCTTCTTCCTCGGGATGAAAACGCAGATTTTCCAATAACAATACTTCACCGGGTAATAAATTTAATGCTAAAAAACGCACATCATCGCCGATACAATCGTCGGCAAATTTTACATTTTGGCCTATTAATTCGGAAAGATGTTTTACAATATGTTTGAGGGAATATTTTTCCTCAGGCCCTCCCTTTGGTCGCCCCAGGTGTGACATTAACACCACAGAACCACCATCATCTAAAATTTTTTTAATGGTCGGGATGGCTGCTTTTAATCTTGTATCGTCAGTTACCTCAAAAGTTTTTTTATCTAAAGGCACATTAAAATCAACGCGGATGAGAGCGCGTTTTTCTTTGAAGTTGTAGTCTTGAATTGATCGCATTTAATTTATACTATTTAAGTTGTTTATGATTTGTTTTTAAATAAACGCTAGTAAGATCACGCTAAGCGAGAGCTTCACTAGAGGTGGACTTTACCATTAGTGAGACCTTCGCTAAGAGCGAAAGCCTCACTTGCTCCGAAATGTAGTAAATCCAACCAATTGTTTTTCTTATACATGATACGTTCTAAATTTCCGTGTCCGTGCCATGTCCTATTTCCTACTTCCTATTTCTTATTTCCTACTTCTTACTTCCTACTTCACAATTCTTTCATTTTAATTACCAGATCTGCTAACCTACTTGAATATCCATATTCATTATCGTACCAACCCATTACTTTAATCATATTTCCTGTTATTGCCGTTAATTCAGAATCAAAAATACAGGAATGTGGATCACCCACGATATCGACGGAAACAAGAGGTTCGGAGGTATAGGACAGGATGTTTTTTAAATAGGAATCTGATGCAGCTTTGAAAGCGGCATTTACTGTTTCGATGGACGCCGGTTTTAATACAGTGCAGGTTATATCTGTAATTGAACCATCAGGAACCGGAACGCGGATACTTGCTCCTCCGATTCGCCCTTTTAATTCCGGAAAAGTTGCAGCAATGGCTTGTGCGGCACCCGTACTGGTGGGCACCATGCTCAATGCAGCTGCTCTTGCTCTGCGCAGATCTTTATGCGGAGCATCGTGCAATCGCTGGTCGGAGGTATAGGAATGGGTGGTTGTGATATAGGCGTAGTCGATGGTAAAATGCTCGTGGAGCACCTTTATCATCGGAGCAGCACAATTAGTGGTGCAGGAGGCATTGGAGATAATGATATCATCCTTAAAAAGCATATTATCATTTACCCCTAAAACGATGGTTTTAATATCGGGGGATTTTGGCGGTGCCGACAATAAAACCCTTTTAGCTCCCGAGGCAACGTGCAACATTGCTGATTTCATATCAAGAAAATGCCCTGATGATTCGAGCACAAGATCGATGTTCAAATCCTTCCAGGGGAGATTTGCCGGATCTTTTTCCGCAAAAACCTTGATTCGTTTGCCATTTACGATCAGATCACCGCCTTCAACATGCACTTCGCCGCTAAATTTGCGGTGAATAGAGTCGTATTTGAAGAGATGAGCGAGGGTTTCCACGTCGGTAAGGTCGTTTACAGCCACTACGTCAACATTATTTTTTTCGAGGACCCTCCGGAGGAAAATCCTTCCGATACGCCCAAATCCATTGATTGCTATGCGATAGTTACTCATAATTATCCCGTAAAATTACCCAGTTCGCGATAATTATTTCGCAGAAACTTTTACAAAATGGTTTTTTGCGCTACTTTTGCATCTCTTTTGAGAAAACGGCCCGTTCATCTAGGGGTTAGGATACAAGATTTTCATTCTTGGTACAGGGGTTCGATTCCCCTACGGGCTACCTTAGCGAACTGTCCCGCATTTATGCGGGACTTTTTATTTTCCATTCCTTTGAAATCCGCGCCAGTCATGCAAAGCAGACGAAGTATTTCACTGTCTTTTGTGGTTCGATACATTCCATTCGCAAAAATTAATTTTTCAGGGAATATCGAACCAATCAATTTTTGTTTCAATTCAACATCGGCAGATTCATAACACGATTTCAGGTTCGATAAAACAGAAAATCCATAACTCATGTATTGCATAAATCCCGAATCAGTAGTCTGTAATTCCGTTAAGCGATCTTGTAATTCGAAAACATCTTTTTTATAGGACTCTTTGAGCCGGATATAAGAATCTTTTTCTAATTCATCATTAATGTATTTCTTTTCAACTTTCAATAAATTTGCATTTCCACTTTCAATCTCATTTTTAATTCGCTGTATTTCCTTTACTCTGTCACCCTCTTCTATTTTAAAAGTATCTTCGATAACCGCAAGATATAAATCCGCAATCTCAGGTTTAAATGAAAATGAATCAAGCCATTCAGAAAACGAATTGTGGGCAACATCAGCTTTTACCCTTTGAGGACATCCTGGTTGACAGTGGTAATAAAAATATCTGCCGCCATTCCCCTTTGATGCACTTCCCGTTAAATTTTTTCCACAATCAGGACATACCAGAAATCCGCGTAGGGGCAGAAAATCAGATTTGGTTTGAGATTTCGCTTTGATTTTCTTCTTGTTAAACAATACATTTTGAACACGATAAAATAATTCTTCGCTTACAATCGGTTCGTGAATACCTTGCACAATTTCTTCGGGCTCTGATCTATATGCTTTAATTAAAATCTGTCCACAGTAAATAGGATTTCTAACAAGTTTCCAAAAATGATTTCTGCTGCATTTTAATCCTTTACGCGCAATTAACTTCCTCACTTCTTCCATAGCCATAGTACCATTTGAAAGAAGTTCAAATACTTCTTTTACCAGTATAGCTTTTTCACTCTTGACCAAAATTGGTTTAAGTCGTTCGTCATAAATAAACTTATATCCTACAATTGCACGGTTAACCCATCTACCTTCCTTCATAGCACGGCGCATTCCGTTGGTGGTATTCATTGCGCGTCTGTCATTTTCTACTTCCGGTGCGGTG